>NZ_LZMD01000055.1 GCF_001668575.1 Mycobacterium sp. 1164985.4
GCTGCTCGGGTGTGTCCCCCACCACTTCAGCGCCTACCGGAGTCTCTCCCGTCACCGCCGCCGACCTTGGTGAAAGTTGGCGTCCCGGTTGTCCCGTGGCTCCAGAGCGGCTACGGCGCATCGAAATCGACTTCCTCGGAATGGATTCGCAGACCCGTCGCGGCGAGCTGGTCGTACACGAGGACCTGGTGCCCGAGGTCATCGAGATCTTCGAGCAGCTGCGCGAAGCGCGCTACCCGATCGAGAAGATGCAGACGCCCGATCACTACCCGGGCGCCGAAGACGAACTGTCGATGCGCGACAACAACACGTCGGCGTTCAGCTGCCGCGGCATCCCCGGGTCGGGCAACTGGTCCTTCCACGCCTACGGCCGTGCCATCGACATCAATCCGCTCATCAACCCGTACATCGCCGACAGCGGTGACCTCGAGCCCGCTACCGCCGGAGCCTATCTCGACCGCACCCGCATCGATCCGGGCCTGCTGCACGACGGCGACGCCGCGGTCAAGATTTTCACCGACCGCGGATGGACATGGGGCGGCGATTGGGAAGACCCGAAGGACTACCAACACTTCGAGAAGCCCGAATAAACAGCACGCCAGAAGAATTCAAGTTCTTCAATCGCAATACATCCCGTACCGGATAGTTACCCGGCTCCGCCGAATGTTCCGTAGCGTCTTCGGCTATTGCCGACGCCGATGGAGAGCGTATGCCGTTTCCGTGGGAACTGAATTCCGACCGGCCCTACCGCCACGAGACCTACCCCGCCCCCCGAAGCCCTTCGACCCAAGACCACGAGGGTTTGGCTGTCATCGACGACGCCGACGCTGCGAAGAAGATTTCCGGCAAGTAGGCCTGCGAACGTCGGCCCATTCTCACTTTACGTCAGGGGGTGGGGCTTGCGGCAAGGCCCCTGACCTGCTGCACAATCGTCCGGCCACGCACGCAACGGACGAAGGAGCAGTGTGTCGAACCCGCCAAAACCGTTCGAAGTCCACGAGTCTGGTGCCTATTTTCACGGCACCAAGGCCGACCTCGCCGTGGGTGATCTGCTGGTGCCCGGGCGCCCGTCGAACTTCGAAGACGGGCGCATCTCCAACCACGTCTACATCACGCAGACGCTGGACGCCGCCACCTGGGGCGCCGAGCTGGCAGCAGGCGAGGGACGCGGACGCATCTACATCGTCGAGCCACTGGGCGAGGTCGAGGACGACCCCAACGTCACCGACAAGAAGCTGCCCGGCAACCCGACACGGTCCTATCGCACCCGCGAACCGGTGAAGATCGTCGGCGAGATCGCCGATTGGGTGGGACACACACCCGAGCAGCTTCAGGGCATGCTGGACGGCCTTGAAGACCTCCGGCGCCGAGGACTGGCAATCATCTACGACTGAACCCGGGTGCTACTTCTTGAAGGCGTCCTTGATCTTCTCGCCCGCGTCGCGGAAGTTGGCGACCGCCTGGTCACTGCGGCCCTCGTCGCGGGTGCGCGCGTCGCCGGTCAGGTTGCCGACGGTTTCCTTCGCTTTGCCGGCGAGGTTGTCGACCTTGTTCCTTGCCTTGTCCGCTGCGCTCACGTTGTTCCTCCTCGGGCTCGACTTCCGCTCGGATACCTCGACGTGCACAACCGGAAACGTCACATCCGGGAGTAGCGGGCCAACGCGAAGCTGTAAAAGCCGTAGGCCGCGAAACCTGTTGCCGCAGCGATCAAGATCGCTGAGCCCAAGTCGTTGCGAGCCATGGCCTTCACCGCGCCGTCGAGGCCCGTCGCTCTGGCTGGATCGCTCAGGTACGTCGCCCCTATCACGGAGACGCCGGCGGCAAACAGCACGACGCCTTCGGCGACGTGACCGCAAATCCCCAACGCGGTGATGAGGCGTCCACCCGGCACCGTGAGGTCCTCGAGGAACTTGCGCGAGGCACCCTTGTAGACGATGTATCCGCCGATCGCGGCAATCGCCAGACCGGTGACGACCAGAATCACCCGGCCGCCGTCGGACTGCATGAGCCTCGCGCTGAGCCCCGCAGCTCGCTCGCTTCCGCGTCGACCCGCGCCGAGGGCGAACTGAATGGCGGTGACGGCGATCGCGATGTAGACAATTGCCAAGCCAAAGGCCTTCAGCCTGTTGACAACCGGCGAGTGGCGTTTGTCGGCGTAGGTGCATTCACCCGGATGAAGACCCAGCACCGTTTCGGCGAGCCTCCACATTGCAAGAGCGAATAGCCCGACGGCGACGACCCACAGCGACAGCACGCCCCCGCCCTGTGCGGCGAGCGTCGCCAACGCACCCGTCTGGTCGGCCTCGCCACTTCGGCCCAACGCGATACGTCCGATCATGTACGCAATGAGCAGATGCAGCAGCCCACTGACCGGATAGCCGGCACGTGCGATCACTCGGACGGTACGGCTGTCAGTGGCCCCGTTGACGGCGCCCTTGAAGCTCATGATGTCGCCGGACTGCCTGACATGCGGCTCATTTACCCTGGGCGCTTCCCCGCAAAACGGTCCATGAACGACCTACGACGCCGGCGACCGGGGTAGCCTCCCAGGTCAGGGGTGGAGGTATGCGATGGGGATCAAGTCTCGTTCGGCTTTAGTGGCGGCAGCCGCCGTGCTCTCGGGGTGCGGCCTGACCGGTCCGACACCGTCGGAAGAACCGGCACAATCCGGCCGAATCACCATCGACGGAACCACGCTGAACACTCAGAGCGTCGACTGCACGCAGCAGGAGTGGTCCATGATGATCGACGCGAAGGCGAAGCCGGGCAGGGCCCAGATCTTCCTGGAACTCGGCGGCGCGAAGCCGATTGTCCGCACCGTCAACATCGAGAACATCAACGAGATCGATGGCGCCGCCGGCGGCGAGGCCGGTAAGGCCGACGCCACGACGCAGGGCAACGTGTACACCATTTCCGGCACCGTCGTCGGCACTGACCGGGCCCATCCGGGCCAGACCCGCACGATGCCCTTCCAGATCGAGGCGCCTTGCTGAGAGTGCCGCCGTAAATCCCCGCGGGACACCGCACTGCTCCTACGTTGGGGCCATGTCCCTCATCGACCTGGCGCTGCTACCCGTTCGCATCGGAGTCCGCGCAGCCGAATCCCTCTTGAAGGCCGTCAAACCGCCGGATGCCGGTCCGCCACCGGACCTCAAAGTCATCAACGGCATGCCCGAGGGTGTGCCGGTCGCGGCCCTGCGGCCTGAACCGAAACTCCCCGCACCGGACGGCTGGCCATTCGGCGAAGACTTCCCCCGTACCTGCGGCACCGGCCGCTACGCCGACGGCGCGTTCTTCTGGACCGATTTCCTTTACGACGACCACGGTGCGACCGGTCTGCTCGTCGACATCCCGACCGGTGGACTGGTGCCCCCGCGCGGCACCTACGTCTACCCCGACGGGCCCGCGGCCCGCAACGGCGCCGACATCTTCCGCGTCGCGATCGGGCTCACCGACACGCACACATGGTGGCGCGTCGACTGGAACACCCTGCTCGACGCGTCAATCCCCATAGCGCTGTTCACCTTCGACACCGACCGCGTCGCAGCGCCCACCAACAAGTGGCCCGCGAAGGCCGGAGTCACCTCGGCCGGTATCGACACCGCCCTGACCATCTCGGGCAAAGGCGCGCGGCTGATGGACCTCACCACGCAGTCGTCGACACCCGTCGAACACGCCGTCGACATGCAGTCCCGGTCCTTCCTCGCCAAGGTGCCACGGAGTCTGGTCGATCCCGAAGGCACCTGGACCGTGCGCCTGGCCGCCGGGTTGGCCGACGACACGGGCGACACGTTCGCCGACGTCCCCGCCACTCGCGGTGCGCGGCCCGGCCAGCCGAACGTCTACAACGTCGCCTTCCGCAATCACCAGCAAGAGAAGGCGCAC
Organism: Mycobacterium sp. 1164985.4; assembly: GCF_001668575.1. GTDB lineage: Bacteria > Actinomycetota > Actinomycetes > Mycobacteriales > Mycobacteriaceae > Mycobacterium. The sequence goes on from NZ_LZMD01000055.1 coordinate 3,886, forward strand.
CTGAACTTCTGGTCCGATCAGGCGCAAGCCGCCGCGCTCAGCGACGGCGACGTCACCGAGTTCTCCATGCCCATCGCGTGGGACCGACTCGCCGATCGCGTCACCACCGACGAGCCGATCGTGTGCGGCCCGTCCACCCGGTGGTACGTCTCGTCGATCGAGCTGGGCCAGGGTGTGGCGAAAACGAACATCTTCAGTACCGACCCGCAGTTCCTGGGCCGTGTGCAGCCATACTCGGTGTGCCTGCCCTCCACTTATACATCCGGCCGCGTGCTACCGCTGACGCTGCTGCTGCACTCACTTGCGTTGGGGCAGAACCAGTTCGCGGCCATCGACCCGCGACTGCTCCATCAGGTCTGCGAAGACCGCGAATCGGTGGTGGTGACTCCGCTGGCCCGTGGACCGTCGTGCTGGTACTTCGACGAAGGCGAACTCGACGTGTGGGAGGTATGGGCACGGGTCGCCGAACAGCTCGGCACCGATCCCAACCGCACGGTGGTATCCGGCTACTCCATGGGCGGCTACGCGGCGTACAAACTGGGGCTGACCTACCCGGAGGTTTTTGCACAAGCCGTCGTATTGGCCGGTCCTCCGGTCTGTGGCGTACGACTTCTGCCCAATGTCGACGTCCCGGGAAACCTCGACCCGAACTCCCACTGCGCCCGCGCGGGCGACACCTGGGAGCTGCTACCCAACGCCCGATGGCTTCCCTTCGTCATCGCTCACGGCGTGCTCGACCAGCTCGTCCCGATCACCTCCGTGTTGTCACAGGTGCTCGAGCTGGACCGGCTGGGCTACCGCTACCGGTTCACCGTCTACCCCTTCGAGGACCACATCACCTGGGTGCTCGACGACGAGTTCGACGATCCGATCGCCCACATGGGCACCGGGCTCCGCCAACCCGACCCGGGACACATCACCTACTCCTGGTATCCGGAACTCGTGCGACCGGACCTCGGCCTTGGCCCACAACACATTTGGTGGCTCTCGGACGTCACGGCCGACGCCGGCCTTGCGGGCCGGCGTGGCGCGGTCGCATCGGTCGACGCGCGCTCGTACGCGCGCCCCGACCCCACCCGGACGATCCGGCGTCATCGGGGCGTGGAACCCGACCTCGACCTATCCCCCGGCCTGTACACCGAACTGCTGTGGCGCACCGGCGCAGCCGTCGAACCGATACCTTTCTTGACGCTGAAACTCAGCGGCGTCGCGGGCATCACCGTCGACGTGGCCAGGGCCGGGCTTGCGTCACTGGACACCTCGACCATCGACGTCTCGACCGACACAGTCGCCCGCGTCGAACTGGCTGCGCTTCCCCCTGATATCGCGGTGTTGCTCGACGGCGAACCGACCGGCCCGGTGGTTCAGGTACCCGTCGGGCGGCACACCATCGCGCTGACCGCCGCGACGGTCCCCTCGAAAGAGGCGATGGTGGCGCTCCTCCGCCGGTAACATCCCGCGCGTGCCGGACGGTACTCGTGTCGACGCCGAGCAGCGTCAGGTATCGGGGCTCGCCGCTGTCATGACCGTGATCGCGATGGGCCTCGGCTATGCCATCGCGATCGGCGACCCGACCACCTTCTCGGCCAACCTGCAACTCATCTCGACCGGCCTGGGAATCAGCGGAACCACGTCCACGTTCGTCGCCAGCCTGGCCACGCTCACCATGGCTGCCGCCGTCCTGAGCGCCGGCGCGCTGGGCGACCTGTACGGCATGCGCCGCATGTACCTGCTCGGGATGGCCGGCGCCACCGCATTCAGCCTGCTCGCCGCCGTGTCGCCCGTGCCGGTGGTGCTGATCATCGCGCGAGCGGGCGCGGGCGTGATGTCGGCGTTCTTGATCGGCCTCTCGCTCGCGATCACCAACGCGGTGTTCGCGCCGGGACGGCGGGCCGCGGCGATCGCCGCCTACTTCGGCGTGGGCTACGCCGTCGCCACCCCGATGCCGGCTATCAGCGGAATGCTGGGGCACGCGATCGGTTGGCGCGCCTGCTTTTTCGTCGTTCCGATCGTCGGTGCGGTGGGCTTGCTCGTCACGTGGCGGTTCGTGCCGGAGACGGTGCGCGCGGTGCGTCGACTCGACGTGGTCGGGATGGCGTTGTTCGCCGTCGCGCTGCTGGGGCTGATCTTCGGCGTCTCGCGCATCGAGACCGGCATCAACGCCGTCGGCCTGGTCGCGATCGGCATCGGGCTGCTGGCCGGATGCGCCTTCGTCGCACAGGAATTGCGCACGACCGATCCCGCGCTCGACATGCGGGTGTTCCGGACGGGCCGGTTCAACGCGGCGGTCACCGCCGGGGTGATGTTCAACGTCGTACTCGGCGGATCGATGGTGCTGCTGTCGTTCTACCTCGTCACGATCCGCAAGGAGTCGCACGAGCTGTTCGGCCTGCTGCTGATCCCCGCCACCGCGTTGGCCGCCGTCGCCGCGACCTCCGCCGGACCCGCCGCGAACCGGTTCAGTCCGCGCGCCGTGATGGTCACCGGGCTGACGGTCATGCTCAGCGGGCTGCTGACGATGCGGTTCTACGACCTGGACACGACACGCACGACGGTGTTCGTCACCACCGCGCTGATCGTCGTCGGCGGGGCTCTGGTCACGACGCCGCAAGCCACGATCATGATGAGCAGTGCGCCCGACGATCTCGGCGGCGCGGTGTCGGCGGTGAAGAGCGCGGTCAACGAGGGCGGATATTCGCTGGGGCCCGCGCTTTTCGCGCTCGTGGGCATCAACCTGTTCCTCACCGACAGCGCGCACGACCTGTCTCACTCGGGGATCACGCGCGCCGAGACGCGGGAGGCGCTGCTGACCGTGCACGGTGGTCACGGCGCGCAGCTGGTGAACCCCGAGCAGGCGCGGCTGGTGGTCGAGCAGGCGCCACACAACGCCGTCGACGCGATCCACACGTTGAGCCTGGTCATGGCCGTCGGTCCGATCGCGGCGATCATCCTGGCGCTGTGGTTGATCAAGCCGGTGAAGCGCTCAGCAGACAGCCAGTAACTCGTCGAGCGCGGTCTCGAAGCGGTCGGCAAGATCCCAAAGGTCGTTGACCAGCTTCCGGCACGAGATGATCCCGACGTTGAGTTTGCCGCCCAACGACATCACCGTGATGTTCAGCCCCGAGCCGTGGAAGATCGGCCCCAGCGGATACAGCGCCTTCATCTCGGCGCCCATCGCGTACAGCTTGTCCTGCGGCCCAGCCACATTCGAGATCACCACGTTGTGGATCGGCGTGCGCTTGAGCGGCGTGCGGGACAGCACGTCCATTGCCATACCGAACAGTGCCGGTGGCAGCGCCTGGGTCACGTCCGCGAGCAGCGTGGGAGCGATGTCGGCGCTGTGGGCCTTTGCGCGAGAGCTGGATTCGGCAATGGTGCGGAGGCGTTCGGCGGGATCCTCGATGTGGGTCTGCAGGTTGTTGAAGAAGCCCGAGAGCTGGTTGCGGCCGGGCCGGTCGGACTTGTCGTGTACCGACGCCGGGACGACCGCGATCAGCGGCTTGTCCGGCAGCTCGCCGCGCTTGAGAAGGTATTCACGCAGCGCGCCGGCGCACAGCGCCATCACCACGTCGTTGACCTTGACGTCGAACGCGTTCTTCACCTTCTTGACGTCGTCGAGCTCGAGCTGCGCCACGGCGATCGTGCGGTCGGAGGTGATCTCGGCGTTGAACACCGTCGCCGGTGCCGAGAACGGGGCCGCCATCGCGTTGCCGCTGCGTGCGCGGGTGATGGTGCTGACGAGTGTCTGCATCGTCGCGGGCACCGCACGGGTCAGCTGCAGCGGACGCATGAACGCGCGCACCAGACCGCCGGCGGCGATCTCGAAGGGCCTCGCGCCGCCGAAACCCTCGACGGGCTCGGGCGGGGCGCTGTCGGGTTCGAGATCGCACAGCGTGCTGATCAGGTTGGCCGCCGACACCCCGTCCACGGCGGCGTGGTGCACCTTGATCAGCAGTGCGACATCGCCGCCGCTGAAGGGGTCGGTTTCGGAGATGCCTTCGATCACCCACATCTCCCACAGCGGCTTGCTGCGGTCGAGCGGTGCGGCCGCGATGCGTGAGCAAACGTCGACCAATTCGTTGCGCCCGCCCGGTGCGGGTAGGCCGATGCGGTGCAGGTGGTATTCGAGGTCCAGATCGTCATCGTCGACCCACACCGGATGATCGAGGTTGAGCTGACTGTTGGCGAGCTTTGCCCGTAGTTCAGGCAGTGCCTTCAACCGCGTGGCCAGATGGTCGCGGGCTCGCTCGAAGTCGTAGCCACCGGGAACGGTCGACGTGTCAAGACAGGCGATGGAACAGACATTCAGTGGGACACTGGATGATTCGCTGTAGAGCATCGTCGCATCGAACGCACTGAGCCGTTCCATAGACGCGGCGTACCCGGGTTGACACTCGCGTCAAACCATCAGGGAGGTTAGGTTCGGTCAGCTCTGTTCAGCGGCGGCTTGCGGAGCGTGACGGGCGACGGTCTCGTCCATGGCCTTGCGCAGCGCCGGCATCTCATCGACCAGGCGGGCGAGGTCGTCGCGGTTGATATGCAGTACCTCGGCGCGTCCCGTGGTCGTCACGGTCGCGTTGCGCAGCGAACCGCGACGCAGCACCGACTCGCCGATCACCTCGCCGGGGCCGACGACGGCGATGCGGTTGTGACCGACGTACACGCCGACCTCGCCGTCGAGCAGGATGTAGCAGGCATCCGACGGGGTCTTTTCCTGAATCAGCGGCCACGGCCCTGAGGTAGATGTGCGATGGGCCGCTTCGACCAGGCGTTTGAGGTCGCTGTCGGAGAATTTGGAGAAGGTTTCGAACTCCCGGAGCCGGCGGGCGTCCTGTTCGATTTCCTGTTTGCGAGCCTGTTGGCTCTCTCGGGAGTACTTGCGGTTGTCCATGAGGCTCCCCGATCTGCGACGTTCCCTGGCCGAACCGTAGCCGACCTGGCGCGGTTTGTGTGCACAAATGGTCGCTTAGCGATCAATAGCGCACCCAAATCGCCGCCTGGCTAGCGGGCTGCGGAGCCGTACTCCAGCGCCGGTTCGGCCGAGTCCACCTTGCCGTTGCTCGAGATCGTCAGCAGTCCTGGCTGCACGTCGTACCGGGCGCCGTCGGCGGGATTGGTGGCCACGAACCCGCCGCCCATCCGCTGCGCGTTGAGCTGGACGTTCGCGCCGTCGCGCAGCCGCTCGCCGCGGTACTGGTATGTGCCCTGCCCGCTCTCGCAGATCACCGCCAGCGACTGCGACGTGCGGATCGCCGCGACCGGCGTGCTGCCCTCTTCACACCGCGTGGTGTGCCCGATGAACCCCTGCGAATCGGTGCCCGAGACGCCGGGGATCGGCGGTCCGCTGGTGGTCGGGGTCGGGCTCGTCGTGGTCGTGGTGGTCGGCGGAGTCGTCTCCGTCGTGGACGGGGCCGTCGTCTCGGTCGTCGTCGACGGCGGCGCGGCCAACCGCGTCTGCGGCGCCGATCCACCGTCGTTGTTGCTGAATGCCAGGACGATGGCGAGCACCATCGCCACCGTGAACAGCGCGATCGTCGCGGCTACCAGGCCGATCTGCGTCGGGGTGAAGCGCTTGCGGTTCGCCGGTGGCGGCGGCAGCGGCGCGTACGCGGCCTGATACCGGGTGCTCACCGGGTTCGGGTCGACGGCCGAGAACTGGCGTGTCGAGGGCGCCGGCGGCGGAGGCGGCGCGATCGGGGTGGTGAGTGGCGCCTGCTCGGTGGCGGCCGCTGCGGCCCTGGCGAGCTCGCCGGCCCTCGCGAACCGGTCCGTCGGCTTCTTCGCCATACCGCGCTCGATGACCTCGTCGAACGCCCGGCTGATCCCACGCCGCATGATGCTCGGCCGCGGCGGCGGCGAGAACAGGTGGGCGCCCATGATCTCGCGCAGATCGCCGGAGTCGTACGGCGCACGACCGGTCAGGCATTCATAAAGCAGGCAGGTCAGCGAGTAGATGTCGGAGGCCGGGCCGCCACGCTCGCCGCTGATGCGTTCGGGCGCCATGTACGCACATGACCCGATCACCAGGCCGGTCTTGGTCACCGTCGCTTCGCCGCCACCGTGGGCGATGCCGAAGTCAACGAGATAGACGAAGTCGTCGTGGGTCAGCAGCACGTTCTCGGGCTTGATGTCGCGGTGCACCAGACCGTTCGAGTGGGCGGCGTCCAGCGCGGACGCCACCTGCGTGATGATCGACACCGCGCGCGTCGTCGGCAACGGGCCGTTGGTCCGCAACAACTCCTTGAGGCTCGCGCCTTCGACCAGGCGCATGTCGATGTACAGCACACCGTCGATGTCGCCGAAGTCGTGAACGGGGATGACGTGCGGTTCCTGCAGGCGCGCCGCGACGCGGGACTCGCGTCGGAAGCGTTCCTGAAAGTTGGGATCTGCCGCCATATCCGGACGTAGCAGCTTGATGGCCACGGTCCGTTCCTTTGCGGTGTCCCACGCGCGGTACACCTCGCCCATGCCGCCGACGCCGATCAGAGACTTCAGCTCATACGGCCCGAATCGCGTGCCCAGACGGGAACCGCCCTTCGGGGAGCTCACATGCCATCCTTTCTCTTCTCGACACAGCGCAGCAACCAGTGGTGTTCCCGCAACGCCGTCTTACGTAACCCGCTCCCCGCAGCGGGTATCGCCGGCGACTCCGATGTCGCAGCAGCACAGGCGATTTCCTCAGTGCGCCAGGTTACCGGCTATTTCGTTTCGCGGTGAATGCGACGGTCACAGCGTCGGCGACCTTCATCGAGCCCATCAGCATGGAGTACGGCTTGAGGCCGAAGTCGGAGTGCCGCACTTCGGATTCGGATGACATGCGCCACACATCGTCGACGTCCTGCACAGTCAGGTCGACGACCTGGTCGCGTGTCTTTCCGTTGATCTGCAGCGTGCCGGTCAGACGGTATCCGTCGCTGGTCTTCTCGATACCGCTCGTTTCGAATTCGATTCGCGGAAACCGCTTCGCATTCAGCACTTTCAGCGCGTTGGAACGCGCGAGCGCCTTCTCCGGACCCGTCAACGGCGTCACGCCACCCTCGCCGCTGCGCACCTCGAGCGAGTCGACCTCCGCGGTGAGTGTCACCTCGGAAGGTTCGCCGTCGGACCACCCCACCGTCGCATGCCAGGTGTTCACGACGATGGTGAGGCGATGACCCATCTTTGCCGCGCGGCCTTCGACGCCGGTGCGGATCGTCAAGTCGCCGTCGGACGGATCCAGGTTCCACGTTTGCGGGGACATGCCGTCCATTGTGCGGAGGCCCCGTCTGACTTGTGACTCTCGGCGTCTTGGGGAGGCCTTTCGTCACTGTCGCCGGTGTCCGGCCAACACCAGACTCAGCCGTGAAGACAGCGGAAGGACGCCAGCGATGACCACAGTCACGTGCCCGGAATGCGGCGAGAGTGTTGACGAGAAAGAGATTCAATGGGTGACGAACGCCGAAGGCGGCGTCATGTATCGCCTGCCCTGTGAGCACATGGTCGTCGGCACCCTCGAGAACGGCGCCATGACCTACGGTCCGGAACACGTGGGGCTGGACTTCTCGCGGCCCAAGCGCCACCACCATCACCATTTGACCGACGAGCTGGAGAAGATTCTCGGGCGGAAACCGCACGAGGACTGACGCCCGCTGCCGTTTCACCAGGCCCGGCACGGGTACCTGCGTGCAATGGAGTCAGCCCACTTCACCGACATCACCGTGTGCGTCGACGGCACCGAGCACGCCGTGACCGTCGACAACCGCGTCACCCTGCTCGACCTGCTCCGCGAACACCTGGGCGTGACCGCGCCCAAGAAGGGCTGCGACCACGGCCAGTGCGGTTCGTGCACGGTTCTGCTCGACGGTCGCCGCGCCACCACCTGCCTGGCGTTCGCCGTCGCGCACGACGGCGCCGAGATCGTCACCGCGTCCGGCCTCGGTGACGGCGACGCGCTCCACCCGGTCGCCCAGTCCTTTCTCGAGCACGACGGTTTCCAGTGCGGGTACTGCACACCGGGTCAGATCTGCTCGGCCGTCGGCATGCTCGACGAGTTCAAGGCCGGCCAGCCCAGCGTCGTCACCGAGGAGCTCGAACAGTCGCCCGAACTGTCCGATGCCGAGATCCGCGAACGCATGAGCGGTAATCTCTGCCGCTGCGCCGCCTACCCCAACATCGTCGCCGCCATCAGCGAGGCGGCCCGATGATCCCCTTCGACTACCACCGCGCCACCAGCGTGCAGGACGCCGTCATCGCCGTCGCCGACCGTCCCGACGCCGTGTTCCTCGCCGGGGGCACCAACCTCGTCGACCACATGAAGCTCGGCATCCTCGAGCCGTCGCTCGTCGTCGACGTCGGCCACCTACCCCTCACCGACGTCGAGCAGCTGCCCGACGGCACCCTGCGCGTCGGCGCCGACGTCCGCAACAGCGATCTGGCCGCGCACCCTGTCGTGCGTAGCCGCTACCCGGTGCTAGCCCGCGCGCTGCTGTCGGCCGCGTCCGGTCAGTTGCGCAACCTCGCCACCACCGCGGGAAACCTGTTGCAGCGCACTCGATGCGTCTACTTCCAGGACGTCACCACACCGTGCAACAAGCGCAACCCCGGTGACGGCTGTTCGGCGATCGGCGGCTACGTCCGCTACCACGCGATCCTCGGCGCCTCCGAACACTGTGTGGCGGTGCACCCTTCGGACATGGCCGTCGCAATGGCCGCCCTCGACGCCTCCGTCGTGTTCGTCGACGGCTCCGGTGAGCAACGTGTCCCGCTGACCGAGTTTCACCGGCTGCCCGGTGACCACCCCGACCGCGACACCGAACTGCCGCCGGGTGCGCTGATCACCGCGGTGGAGATTCCGCCGCCACCTTCCGGCGTTCGTTCGACGTACCGCAAGGTCCGCGACCGCGCGTCGTACGCGTTCGCGTTGGCGTCCGTCGCCGCGGAGCTCGGCGTCGACGGCGGTTCGGTGACGAGCGCCCGCATCGCGCTCGGCGGCGTCGCGCACAAGCCATGGCGTGCGCGTCGCGCCGAGGAGACCCTCGTCGGTGCGCTCGCCACCGAGGACACCTTCCGCCGAGCGGCGGACGCCGAGCTGGAGCAGGCGGAGCCGTTGCCCGGCAACGAGTTCAAGGTCGAGCTGACGCGCGGCGCCATCGTCGCCACGCTCACCGCGCTGACGAACGGAGCGCAGTGATGACCGCACTGCAACCCCGCGCCATCGGCACCCGCGTCACTCGCCTCGACGGCCCGGCCAAAGTCACCGGGACGGCCCCCTACGCATTCGAGCACCGCGTCGACGCACCGCTGTATGTGCACCCCGTCCAAGCGACGATCCCCAAGGGACGCGTCACCGCGATGGACACCTCGGCGGCCGAGGCATTGGATGAGGTCACCGCCGTGTTGACCGTGTTCGACGCTCCGCGGCTTGCCGACGCGTCCGACGGTGACCTGACGATCCTGCAGGACGAGCGAGTGAACTATCGCGGGCAGATCATTGGCGGTGTCATCGCGTCGAGCGCCGAAACAGCACGCCATGCAGCGAGTCTCGTGCGGGTTGTCTATGAAGCCGCCGACCACGATACGAAGATTCGCGGTGACCACCCCGGGCTGTACGCGCCCGAGCAGGTGAACCCGTCGTTTCCCACCGACACCTCCGAGGGCGACGTGGAAGCCGGGCTGCGCGAGGCGGCCATCACCGTCGATCAGACGTACACGACGCCCCACGAGCACAACAACCCCATGGAGCCGCACGCCTGTATTGCTCAGTGGGACAAGGACGGTCTCACGCTGTGGGATTCGACGCAGGGCGTACACGTGGTGCGTGAGCAGATGGCGACGATGTTCGGGCTGGACAAAGAGCAGGTCCGCGTGATCGCCAAGCACGTCGGCGGTGGATTCGGCTCCAAGGGTGCACCGCATTCGCACAACACGCTCGCCGTCATGGCCGCACAACGCGCCGCGGGTCGCCCGGTCAAGCTGGCGTTGACGCGCCAGCAGATGTTCGACGTCGTCGGATACCGCACGCCGACGATCCAGCACATCCGCCTCGGCGCGGACCGTGACGGGAAAATCGCCGCGGTCAGCCACGAGGTGGTCGAGCAGACCGCGACGGTCAAGGAGTTCGCCGAGCAGACGGCGGTTCCGTCGCGCATGATGTACGCCGGCACCAACCGCAAGACATCACACCGACTGGCGAAACTCGATGTGCCCGTGCCGTTCTGGATGCGTGCGCCGGGCGAATGCCCGGGTACGTACGCACTCGAGGCCGCGATGGACGAGCTCGCTGTGGAGTGCGGTGTCGATCCGATCGAGCTGCGCATCCGCAACGAGCCCGATGTCGACCCCGAGACCGGCAACCCGTGGTCGGACCGCCGGCTTGTCGAGTGCCTGCTGACCGGCGCCGACCGGTTCGGTTGGGCACCTCGCGATCCGAAACCCCGTAGCCGCAGCGACGGCGAATGGCTGATCGGGACCGGTGTGGCATCGGCGGTGTATCCGGCGATGATCCAGCCCGGCAACAGTGCCCGTATCGAATGTGTTGCCCCGCAGCGCTATGCGGTACAGATCGGCGCCGTCGACATCGGCACCGGCACCTGGACCGCGTTGTCACAGATCGCGGCGGACGCACTCGAATGTGAGCTGTCCGCGGTCGAGCTGCAGATCGGCGACACCGCACTGCCCGCCGCGTCGGTGGAGGGTGGATCATCGGGCATCAGCTCGTGGGGCCGCGCGATCGTGGCGGCAGCGCGACAATTCCGCCACGACCACGGTGGCGATCCCGAGGTCGGGGCCGCGACGCTCACTGAGGCTCCGGAAAACGAAGAGGCCCAGGACCATGCGATGTATTCGTTTGGCGCGCACTTCGCCGAGGTTCGCGTGAGCCGCTACACCGGCGAGATCCACATGTCGCGGATGCTCGGCGTGTTCTCGATCGGCCGGGCGATCAACCCGACCACGCTGCGATCACAGCTGATCGGCGGAATGACGATGGGACTGTCGATGGCGCTGCACGAGGAGAGCGTGCGCGATCACCGGTTCGGTCACGTCGTCACCCGCGACCTCGCCACCTACCACATCAGCTCGCACGCCGACGTCCCGAACATCGACGCGATCTGGCTCGATGACATTGACCCGCATTCGAATCCGATGGGTTCACGCGGTGCCGGCGAGATCGGTATCGTCGGCTCGCCCGCTGCGGTCGTCAATGCGGTCTACCACGCCACCGGGGTTAGGGTTCGGGATCTGCCGGTGACGTGCGACGCGCTGCTGGGTCAGATCGGCGGATAGGGCAGGCTGAACTCGTCGGCGAGCAGGCTCTGCACGATGATCATCGCAGCCTTCGATCCCGCCGCGATCGCGCCTGCGACGTAAGGCTGTTCACTGCACAGGTCGCCCGCAGCGAACACGCCGCTGGCCTCCGTGCGGTGGATCGGGTCGATGCTGATGGTGTCGGCGGCCAGCGGGCCGGGTGTGCAGGCGGCGCCCAACTGGTCGGCGAGCTGTGAGCGTTGTTTGAGCGGGGCCTCGACGAGCAGGCCGTCGCGGGCCAAGCGGTCGCCGTCGGCGAAGGCGATGGCGCTGAGTTGTCCGTCCTCACTCAGCAATTCGACGACACGGCGGTCTTCGATCGTGACGTTGGCGGCTTCCAGCACCTTCTTGTCGGTCGGCGAGAGATCGGTGCGTCCGTCGGTGAGCAGAACGACGTCGTCGCTCCAGCCGCGCAGCATCAGCGCCGAATGCATGGCCTCTTCGCCGGCCGCCATGGTGGCGAGGCGCTTGTCGCGCATCTCCCAGCCGTGGCAGAACGGGCATTGGAATACAGAGGTGCCCCACAGCTCCGCGAGGCCGGGCAGATCGGGTGGGCAGTACTGCATGCCGGTGGCGAGCAGAACCCGTTTGGCGAGGATCGGATCGCCGTCGTCAGGTTCGAGGATGAAGCAGTTGTCGGCAGGGCGGCCGCTGACGACGTTCCCGTGGCGGTACTCGACACTGGGGTAGGCGGTCAGCTCGCGGCGCCCCTGGGCATACAGCTCGGCCGGCGGACGCTGGTCATAGCCGAGCATTCCGCCGATGACGTTGGCGGCGCGGTTGCTCTGTTCGTCGGCGTCGATGACGACGGTGCGACGTCTCGCCCGCCCCAACACGAGGGCGGCGCTCAGCCCGGCGGCCCCGCCCCCGACGACGGCACATTCCCAATCCATGGCCACATCGTTCCCGAGGTGGCAATCGCGAAACCTCGGCACCGATTCCCCGAGGTCAGCGGGTGCATCAGACCATGCGGATGTGCGCCGCCACGAGCGCGAATCCGAAACGAATTGACCTAGCAAACTGATCATAGGGAAATCCCTGATTCCCGGGAGCCCCGATTTTCCGTAGTTTCTGTACCGAGCCAGCCGATCCGGCGTCGTGCGTATCAGTTTCTAGTGCTGTCGGGGGGCACTTCAACACTGCCTTGCAGCGCCGACGTCGGATTGGTGGCCACTTTGATGACCGTCGACGACGAGGGGGGCACTGTGTGCCGCGGAAAGACTAAAAGACTGGCTGGGCGGCGTTCCGCCCCGCGCACGAACACCTGCGACGCCAAACGGCGCGCGCAGTGAACGCCGGCTGGTTCCCTGATCCCGGCGGTCAGCCGGGGCAGCGCTACTACGACGGTCAGCGGTGGACCCAGCACTTCGCACCCACGCCTCCGCCGAGCGTCGCGGCACCGTCAGCGGTGGCCGTGGCGGTGTCCTCTGGCGGAGGAGCAAACCATGCACTGCACCTCGTTCTGACACTTCTGTCCTGCGGGCTTTGGCTCCCGATTTGGATCTTGTGCGCCATCTTCAGCGGATCGTCCGGTGCTTCGGTTGCGGTAGGCGGTGGTGCCGGCGGCGTGAACGTGAGAACTCGGTCGCGAACTCCACTCATCGTCGCGGGCGTCATCTTCGGCCTCATCGTGCTCGGCAACATCGCCCAGCATCCGTGGTTGCTCCTCGTATTGCTGGCCATGGCCGGTGTCGGCGGTTTCTTCTTCTGGAAACAGAAGACCGCCGCGGATTTGAAGGCTCACGAGCTTCGCGAGCAGTATCGCCGCGACGTCCTGGCCACGCGTGCCGATCACGAGACCAGGCTCTACGCCGAGGGCGACCCGGAGGGCGTCTACGGGCGTTACCCGCCGCCGCCGAATTTGTGACGCGGTAGCGGCGGATACGGCTTTGTGTCGCGGTCCGGCGTGGGCGGGACTGCGGCGAGGCCGACGAGGAACGCTGTCAGATGCCCGACTTCGGTGAATGTCGGCCGGGCGGCGGCGTTCCCGGCGAGCGCCAGCGTCGCGACGGCCTGGGCGCCGGGTCGCCATTGCTTCCGGGTGTAGCCCGACAGCGCGCCGGCCACCCCGAGGACGAAGTAGCTCACCCCGACATCACGTGCGTTCTCGAGCCGCTGCGGGGCTCGGCCCTTCCGGATCAGCAACCGCAGGTAGCTCTGCCCGACGTAGGTGCTGATAACGTGAGCGCAGATGCCCACGAGAAGCCAACGCCACCAACGCAATCGTCGCTCCGCAGGCGCGACGACGGTGACGAACACCGGGACGTAGGGCCACCACCTGTGGTCGTCGAGCCAGAACAGGCTGGTGGTGAGTACCCGATGCGGTTCTGACCGCAGTCGGCGCAGGTTCGTGGAGTTTCTGCGCTGGATCCGTCGCGAACCCCGACGACCGGCCGAGCGCTGCACACGCGTCGTGACGAGCAGAACGAGCAGCCACACGAAACTCAACGGGGCGCCGGCCACGGCGCGGAGAATCCGCACCCGCTGAGGTTAGCGCGGTTAGCCGCGCAGGCATGCGGGTAGGCGAGGCTCATTAGGAGCCGGTGATGACGACTGCAGACTCAGAGATCGACCTGGACGCCCTCGCGACCGACAACCACGGATACACCGTCAACGACGAGGACGAAGACGACCCGGTGCTGCTGGACCGTGACGGAAATCCGATCCAGACCTGGCGCGAGCGCTACCCGTACGACGAGCGGATGAGCCGCGACGAATACGAGCGCACCAAGCGGCGCCTGCAGATCGAACTGCTCAAGCTGCAGAACTGGAGCAAGCGCACCGGCGCGCGACACGTCATCGTGTTCGAGGGTCGGGACGCGGCGGGCAAGGGCGGCTCGATCCAGCGCTTCATGGAGCACCTCAACCCTCGGGGCGCCCGCGTCGTCGCGCTGGAGAAGCCCACCGAAGAAGAGAAGTCGCAGTGGTACTTCCAGCGATACGTCAAACATCTTCCGACCGCCGGGGAGATGGTGCTTTTCGACCGCTCCTGGTACAACCGCGCCGGCGTGGAGCGGGTCATGGGTTTCTGCACACCCGAACAGCACGCCGAGTTCATGAAGCAGGCACCGGCATTCGAGGAGATGCTCGTCAATTCGGGACTGCATCTCACCAAGTTCTGGTTCTCCGTCTCACCCTCCGAGCAGCGGACGCGGTTCGCGATCCGGCTCGTCGATCCGCTGCGGCAATGGAAGTTCTCGTCGATGGACATGGAAGCGGTCAACCGGTGGGAGGCCTACACCCAGGCCAAGGAGGACATGTTCGTCGCCACCGACACCGACTACGCCCCGTGGATCGTGGTCAAGAGCAACGACAAGAAACGCGGCCGGATTAACGCGATGCGATACCTGTTGTCGCGCTTCGACTATGACGACAAGGACCACGAGGTGGTCGGCGAGCCCGATCCGCTGATCGTCGGGCGCGCGCTGGAGGATTGACGGCCAAAACTTGTCGGACCCTTCTGTGATGATGTGGTCATGGTGTCGATGGCTGTTCCTGATGCTGCGGTCGTCGTGGGCCCGAAGCAGCGTCTGGGTCAGCTCTATGAGCAGTTGGCCGAATTGGCGGGCCAACGCAATGCGATCGATGGGCGCATCGTCGAGATCGTCGCCGAGATCGACCGCGACGGGCTGTGGAGCACCGCAGAAGGTGTGCGCTCGGTCAAGGCGCTGGTGGCCTGGAAACTGGGCCTCTCCGATGCCACCGCCGACAAGGTGGCCGCGGTCGCGCACCGCTTCGCCGAGTTCCCCCGCTGCACCACCGGCATGCGCGACGGCCGGCTCTCGCTCGATCAGGTCGGGGTGATCGCCCAATACGCCGGCGCAGGCTCCGATCAGCACTACGCCGACATGGCGGCGGTGGCCACGGTCAACCAGCTGCGGTTCGCGATCAAACTCGAACCGCGCCCCGACCCCCAACGCCCCGAACCGCGCCGCGGTATCAGCAAAACCGTCGGTGACGAGTTCACCACCTACCCGGT
>NZ_LZMD01000056.1 GCF_001668575.1 Mycobacterium sp. 1164985.4
CACCCGGCCCGTTCCCTTGCGGGGCGGCACCGGGGTCCGGCCACGAACCAGCCGGGCGCCGAAGTACTCGCGCGCCAGCGAAACCACTTCGTCGTGATCGACATTGCCCGCTACCGCCAGAACCATCCGCTCGGGGGTGTACCGACGGAGGTGGAAGGAGTGCAACTGGGCACGCGTCATCGACGAGATCGAATCCGCACTGCCGATCACCGGACGGCCGACGGGATGCGAGCCGAACATCGCCGAAAGGAAGACGTCGCCGAGGGTGTCCTCGGGATCGTCGTCACGCATCGCGATCTCTTCGAGCACCACGTCGCGTTCGACCTCGACGTCCTCGGCCGCGCACTGGCCGCGCAACACCACGTCGGCGACCAGGTCGACGGCGAGCTCCAGGTCGGAGTCGAGCACATGCGCGTAGTAGCAGGTGTGCTCCCTGGCGGTGAAGGCGTTGAGCTCACCGCCGACCGCGTCGACGGCCTGCGCGATGCTGACCGCCGACCGGGTCGGCGTCGACTTGAACAGCAGATGTTCGAGGAAGTGCGCAGCACCCGCGACACTCGGGCCTTCGTCGCGCGAACCGACGTTGACCCACAACCCGACCGACGCCGAATGCACCGACGGGATGTACTCAGTGACCACACGCAGGCCACCGGGTAACACGGTGCGCCGCACCGCCTCCGAAGATCTGCCGCCACGTCCTCCGTGGCGCAAAGCCCTAACTGCTGGCCGCTGCGGCATCTGCCGGCGCGGTCTCCGAGTTGGCCGCTTCCTCCTCAACCAGGATCAGCGAGATTTTTCCACGGTTGTCGATGTCGGCGATCTCCACACGCAGCTTGTCGCCGACCTTGACGACGTCCTCGACCTTGGCGATCCGCTTGCCACGTCCCAGCTTCGAGATGTGGACCAGTCCGTCGCGACCCGGCAGCAGCGACACGAAGGCGCCGAAATCCGTTGTCTTGACGACGGTTCCGAGGAACCGCTCGCCGACCTTGGGCAGCTGCGGGTTGGCGATCGCGTTGATCTTGTCGATCGCCGCCTGCGCCGACGGGCCGTCGGTCGCACCGACGAACACGGTGCCGTCGTCCTCGATCGAGATCTGCGCGCCGGTCTCCTCGGTGATCTGGTTGATGATCTTGCCTTTCGGGCCGATCACCTCGCCGATCTTGTCCACCGGCACCTTGATCGTGGTGATGCGCGGCGCGTACGGGCTCATCTCGTCGGGACCGTCGATGGCTTCGGCCATCACCTCGAGGATGGTCAGCCGGGCGTCCTTGGCCTGCGCCAGCGCACCCGCCAGAACCTGGGAGGGGATGCCGTCGAGCTTGGTGTCCAGCTGCAGCGCGGTGACGAACTCCTTGGTGCCTGCGACCTTGAAGTCCATGTCGCCGAACGCATCCTCGGCGCCGAGGATGTCGGTCAGCGCGACGAACCGGCGCTCGGTGCCGCCATCGGCCCCTTCAACTTCCACGTCATCCGATACCAGACCCATCGCGATACCCGCGACCGGCGCCTTCAGCGGCACACCGGCGTTGAGCAGGGCGAGCGTCGAGGCGCACACCGAGCCCATCGACGTAGAACCGTTGGAACTCAACGCCTCCGACACCTGACGGATCGCGTACGGGAACTCTTCGACGCTGGGCAGCACCGGCATCAGTGCACGCTCGGCCAGCGCGCCGTGGCCGATCTCGCGGCGCTTCGGCGAGCCGACGCGGCCGGTCTCACCGGTCGAATACGGCGGGAAGTTGTAATGGTGCATGTAGCGCTTGGAGGTCTCCGGCCCCAGCGAGTCGATCTGCTGGGCCAACTTCATCATGTCGAGCGTTGTGACGCCCAGGATTTGGGTCTCGCCGCGCTCGAACAGCGCGCTGCCGTGGGCTCGGGGGACCACCGCGACCTCGGCGCTCAGCGCGCGGATATCAGTGATGCCGCGACCGTCGATGCGGAAGTGGTCGGCCAGGATGCGTTGGCGCACAAGCTTCTTGGTCAGCGAGCGGAACGCGGCGCCGACCTCCTTCTCGCGGCCCGCGTACTGCTCGGCCAGCCGCTCGAGCACCTCGGCCTTGATCTCGTCGGTGCGGTCGTTGCGCTCGGCCTTACCGGCGATGGTCAGCGCCTCCGACAGCGCGTCGGTGGCCACCGAGGCGACCGAGTAGTAGACGTCGTCGCCGTAATCGGGGAACACCGGGTACTCGCCCGTCGGCTTGGCCGCACGATCGGACAGCTCCTGCTGGGCCTCGCACAGCACCTTGATGAACGGCTTGGCGGCCTCCAGGCCCTCGGCGACGACGGCCTCGGTGGGCGCCTGCGCCCCGCCGGCGATCAGCTCGACGACGTTCTCGGTGGCCTCGGCCTCGACCATCATGATCGCGACGTCACCGTCTTCGAGCGCACGACCGGCGACAACCATGTCGAACACGGCGCGCTCGAGCTGCTCGACGGTCGGGAACGCGACCCAGGTAGCCCCCGCGTTTCCAGCATCGGGGATCAGCGCGACACGCACGCCGCCGACGGGTCCCGAGAACGGCAGGCCCGCGATCTGCGTGGACGCCGAGGCGGCGTTGATCGCGACCACGTCGTACAGATCCTTGGGATCGAGGCTGAGCACGGTGACCACGACCTGGATCTCGTTACGCAGGCCGTCGACGAACGTCGGCCGCAGCGGACGGTCGATCAGGCGGCACGTCAGGATCGCGTCGGTCGAGGGACGACCCTCGCGGCGGAAGAACGAGCCGGGGATGCGCCCGGCCGCGTACATGCGCTCTTCGACGTCGATGGTCAACGGGAAGAAGTCGAAGTGGTCCTTGGGGTTCTTGCTGGCGGACGTCGCGCTCAGCAGCATGGTCTCGTCGTCGAGGTAGGCGGCGACGGCGCCGGCGGCCTGCTGGGCCAGCCGGCCGGTTTCGAAGCGGATGGTGCGGGTGCCGAAGCTCCCGTTGTCGATCGTGGCGGTCGATTCGTACACGCCGTCTTCAATTTCAACTACAGACATAGGTGTCCGTATGGCCTCTCTGGTTCAGTGTCTCCACTGTTTAGCTGTTTTTGCGTCGTCACAGCGTATGAACCACGGGCCTCGATGCGGCTACGGCCATCGATCGAAGCTGCCGGAGATTCTTCCGGCAGCCACTACCGAAGACCGCGCGATCGAGCAGGTCCTGGTTATGACGCGCGGGAACGATGCTCGCGGAGCTGCGAAAATCGCACCCAAGTCGTTCGGGCCGAAACGGCAGTCGAACGGACTCATCGTACTCTGCGGCGAGTACGCGGCCGAAATCCCGGCGCGCAATCTGCGCGCCGGTCTGGCGTCAGCGGCGAAGGCCGAGCCGTTCGATCAGCGTGCGGTAGCGCTGGACGTCGACCTGGGCCACGTACTTGAGCAGCCGGCGCCGACGGCCGACGAGCAGCAGCAGGCCGCGCCGCGAGTGGTGATCGTGCTTGTGCACCTTGAGGTGCTCGGTCAGGTCGACGATCCGCCTGGTCAGCAGTGCGACCTGCGCCTCGGGCGAGCCGGTATCGGTGTCATGCAGGCCGTACTCGCTCAGGATCGACTTTTTCTGTTCGGCGGTAAGCGCCACGAAAACAACTCCATCTATCTCAGTCCGCGGGAAAGGGCGCGTGGCCCCGGTGAGGCGCGGCCGCCGCGAACTGCAGCGCACGCCCGGTCGGCAGGGAGTCTAACAGCGGCGGTGGTGCAGTACGAAATTCGCCGAGCGCGCACCGACGTACGCCTGTCGGGACGCCACCCTGAGGGTTTTGTCCGCGATTGAACGCGCGGCGTCAGCGGGCCAGGATCGTGCGCGCGTGGTCGGTGTCGCGGCCCATCTGCTCCACCAGGTCGTCGACGTTGGCGAACTTCTCCTGGCCCCGCAGCCTGGCCACGAAGTCGACGGCAACGTGCTGGCCGTACAGGTCGGCGTCGGTGTCCAGCACGAACGCCTCCACCGTGCGGGTGCGCCCGGAGAACGTCGGGTTGGTGCCGACCGACACCGCGGCCTGGTAGCGCTCGCCCGGGACGACGCTGCCCGCGATCGGGCCGTGGCCGAGCACGGTGAACCACGCCGCGTAGACCCCGTCGGCGGGAATCGCCGAGTACATCGGCGGGGCCACGTTCGCGGTGGGAAAGCCGAGCACCTTGCCGCGTCCGTCGCCGCGCACCACAACACCCTCGACGCGGTGCGGTCGCCCCAGCGCCTCGGCGGCGGCGACGACGTCGCCCGCGTCGACGCAGGACCGGATGTAGGTCGAGGAGAACGTGACGGTCTCATCCCGGTGGTGCTCGGCCACCAGCGACATCGCCTCGACGGCGAAGCCGAACCGCTCACCGGCCTGGCGCAACAGGTCGACGTTGCCGGCGGCCTTCTTCCCGAACGTGAAGTTCTCCCCCACCACGACCTCGACCACGTGCAGGCGTTCGACCAGCAATTCGTGGACGTAGCGCTCGGGGGTGAGCTTCATGAAGTCGGCCGTGAACGGCATGACGAGAAAGACATCGATGCCCAGTTCCTCAACCAACTCGGCGCGCCGGGTCAGCGTGGTCAGCTGGGCGGGATGGCTGCCCGGGAACACGACCTCCATCGGATGGGGGTCGAACGTCATCAGCACGGTCGGCACACCACGCGACCGTCCCGCCTTGACCGCGTGGTTGATCAGCTCCTGGTGTCCGCGATGGACACCGTCGAACACCCCGATCGTGAGCACGCATCGGCCCCAGTCCGTCGGGATCTCTTCTTGTCCCCGCCAGCGCTGCACGAGGGCAAGCCTACGGCGCGGCCGGGGTCGCGCGCCTCGCTGGATCCCCCGGATGAGGTGACCATTGCCTAAACTTTCTAACTGTGAATCCTGCCGGCGATGCACGTGACCTGACGACGGTTGCCCAGGACTACCTGAAAGTCATCTGGACCGTCCAGGAGTGGTCGCAGGAGAAGGTGAGCACGAAGCTGCTCGCCGAACGCCTCGGCGTGTCGGCCAGCACGGCCTCGGAGTCGATCCGCAAGCTGGCCGACCAGGGCCTGGTCAACCACGAGAAGTACGGCGCGGTGACGCTGACCGAAGCCGGCAGCGCCGCCGCGCTGGCCATGGTGCGCAGGCACCGGCTGATGGAGACGTTCCTCGTGCGCGAGCTGGGCTACAGCTGGGACGAGGTGCACGACGAGGCCGAGGTGCTCGAACACGCGGTGTCCGACCGGATGCTCGACCGCATCGACGCCAAGCTCGGACACCCGACCCGCGATCCGCACGGCGATCCGATTCCGGCCGCCGACGGCCGCGTCCCCACCCCCGACGCTCGCCAGTTGTCGGCCTGCCACGACGGTGACCGGGGCACGATCGCGCGGATCTCCGACGCCGATCCGGAGATGTTGCGGTACTTCGACAGCGTCGGCATCAACCTCGACTCGCGGCTGCGGGTCGTGGCGCGTCGCGACTTCGCGGGGATGATCTCGGTGGCCATCGAATCCTCCGACGGCGACGACACGACCGTCGATCTGGGAAGCCCCGCAGCCGAGGCGATCTGGGTGGTCGCGAGCTGACCCGATCGCTTACAGCGTCGCGGGACGCAGCACGACGACCGACTTCGTGCGCGCCGACCGGTCTTCGAGCAACGCGATGACCTGACCGTCGGGAGCGGTCGCGGCGTAGATGCCGTCGATGCCAATCGGTTTCAACGGCCGCCCGTGGCGCACGTCCTCCGCTTCGGCGAGGGTCAGGTCGCGGCGCGGGAACGCCAAAAGACATGCGGCGTCGAGGCTGTAGGACAGGCGCGGCGTTTCGGCAAGCTCGTCGAGCGTACGAGCCTCGGTCAACCCGAACCCGCCGACCCTGGTGCGGCGCAACGCCGTGAGGTGCCCACCGACGCCGAGTGCGGCGCCGACATCGCGGGCCAGCGCGCGGATGTAGGTGCCGCTGGAGCACTCCACCTCGACGTCAACGTCGACCACGCCGGGATGGCGACGGACGTCGAGCACGGTGAAGCGGTCGATGCGGACGCGGCGGGCCGCCAACTCGACTGCCTGCCCCTCGCGCGCGAGCTTGTAGGCACGCTGCCCGCCGACCTTGATCGCGCTGACCGCCGACGGCACCTGATCGATCTCGCCGCGCAACGCGGCCACCGCTGCCTCGATCTGTGCGTCGGTGACGGCGTCAGCCGAAACCTCCTGCAGGACTTCGCCTTCGACGTCCTCGGTGGATGTGGTCTGACCGAGCCGGATGGTCGCGGCGTACGCCTTGTCCGTCGCCGTCAACAGTCCGAGGATCTTGGTGGCGCGTTCGATACCGACGACCAGCACGCCGGTCGCCATCGGGTCGAGGGTCCCTGCGTGCCCGACCTTGCGGGTGCCGAAGAAACGGCGACAACGGCCGACGACGTCGTGGCTCGTCATGCCCGCGGGTTTGTCGACGATGACCAGACCCGCCTCGGTCATAGCACGATCGCGGTCAGCGCCAACCCGTCGCGGACCGACCACCGGCCGGTCAGGGTTTCCAGTGGAGGTCCGTGCATCGCGGCCGGATCGATCAGGATGCGCGAGACGAACCGGCCTGAGGTGCCGCTGTCGTCGACGTCGAAGGCGATGTGCGCGTCCTCGAAACCCAGCCAGCGGTGGGTCAGCGGAAACCACGCTTTGTACGTCGCCTCCTTGGCGCAGAACAGGATTCGGTCCCAGTGCAGGACCGCGGGCAGCTGTTCGAGCTCGGTCCGTTCGACGGGCAGGCTGATCGCGTCGAGCACACCGTCGGGCAGCACACCGTGCGGTTCGGCGTCGATGCCGACCGATCGGACTTCGGCCTGTCGGCCGACGACCGCGCCCCGGTACCCCTCACAGTGCGTCAGGGAACCGACGATGCCGTCGGGCCAGCACGGCTCGCCCTTCTCCCCCTTCAGGATCGGCACCGGTCCGACGCCGATCTCGGAGAGCGCCTGCCGCGCGCAATACCGCACGGTGATGAACTCGTTGCGGCGTTTCGCCACCGACTTGGCGATCAACGGCTCCTCTTCGGGCAGCGGCGCGAGGCCGGGCGGATCGCGGTACACCTCGGCGGCGGCCAACCCGGACGTCGTCGCCGGAAGCACACCCGACAGCAGCGAAGCGGCCACCGTCATCGCGAGAACTGCCTGTCGCGGATCCGCTGCTGCATCTTCTGCGCGTTCTCCCGCATCTCCTGGGTGATCTGGAAGTGTCCACCGAACTCGTTGAGGTACCCGGGCGGATACTGCGGGTCGGGCAGAATCTGCCGCATCCAGCGATACGGCTTGCGGCGCCGCCACTCTCGCGGATATCCGACCGACACCTCCTCGAACCGCACGCCGTCGTACCACGTGGTGCGCGGAATGTGCAGGTGCCCGTACACCGAGCACACCGCGTTGTAGCGGGTGTGCCAGTCGGCGGTGGCGGTGGTACCGCACCACAGCGAGAACTCCGGATAGAACATCGCGTCGCAGGGTTCGCGCACCATCGGGAAGTGGTTGACGAGCACCGTCGGCGTCATCCAGTCCAGGTCCTCGAGCCGCTTGCGGGTGTAGGCCACCCGGTCGCGGCACCATGCGTCGCGGGTGGCGTACGGCTCGGCCGACAGCAGGAATTCGTCGGTGCCGACGACGTTGCGTTCCCGCGCGATGGCCAGCCCCTCTGCCTTGGTGGCCGCGCCCTCGGGCAGGAAGGTGTAGTCGTACAGCAGGAACATCGGCACGATCGTGGCCGGGCCGCCCTCCTCGGTCCACACCGGAAACGGGTGCTCGGGCGTGATGATGCCCATCTCGTCGCACATGTTGACCAAGTAGTCGTAGCGGGCCTTGCCGAAGATCTGCATCGGGTCTCGGTTCGTGGTCCACAGCTCGTGGTTGCCCGGGATCCAGATCACCTTGGCGAACCGCTTGCGCAGCAGATCCAGCGCCCACCGGATCTCGTCGGTGCGCTCGGCGACGTCGCCGGCGACGATGAGCCAGTCGTCCGGAGAGGCCGGATGCAGCGACTCGGTCACGGGTTTGTTGCCGGTGTGACCCGTGTGCAGGTCGCTGATCGCCCAAAGGGTGGGTCGTCGGCCGTCGCGTGTCACAACTGACCAGGGTACTTAACCGCATGCCCGCGGCTCGCCCGGCCAACTAGAACAGGTTCTCGTTTCCTCTTCGGCCGCCGCGAGCGGCCCGCTACACTCCCCGCAGGGTCGGACCGACGAACAAAGGGGTGAGATGCTCGCCAAGCTGCGCTTGGTCTCGGCACTGTGCGCACTGATCGCTGCGGTGATGGTGGTGTGGCAGGCCAATCCGGCGGGCGCCCCGCGGGTGGATGCCGACGACATTCCGATGACGAATGTCACGACGTCGATCAAGTGGCCCGTCATCGAGACGACCGACCCCGCACCGTTCAATCCGTGCAAGCAGATTCCGCTCGACGCGATTCAGGGTATGGGCCTGGCGTTCACTCCGCCGACGCCGGAGGACCAGCTGCGCTGCCGATACGACGCGGGCAACTACCAGTTGGCCGTCGAGGCGATCGTCTGGCGCACCTATGAGCAGACGCTGCCCGCCGACGCGGTCCAGCTCGACATCGACGGCCACCGCGCCGCGCAGTACTGGGTGATGAAGCCGACCGACTGGAACAACCGGTGGTGGATCACCTGCATGATCGCCTACGACACCAGCTACGGAGTGCTGCAGCAGTCGTTGTTCTATTCCCCGATCTACTCGAACCCGGCCCCCGACTGCATGCAGACCAACCTGCAGCGCGCCCACGACCTGATCCCGTACTACGTGTTCTAGGGGCTCGGCTCAGCCGTCGAGGCCGCCACCGCCGCGATCGACTGGCTGATGGCCGAGGTCACGCGGGCGGTCGGCCATCGCAGCATCGGTTCTGCGTAGCCTCGTGTCGTGAACGCATCCTCCGTCGCCGCCCGGCCGGCATCCCGTTCGAAGGTCAAGCAGCTCACCGGACGCACCGTTTCCCGCCTGCTGCGGCTGCCACCGCGAACCACTGACTTCAGGGTCGATCACTTCCGTGTACCGATGCGCGACGGTGCCGAGTTGAGGGCCGACCATTACGCGCCGGTGACGTCCAGTCCCGCGGGAACCCTGCTGGTTCGTTGCCCCTACGGCCGGGCCTTCCCATTCAATGCGCTCTATGCCCGCGCCTACGCGTCTCGCGGGTATCACGTCGTCCTCCAGAGCGTGCGCGGCACGTTCGGCTCGGACGGCGAGTTCGACCCGATGGTGAACGAGATCGCTGATGGTGCCGACACCGTCGAGTGGCTTCGCAACCAAGACTGGTTCACCGGATCTTTCGCCACGATCGGCCTGTCCTACCTGGGCTTCGCCCAATGGGCGTTGCTCACTGACCCTCCCCCGGAGATGAAGGCCGCCGTCGTCACGGTTGGACCTCACGACCTCAGCGGTCCGCGCTGGGGCACTGGCTCCTTCGCGCTGAGCGACTTCCTCGGCTGGAGCCACGGGGTCGCGAACCAGGAAGACACAAGGATGTTGCGGGCGGCGGTTCGTGCAGCGCGGGCGCGGCGCCTCCTCGGCCGCGCTACGAGCCGTCTGCCCACGGGTGAGGCTGGTCGGGCTTTACTCGGTGACGGCGCACCGTGGTGGGAATCGTGGCTCGAGCACCCCGACGCCGACGACCCACACTGGACAGCGCTGAACATTGGGCACGCGTTGGATCTCACCGACATCGCCGTTCTGCTGATCGGGGGCTGGCAGGACACGTTCGTCGAACAGACGATCGCCCAATATCACCGGCTTCACGAACGCGGGGTGGACGTGGGGTTGACTATCGGCCCGTGGATGCACGTCGACATGATGAGGAAGGCAGCCCCCACATGTATCCGCGAAACACTGGATTGGCTGAGCACCCACCTAACGGGAGCTGAGAGCGCCCGGCCTCAGGCGGTCCGCATCTTCATCAACGGGCGGGGCTGGATCGACCTGCCCGACTGGCCACCCGCGATGCCCGAGGTGGTGCGATACCTGCAACCGGGCGGCCGCCTCGGCGACGCCGTTCCGCCGGAGACCGCCGCGCCGTCGACCTTCACCTACAACCCGGCGAATCCGACACCGACCGTCGGCGGTCGCCTGCTGTCACCGGAGGGCGGGTACCGCAAGGACACCAGCCTTGCCCAGCGGGCCGACGTGTTGAGCTTCACCGGCGACCGCCTGCCCGCGGACAAGTACGTGGTCGGCGTTCCGGTCGTGGAACTGTCGCACACGTGCGACAACCCGTACAACGACCTGTTTGTACGCATAAGCGAGGTCGACGCGAAGGGACGCTCACGGAATGTGAGCGACGGTTACGTTTGTGCGGCACCGGATTTCGGCCAGGTGCGCATCGAACTCGATCCGATCGCCCACCGGTTCCGCGCCGGTTCGCGGATCCGGGTGCTCGTGGCGGGCGGGTCGCATCCCCGCTTCGCCCGCAACCTCGGTACCGGCGAATCACTCGGGACGGGTACCAAGCTCGCATCGGCCACCCATACGGTGCACCTCGGTGGCGGCGCGTCGCGGCTGATCCTGCCGGCCGGACCGCAGCCGCCAGCCGGCTGAGCGGTCACCCTACCGAAGCACTGACGCGCGAGGCGATCTCGCGCAGCGTGTTGTCGTCGTGCACCGGCGTTGCCCATTCCGGGTCGACCGGCAGCTGCACCCAGCTGGAACAGCCCGCGTACTCGGGGGTGCGTTCGAGTCGCAGCGGTCGCACCAGCGGGCTGGCCTGCACGACGAGCGCGGTGAGTCGGTGCTTCGGCCGGAAGTCGAGGCGGTCGGCGCGCACCGACTCGTCGGTCCAGATATGCAGTGGCGCAATCTGTTCGAGTGCCTCCGGACGGTTGACCTCGATCGCGGCGACGACGCGGGCGCCGGCACGGATCACGACAGCGTCGTCGGTGCTGTCGGCGGCCGCCGCGTCGAGCAGGTCGCGGTGCTCGGTGCGCACGCGTTCGGCGTGGCTGTGCGCGACGGTCGGGAACAGCAGGAATCGTGAGGCGGTGACCGCGAACCGCTTCTCGTGAATGCCGCCCTTGCGCAGCAGCACGGTCTGCCTGCCGTTCAGCAGCGCGTGCACCGCGGCGCTCCACTCCTTGAGCGTGGGCTGCGTCAACGTTGTCGTCATCGGGCTACGTCTTGGCCGCCGCCTCGATGCGCGCCCGCACCTCGGGCCGACGCAGCGGCGGAACCGTCTTGGGTGGCTGGCGCCGGGGCGGCAGCGACGACAGCAGCCGGTCAGTGGTGGCGGTGACCTCGGCGACGGCGGCCTCGAAAGCGTCGGCGTTGGCCGCGGTCGGCCGCGTGATGCCGCTGACCTTGCGGATGTACTGCCGCGCGGCGGCCTCGATCTCTTCGTCGGTCGCCGCTGGTTCGAGCCCGCGCAGCTCGGTGATGTTTCGGCACATGGCTCCACGATAGGTTCGTCGGGTGACTGACGACATCCTGCTCATCGAGACCCAAGATCGCGTGCGCACGCTGACCCTCAACCGCCCGCAGTCGCGCAACGCGCTGTCGGCCGAACTGCGCAGGCGGTTCTACCGGGCTCTGGGCGAGGCGCAGGCCGACGACGATGTCGACGTCGTGATCGTCACCGGCGCCGACCCGGTGTTCTGCGCAGGCCTGGACCTCAAAGAGCTCGGCGACACCACCGAGCTGCCCGACATCTCGCCGAAGTGGCCGCCGATGTCCAAGCCGGTGATCGGCGCGATCAACGGCGCGGCGGTCACGGGTGGCCTCGAGATCGCCCTGTACTGCGACGTGCTGATCGCCTCCGAGCAGGCGCGGTTCGCCGATACCCACGCGCGGGTGGGGCTGTTGCCGACGTGGGGCCTGTCGGTGCGGCTGCCCCAGAAGGTCGGCATCGGGATGGCGCGTCGTATGAGCCTGACCGGGGATTACCTGTCGGCCGAGGAGGCGCTGCGGACCGGGCTGGTCACCCAGGTGGTGTCGCACGACGAGCTGATGCCGACGGCCCGACAGATCGCGGCCTCGATCGTGGGCAACAATCAGCGGGCCGTGCGTGCGCTGCTCGCGTCGTACCACCGCATCGACGAGGCGCAGACCAACGAGGGGTTGTGGATCGAGGCGGCGTCGGCGCGCGAGTGGATGCGCACGGCCAGCGGCGACGACATCGCCGCCAACCGCGACGCGGTCCTGCAGCGAGGCCGCTCCCAAGTCCGCTGAGGCTCTCCCCTGTGGCGCGAAAGTGCGTGTCTGCACACGACACGCCGCCCATTTACAGCAGTTTGCGCACCCTCATAAGCTGCGAGCGTGAACGAAGCGCATGAGTACTGCGGCAGCGACGAATGGCGGCAGCTGATTCGCGAGGTGATTCTGCCGTGGGCGTTGGGCGAGGTCGACCTCGGCGACGACGTCATCGAGGTGGGCCCCGGCTACGGCGCCACCACCGACGTGCTGAGCGAATCGGTGGGCCGGCTGACGTCGGTGGAGATCGACGACGAACTCGCAGCGATGCTGACCGACCGCTTCGCCGATGTCCCGACCGTCGAGATCGTGCGCGGTGACGCGACGGCGCTGTCCTACGACGACGACCGCTTCACCGGCGCAGCGTGTTTCACGATGCTGCACCACGTCCCGACCGCCGAACTCCAGGACAAGCTGTTCGCCGAGGTCGCCCGTGTGCTGCGGCCCGGGGCGGCGCTGGTCGCCAGCGACAGCCTCGGCAGCGACGAGTTGGCCGTCGCGCATGAGGGCGACACCTACAACCCCGTCGACCCCGATACGCTGCCGGATCGGTTGGCAGCGGCCGGGTTCGGCGATGTGCGGGTAAAGACGACAGAGTTCGGCTGGGCCGCGATCGCGCGGGCCCGCGCGTAGCGCACGCTTACACCGCGGCGAGCGTGCGCAAAGTGCTCAGATATCGCGGGGCGGCCTGTCCTCTGCAGATACGCAATGCTCGCGGGGATCACGCCGTGCCGGGCACCAGCCAACGGCCCGAGAACGCGCGCCAGCCGACGAACGCCAGCCGCAGCACCATGAACGTCGACAGCCCGGCCCAGATCCCCAGCAGTCCCCAGCCGAACGCCAGCGACAGCCAGATCAACGGCAGGAAGCCGACCAGCGCGCTGGTCAGCGTCGCGTTGCGCATGAACTTCGCGTCGCCGGCGCCCAAGAGTACGCCGTCGAGCGCGAAAACGATTCCGGCGACCGGCAATTGGGCCACCATGAACCACCACGGCACCCCGATGGCATCGAGCACCGAGCGGTCGTCGGTGAACACGTTCGGGAACACCGACGCACCGACCGCGAACACGATGGAGAGCACCGCCGAGGCCAACGCGGAGAAGATCGTGACCCGCCACGCCACCGACTTCGCGTGCGCCAACTGCCCCGCACCCAGCGCCGCGCCGACCAGCGACTGAGCCGCGATCGCCAACGAATCCAGCACCAGCGCTAAGAAATTCCACAACTGCAGCACGACCTGGTGCGCGGCGACGGCGGCCGCCCCGAACCGGGCGGCGACGGCGCCCGCGGAGACGAAGCAGGCCTGGAACGCCAGCGTCCGCAACACCAGATCGCGACCCATGACCACCTGCGCGCGCAACACCTCGGGATGCAGCCGCAGCGGGACCCGTTCGATCAGCAGCGCGCGACAGAACAGCATCGCGGCCAGCCACTGTCCCACCAGGTTCGCGACGGCCGAACCCGGCAACCCGAGCCGCGGCATGCCGAGCCAGCCGTACACCAGCAGCGGACACAGCACCGCCGACACCGCGAACCCGAACACGACGAACCGCAACGGCCGCGCCGTGTCCTGGACTCCGCGCATCCACCCGTTGCCCGCCGCCGACACCAAAATCGCGGGCACGCCGACGATCGCGATGCGCACCCACGACAACGCCTCTTCGGCGATCTCTCCCCCGTCGGACGCCCCCGCCAACACCGACACCAGCGGCACCGCGAACACCTGTACGGCGGCGACGATCACCGCACCCAACCCCAGCGCGAGCCAGGTCGCCTGCACGCCCTCCCCCACCGCGGCCGCGCGGTCGCCGGCGCCGAAGAACCGGGCCGAGCGCGCGGTGGTGCCGTAGGCCAGGAACGTCATCTGCGAGCTCAGCGTGGAAAGGATCAGCGCGCCGATCGCCAACCCGGCCAACGCCAGCGCGCCCAGGCGGCCGACCACCGCGAGATCAAACAGCAGGTAGATCGGTTCTGCGGCCAGCACTCCGAGCGCGGGTATCGCGAGTGCGGCGATCTGCCGAGTGCTCGCTGTCGAGTGACCGGGTGGCGTCACGATACCTATGGCAGCACGGTCGGGTCCCGGCCGCACATCCGTATCGGCTATTCCCAGCACACCTCATAGACCCGCTCGGGATCGCGCAGTCCCTTGAGTTGCTCGTCCCGGTTTGCGCCGAACTGGAATTCGTGGCTGCCGGCGACCAGTCCGCGCAGTACCGCAGACACGAGGATCTCGCCGCCCTTCGCCTTCGCTCCAATCCGTGCCGCGAGGATCACGGTGTGTCCGAAGAAGTCCTCCCGCTCCTTGATCACCTCTCCGGTGTGCAGTCCGATCCGGACGCGCAGTAGCTGATTGCCGGACTCATCGCGACGCGCCGCCAAATCTCGCTGGATCGCGATCGCACAACGCAGCGCATTGCCGGCGCTGTCGAACGCGACCATGAATCCATCCCCCTGTGATTTGACCTCGAAACCGCGGTTCCCTGCGAGATGGCGACGGATCAGCGCGTTATGGCGGTGCAGGAGCTTGAGCCACCGCTCGTCACCGAGCTCCTCGGTGAGGGCGGTGGAACCTTCGATATCCGAGAACATGATCGTGACCGTCCCGTCGGGCGCGGCTACGCCCCGGAGATCGGGCCGTGTCAACTCGACGGACTGCGCAACGCTCTCGAGTGCCGACCATCCCAGCGTCGGCGTCGTCTCTCGGTGCTCCTCCCGCAGACGGGCGAGTCGTTCCACCTCGACGGGCATGCCGTTGCGCCGTGCCATGGCATGCCCCCGGTCGATCAGACTCATTGCTTTTTCCCGATCGCCCGGCACAGATCTGCGCAGTAACGTGCGGGCGTACTCGTAGCAGACCCTGGGTGTCACGTATTCGCTGCCGATCTCGGCATTACGTGCGAGAGCGAGTTCGAAGTGTTCTGCCGCGTCCCGATGCCGGTCCGCGGCCGAGGCGGCGAATCCGAGGAAGGTGTGGTTGGACCCGAGGCACCCGGCTCCGGCGAGGAATAACGTGCAGCGGTCTGCATAGGGTTCGAGCAGTTCGTAGAGCGCGTTTGCGGCTTTGCGATCACCGATCGGGATCGACGCCATTGAAAGCACGCAGACCGATGTCAACCAGTCCGTGGTGCGCCGGAGCGCTTGGAAGCCGTCCGCCGCAAGCTCAGCGAATCCGGCGCACGCCTCATCGAGCTGGCCGATCTCGGTCAGCAGCCACACGTACGACGCCGGCCACGCCTGACCGTAGCGTGCGGCGGCCTCGCGAGCGGCGTCGCGCAGCAGTTCGAGGGTGCCATCCGCGAGCCGGGTCAGGAACGAGTGCGCGCCGAACACAACGGTCGCGATCTCTGGTTCGGCACGCTGGCCGATCGACAGCGCCGTCTTCGCGAGACGTTCCGACTCCTTATATCGACCCTGCATCAGCGCTCGCATCGTGCGGAACACCGCCGTCTGCCACTGGTAGCGCGGCTGGCGTAGTTCCCCGGCCAGTCGGTCACACGCCGCGATCGCCTCGTCGACAGCGCGGAAGTCGCCCAGCTGTGCAAGCGCGATCAGCCGTAGTTGGTGACCCTCGAATTCCATGTCGCGGTCGCCGACGATCCGGGCAAGCCGCACCATCTCTTCACCCGATGCAATCGCTTGGTCGATCCGGTCGGGCCCCAGCGTCGACCACTGGCGACTGTGCATGGCCAGTAGCAGGATCTTTGTGTCGCCGACACGCTCAGCCATCTCTATTGCCTGTGCGCTTGCCCGGTCGGCGTCCTCGAGGGCTCCCTTGCAGCGGAGCTCGAGGGCCAGCCGGGCAAGGACTGTTACCCGCAGCGCGCTGTCCCGGGCGGGCAGCATCTCGAGGGCCTCATCCAACAGCGCCACCAGCTGTTCATCGGCACGATCGGTAATCGAGAAGCCTCCCGGCCCACCGCCGTAGCCGAGCGCGGCTCGGGCGAAATGGTTATTCAACGCGAGCTCACGTGCGATCGACGCCGCCTCACCGAACGTTTCTCGCGCACCTTTGGCTTCGCCGGCCCGCCAGCGCGCATCCCCGAGCGCCAGCAGCAGATCGCACCGGCGCTGCGGCTCCTCGGGCAGCGTGTCAAAAAGCCGAAGCGCCGTCGCATAGAGGTTGACGGCGTCTTCATAGGCATACGTTGCTGCCGCGCGTTCGCCCGCCCACCACGCATAGTCGGCTGCCTTCGCGACATCGCCTTGTGGAGCCGCCTTCGCGAAGTGGTATGCGATCGCAGACAAATGAGACTCGATCCGATCCTCATGAATCTCCTCGAGCGCCTCGCCGGTGGCGATGTGAAGCTGGGAGCGGCGCAGCGGAGAGAGGTCGTCGTACAGCGCGTCGCGAGTTGCGCCGTGCGCGAAGACGTACCTTCCCGGTTCGCCTGTGGCCTGGCGAACAATGGCCCCGTCGAGTGCCGGCTGCATGCACATCAGCACGGCGTCTGCCTCCAGCCCACTCACATGCGTCAGGATCTGCAAATCAAACTCGCGGCCGATCACCGCCGCCGTTGACAACAACTCGAGCGCCTCGGCAGGCAGTTTCCCCAACCGGCGGGAGACCGCCTCGTGGACACCCCGAGGAATCCCGAACTCTTCGCCGTCACGGATGTTGGTGACCCAGCGACCGTCGCGCCAGTCGAGGACTTCCGAGTCGATCAGATGACGGATGATCTCTTCGACGAAGTACGGGTTACCCTCCGATTCTCGGCAAACCGCGTCTGCAAGCGCGAGTTCGCTTCGTTGCTCGAGCGGTTGTTGCAGGACCGCTTCGAGCATCGCCTTGACGTGGTGATCGGATAGCCCACGCAGCCTGATGTGTGTGGAGCCGCGCTCTTTGCTGAGTGCGGTGACAGCGTCGTTCAGGTAATGGTCGGCGGGCAGCTCGTCATCGCGGTAGGTGCCCAGCAGAAACACACGAGAGCGAGCCAGCTCGCGCGCGACGAACGAAAGCAACATCAGCGACGGACGGTCGGCCTGGTGCAGATCTTCGAGGAAGATCGCGATCGGCTCGCGTTCGGAAGCGCCGAGCAGAAATCTCGATATCGAATCGAACAGCCTAAATCGTGCCTGCTCCGCGTCGAGCGGCGGCGATTCCGTGATCTCCGGCACCCGGTCGCGCACCTCGGAGACGATCTGTGCGATCTCGAATGCACCAGATCCCAGATCAGAAGCTACTGTCTCGGCGTCGTGGTCACGCGTGTAGTCCCGGATCACTTGCACCCAGGGCCAATAGGGAGGCGCACCCACTGACGCATAGCAGCGGCCCCAGAGAACCTGCATGCCCCGCATGGCGGCATATGCCGCCGCCTCCGACGCGAGCCGGGTCTTTCCGATTCCCGGCTCGCCGGTGACCAGCACTGTGCGCCCGCGACGGCCAATTACGTCGTCGATCGCCGCCCGCACTGCTTGACTCTCCCGCTGGCGTCCCACAAAGCCGCTGTCCGTGATCCGATCGAGGGCCGCGACGTCCTGGCTCCCGGTATCACCACCGGAAACCACAGCGGCGATCACTCCCAGCGCATCGCAGACCTCGGCTGCGTGTTGGGGTCGGCCGTCGGGCGACTTCGCCAACATTCTCAGCAGTAACTGGTCGAGCGCCGCCGGAACACCGTTGCGATGCCCGCTTGGTGCGACAGGTGTAGCCGAAACATGTTGGGAAACAACCGCAGCCGCTGACTCGCCCACGAAGGGAGGTATCCCGCATAGTAATTCGTACAGCAGCGCACCCAGGGAGTAGATGTCCGAACGCGCGTCGGAACCGCGACCGAGGCCCTGCTCGGGTGCCATGTATGCGACTGTTCCGATCATGGTTCCCTCGGCCGTCATGCGCGTGCCGCCTTCCGCGACCGCGAGACCGAAATCGCCGATCTTCGCAGTGCCGTCGGGCGAAAGCCACACGTTCTGAGGCTTGACATCACGGTGCACAACACCGTGGGCATGAGCGTGTGCGAGGCCACTGGCGATTTCGCTCCCGAGCCGCACCACCTCCGTGATGGCGAGCCGGTGATCTGGCGCCTCCGACAGCAGGCGGTAAAGGTCACCGCCCGACATATATTGGCTGATCAAGTAGAGCTGGCCCGCCTCTTCGCCGAAGTCATACACGTTCACGACATTGGGATGCTCGCCGAGCTTGGCCATCGCTGCGGCTTCCCGACGTGCACGGCGCATTGCGGTCTCATCCGACCCACTGGCCTTCAACACCGCGGCCGCCACCTCCCGCTGCAGACGCGTGTCGATGGCCAGATAAACCCGCTTGCCGGCACCTTCGCCGAGCAGCTGCCCAAGCGTGTAACGCCCGTCCGAAAGTGTCTTGGGCACCGGCGCTTCGGCGCGCTGCACCGGTTCGTGGTGGGTGCCCAGTGCGGTGCCACACTCGTCACAGAAGCGCTGCGAACGTGGCTTGCGCGCTCCGCAGCCCGCGCATTCGACGTCGGCCACGATCGCGGCGCCACAACTACCGCAGAATCTGGCCTCGGGCCGGTTCAGGGACCCGCACTTACTGCATTCGGCGCTTGCTGCGGTGCTCATCGGCCTGTCACCTCAACGCCGCGGTGGGTAGCCCGCCGACGAAAAGCGTTCCCGGACCGACGTGCGTTGCGACCACCGGGCCGACCTCAGAGATGAATTCTGGTTCCGTACCAAACATGGCGTGCAAACGCTTCGCGAGCAGCTGCGCATCCTCGGCAGCGTGCACATGCTGGACGAACCAACGGTCGGCACCCACCGCGCGGCGCTGACGCATCAGCTCGACTAATCGCTCGACCCCGCGTCTGCGCGTGCGTACCCGATCAACGGCTCTGAGCTCGGATTCGAACGCCAGGATCGGTTTGAGATCGAGCGCAGAGCCAATCCACGCGGCCACACTGCTTATCCGGTCGCTCCGCCGGAGGTACTCGAGGGTTTCCACCAGTGCCCAGCCCCTAACATCTCTGCGGGCTTGATGGATCCGCTCGATCACCCGACCCAGCTCGGCTGACTCCGCCGCGGCACGCGCCGCCGCCAGCACCTGGAGCCCAAGATGGCCGCCGGCGCCGGCTGAATCGATCACCACCAACCGCTCGGGGTGGTCCTGAGTGCCGAACTGTTCGGCTGCGCGCCGAGCCATCGAGCACGTCTCGGAAATGCCTGAGGAGATCAAGACCGCAACCACGGCACTGTGCTGCTCCAGCAGCCGATCGAAAACCACGCCGAAATCCTCGACGGTCGGCGGCGACGTCCTGGCAACAGTCTTCGACGAGTCGAGCGCCGCATAGAACCGATCGAAATCACCGTCGAACTCCGATTCGCGCAGCGCGCCCTTTCCCAAGTCGTAGTACTGCGGCACCACCGTGATGCCGAAACTGTCGACGAGCTCGCCTGGCAGGTAGCCGGTGCTGTCGGTAACCACAGCGACGTCAGCCATACGTACTCCCCGGAAAACCGCCGGCCACCAGCACACCGGGGCCGAGCAGAGTTGCGCATACCGGTCCCATCTCGCAGATGAACTCCGGCTCCGTGCGGAAGAGCTCGCTCAGGCGCCCTGCGAGCTGCCGCGCATCCTCGTGCACGTCGGTGTGCTGGACAAACCACCGATCGGCGCCGAGCGCATGGCGTTGGCGCATCAGCTCCACCAACCTCTCGACAGCGCGTTCGCGCGTGCGCACGCGTTCGACGGCCCGGAGCTCCGACTCGAAGGTCAATATCGGTTTGAGATCGAGTGCCGAGCCCAGCCATGCGGCCGCGCCGCCGATTCGTCCCCCGCGTCTTAGATACTCAAGCGTGTCGACGAGAAACCACTGTTTGACCTCCTGCCGCACTCGGCGCGTCGCCGCCGCAACCCCCGGGGCGTCTTCCCCTGCGGCGGCCACCCGAGCCGCCACCATCGCCTGTACACCTTCCTGGCCCCCGGCGCCCGCCGAGTCGATCACTTCCACCCGTTCGCCACCACGGCCGTCAGCCTCCAGCCGCGCGGCCGCCTGCCGAGCCACCGAGCAGGTCTCAGAGAGGGCTGAGGAAACCAACACCGCCACGACGGCGCTGTGCAGCTTCAAGAGCCTGGCAAAAACCGTGACGAAATCATCAACGGTGGGCGATGACGTCGTCGCAACGCTTTTCGACGCGTCCAATCTGGCATAGAACCGTCCGAAGTCACCGTCGAATTCGGACTCGTGCAGCCAACCAGCGCCGAGGTCGTAGTAATGCGACACAACTGTGATACCGAGCCGCTCGACAAGCGGCTCCGGTAGGTAGCTGGTGGTGTCGGTAACAACGGCAATGTCAGCCAAGCGCGTATCCCATCGCCGCGCCGGGAACACTGCCGACGGCCAGCACTCCTGGGCCGCCGTTTGTTGCGACTACGGGTCCGAGCTCGGAGATGAATTCGGGCTCTGAGCCAAACAGCTCACGCAGGCGCTGGGCCAGCCGCATCGCGTCCTCGTAAGCGTCCGCGTGATTGATGAAATACCGTTCCGCACCCACCGCCCGGCGCTGGTGCATCAGCTCCACCAATCGCTCGACAGCGCGCCTGCGCGTACGCACGCGCTCGATCGCCCTGAACTCTGATCCGACCATTAAGATCGGCTTGAGATCGAGCGCCGAGCCGAGCCATGCCGCCGCGCCCCCGATTCGACCACCGCGCCTCAGATACTCGAGCGTGTCGACAACGAACCACTGCCTGACCTCGTGGCGCGCGCGGCGTGTCGCCACGGTCACTCCCGATTTGTCTTGCCCTTCGGCGGCCGCGTGTGCCGCCGCCATCGCCTGAACACCCAGGTGACCGGCGGTTCCTGCCGAGTCGATGACTTCCACGCGCTCGCCGTCGTCGCCGAACGTGGCGGCGGCGTGGCGAGCCAGCGAGCAGGTCTCGGAAAGCCCTGAGGAGATCAGCACCGCGACGACAGCGCTGTGCTGCCGCAGCAGCGAGTCAAATACCGCGACAAAATCATCGGCGGTGGGCGGCGACGTCGCCGCGACACTTCTCGATGCGTCGAGTGCCTCATAGAATTGTGCGAAATCACCGTCGAAATCCGACTCGCGCAACCAACCACCACCGACGTTGTAATACAGCGACACCACCGTGATGCCGAGGCGCTCTACGAGCGCACCCGGCAGGCAGCTGGTGCTGTCGGTAACCACAGCGACGTCAGCCAAGTGCGTACCCCATCGCCGTGCCGGGAAGACTTCCGACCCCCAACATCCCAGGACCGGCGTGCGTTGCGAGTACCGGGCCGACCTCGCAGACGAATTCCGGCTCTGAGCCGAACAGTTCACGAAGATGGTCGGCCAGCTGCATTGCGTCCTCGTAAGCGGACGCATGGTTGATGAACCAGCGATCGGCGCCGACCGCCCGACGCTGGCGCATCAGTTCGAATAGCCGCTCGACAGCCCGCCTGCGCGTGCGCACACGCTCGACAGCCTTCATCTCAGATTCGACGGCCATTATCGGTTTGAGGTCAAGCGCCGAGCCGATCCATGCTGCCGCGGTGCCGATCCGGCCGCCGCGCCGGATGTACTCAAGCGTGTCGAGAATGAACCACATCCGAACCTCTTGGCGGGCCTGGCGCGCCTGCTCTATCACGCCCTCGAGGTCGGCTCCCGCCGCCGCGGCGCGGGCCGCGGCAATTGCCTGAACCCCCAGGAAACCTGCCGTGCCAGCCGAGTCCATCACCCCCAGCCGCGAGCCGCCGCCGCGCTCCGATTCGATCTGTGCGGCCGCTTCCCGGGCGAGCGAGCAGGCCGGGGAGAAGTTCGAGCCGAGAATGACGGAGAACACGGCGCTGTGGTCTTGCAGCAACCGTTCGAAAACGGTGATGAGGTCCTCGAGGGTGGGAGGCGACGTCGTCGCGACGCTCTTCGACGCGTCGAGTTCGGCAAAGAACCGTCCGAAATCACCGTCGAACTCCGCCTCGCGCATCCCACGACCGGGCACCTCGTGGCCGCCTTCGGGCGACGCGCTGCCATCGATGTCGTAATACATCGACACCACCGTGATGCCGAGACTCTCGCAGAGTGTGGTCGGCAACGCGGAGGTGCTGTCGGTGACCACTGCGACGTCAGGCATGTGTGTGCACACCGTCTATCACGTCGATGATCTGCGGCAAGGCTTCACGAGTCGCGATTCGACCCGCTTCGCGGGCGCGGTCGATCTGGTGCCATTCCAGGAATCCGATGGTGCTCGTATCGACGTGGATCGCCACATCGGCGTGCGCCAAGACCGCGGATGTTGCCATCGCGCTGCCGATCGTCATGGTGCGCATCAGCGTGTCGACAACGCTCGGCACCCGCGGGACGCGCTCGGACGTCGCCGCGGAGGCGTGGCCGGTGCCGATGCTCGACGCAATCAACGGGCCCTCCTGGCCGGACAGCGCGGTGACGGGCAGATTGTCGAGCACGCCGCCGTCGACGTGCAGGGTGCCGTCGTGGATGATCGGTGCGTACAAACCCGGCACCCGCAGGGAACAGCCGACTGCCTCAGCGAGCGGTCCTCGACGGTGCACGATGGGCCGTCGGGCGAGCAGATCGACACTGACGCAACGGAATTCATTCGGAAGTTCCTCGATAAGCGTCCCTCCGAAAACGCTTTCGAGGGCACCCAACGTGCGCCGCCCGCGGATGAGCCCCTTGCTCGGCAAGGTGTAGTCGCTCGTCGGGTTGTTGCGAATGAAGTACTCGTAGACGTGCGCGTCGACAGCAGCGGCGTCCATTCCGGTGGCTGCGGCCGCCGCGATAATCGCTCCCATACTGGTTCCAGCGAAACGGTCAACCGTGACCCCGGCCGCCTCCAATTCCTCCAGCACCCCGAGGTGAGCGAATGCCCGCGCGGCCCCGCCGCTGAGGACGAGCCCGATCGAGCGGCCCGCGACGCGCGCAGCGAGCGGGCGTAGGTCCGCTGTGGCGTGCGCGGCACGAACGGTATGCGCCGAGCGCGGCGTTAGCAATTCCTCCCATGCGCGCCGCTGTTCGCGGTTGGCGGGCGGTCCCGTCAGAACGAGGTCAGCACCCACCGCTCGTGTCGGCAGCGGGGTCGACGGCGGTTCCGGGTCAGCCGTCACCAGCACAACGCGATCGGCCGACCGCAGGCAGAAGTCACGGAACCCGGACTCGTCGACGTCGGCGTGCAGCACCACCTTGTCCGCCACCCGTTCGGCGCGTTCCAATCCGTCACGGTCCACGCGACCCGGGTTCGCGACTTGCAGGCGGTCCGATAGTGCGCTGACCAGTTCGGTGGCCACCATCTGCACCGGCGCTCCGGCGTGGATGCCGACAACCGCGACGACCACCTGTGGCGTCGGTGTGCGCGGGAACGCAGCCGGCGGAGCCTCATGCAGCCTCGTCGCCAAGACTCCGACCAGCGTCCGAAGCACGCCCGCGTTCGCAATGCCATCGAATTGGGCCGTGGTGAGTCGCACCAGCGTGGAGTCGCGCACGGCGCGGACCGACGCGGAACGGGGCGCGGCGATCAGCAACCCAAGCTCGCCGACGACTTCGCCGCGGCCCAATTCCGTTACGACGACATCGTTTTGGAGCACCTGCAAGCGGCCGTTCCGAACCACGTAGAGCGAATCGGACGCCTCGCCTTCCCGGAAGAGGTACTTTCCCGCCTCCAGTTCAATCTGTTCGGCGTGGCCTCTCAGCGCTCTCAGCGTCTCCTGGTCCAACCCAGCGAACAGCGGCAGAGCTCCGAGCGGGTCGACCTCGCCGTCCGCGGCTGGCCGAATCTCGGCGTGCCGGGAGGCAAGCCCAAGTGCCGATCGCCGTCGGTTTGGATCGATTCGCAGCGGAGCGTCGACCTGGTCTGCTTCTGAGGCGCAGTTGCTGGTGCGTCCCAGCAACACCGCGCCGATCGCGACCATCACAAAGCAGACTGCGGCAAGGACCCAACCTTTCCGCAGTGCCTCTTCCGCGGCTCCCGGAGCGGGCGTTCCAATGAGAATCACCAGCACCGCAATGCCGATCACGGCGCCCAGCTGGCGGGTGCTGCTGACCACCGCCGAAGCGGTGGCGTAGCTGCCACCCGCAGCCAACCCGGCCAGTGCCGCGCTGCCCAGCATCGGCAGTGTCGCTCCGACCCCGATGCCCTGCAGTATTTGGCCGGGCAGCCAGTCCCCGACGAAATCGGGTGTGGCACCGACACGTTCGATATACCACATCAGGCTTGCAGCCCAGATCAGTGCACCCACGACGATGATAAGGCGGTAACCACGCCGATCGGCGAAGCGGCCGAGTGCCGCGGCCACAACCGCCGCGACGAACGCAGCAGGTGCGACCGCCAAGCCTGCGCGCAACAAGTCGTAACCCCACACGTAGTTCAGGAACAGCACGTGGGTCAACAGGTAGGCGTAGAAGCCGGCACTTGCCACGAGCGTCAGCATGTTGCCGGTCGTGAAAGACCGGAGGCGCAAAAACGCGGGCTCGATCAGCGGTGTCGGATGATTCTGCGAACTCAGTACAAACCCGAGCATCGCGATCGCGCCGGCGAAGAACGACCCGATGATTTCTAGGCTGGCCCAACCCCAGTCCTCGCCCTTGACCAACCCGAGTGTCAAGCACCCGAGGGAAATGGCCAGCAACGCCACTCCCCTCAAGTCTGGAACGCGCCTCCGTCCCGAGGCGCGACTTTCGACCAGCATCCGCCGCGCCACGAACACGGCCACAGCGCCCAGCGGCAGGTTCACCAAGAACACCCAGCGCCAACTCGACGCGTCCACAAGAGCACCACCAATGGGCGGACCGAGGCCCGACGCGATTGCCGCGGCGGCGCCCCACAGGCCTACGCCGTGAGCCCGATGTCCGGCATCGAAACTCTCGACAACGAGGGCAAGCGATGCCGGCACCAGAACCGCCGCGCCTATGCCCTGCACCGCCCGGGATGCAACGAGTTCTGCAACGGTGTCGGCGGCTGCGCACAGTGCGGAGGCGACGGTGAACAGCACGACGCCGTAGATGAACATCCGCTTGCGGCCGAGGAGGTCGGCAAGCCTGCCTCCGGCCACCAGGAAGGCGGCGAAGGCTATGTTGTAGGCGTTGAGCACCCACGACAGGCTGCTGATGTCGCTGCCCTGGAAATAACGTTGGATGGCCGGGAAGGCGATATTGACGATCGTGGAATCGAGGAATGCGAGGAAGGCGCCAAACGCCGCCACCAAAAGCACCGCTGTCGGGGAGGGCTGACGCCGTTGAGTTAGCGGTGTGGCAGGTCGGCCTGCCCGTAGAC
Organism: Mycobacterium sp. 1164985.4; assembly: GCF_001668575.1. Taxonomy (GTDB): domain Bacteria; phylum Actinomycetota; class Actinomycetes; order Mycobacteriales; family Mycobacteriaceae; genus Mycobacterium. The sequence continues at coordinate 25,371 of NZ_LZMD01000056.1, forward strand.
GCCGTCTGCTCTTGGCGAGCGGGTCAGTCGCGATCGTGGAAGGGGGCCGCTCGCCGTTGACGGTCGTGCGCTCTAGGCCGTGCCTCCCGCGGGAGTGAGCGGCAGTTCTGTTCGCCATGGCGCATCTCGACTCATGAGGGGGCGTGGCCCGCTGCTGCCGCGATTGTCAACGCACAGTCGGCGCCGATTCAGGGTTTTCCGAAAACTCACAGGAGACTCCCAGTTATGGGCATACTTGCCCTGCGACGGGACACAACTGTCGAGATTGCGCTCAGAGGCTCTAAGTTTGCTAGCCGACTGCGCTCAGCAACGTCGCGACGACGTCATCGATCGGCCCCGAGACCGAATATCCGGCTGCCAAGCGGTGACCGCCACCGCCGAATCCACTCGCGACCGGCGACAGGTCATAGGACTTGGCCCGCATTGACACCGACCAGTGGCCCGGCTCGATCTCCTTGAACACCGCGGCGACCTCGGCCTCCTGAGTGGTGCGCACGATGTCGACGATGCTCTCGACCTCCTCGGGCCGGGCGTTGACCCACTCCTGATGGTCGACGACCGCGTACACCAGACCCCTGCCGTCGGCAGCTTCCGGCAGCAGCTGCGCCGAGGACAACACCCGCGACAGCATCGGCAGCCACGCGAACGGGTGGGTGTCGAGCAGGGTCCGGCTGACGCCGGCGTTGTCCACGCCGAGTTCGACGAGGCGCGCCGCCAACCGATGCGCGCGCGGGGTGGCCCATCGAAACGAACCAGTGTCGGTGGCCAGCCCCGCGTACAGGCAGTGCGCAACGCCGATGTCGATCGGCTGGTCCCACGCGTCGAGCAGGTCAGCCACCAGCATTGTGGTGGAGTCGGCCGACGCGTCGACGTAGTTCGCGGTGCCGAACAGCCGGTTGGAGGCGTGGTGGTCGATCACCAGCACCTCGCGGCCGTGGTCGACGAGACCGCGCAGCACACCGAGCCGGTTGACGCTGGGGATGTCGACGGTGACCACCAGGTCGGGGTCGCGCCGCATCTCGTCCGGACCGACGAGCAGGTGACCGCCGGGCAGCGACTGCAGCGATTCGGGCAGTTTGTCCGGCGCCGCGAAGCTCACCTGAACGTTCTTGCCGACCTGGTCGAGCACCAGAGCCAACGCCAGACCGGCGCCGATGGTGTCGGCGTCGGGATAGACGTGGCAGACGACCCCGATCGAACCGGCCGCCGAGAGAAGTTCAGCTGCGCGCCGGGCGTTGACCCGATCTCCCACTTCCGGAGCGTCAGTCGTCTTGTCGATCGCGGTCACCGATGTCCTCAGAGTCGTCAGGCCCCCCGGCTGCTGCGTCGCCCTCCATCTCAGTGACACGGTACGGGTCCGCATCGCCTGCGTGCTTGGCACCTTCCCGAACTCTCGCCAATTCCTCATCCGCGGCGCGGGCGCGGGCCAGCAACTCCTCCATCTTCACCGCCGCGTCGGGCACGGTGTCGCGCTCGAACGCAAGGGTGGGCGTGAAGCGCACGCCCAGGCTCGCGCCCACCTTCGAGCGCAGCACGCCCTTCGCGCTCTCCAGGGCGGCGGCCGCCCCACCGAAGTCCGGCTCCTCGGAGAGCGACGCGCCGAGCACCGTGTAGAACAGCGTCGCGTCGTGCAGGTCGTTGGTGACCTTGGCGTCGGTGATCGTCACCCCGGCCAGCCGAGGATCCTTGATCTCGTATTCGATCGCCGAGGCGACGATGGTGGAAATGCGTTTGGCCAGTCGCTTCGCCCGTGCGGGGTCCGCCACGCTAGGTGCGCTCCTTCTCGACGAGCTCGTACGTCTCGATGACGTCGCCTTCCTTGATGTCGGAGTACGTCAGTGTCAGACCGCATTCGTAGCCCTCGCGGACCTCGGTGACGTCGTCCTTCTCCCGGCGCAGCGACGACACGGTGAGGTTCTCGGCCACCACGACGTTGTCGCGTAGCAGCCGGGCCTTCGCGTTGCGCCGCATGATCCCCGACTGGACGAGGCAGCCGGCGATGTTGCCGACCTTCGACGACCGGAAGATCGCACGGATCTCGGCGCGGCCGAGCTCCTTCTCCTCGTAGATCGGCTTGAGCATGCCCTTGAGCGCACTCTCGATCTCATCGATGGCCTGGTAGATCACCGAGTAGTAGCGGATCTCCACACCTTCGCGGTTGGCCAGCTCGGTGGCCTTGCCCTCGGCGCGGACGTTGAAGCCGATGATGATCGCGTCCGAGGCCGACGCCAGGTTGACGTTGGTCTCGGTGACGCCACCGACGCCGCGGTCGATGACCCGCAGCTCGACCTCGTCGTCGACCTGGATGCCCAGCAGGGCCTCTTCGAGCGCCTCGACGGTACCGGCGTTGTCGCCCTTGAGGATCAGGTTCAGCTGGCTGGTTTCCTTCAGCGCCGAATCCAGGTCCTCGAGGCTGATCCGCTTGCGGCTGCGGGCGGCCAAGGCGTTGCGCTTGCGGGCGCTGCGCCGGTCCGCGATCTGCCGTGCGATGCGGTCTTCGTCGACGACGAGGAAGTTGTCACCAGCGCCGGGCACCGACGTGAAGCCGATGACCTGGACGGGCCGCGACGGCAGCGCCTCGGCGACGTCGTCGCCGTGCTCGTCGACCATGCGCCGGACACGTCCGTACGCGTCGCCGGCCACCACCGAGTCGCCGACCCGCAACGTGCCGCGCTGAACCAGCACGGTGGCCACCGGGCCGCGACCGCGGTCCAGGTGCGCCTCGATCGCCACACCCTGGGCCTCCATGTCGGGGTTGGCCCGCAGATCCAGCGACGCATCGGCAGTCAGAACCACCGCTTCGAGAAGCGCATCGATGTTGGTACCGGCCTTGGCTGAGATGTCGACGAACATCGTGTCGCCGCCGTACTCCTCGGGGATCAGCCCGTACTCGGTGAGCTGACCGCGGATCTTGGCCGGGTCCGCGCCTTCCTTGTCGATCTTGTTGACCGCCACGACGATCGGCACCTCGGCCGCCTGCGCGTGGTTGAGCGCCTCGACCGTCTGCGGCATCACGCCGTCATCGGCGGCGACCACCAGGATCGCGATGTCGGTGGCCTTCGCGCCGCGGGCACGCATGGCGGTGAACGCCTCGTGACCCGGGGTGTCGATGAAGGTGATCGGCCGGACGGTGCCCTCGAGGTCGACCTCGACCTGGTACGCGCCGATGTGCTGGGTGATGCCGCCGGCCTCGGCCTCGCGGACGTTGGCCTGACGGATCGTGTCCAGCAGTCGCGTCTTGCCGTGGTCGACGTGGCCCATGACTGTGACGACCGGCGGCCGCTGCTCGAGGTCTTCTTCGCCGCCTTCGTCCTCGCCGTAGGTGAGGTCGAACGACTCCAGCAGCTCGCGGTCCTCGTCCTCCGGCGAGACGACCTGGACCTTGTAGTTCATCTCGCTGCCGAGCAGTTCGAGGGTGTCGTCGCCGACGGACTGCGTCGCGGTGACCATCTCACCGAGGTTGAACAACGCCTGCACCAGCGCGGCCGGGTTGGCGTCGATCTTCTCGGCGAAGTCGCTCAGCGAGGCGCCGCGGGCGAGCCGGATGGTCTCGCCGTTGCCGTGCGGCAGGCGAACACCACCGACGACGGGCGCCTGCATGTTCTCGTACTCGGCGCGTTTCGCCCTCTTCGACTTGCGACCGCGCTTGGGCGCACCACCGGGACGACCGAACGCACCGGCCGCACCGCCGCGCTGGCCGGGCCGACCGCCGCCACGACCACGGAAGCCACCGCCGGCGGGACCACCGCCGCCACCGCCGCGGTAGTTGCCGCCGCCGCCACCGCCGCCACCGGGACGGCCGCCCTGACCCGCACCGGGACGGGGACCGCCGCCGGGGCCGGGGCGCGGACCGCCACCGGGACGCGGGGGCCGTGGGCCGGCGGGACGCTGCGGCATGTTGCTCGGGGACATCCCCGGACGCGGGGTGCCGGGCCGCGGTCCACCGGGGCCAGGCCGAGGACCTTGCGGCCGTGGGATCGGACGATCCACCGGCTGCTGGGTCGAGAACGGGTTGTTGCCGACGCGCGGGACGCGCGGAGCGGGCTTGGGTGCGCTCGGCGACGGGCCAGGCCGGGGGCCGGGACGTGCCGCAGGCGCAGCGGGCGCGGCCGGAGGCGCGGCCGCCGCGGGAGGCGCGACGGGCGGAGCCTCGGCGGCGGGCGCCGCAGGCTTGGGTGCGGGAGCCTTCGCGGGCTCCTGGGGGATGGGGGCCTTGGCGGGCGCGGCCGGTGTGGCCGCCGTCGTACCGGGTTTCGCCGCCGACCCGTTTCCGTCGGCTTTGACCTTCTCAGCGGCCGGTTTCCCGCCGCCGAAGGATTCGCGCAGCCGGCGCGCGACCGGGGCCTCCACCGTGGAGGACGCGGATTTGACGAATTCGCCTTGTTCGCTCAGACGAGCGAGTACTTCCTTGCTGGTGACACCGAGTTCCTTGGCCAACTCGTGTACACGGGCCTTACCTGCCACTACATCTCCATCTCTAGAGGCGTCAGCGGTGGTAGGCGCCGCGCCTCGGGTTAGCTATGACGCATGGTCATCGGGACTTCACGGTGTGCTCATGTTCTTCGCTACCTGTTCTGTTGCCGGGAGGTCGGGCGGGTCCGCACTGCTCACAGTGCCGACATACTCGATCACCGCGGATACGTCCGGTGAACCGGTGATGCGCAGCGCTCGACCGAACGCTCGCCGCCGAATTGCTGCGTCGAGGCACTGTGGAGTGGGATGCAGCCACGCACCCCGCCCCGACAGCTTTCTCGCCGGGTCAACGGTCAGGGTGCTGAGAGAATTCCCAGCCCCATCGACGTTGCCGACAGCGACCACTCGAAGCAGTTCGACGGCCAGCTCTCGTTTCCGGCACCCTACGCAGGTCCGCACCGGTCCGACAGGATCGTCGGGGCTGCGTCGTTGCGCCGAAGCCGAAGTCTCGCGCTGGATCACAGGTGAGTCTACCGTCACTGCCGCTGGTATTTGAAATGGCTGCGCTGGTCGGCGTGGACGCGTTGCGCCGTCGGCGCTTACCGGTCCCCCACGGCGCCGCGGGCCGCGTCCTGATCGGGCTCGGCGGCACCCGCGGGCGGCGCGTCGCTGCGGATGTCGATGCGCCAGCCGGTGAGCCGGGCCGCCAGCCGGGCGTTCTGCCCCTCCTTGCCGATGGCCAGCGACAGCTGGAAGTCGGGTACGACGACGCGGGCCGCGCGCGCCGCCTCGTCGATGACCGTCACCGAAACCACCTTGGCCGGTGAGAGCGCATTGGCGACGAACTTCGCCGGGTCGGGGTCGTAGTCGATGATGTCGATCTTCTCGCCCGACAGCTCACTCATCACGTTGCGCACCCGCTGACCCATCGGCCCGATGCACGCACCCTTGGCGTTGAGGCCCGGCACCCGCGAGGTGACCGCGATCTTCGAGCGGTGACCGGCCTCCCTGGCGACCGCCACGATCTCGACGGAGCCCTCGGCGATCTCGGGAACCTCCAGCGAGAACAGCTTGCGCACCAGGTTCGGGTGCGTGCGAGACAGCGTGATCAGCGGTTCGCGCGCACCGCGGCTGACGCCGACGACGTAGCAGCGCAGCCGGTCGCCGTGTTCGTAGCGTTCGCCGGGCACCTGCTCGGCCGCCGGGATGACGCCTTCGGAACCCTTGGTCTCGCTGCCCATCCGGACGACGACCAGACCGCGGGCGTTGGCCCGCGCGTCGCGCTGGATCACCCCGCCGACGATGTCACCCTCGCGAGCGGAGAACTCGCCGTAGGTTTTCTCGTTCTCGGCGTCGCGGAACCTCTGCAGCATCACCTGGCGCGCCGTCGTCGCGGCGACGCGGCCGAAACCCTCTGGGGTGTCGTCCCATTCGCTGATCGTGTTGCCGTCTTCGTCGAGCTCGGATGCGATGACCTTGACCTCACCGGTCTTGCGGTCGATCTCGATGCGTGCCTCGGCGGCGTGCCCCTCGGTGTGGCGATAGGCGGTCAGCAGTGCGGATTTGATGGTCTCGACGAGTTCGCCCACCGGAATTCCGCGGTCGACCTCGATGGCATGCAGCGCGGCCATGTCGATGTTCACGCCGAAGCCTCCTTCCCAGATTGGCCGACCAGCTCCAGCTCTCGCGGATTGGGAGGCGAGAATTCAACTTGCACAACAGCTTTCGAGATGCCTTCCAGCGGCAGCTCACGTACGGAGAAGTTGGCCTGCCGGCCGGCCCGCACCACCAAACGCACGACGCCGTCCCGGGTTTCGCCGATTCGGCCCATCAGTTGAGTGCCGTCGGACAGCGTCAGTTCGACCTTGCGGCCGTGCGCTCGCCGGAAGTGCTTCTCGGTGGTCAGCGGCCGGTCCACGCCGGGCGAGGTGACCTCGAGTACGTAGGGCGCCGACCGGGCGTCGAGTTCGTCGAGCAGCGTGGAGGCGGTTCGGGACAGCTGGGCGATCGATTCGAGGTCGAGGCCGTCGTCCCCGTCGGCCACCACCGTGATGCGCGGCGGACGCGCGGCCGGTTCGACGATCACGTCCTCGATTTCGTAACCGGCGCGCGCGAACTCGCCGTCGAGTAGCTCGATCACCTCTTTCTGCGACGGCAATCCCGCAGAATGCTCCGTCACGGCGAGCTCCTCGTCTTGAGTTGTCCGGACACGATCCCCAGCGGCACACCTTGGAACCGACACTCCACGATACGCCAGCACCGTCGCGGTAAACGCCAAACGAACGCCGATGCGGATACGGCGCAATGGCAAGATGTTGCTCGTGCCGAGCCCCCCGCCGACCATCAGCAGGAGACGTCTTTTGGCCTCGGCCGCGGCATTGGCGCTGGTGGGCGCGACCGCGGCGGCCTGCGGCTCCCAGCCCCCGCCGCCGGAAGTCGACGAACTCGCCGCGCAGCTCGACCGGGCGCGCGCCGACAGCCAGCTGGCCACCGATGCCGCCGCCAGCGAGCGGGGCAATGTCGCCCAGGCACTGACGGCGGTGGCGGCCGAACGCACAGCCCACGCCCAGGCGTTGTCCGACGAACTGGTCCGCCTGCGTGGGGAGGAGGCGCCCACCTCGACGCCGACCAGCACCACCGCCGAACCCGCAAAGCCGCCGACGGTCAAGGACGCCCGCAATGCGCTGCGCGCGTCGGCGTCGAGCGCCACCGAACTCGCGGCCAAACTCAGCGGCTATCGCGCCGGGCTGCTCGCGTCGATCGCCGCGGCCTGCACCGCCGCGTACACCGTCGCGCTCGCCGAACCGGAGCAGACGCGATGACGTCGGCCGAACCGACCCCCACCCGGCCGTCGGGCCCCGCGGACGGCGCGCTGTACGACGCGATCGCCACCGAGCACGCGACCATCTACGGGTACGGCATCGTCTCGGCACATTCCACACCCGAGGACAACAAGCTGGTGTCGGACTCCATGGCCGAGCACCGCGAACGCCGCGAGGCCGGGCTGAAGATGCTGAGCGACCGGTCGATCGCCGGTCCGCTGCCCGCAGCGGGATACCAGCTGCCGATGAAGGTGGAGACCCCCTCCGACGCCGCCAAACTCGCGGTCCGCATGGAGGAGGACGCGGCCGTCGCGTGGCGCGCCGTCGTCGAGCAGGCCACCTCCGAACACGAGCGCGCCTTCGGCGTGACGGCGCTGACGCAGGCTGCGGTGGCGGCGGCGCGGTGGAGCCAGGTGCTCGGCACGACGCCGGTCACGGTGCCGTTTCCCGGCGGCAGCGAGTAGGCCCCCGCGCCGTAGCCCCTTTCCGCCGAGTGTGGGCTCATGTCACCCTTCGGCCGCCTCAGGCGTGCGGGTGACCCGCGTTCGCGCTAGGACTGCAGGGCGGCGACGATCGCGTCGGCCGCGCCGTCGGCGGCGACCTCGCGCTTCTCGCCGCTGAAGCGGTTGCGCAACTCGACGACGCCGTTGCCCCAGCCGCGACCGACCACCACGATCCACGGCACCCCGAGTAGTTCGGCGTCCTTGAACTTCACCCCGGGTGAGGCGGTGCGGTCGTCGAGCAGCACGTCGACACCGATCCGATCGAGCTCGGCGGCCACCTCCTCGGCCCCGGTGCGCGCGGCGGCGTCCTTGTTCGCGATGACGAGGTGGACGTCGAACGGGGAGACCTCCGATGGCCAGCACAGGCCGATGTCGTCGTGGTGTTGTTCGGCGATGACGGCGACCAGCCGCGACACCCCGATGCCGTAGGACCCCATGGTCAACCGGACCGGTTTGCCGTTCTCGCCGAGCACGTCGACCTCGAACGCTTCGGTGTACTTGCGGCCAAGCTGGAAGATGTGGCCGATCTCGATGCCGCGCGCGCTCACCAGCGGCCCGGCCCCGTCCGGCGACGGATCGCCGTCGCGCACCTCGGCGGCCTCGATCGTGCCGTCGGCGACGAAATCACGCCCGGCGACCAGGCCCACGACGTGCTTGCCGGGTTCGTCCGCGCCGGTGATCCACGACGTGCCGTCGGACACCCGCGGATCCACTAGATACCGAACACCGTTGGCAAGCAACGCTTTCGGGCCGATGTACCCCTTGGCCAGGAACGGATACCTGGCGAAGTCGGCGTCGTCGAGCAACGCGTACTCGGCCGGTTCGAGCGCGGCGCCCAGCCGTTTGTCGTCGACCTCGCGGTCACCGGGCACACCGACGCCCAGCAGCTCCCACTCTCCGCCGGGCAGGCGGACCTTGAGCATCACGTTCTTGAGGGTGTCGGCCGCGGTGACGGTGCGGTCCAGCGCGGCGTTGGCCCACTCGACGAGCGTGGCGATCGTCGGGGTGCCGGGGGTGTCGTAGACCTTGGCCTCGGGCTGGCCGTCGACCGGCAGGGCTTCCGGAACCGCGGTGGTCACCGCTTCGACGTTGGCGGCGTAGCCGGACTCCAGACAGCGCACGAACGTGTCCTCGCCGATTTCGCTTTCGGCCAGGAACTCCTCCGATGCGCTGCCGCCCATCGCCCCGGACACCGCCGAAACGATCACGTAGCGCACGCCCAGACGATCGAAGATCCGCTGGTAGGCCTCGCGGTGCGCCAGGTACTGCGCGCGCAGGCCCTCGTCGTCGACGTCGAACGAGTACGAGTCCTTCATGACGAATTCCCGGCCGCGCAGGATTCCGGCCCGCGGTCGCGCCTCGTCGCGGTACTTGCTCTGGATCTGGAACAGCAGCAGCGGGAAGTCCTTGTAGCTGCTGTACTCCCCCTTCACCGTCAGCGTGAAGAACTCTTCGTGGGTGGGGCCCAGCATGTAGTCGTTGCGGCGACGGTCCTGCAGCCGGAAGACGCCGTCGCCGTACTCGGTCCAGCGGTTGGTCGTCTCGTAGGGCGCCTTGGGCAGCAGCGCCGGGAACAGGATCTCCTGGCCGCCGATCGCGGTCATCTCGGACCGGACGACGCCCTCGATCTTGCGCAGCACCCGCAGCCCCAGCGGCAGCCAGCTGTAGAGCCCGGGTCCGACGGGCCGGATGTAACCGGCGCGGATCAGCAGTTTGTGGCTGGGCACTTCGGCGTCGGCGGGGTCGTCGCGCAGGGTGCGCAGAAACAGCTCCGACATGCGGGTGATCACAGCCGACAACCTTACTGACCGCGCGGGCTACAGCTCGCCGGCCTCCACCGCCTCCTTCGTGTGCTGCGCGGCGGCGATCTCGCGGGACGAGAATCCGATGAAGAACGCGGCGATCCCGACCATCACCGCGACACCGGCCACCCACAGCAGCGAGTAGGTGTAGCCGTATCCGAGGGCGTCGAGCTGGGCGGGCGTCATGTCCTTCACTGGACCCGTGGTGCCGCCGAGATACAGCGTGCGCGACGTCTGCACGGCCTGGATCACGACCAGAACCAAAGGGCCGCCGAGGTTCTGCACCATCAGCGTGATCGACGAGACCGGTCCGATCTCACCGGGCCCGACGCCCGCGATCGCACACAGCGGCAGGATTACCGCGATGGCCCCGATACCGAAGCCGCCCACGACGATCGGCGCGAACAGGTCGGGGAAGTACGGGATGCTGCGGTCCAGCGTCGAGCCGTAGAGCATCGCCCCCAGGACGAAAAGACCGCCGCCGAGGATCAGCCAGCGCGGCGCGACGTGCGGGGCGAGCCGGGCCGCGACCGCCGTGCCCACCCCGAAGGCCAGCGCGAACGGGATGAAGCAGATTCCGGCCCGCAGCGCCGAGTAGCCCAGGACGTCCTGCACCAGCAGCCCGATCATCACGGTCAGCGTCAACAGCACCCCGCCGGCGAGGAACAGCGCGACGAACGTCATCACGCGGTTGCGGTTGTCGAACACCGAGAACGGCACGATCGGGTGCTGTGCGGTGCGTTCGACGAGCAGGAAGCCGATGAAGAAGATCGCCGACGCGACTGCGGCACCGATGACCAACGGGTCGACCCAGCCCCGCGGCGGGCCCTGCGTGAACACCAGCACCGCCGAGGTACAGCCCAGCGTCGCCAGCAGCGCGCCGGTGATGTCGAGTTTCAGCCGCTCGTGGTGGGTTTCGGCGAGCTTGAACACCGCGATCGCGATGATGGCGATGCCGATCGGCACGTTGATCAGGAACGCCAACCGCCATGAGATCACGGTCAGCGCGCCGCCGAGCACCAGGCCGAGCACCGAACCGATGCCCTGCATGGCCGCAGAGATGGCCAGCGCGCGGTTCCGCGCTTGGCCAACCGCGTACGTCGTCGCGATCAGCGCCAGCCCGGTCGGTGCCGCGACGGCTGCCCCGGTGCCCTGCACCGCCCTCGCCACGATCAGCGTGGCCGGGTCGGTGGCCAGGCCGCACACGAGCGAGGCGATGGTGAAGACCCCGACGCCGGACAAGAAGGCGCGCTTGTGGCCGATCGCGTCGCCGACGCGTCCACCGAGCAGCAGCAGCCCGCCGAACGCGAGGACGTAGGCGGTGATGACCCAGCTCTTGGTGGCGTCGGCGAGGCCGAGGTCGGCCTGCATGCGAGGCAGCGCGACGATCACGATCGTGCCGTCGAGCGTCGACATGAGCTGCATGCCGGTGATCGCGATGATCGCCGGGCCCAGAACCGACTTCGCGAGCGGCAGCGCCGCGGGCGGAACGGGGCGGTCCGTCGACTCGGAGGAACCACCGACGGCAGACATGGACAGCCACCCTACCGAGTGCGGTTCAGAGCTAAAGCTCTCCCCACTTCGATGTCGAGCTAAAGCTCTCCGGAATCGATCGCGTCCTTGACTTCCTGCGCATGCGCAACCTGCGACGCGGTGTAGCCGATGAACAACGCCGCAGCGCCCACGATCACCGCGACGGCCGCGACCCACAGCAGCCCGTAGGTGTAGCCCTGGTCCAGCGCGTGCAGCTGCGCGGCGTTCATGTCGTTGACCGGTCCGGTGGTGCCGCCCAGATACAGCGTGCGCGACGTGATCACGGCCTGGATCACCGCCAACACAACGGGCCCGCCGAGGTTCTGCAGCATCAGCGCGATGGCCGACACCGGGCCGATCTGGTCGAAGCCGACGCCGGCGATGGCCGACAGCATCAGTGGCACCACGATCATTCCGATGCCCAGGCCGCCGATCGTGATCGGCAGGACCAGGTTCGGGAAGTACGGGATGTTCGCGTCGAGCGTGGAGCCGTAGATCATCGCGCCCAGCACCAGCACGCCGCCGGCGATCACCAGCAACCGCGGCGGGAACATCTGCACCAGCTGCGACGACAGCCCCAGCCCGATCCCGAGCGCGATCACGAACGGAATGAACCCGATACCTGCCCGCAGCGGGCTGTAACCCATGATGTCCTGCACATACAGGCCGATCAGAACGGTCAGCGTGAACATCACGCCGCCGGCGAGGAACACCGCGGCGAACGTCGCCACCCGGTTGCGGTCTTTGAACAGGTCGAACGGCATGACGGGGTTGGCGGCGGTGCGCTCGACGTAGAGGAACGCGAGCAGCGCGACACCCGCGGCCAGGCCGGAGCCCAGCGCGACCGGCGACAGCCAGCCCTGCTCGGGACCCATCGAGAAGCCGAACACCGCTGCGGTGCAGCCGAGCGTCGCCAGGATCGCGCCCGCGGCGTCCAGCTTGAGCCGCTCGCGGCTCGTCTCGCGCAGCGTCTTGCGGGCCAGGTGGATCATCAACAGGCCGATCGGCACGTTGATCAGGAACGCCCATCGCCACGACACCTCGGTGAGCGCGCCACCGACGATCAGACCCATGACCGAGCCGATACCGGTCATCGCGGCGAAGATCGCGGTGGCCGCGTTGCGGGCCGGGCCCTTCGGGAACGTGGTCGCGATCAGCGCCAAGGCGGTGGGTGACGCGATGGCCGCGCCGACGCCCTGGAGCAGCCGGGCGGTGACCAGCGTCGCCTCGTTCCACGCGAGGCCGCACAGCACCGAAGCGATGGTGAACAGCGCGACGCCGACGATGAAGGTGCGCTTACGCCCGATCGTGTCGCCGAGCCGACCGCCGAGCAGCATCAGTCCGCCGAAGGTCAGCACATAGGCGGTGATGACCCAGCTACGGCCGGCGTCGGAGAGGCTCAGCTCGTCCTGAATCTTAGGAAGCGCGACGATCGCAACCGTGCTGTCCATGGTCGCGAGCAACTGCATGCCACCGATCGCGATGACCGCCGCGATGAACCTCCGCGACGGCAGCCACGTCGAGGACCTGCCGATTTGCTCCCGCGCGGACTGAACAGCGCTCTTCTGGGAACGCGTCGAAAAGGCTCGGTTTGCCCCACCCTCGGCGTCACGGCGCATGGCAGCACGCTCTGCGTCATTGAGAGCCGTCATGCGGGTTACCTTACAGTAATCTTAAGAATCCTTTAACCGCCGAAGGCGGCCACGGGCCCGATCACGATGATCGCGGGGGGCCGAATTCCGTCTTCGCGGATGCGTTCCGCGGCATCGGCGAGCGTCGCGCGCAAAGTCCGCTGTGCGGCCGTCGTACCGTGCTGGACCACCAGCACCGGCGTATCCGCAGGTCGCCCGCCCTCCAGCAGAGCCTTGGCGAAAAGTTCGATGCGCTCGACAGCCATCAGCAACACGATCGTGCCCGAGAGGGCGGCCAGGGCATTCCAATTCACTAACGATTCGGGGTGCCCCGGCGCAACATGCCCGCTGACCACCACGAACTCATGCGTCACATGGCGGTGCGTGACGGGCACGCCCGCCAGTGCGGGAACGCCTATGGCGCTGGTCACACCCGGTACGACGGTCACCGGGATCCCCGCTTCGGCGCACGCGATCACCTCTTCGTAGCCGCGCGCGAACACGAACGGGTCACCGCCCTTGAGACGCACGACGAACTTGCCCTCTTTCGCGCGGTCGATCAGCAGGCCGTTGATCGCGTCCTGGGCCATGGCCCGGCCGTAGGGGATCTTCGACGCGTCGATGACCTCGACGTGCGGGGGCATCTCGGCGAGAAGCTCCTGCGGCGCGAGCCGGTCGGCGACGACGACGTCGGCGTGCGCCAGCAGCCGACGTCCCCGGACGGTGATCAGCTCGGGATCGCCCGGTCCCCCGCCGACGAGCGCCACGCCGCCACGCACGACGTCGGTGGTCGCCGACTCGTCCGGTGCGATCAGCCCCTGCTGCATGGCTTCGTGGATCGCCGACCGGATGGCCGCCGACCGCCGGTGCTCACCCCCGGCGAGCACCCCGACCGACAAGCCCTCGTACCCGAAGGATGCGGGGGTGACCGCGGTGCCTTCGATGGCCACGTCGGCGCGGACGCAGAAGATGTGGCGATCCTCGGCCTCGGCGACGACGGCCGCGTTGACTGCCGGGTCGTCGGTCGCCGCGATCACGTACCACGCACCCTCGAGGTCGCCGGGACGAAACTCACGTAGCTGCAGTGTGATTCCGGTCATGGCCTCGACCACGGGGGTGGCCTCGCGGGCGATGACGACGACGTCGGCGCCGTTGGCCACCAGAAGCGGTAGTCGGCGCTGCGCCACACTGCCGCCGCCGACGACGACAACCTTCCTGCCGGTCAGGCGTAGACCGACGAGGTAGGCGTTCTCGGTCACTGGCTTGGATCCTCTTCTCGCGAGCGGCTCATCGGCGCGAGCTTAGAGGTTGCAGCGACGGCGACGAACCGGCTGATCGCCCGCGAGTGCGCGGCGGGGTGAGTGTGCAGATAACCGGCGTGCACGGCGCCGTCCACGACGCCGTCGCGCCTGCGCGCGATGTCGTGACCGGCGAAGATCCATGCGGGCGCGTAATCGTCCTTGAAAGTGACTGCGGTGCGGTGGAATTCGTGCCCCATGGTGCGGTCACCTATCGAGTGCAAGGGCGAATCCGCCACCACGACCGCCTCGCGATAGCCGAGTGTGAGCCGGTCGGTGAACGTCGCCGAACCGGCGATCACGCCACACATCGGATGGCCGTCGAGGTCGTCGACGAGATAGGTCAACCCCGCGCACTCGGCGTGCACGGGCGCCCCCGACGTCGCCAGTCGCCGGATCTGCGTCCGCGCGACCTCGTTGGCCGACAGTTCGGCGACGAACTCCTCCGGAAAGCCGCCGGGCAACACGAGCGCGTCCGTGCCCTGCGGCAAAGGGTCGGTCAGCGGGTCGAACTCGACGACCTCGGCACCCGCAGCGGCGAGCACTTCGCGATGCTCGGCGTAGCCGAAACTGAAGGCCTTACCCGACGCGAGCGCGACCGTCGCATCACCGCCGACCGGCGTCACCTCCTCGGCGTCCCAGGGGTCGTCGATGACCCGGCTCTCGGCCAGCGCGCCGATACCCACCAGGTCCACATAACGCCCGACCAGCGCGGTCATCGCCTCGACCGCCAATCGAGCCCTGTCGCCGTGTTCGACCGCGGTGACCAGACCCAGATGCCTTGAGGGAACGGTCAATTCGTCGCTGCGCGGAATCGCCCCGAACACCGGCACGCCGGCGTGCTCGCACGCCTGTCGCAACACCTCCTCGTGACGCAGCGAGCCGACCCGGTTGAGGATCACCCCGGCGACGCGCACCGACGAGTCGAACGTCGAAAAGCCGTGGAGCAGTGCGGCGATGCTGTGGCTCTGTCCTCGGGCGTCGACGACGAGGACGATCGGCGCGCCGAGCAGGCCCGCGACGTGGGCGGTGGAACCGAACGCGCTGCTGCGTGCTTCTTCGGTGATACGCCCGTCGAACAGGCCCATGACGCCTTCGATGACCGCGATGTCGGCGCGGGTGCTGCCGTGTCGGTACAGCGGGCCGATCAGGTGTTCACCCATCAGGACGGGGTCGAGGTTGCGGCCGGGCCGCAGCGTGGCCAGCGCGTGGTAGCCGGGGTCGATGTAGTCGGGGCCGACCTTGAACGGCGCCACCGCTCGTCCCGCCCGCCGCAGCGCTCCCATCAAACCCGTTGCGACGGTTGTCTTTCCGCTACCCGACGATGGTGCGGCGATCACGACGGCAGGCGTCGACCTGCTCACGCCCGCCACCTCGTCTCTTTGTCCTCGCGAACGTGCGTGTTTGCACACGACACGCAGGGAAATCTCGACACTTCGCGCACGGTCGCGCCGACACGAGCGTGCACAAACAGCTGCGTCTGCGCGGCGTGTCGTGTGCAAACACGCACGCTCGCGCAACCGTCAGCAAGAAGTGGGGTCACCACTCGATGCCCTTCTGGCCCTTGCGGCCGACGTCCATCGGATGCTTCACCTTGGTCATCTCGGTGACAAGGTCCGCAGCGTCCAGCAGTCGCTGCGGAGCGTCGCGGCCGGTGATGACGACGTGCTGGGTGCCGGGCCGCGAACGCAGAGTCTCGACAACCTCGTCGACGTCGATCCAGCCCCACTTCAGCGGGTAGGTGAACTCGTCGAGCACATAGAAGTCGTGGCGCTCGTCGGCGAGCCGCCGCGTGATCTCGGCCCAGCCGTCGGCCGCCGCGGCCGCGTGGTCGACCTCGTCGCCCCGCTTACGCGACCACGACCAGCCCGAGCCCATCTTGTGCCACTGCACCGGTCCCCCGACGCCGTGCTCGTCGTGCAGCTTCCCGAGCTCGCGGAACGCCGCCTCCTCGCCGACCTTCCACTTGGCGCTCTTGACGAATTGGAACACCGCGATGTCGAACCCTTGGTTCCACGCCCGCAACGCCATCCCGAACGCCGCAGTCGACTTACCTTTGCCCGGCCCGGTGTGTACCGCGAACAGCGGCGCGTTGCGTCGCGCCCGGGTGGTCAACCCGTCGTCGGGAACCGCCAGCGGCTGCCCCTGAGGCATACGAACCTCCCTTTCAGGCGGCGGTGCGGACCACGTCGGTCAGGCTGTCCGCCCGGAGCTGGGCGAGCCGCACCGCCGGGCCGCCCAGTTGTTCGGCGAGTTCTTCGGCCAAGCCCAGCCGCACATACGACGTTTCGCAGTCCACGACGACCGCGGCGGCGCCTTCGGCGACCAACCGGGCGGCGGCCGTCCGCGCGCGGCCCAACGGGTCGACGCCGCCGGTGGCTCGCCCGTCGGTCAGCACCACCACCAGGCTGCGCCGGGCACGGTCGCGGGCCTTCTCCCTCACCACCAGGTCGCGCGCCGCAAGCAAGCCCTCCGCCAGAGGCGTCTTGCCTCCGGTGTCAAAGCGGGCCAGGCGACGGCTCGCGATGTGCACCGACGACGTCGGCGGAAGCAGCACCTGCGCGTCGCGCTGGCGGAACGTGATGACGGCAACCTTGTCGCGCCGCTGATACGCATCGCGCAGCAGCGACAGCGTCGCGCCGCCGACCGCGGACATCCGGTCGCGCGCGGCCATCGAACCCGATGCGTCGACGACGAAGATCACCAGGTTGCCCTCGCGGCCTTCCCGGATCGACCGCCGCACATCGTCCGGCCGCGGCCGGGGCGCGCCCGCACCGCGCTGCCGCTCCACCGCGGCCAACAGCGTGCCGAACACGTGCACACCGTGACCGATCCGACCGTCGGGGGTCGCTGCGATCGTCTTGCCGGTGCGGTTACGCGCCCGCGACCGGCGGCCTGGCGCACCCTCCCCCACACCGGGCACCACCAGCGACCGGGTACGGAACACGGCGGACGGGGTGGCGTTCGGTCGCGATGCGCCGCCCGAGTTCCGTTGTGACTGTTGACCATTGCCGCCATCGGTGTCGGGTGTCGACACGCCACCACCCGGCGGATCGGGCTCGGGATCGAGGTTTTCGTCGGCGGCATCGTCGGCCTGCGCCATCGCGTCGTCGAGTTGTCCCGGATCGAGCCCCGGGTCGTCGAACGGGTCGCGTCGACGGCGGTGCGGCAACGCGAGTTCGGCGGCCACCCGGACGTCCTCCTCGGCCACCGTGTCGGCCCCGCGCCACGCGGCGTGCGCGACGGCGGTCCTGGCGACGACGAGGTCGGCGCGCATACCGTCTACGTCGAACGCCGCGCACAGCGCCGCGATGCGTCGTAATTCGCTGTCCGGCAGCGAAACCGAGCCGACCAGAGCACGCGCCGTGGCGACCCGTCGCGCCAAATCAGCGTCGGCCTCGGCGTAGCGCTGCGCGAACGCGTCGGGGTCTGCCTCGTACGCCATGCGCTGCCGGATCACCTCGACGCGGACCTCGACGTCGCGCGAGGCCCGCACGTCGACGGTCAGCCCGAACCGGTCGAGCAGCTGCGGACGCAGTTCGCCCTCTTCGGGATTCATCGTGCCGATCAGCACGAACCGGGCGTCGTGACTGTGCGACACCCCGTCACGCTCGACGTGCACCCGCCCCATCGCCGCGGCGTCGAGCAACACGTCGACCAGATGGTCGTGCAGCAGGTTCACCTCGTCGACGTAGAGCACGCCGCCGTGCGCGCGGGCCAGCAGCCCGGGCGAGAACGCGTGCTCGCCGTCGCGCAGCACCTTCTGCAGGTCCAGCGAGCCGACCACCCGGTCCTCGGTGGCGCCAATCGGCAGTTCGACCAGCTGTCCCGATGGCCCCGGAGCACCGTCCGCCGCCGCCTCGAGCACCTTGGCCAATCCCCGCACCGCGGTCGACTTCGCGGTGCCCTTCTCGCCGCGGATCAGGACCCCGCCGATGTCGGGACGGATCGCGCACAACAGCAGCGCCAACCGTAGGCGGTCATGCCCGACGATCGCGCTGAAGGGATAGGTCACGGCTTCAGCATAGGGACGTGCGGAATGCCGTCCTGCATGAACTCCTCACCGTCGCGGACGAAGCCGAGACGGGCATACATATCTGCCAGGTACGTCTGCGCGTCGATGCGACACGGAAAGTCGCCGACCTCGGCCAGCGCTGCCTGCAGAAGCCGGGTGCTGTGCCCGTGCCCGCGCGCCTCGCGCTTGGTGCACACCCGCCCGATCCGGAAGCCCTTGTGGCCACCGGGATGCTCCTCCATCAGGCGCAGCGTCGAAATGACCTCACCGGTGGAGGTTTCCAGCCAGAAGTGCCGTGTCTCACCGAGGAGGTCGCGGCCGTCGAGTTCCGGGTACGGAATGGCCTGCTCCACCACGAACACCTCGACTCGCAGCTTCAGCAGTTCGTACAGCGTCGCGGCGTCCAGGTCGCGAGACCAACTGCGGCGCAGCGCAACCGTCATCCCGTGGCCACCGCCGAGGACTCGTCGAGTCGCAGGATCCGGTTGCCGTGCGACCACACCTCGTCGAACAGCGCTGGCTCGGATGACAATTCGTGCCCCAGGGACGGCACCATGTCCTTGATTTTGGCCTCCCACGACGAATAACGCTCGGCGAAGCAGCGTTGCAGCACGTCGAGCATGGCGGGCACGGCGGTCGACGCTCCCGGCGATGCGCCCAGCAGACCCGCGATGGTGCCGTCCCCGGATGTCAGCACGGTGGTGCCGAAGTCCAGCACGCCCTTGCCGCTTTTACCGCAGATGACCTGGACGCGCTGCCCCGCGACATTGAGTTCCCAGTCGGATTCCCTTGCACTGGGCGCGAATTCGCGTAGCGCATCGATCCGCTCGGCGTCCGACAGCATCAACTGGCCGACCAAGTACTTCAGCAGGCCGAACTGGGTGAGCGCCACGTTGACCATCGACGCGACGTTGTTGAGCGTGATGGACTCGGGGAGGTCGAAGACATCGCCCTGCTTGAGGAATTTCGGCGACCATCCCGCGAACGGTCCGAACAGCAGCCAGGACCGGCCGTTGATGACGCGCGCGTCAAGGTGCGGGACCGACATCGGCGGCGCACCCACCGGTGGCTGGCCGTACACCTTGGCCCGATGCGCGGCGGTCAGGCTGGAGACGTCGGTGCGCAGGAACTTGCCGCTGACCGGGAAGCCGCCGAAGTCCTTGGCCTCCTTCATGCCCGCCTTCTGCAGCAGGTTCAGCGCTCCGCCGCCCGCGCCGACGAACACGAACCGACTCTTGAGCTTGCTGGTGCGCCCGGTGCGCAGGTTCACCACCTTCAGGGTCCACGAGCCGTCGGAGTCCTTGCGCAGATCGCGCACCTCGTGTCCGAACTGCGTGGTCATACCGCGCTGGGCGACGTAGCCGAGCAGCTGGCGCGACAAGGCGCCGAAATCGACGTCGGTGCCCTGCTGCGTCCAGTTCAGCGCCACCGGATCGGAGAAATCACGGTTCTGCGCCATCAGCGGCAGTCGCCGGGCGAACTCGTGCTCGTCGTCGATGTACTCCATGCGCGCGAACAGCGGGTTGGTCACGAGCGCGTCATAGCGGCGCCGCAGGTACTTCACCCCTTCGGCGCCGCGCACGAAGCTCACATGCGGAATCGGGTTGAGGAAGCTGCGCGGGTCGGTGATCACCCCGTTCTCCACCGCATACGCCCAGAACTGGCGCGTCACCTGGAACTGCTCGTTGATGCGCACTGCCTTCGAGATGTCGATCGACCCGTCGGGCTTCTGCGGGGTGTAGTTGAGCTCGCACAGCGCCGAATGGCCGGTGCCCGCGTTGTTCCATGCGTCGCTGCTCTCCGCGGCCGCCGCGTCGAGGCGCTCGATGAGCGTGATCGACCAATCCGGCTCCAAGAGCCGCAGCAGCGTGCCCAGGGTTGCGCTCATGATGCCGGCCCCGATGAGCACGACGTCTGTCTTCCTCGGTTCGTCAGACACTCTCAACTCCCCCCGACTGTCCCTGGTGGCCGCGGCATGGTCGGTCATCAGGTTAGCCCGCAGAGGGCGTTCTCAATCCCCGCGCGCAGCGCCGTTCAGCGCATACCCCGGCGGCACCGCCCGCGCCGACTATCGTTGCTGTCGTGGCCGACTGGAAGGCAGATGTGCTGCCGGGCTACTGGCAACACACCATGGCCCTCGGCGCAGACCCGGACGGCGAGGGCGACCTCGTCGCCACCCTGGTGCGCCGCGGTGAATCCGATCCCTCGGCCACGCGTGCGGTGCTGTTGGTGCACGGGTTCACCGACTACTTCTTCAACACCGAGCTCGCCGATCACTTCGCCGCCCGCGGATTCGCGTTCTACGCGATCGACCTGCACAAATGCGGCCGTTCATGGCGCGAGGGCCAGACACCGCACTTCACCACCGACCTGGCCCGCTACGACGCCGAGCTCGAGCGCGCGCTCGACATCATCGCCTCGGTGTCCCCCGCCGACGTGCTGGTCTACGGGCACTCGGCGGGCGGGCTCATCGTCTCGTTGTGGCTGGACCGGCTGCGGAGCGGCGGGCTGACCTACCGCAAGCGGGTCGGCGGTCTCGTGCTCAACAGTCCGTGGCTGGATCTGCAGGGACCGTCGATTCTGCGGGCCGCGCCGACCCGGGCCGCGCTGGGCGCGGTGTCGCGGGTGAACAAGCGGCTGGTGTTGCGGCCGCCGAGTGAGGGCGGATACGGCACGTCGTTGCACCGCGACTATCACGGCGACTTCGATTACGACCTCAAGTGGAAACCGGTCGGCGGCTTCCCCGTCACGACGGGCTGGATCGCGGCGATCCGTCGGGGCCACGCGAGACTGCACCGCGGTCTCGACGTCGGTGTGCCCAACCTGATCCTGCGCTCGGACCGCAGCGTGCGTGAGGTGACGGATCCTGAGGCGATCCAACGCGGCGACGCGGTGCTCGACGTCGGGCAGATCGCCCGATGGGCGGGATGCATCGGGAACCGCACCACGATCGTGCCGATCGTCGACGCCAAGCACGACGTGTTCCTGTCGGTGCCCGACGCGCGGCAGGCCGCCTACGACGAACTCGACAAGTGGCTGGACTGGTATCTAGCCCACCGGGTAGTCCACGGCTCCGAGGCCGTCAGCCGTTCTACAGGAAGCGGGTCACCGTGACGCACTTCGACATCGCGATCATCGGTACCGGTTCGGGTAACTCGATCCTCGACGAGCGCTATATCGACAAGAAGGTCGCGATCTGCGAGAAAAGCGTGTTCGGCGGGACCTGTCTGAACGTCGGCTGCATCCCGACGAAGATGTTCGTCTACGCGGCCGGTATCGCCGACAACGTCAGGGAGGCGGCGCGATACGGGGTCGACGCGCACATCGACGCAGTGCGATGGCCCGATATCGTCTCGCGAATCTTCGGACGGATCGATCCGCTGGCCCTCGCCGGAGAGAACTACCGACGGTCGTCACCGAACGTGCAGGTTTTCCGCAGTCACACCAGGTTTCGGCCGACCCTTCCCGACGGCCGTTATGCGCTGCGCACCGACGACGGCGACGAGTTCACCGCCGACCAGGTGGTGATCGCGGCCGGTTCCCGGGTGGTGGTGCCCGACGCGGTCACGGACTGTGGTGCGCCCTACCACACGAGCGACACGATCATGCGCATCACCGAGCTTCCCGAACATCTCATCATCGTCGGTGGCGGTTATGTCGCTTGCGAATTCGCCCATATCTTCTCGTCGCTCGGCAGCCAGATCACGCTGCTGATCCGGGGCAGCACGCTGCTGCGCGGTCACGACGACGACATCGCGATGCGCTTCACCGACATCGCGTCAAAGAAATGGGAGGTGCGCAACCATCACGAACTCGTCGATGCGCGCGAGGTCGACGGAGGCGTCGAGATCACGTGTCAGGACGGCTCGACGCTGCGCGGCGACGCCTTGTTGGTGGCAACTGGTCGCGTCCCCAACGGCGACATGCTCGATGCCGAGCACGCCGGTGTGAAGGTGACCGCGAGCGGGCAGGTCGTCGTCGACGAATACCAACGCACCACCGCCCGCGGCATTTTCGCGCTCGGCGACGTGTCCTCGGACTTCCAGCTCAAGCATGTGGCCAACCACGAAGCGCGTGTGGTCAAGCACAACCTGCTGCAGGACTGGGATGACACCGAGGCGCTCATGCCCGCCAACCACCGTTACGTGCCGTCGGCGGTCTTCACCGACCCGCAGATCGCCAGCGTCGGGTTGACCGAAAACGAAGCGCGCGCACAGGGATTCAGAATCAAGGTCAAGATTCAGGATTACGCCGACGTCGCATACGGGTGGGCCATGGAGGACACCTCCGGCATCGCCAAACTCATCGTCGACGACGAGACCGGCCTGCTGCTCGGCGCACACATCATGGGCCATCAGGCGTCGTCGCTGATCCAGCCCGTCATCCAGGCGATGGCGTTCGACCTACCCGCACAGGAGATGGCGCGCGGTCAGTACTGGATTCACCCCGCGCTGCCGGAGGTCATCGAGAACGCGCTGCTGGCGCTGTGCGGCGAGCCACCGTGGCCGCCGTCGCGAAGACATTAAAACGCGCAAAGGCATCAAGACGCTTGCGCCAAACGCGTTCCGACTCGACCGAAGCGCCAGACGGCGACGGCGATCAACCATGCGGCCACGAACAGTCCGACGATCATGAACCCGACGGACTCCAGGTTGAGTGACCCGATTGCGGCGAGCGGACCCGACTCGATGCCGAGGCGATCGACGATGAGCCCCGCGAGCACGATGACCCCGATGAACAAAGCGACGACCACCGACAGCATGGTTACGGTCAGGTTGTAGTAAACCTTGCGGATCGGCTGCAGGAACGCCCAGCCGTATGCCCTGGTCATGAGGACACCGTCGGCCGCGTCGAACAGGCTCATCCCTGCGGCGAAAAGCACAGGGAGAACGAGGATCGCGTACCAGGGCAGGGTGAACGCGGCCGTCCCCGCGGCCAGCACCAGAAGCGCCACCTGGGTGGCGGTGTCGAATCCCAGCCCCATGAGGAGCCCGACCGGGTAGAGGTGCCACGGCTTGTTCACCCGCCGCATCAGCGTGGCGAACATCCGCGCGAGAAAGCCCCGCTGTTCGAGCTGACGCTCCAACTCCGCTTCGTCGAAGTCGCCGCTGCGCATCCGCCGAAAGATCTTGGCGATCCCCACGGCTGCGAACAGGTTCGAGAGACCGATCAGGATGAGGAAGGTCCCCGCCACCAGCGAGCCGACCAGACCGAGCGTCTGCAGCAGCGGCGAGTTCTCGTCCTGGACCGGCCCGACCACTGCCCGCACGCCGACCGCCAGTAGGAAGGCCAGCCCGAAGACGACGGTGGAGTGGCCGAGCGAGAACCAGAATCCCGTCGACAGGGAGCGGGTCCCCTCGCCCACCAGCTTGCGGGTGGTGTTGTCGATCACCGCGATGTGGTCCGCGTCGAACGCGTGCCGCACGCCGAGCAGGTACGCGGTCACCCCGAGACCCACGCCGAACACACCGGCCGAACCCAGGGTGATGTGCTGGGGCGCTACGCCGAAGACGAGTACCCCCCAACCGAACACGTGCAGCGCGAAGACGAAGCCGACCATGCCGGCGATGGTCGTCCAGTCGGTGCGGTCGAATCGGGTGGGAGGAGATGTCTGCACCTGCTCGACGACGGCCATGTTGCGACCCTAGGCCGATGCGCCGTTGCCTGTCTAGCTGAACACATGTTCATCTGGCGGCCTCAACCGACCGCCGATCATGTCGTGCGCTTTGTCGCAGTGATGACCAGGTATTCGGCGTCATACGCGGTCCGGCCCGCCACGTCGGCCTGATTCGCTTCGGTGAGGAAGGCCAGGAAGTCGCGGTCCAGGGCTTCGGTGCGTTCGGCGTCGTCCGCGTTGAACTTGTACGCCGCGATCGTGGGTCCGTAGTTGCGTTTCCAGTACTCGCGGAACTCGAGCGGGGTGGCGCATTGATCCATGCGCACCGTCTGGCGGCGCAGCCTGAGGTCGGTGACCCGGTCGCCGAAGAGCGCGCGGACGTGCTCCTCACTTCCCCACAGCGGCGGCGGGGTCGCCCCCGGGGGCGGCGGCGGCGCGTAGGGCTTCATGGTCGCGAACAGCTTTCCGATGAAGCCTTCGGGCGTCCAGTTGATCATCCCGATCGTTCCGCCGGGACGGGTCACCCTGATCAGTTCGTCGGCGGTTTCCTGATGGTGCGGCGCGAACATCGCACCGACACAGGACATCACCACGTCGAAACCGTTGTCGGCGAACGGCAACGCCTCCGCGTCGGCTTCCGCCCACTCCAGGGTCACACCCCGCTCGGCGGCGATGCGGCGCCCCGCGTCGAACAGCTCCGGCGTGAGGTCGCTCGCGGTGACGGCCGCGCCGAGCTCCGCGGCCGGAATCGCCGCATTGCCCGAGCCGGCGGCGACGTCGAGTACACGATCGCCCGTGCGCACCCCGCAGGCCCGGACCAGTTCGGGACCGAGTGTGGGAATGAGTTCGGCGGCGACGGCGGGGTAATCACCCGAGGCCCACAACGCGCGATGTTTGGCCTTGAGCTGCCGATCGCCATCGCCCGTCGTCGTGTTCTGTTCAGTGGTTGTCATGTCATCCTCCTCGTAGTTGTGTCCCGCCGTCGCCGCCGGTTCGGCGGCGCTCAGCCTCAGGCCGGCCGCCCGCCGGGGCCGGTCGTCCCGACGTAATTGCCGTTGGCGTAGTGATCGGTGTAGGTGACGCCGTCACTGGCCTTGTAGGTGCACGCCGAGCTCCTGATGTCGACCGCGACGGCCGTTTCGTACTTGCCACCTGCCGCCTTGCACTCGGTCTTGATCGTGTTCTCGTTGATCGGCTTTGCGTGGGCGCTCGGCGCGACAAGTCCGGCGATTGCGGGCATCGCGAGCGAAGCCGACAACGCGGAGACGGCCGCAACACGTTTGAACAGCGGATGCTTCATCGTTTTCTCTTCTCTCTTGATGGTCGGCCGTGGGTGGCCTGACCGTTGGGTTTTGACGGATGAAGTCTCTGAGAGAAGGCTTCGGAGATCATTGAACGATCGTGAAATCCGCAGCTCACGTGGTGTTGTGAGCGGTCAGGTGGGGAGGCGTTACGAGGGCGCCGTCCCCCCGGTTGCCGTGACGGTCTGGTCGACACTGAGCACCGCCAGTGTGGCCCGCGCCAGACGGACGGCCTCGACGCCACTGACGATGCGCTGTCCCTGCGGGTGACGGTCGGCCGGCAGCGGCGAGGGCTTTCCGGCACCGACCAGGGCGTCGTGCACAGTCAGCGCCGCATCGTCGGCGCCGATCCGCGCCAGAAAGCGGGCGATGTAGCGCAGATTGAGCCACTGTTGGCTCCAGTCACCCACCCGGTCCCAATGGTCGAGGACGTCGATGAGGGCCGCGGCCGCGGTGGGCGGTTCTCCGTGGACGGCGCGGGTGGAGGCCGCCTCCATCAGGGCGATGCCATGCCACCAGAAGTTCTTGACCGATGCCGCCAGCGCCGCAGCCTCGTCGAACAGTTCCAGCGCGCGCTCCGGTTCGGATTTCTTCAGCACCAGCCCGAGCGCGTAGCGCCCCATCGACCGGGCGGTGGGATTCGAGGTGCCGTCCGCGACACAGACCGCTTCCTGCGCCACGGCGATTCCGTCCTCCGGTCGTCGCAACGCGGCATGACAGATGGCCACGTAGAACAGCGTCCACACCAACCGGATCGGGTCATCCTCGGCGCGCGCACGCCCCATCTCCGTCTCGTAATGCGCGAGCGCGGTACCTGGGTCCCCGTCGTAGAGCGCGAGGTCTGCCAGCACGTCACCCGGGTAGGCGATGCGGCCGTTGGCCCGACCGGGTCTGCGCCCGACGGCCATTTCAGCGAGCGCGCGGGCGTTTTCGGATTCGCCCCGGTTCCACGCGCCCCGTGCCGCGAAGCCGATGGCGGCCGCGTACAAGGGATGCTGGGGATCGGCCCGCTGGATGATCCGCTCCGCCCAACCTGCGGACTCGTATCCGATTCGCAGGTGCATGATTTCGGACAACGAGGTGACCAGCCGCAACGCGGTGTCGATATCTCCGGCGGCGACGGAGCGTTCGAATGCGGTTCGGATGTTGTCGTAGTCGGGCAGCATCCGGTCGACCCATTCGGCCTCGTCCGGTCCGTGCATGCCGACAGCCGCGTGCAGCGCCAACTCGGTGTAGTAGCGGGCATGCCGCCTTGTCACGTCGGCATCGAAACCCGTTTCCTGCATACGGTTTCGGCCATAGGCCCGCAGTGTCTCCAGCAACGCGTAGCGCGTGTGTCCGGCCCCCGGGCGACGCGTCACCATCGACTTGTCGAGAAGTCCGGCGAGCACATCGAGGGTGTCGTCCTCATCACCCGTCCCGCAAACGCCGTGCGCCGCAGCCAGATCGAAACCGCCGGCGAAAACCGACAATCGGATGAACAGATCCTGTTCGGCTTCGGTGAGCAACTGATACGACCAGTCGATCGTGGCGGTGAGGCTCTGTTGCCGAGGAGACGCGTCGCGGGCACCACCGCTGAGCAGCCGCAGGCTGTCCAGCCTGCGCGCGACATCGAGACTGCTCATCGCCCGCATCCTCGCGGCAGCGAGTTCGATCGCCAACGGCAGACCGTCGAGCCGACGACAGATCTCGGTGACCGCACCCGCTGGCTCGCTATCGAGGTCGAAGTCCGGTCTGCCCGAGCGCGCGCGTTCGGCGAACAGGCGAACGCCGTCGTCGATGGGAAGCGGTGGCACAGGCAGAAGCCTCTCGCCCTCGACACCGAGCGCTTCGCGACTCGTCGCCAGCACCACCACCTCCGGGCAGTGGCGCACGACCCGGTCGGCCAACCGCGCGGCGATGTCGAGCACGTGCTCGCAGTTGTCCAGCAGCAGAAGCAGTTTGCGGGCTCGCAGATACTCGATCACGGTGGTTTCGATGTCGAGCCCCTGCTGCTGCTGTACGCGCAGCGCCACCGCAACGGCGTGCGCGACGGCCGTCGCATCCTCGACGGGTGCGAGCTCACATACCCACGCCCCGTCGGGAAAGCCCTCCGCGGATCGAGACGCCGCTTCGAGTGCCAACCGCGTCTTGCCGACGCCGCCGACGCCGATCAGCGTGATCAGCGGTCCGGTGTTCAGCGCATCGACGACCCGGCGCAACTCGTCGTCGCGGCCAATGAGGCTGGTGGCGCGCCTGGGGACACTGTTGGGCTTTTCGGAGGCGATGCGGACCGGTGGCTGCACCTGATCGCCCTCCAGTATCTGCTGATGCACCCGCCGCAGCGCCGGTCCCGGCTCCACACCCAGTTCGTCGACCAGGCGGGTTCGCATCGTCCGGAAGGTGTCGAGCGCATCGACCTGCCGCCCACACCGGTATTGCGCGAGCATCAGTTGGCTCGCCAGCCTCTCGTCGAGCGGATGGTCGCGGAGCATGGACGTCAGCAGCGGGATCAGCTCTGGATGCCGACCGATGCGCAGCCGGATGTCGTTGTGATCCAGTGCGGCGGCTAAGCGTTCGGACTGCAATCCACGCCGGACGTCGTCCAGCCACGGCGTCTCGAGGCTCGCGAACGGTTCGCCGCGCCACAGCTTGAGCGCTTCGGCGAACAGGGCGTCGGCGCTGGCTAGATCGGTCGTCGCCCGCGCCTGTGCGACGAGGTCGCGGAACAGGTGCACATCCACCGTCGACGGGTCCGCGCTGAGAACGTATCCGCCTGGGCTGCGGTTGATTTCGACACTACCGGCGAAGAGGTGCCGGATGCGCGAAACGTATGCGGCCAACGCGTTTCGGGCGCGGTGCGGTGGGTCGTCCGCCCACACACGGTCGATCAGCTGGTCGGACGGCACCGGTCGGTTGACGTCGAGCAGCAGCGTCGCCAGAACGCAGCGTTGGCGGGACGGGCCGATCTCGACCCGCACGCCGTCCACGTGGGCCTCGACGTCGCCGAGCAAACGGAACTGCACAGCCACGACATACAGCTTTCACCAGGTCAGCACGTGTGGGGCGGAAACGGCGTCAGCCGTGCCGGGCGCCGATCCAGTGCAGGAGGTCGTGGACGATCTCGTCGTCGAGGCGATAGCTGACCCCGCGTCCCACGCGGGTCGCGCTGACCCAGCCCTGCTGGCGTAATACGCGAAGCGCCTGCGAGACGGCGTTTTCTGAGCGGCCGAGCGCGGTGGCCAGGTCTCCGACGCGGATTCCCGGGACGCGGTGCAGCGTGAGCAGGATTTCCAGCCGGTGCGGGTCTGACAGCAGGTCGAATCGCTGAGTCCAGCTGGCGGTGTCGACGTCGGCCAGCGCTGACGCCGCGCGTTCGACGTCCACCTGACCAACGGGCTCGTTCACGGGACTCAATGTAACGCTGATGTGCACGCTCGAGGGTGCTTGACCGTGCGCAAATGTCGGAAAATCGGCGGCGTGTCGTCAGCAAACACGCACGCTCGCCGTGAAAAAGGCGGGGCTTAGTCGAGGAAGCCGTGCAGCAGCGCGGCCGAGCCCTCGACATGTGCGCGCATCGCCGACGCCGCGCCGTCCGCGTCGCCGGCGAGAATCGCGATGACGATCGCCTCGTGCTGCTCGTCGGAGTGGGCGATGTTTCGGGGCAGCAACGGGATCTGGTCGAGCAGCGCATTGAGCCGCATCCTGTTCTCCGCCAGCAGCGGCACCAGCGACGGTGACCCGGCGGCCTCGGCGATCGCCAGATGTAGACGCGAGTCGAGCCGCCGGTAGTCATCCGGGGCGGCGCCGCGAACGTCGCCCATCCGCAGCCACAGTTGTTCGCGCTCGGCGGCGGTCAGCGTTCGGCTGGCGGACATGTGCGCGGCACCGACTTCGAGGATCTCGCGCAGGCGTAGCGCGTCGTCGATGTCCGCGCGCGTCAGATCGTCGTTTCCGGTGATGGGCGTGGGCAGTTCGTCGGCGAGGAACGTCCCGCCGTAGCGGCCCCGCCGGGACACCAGATAACCCGCGTCGGACAGCGATTTGATGGCCTCGCGCACGGTGTCGCGGCTGACGCCGAGCCGCGAGGCGAGTTCCCGTTCGGGCGGCAGGCATTCACCCGGTTGCAGCACCCCGAGCCGGATGGTCTGCAGCAGCCGACCGACGGTGTCCTCGAAGGCGTTGCCGCCACGCACGGGGCGCAGCAGCGCCC
Organism: Mycobacterium sp. 1164985.4; assembly: GCF_001668575.1. Classification (GTDB taxonomy): domain Bacteria; phylum Actinomycetota; class Actinomycetes; order Mycobacteriales; family Mycobacteriaceae; genus Mycobacterium. Next base: position 54,498 of record NZ_LZMD01000056.1, read on the forward strand.
CGGCCGCCTCCGCGGTGAGCCCCGCGGGCGCCTCCGGTCCGTCCGGGTCGGCCGACATGGTTTACAGCGGAGTGACGTAGTGGCCGCTGATGCCGCCGTCGACGAGGAAAGACGAAGCAGTGATGAACGAGGCGTCGTCGCTGGCGAGGAACGCCACCGCGGCGGCCAGTTCGTCGGGTTCGGCGAAGCGGCCCACCGGGATGTGCACCAGCCGCCGCGCGGCCCGCTCGGGATCCTTGGCGAACAACTCCTGCAGCAGCGGGGTGTTGACCGGTCCCGGGCACAACGCGTTGACCCGGATGCCCTGCCGCGCGTACTGCACGCCGAGTTCACGGGACATCGCCAGCACACCACCCTTGGACGCGGTGTAAGAGATCTGCGAGGTGGCCGAACCCATCACCGCCACAAAGGAAGCGGTGTTGACGATCGAGCCCTTCTGCTGCGGCACCATGTGGCGCAGCGCCGCCTTGCAGCAGAAGAACACCGACTTGAGGTTGACGTCCTGCACCCGCTGCCACGCGTCGATGCCGGTGTCCTCGATCAGATCGTCCTCGGGTGGGCTGATGCCGGCGTTGTTGAACGCGATGTCGACCGAGCCGTAGGTGTCGGCGGCGGTGTCGAACAGCGTGTCCACCGCAACCTGGTCGGATACGTCGACCTGGACGAAGGTGCCGTTGAGGTCGTCGGCGACGGTCTTTCCCGCCGCCGGGTCGATGTCACCGATGACGACGGTCGCGCCCTCGGCCTTCATCCGCTTGGCGCTGGCCAGGCCGATGCCGCTGGCGCCGCCGGTGACGACGGCGACCTTTCCCGCCAACCGTTGGGTGAGATCCATCTAGGCCTCCTGCACTGCGAAGAACACGTTCTTGGTTTCGGTGAACGACAGCGGCGCGTCCGGTCCGAGCTCGCGGCCGAGGCCGGACTGTTTGAAGCCGCCGAACGGCGTGTTGTAGCGCACCGAGGAATGCGAGTTGACCGACAGGTTGCCCGATTCCACGGCCCGCGAGACACGCATGGCGCGCGACAGGTTCTCGGTCCAGATCGACCCGGACAGCCCGTAGGGGGTGTCGTTGGCGAGCGCGATCGCGTCGGCCTCGTCCTCGAACGGCAGGACGGTGACCACCGGGCCGAAGATCTCCTCGCGCACAGCACGATCGGTGCGCTGCGGCGTCAGCACCGTCGGCGGAAACCAGTACCCGGGTCCCGACGGCGCAGATCCGCGGAAGGCCACGGGTGCGTCGTCGGGTACGAACGAGGCGACGGTGTTCCAGTGCGCCTTGGACACCAGCGGACCCATCTCGGTGTCCTTGGCGCCCGGGTCGCCGACCACAACGCCCTTGACGGCCGGTTCGAACAACTCCATGAACCGGTCGTAGACGTTGCGCTGCACCAGAATTCGGCTTCGCGCACAGCAGTCCTGGCCGGCGTTATCGAACACGCCGTACGGGGCGGTGGCCGCCGCCTGCTCGAGATCGCAGTCGTCGAAGACGATGTTGGCGCTCTTACCGCCCAGCTCGAGGGTGACGCGCTTGACCTGTTTGGCGGCGCCGGCCATCACCCGGGTGCCGACCTCGGTCGAACCGGTGAACACGACCTTGCGCACGTCGGGGTGCGAGACGAAGCGCTCGCCGACCACCGACCCCTTGCCGGGCAACACACAGAAGAGATCGGCGGGGATGCCCGCCTCGACGGCCAACTCCCCCAGCCGGATCGTGGTCAGCGGTGTCCACTCCGCGGGTTTGATCAGCACCGCGTTGCCCGCCGCGAGCGCGGGCGCGAAGCCCCACGACGCGATCGTCATCGGGAAGTTCCACGGCGTGATGACGCCGACCACGCCCAGCGGTTCGTTGAACGTGACGTCGATGCCGCCGGTCACCGGAATTTGCTTGCCGGAGAGGCGTTCCGGCGTGGCGGAGTAGAACTGCAGCACATCGCGGACATGGCCGGCCTCCCATTCGGCGTTGCCGATCGGATGCCCGGAGTTGGCCACTTCCAGCGCGGCCAGCTCGTCGACGTGTGCATCGACCGTCGCAGCGAAGGCGCGCAGCGCGGCAGCCCGTTCGGCGGGTGCGCGCCGGGCCCAGTCCCGTTGTGCCGCTTTGGCTCGCGCCACCGCATCGTCGACGCCGGCCTCGTCGGTCTGCTCGACGGTGCGCAGCAGCTCTTCGGTAGCCGGGTTGATCACGTCGGATGTGCTCAAGCGTTCGCCCTTTCCTTTGCATATGCGTTCGCCGCCTCGACCACCGCGGCGAACAGCCGCAGATCGTCGAGGCGCTCCTCGGGATGCCACTGCACCGCGAGCACGAAGGGCTCGCCGGGCAGCTCGACCGCCTCGATGACGCCGTCGTCGTCCTGCGCGCTGATCACCAGGCCGTCGCCGAGTTCGTCGATCGCCTGGTGGTGGTAGCACTGCGCGTCCGAGGACTCGCCGATGAGCCCGGCCAACCGCGTACCCGGCACCGTACGCACCGTCGACGTGGTGAACACCGCGTTGCCCTGCTGATGGCGGTTGTGCCCGATGACGTCGGGCAGGTGCTGGTGCAGCGTGCCGCCGAGCGCGACGTTGAGCACCTGTGCGCCGCGGCAGATGCCCAGAACCGGCATGCCGCGCCGCATCGCACCGCGCACCAACGCGAACTCGAACCGGTCGCGTCGCCGGTTGTCCTCGGTGCCCTGGTCGGTGGCCGGATGCGGCTCCCGGCCGTAGTGCGCGGGCACGACGTCGCGCCCGCCGGTGATGATGACGCCGTCGAGGCCGTCGAGGACGCGGTCGGCGATGGCATCGTCGACTTTTTGCGGCGGGAGCAGCACCGAGATGCCGCCCGCCAGTTCCACGCCCTCGAAGTAGATCGCGGGGAGGAAGCTCGCCCGCACGTCCCACACGCCGGTCTGCGCCTGCTGCAGGTAGGTGGTCAACCCGAGCACGGGCCGTCGTTTTTCCTCCCGAACTTTTTCCTCGCGTGAGCCCCCGCGCCAACTGGGAACAGGCGCAAAACTGCCCATTTCGCCGTCATTTTGGTCAGGTTTACGACTGCTCGCCGAGAGACTAGAGCCGCTCAAAGCCACGCATCCTTTCCCAGTCCGTGACGGCGGAGTTGAACGCGGCCAGCTCGACTCGGGCGTTGTTGAGATAGTGCTCGACCACCTCGTCGCCGAACGCGGCGCGCGCGACCTCGGACTTCTCGAACAGCGCCGCGGCTTCGGTCAGCGTCGTCGGAAGGCGTTCGGCGCCACCGGTGTACGCGTTGCCCTCCGTCGGCTCGGGCAACTCGAGTTCGCGTTCGATGCCGTACAGGCCGCCGGCGATCAGCGCCGAGACCGCGAGGTACTGGTTGACGTCGCCGCCGGGCGCCCGGTTCTCCATCCGCATACCGTGGCCGTGACCGACCACCCGCAACGCGCAGGTGCGGTTGTCCAGGCCCCACGCGATCGCGGTCGGGGCGAAGCTGCCGTCGACAAACCGCTTGTAGGAGTTGATGTTCGGCGCGTAGAACAGCGTGAGCTCGCGCAGCGTGGCCAGCTGGCCTGCGACGAAGCTGCGGAACATCGGCGACATGCCCAGCGGATCGCTGTCGTCGGCGAACACCGCCGCACCGTCGGAACCCCGCAGCGAGATGTGCACATGGCAGCTGTTGCCCTCGCGCTCATCGAATTTCGCCATGAAGGTCAGGCTCTTGCCATGCTGGTCGGCGATTTCCTTGGCGCCGTTCTTGTAGATCGTGTGGTTATCGCAGCTGACCCGCGCATGGTCGAACCGGAACGCGATCTCCTGCTGGCCGAGGTTGCACTCGCCCTTGACGCCCTCGCAGTACATGCCCGCGCCGGCCATGCCGAGCCGAATGTCGCGCAGCAGAGGCTCCATGCGCGTCGAGCCCAGCATCGCGTAGTCGACGTTGTAGTCCGAGGCCGCCGTCATATCCCGGTACCCCTTGGCCCACGCGTCGCGGAAACCGTCGTCGAACACCATGAACTCGAGTTCGGTCCCGACGTAGGGCACCAGGCCGCGTTCGGCGAGCCGGTCGATCTGCCGGTTGAGAATGCTGCGCGGCGCCTGCTGCACCGGGCTGCCGTCATGCCAACCGAGATCGGCCATCACCATCGCGGTTCCCGGCAGCCACGGAATCAGCCGCAACGTCGAGAAGTCGGGGGTCATCACCATGTCGCCGTAGCCGGTCTCCCAGCTCGACATCGAGTAGCCGTCGACCGTGTTCATGTCGACGTCGACGGCCAGCAGGTAGTTACAACACTCGGCGCCGTGCTCGGCGACCTCCTCGACGAACAACCGGCCCGATACCCGTTTGCCGGTCAGCCTGCCCTGCATATCGCAGAACGCGACGATCACCGTGTCGACGTCGCCGGCGGCGACCATGCGCTCGAGATCGGCCTGCGACAACATGCCCGTTGCGACGCTCATCGATGGTGGGGCCTTTCCTTCACGGCGCGAGATTGCGGGTAGTCAACCATTGGATCGGGCTCGCTCTGACGTTCGCCCAAGTCTTTTACACAAATGTCACTTCCAAAGGTAGGACGCCAGACCTTTGCAAGCTTATTCTCCCTTTGCCTCATCACCGCAAGAAGGAGCCGAATCGGTGGCCCAAGACCAGGCGCAGGACAAGATGAAGAGTTCAGGTGGCGTCACCTACAGCCAGGCCGGCGACGGCTACTTCGAGAAGCGGCAACTCAAGCGGACTGCCGGGTTCTGGGGCCTGTGGGGCATCGGCATCGCCGCGGTCATCTCCGGCGACTTCTCGGGATGGAACTTCGGCATCGGCGCCGCCGGCTGGGGCGGCCTGGCCATCGCGTCGATCCTGATCGTCGTCATGTACTTCGGCATGCTCTTCTCGATCGGCGAGATGTCGGCCG
>NZ_LZMD01000057.1 GCF_001668575.1 Mycobacterium sp. 1164985.4
CGGAGGTGGGTAGGGCGGCACCTGCCGGGGATCGACGAGTGACATCAGCGCCAGCTTGCCATAGTTCGTGCCCACGGTTTCGGTTCCTGCCCCCGCTTCGCGAGGGGGCGGAATCGCAGGCCCGTGGGCACGAAGAGCAAGCGGCTGTCGGCTTACGGGCTGGTGACCGTCCGGCTCAAACCCGCCGTTCCGGTCGTGCCATTACCGTCTCCGCCGTTACCGCCAGTGACGTCCTGCGCGGCGCCTCCCGCGTTGACGGTGAGCGTTGCGTTGCCACCGGTGCCGCCGACGCCGCCGGGGTTGGACCCGTCGCCGCCGTTGCCGCCCGTCACGTCGGTGTCAGCCACTACGGACCCGGTGGCGTTGAGCATCGCGTTGCCGCCGGCACCACCCTTGCCTCCAGCGAAGCCCTGTCCGGCGTCACCGCCGTAGGCGCCGCTATCGGTCACGTGGGAGCCAGCGAAGGCCCTCAACAGTGCACCGCCACCGACTGCGGTCGCGCTGCTCTCGCCGGCTATGGCGACGCTGTTCTCAATGATTCCGTCTCCGCGGCCCTCGACGTAGCCATTCCTACCGATCACACCGGCGATACCGTCGCTACCGGTCGCCGAGCTGCCCGAGACCTTGCTTGTGTCGAAAACCCGAACTCGTCCTTCGCCGCCGTTGGAGCCGTTGACGCCGTTGAGGCCCGCGCCGCCGTCCCCCCCGGTGCCGCTGCTGGTCGTAACCGAGCCACCGGTTGAAAGGTTGCTCGCCCAGACTGCACCAACACCGCCACTGCCGCCGGTGGCCGCGTCGCCGGTACCGCCGTCGCCCCCGCGGCCGGTGCCGTCCGCTGTGGTGTCTGTACCAAGCGCAGCCACTTGGCCCAGGGCGCCCGCACCGCCGGTGCCGCCATTGAAGGCGTCGCCGCCGCGACCACCGAACCCGGAGCCTGACGCGTCACCGCCCGACGTCAGGGTGCCGGAGTTGTTGTAGCCGGAAAGGACGTTGCCTTCTCCGCCCACACCGCCCCGACTACCGGCGCCGTCGGCGTCTCCGCCGTCGCCGCCGACCGCCAGGCCGGACGCCGTGCCGCCGGCGCCGCCCAAAGCTCCCGAGTCGGAGTAGCCCGCGCGCACGACGCCGGAGCCGGCACGGCCACCCGTCGCCGCGAGGCCGTCGGCGTCACCGCCATTGCCGCCCCGGGCCTCTCCGGACGCTTCGCTGTTGTTCACGAGTGCGTAGATCCCGCCGGTGCCCGCGCTTCCGCCTGTGCCTCCGTTGCGTGCTTCCCCGCCAGTACCGCCGTACACGTCACCGTGGGCGTACGCATTGGTGGTCGAGGCAGCGTTGGCCAGCAGCGAAGCCGCGCCACCGTTGCCGCCCGTGCTCGACGGCTCGTACCCATCGCCACCGTTGCCGGCGGTCACCGTGCCTTTAGCCCTGTTGTTCACGCCTTGTGCGAGCAGGCTGGCAGTTCCGCCGAGGCCTCCCGTGCCGCCGTCGATGCCGTCGCCGCCGTTGCCGCCGGTCGCTGACCCGGACGCCGCCGCGCCGCTTCCGGAGGCGCTGACGGTGGCGGTGCCACCTGCGCGGCCGATGCCGCCGTTGACATCCGCACCGCCGTTTCCTCCCTTGGCGTGGGCGTCCGATACGGTGCCGCCATTGCTGCTTGTGAGCGTCGCACTGCCGCCGGCAGCGCTGTCGCCACCGTTGCCGCCGGTCGCGGAGCTGTTCGAGATGATGCCGCCAGTAGACGCGCTCGCCGTGGCGGTTCCACCTGCGCCACCGGGGCCGGCGTCGCCACCGACGACGTGGGTGTCGATGATCGAACTAGCCGGTCCGCCGGTCGCCGTGATGCTTGCGCTACCCCCGACCGCACCGTCGCTGCTGTGCCCCGCCGTCGCGGAGCTGTTGCTCACGGAGCTGCCTGCACCGCCAGTGACGTTGATGCTCGCGGCGGCCCCCGCGCCTCCCGTGGTGCCCTCGCCGCCAGCCGCGGTGCTGTTGATGATCTTGTCGTTGTTACCCCGTGCGGTGAGGCTGGCTCCACCGCCATTGCCGCCGTTGACGCCGTTTTGGCCTGCGCCGCCGTTGCCTCCGGTCGCCTTGCCGTCTGCTTCGCTGTTCACGCCGGCAACGCCGGAGCTTTGTCCCGAACCGATGACGGCTTGACCACCGGCACCACCGGTGACATTCGAGCCGGTACCGCTACCGCCGTCGCCTGCGATGACGGTTCCACTTGCCTGGGAGTTGTTGCCCTGCGCGGTGATCTGCGCTCGCATATTGGCGAGGGAAGACACGTAACCACCGCCGGTCCCGCCGTCCATACCGTCACCGCCGTCGCCGCCGTATGCGCTGCCGGAGGCAGTGGAGCCAGTCCCGGCGGCGATGACGGAGGCAAAGCCGGCGTCGCCGCCATGGCCGCCAGTCGAACCGTTTCCGCCGTCACCACCGCGGGCGTAACCGCTGGCGTTGCTGTTGTCGCCGAGGCCGCTGAAAAGACCGGTCTGGATGTAGCCCGCGCCACCGTTGCCACCGGTGCTGCCCACTCCGTCGGCGTTCCCACCGTTGCCACCGATACCAGAGCCCGAGGCTGTGCTGCCTGCCCGCAGAGCGGAAATCGCGCCCTGAGCGCCGGCCCCGCCGACACCGCCGTTGCTGCCTTGGCCGCCGTCGCCGCCGACTGCGCCGTCACCAGTCGCCGAGGCGTGCCCGCCGTTTTGGGCCAGGATGGAGCCTTCTCCACCGACGCCACCGGTGCCGGTGCCGATCGAGTCGCCCCCGGCGCCGCCAAAGGCGTCGCCTGTAGCGGTGGAGCCGGAACCGTCACTCCAGATGACTGCCGCCCCGCCGGTGCCACCGACGCCACCGACCGCGGCAGTCGTGCCGTCACCGCCCGTGCCGCCCTGACCACCGGTGGCCGTGCCACTAGCCGTGCCGCCGTTGACCGCATCGATGATGGCGGCGCCGCCACCACCACCGCCGCCGCCGCCGCGGCCGGGTTCGCTGGTCGTGCCCGCCGCTCCGGCGCCGCCGGCTCCGCCAGGTCCTCCGGTGGCACCGGCGCCATGGCTCGCGCCCTTGCCGCCGGACCCGCCGGCGCCGCCATCACCGTTCACGCCGCCGGCAAGCGTGGTCACGCCGCCCGTACCTCCTGTGCCGCCGGCCCCACCGGCCTGCGGAATTCTTGAACCAACGAGGTATACGCCGTCGCCGCCGGTTCCTCCTGCACCGCCTTTGCCGGCGATCGGACCGTCACCGCCGTCTCCGCCTTGGCCGCCCTTGCCGGCGGTCAGGGCGGTACCGCCGCCGACGCCGTCGCCGCCACGTCCCCCGTCACCGGCGGCGCTATTGACGGCACCGTTCGCGCCCTCGACACCATTACTCACGAGGAAGCCGAAGAGCCCACTGCCGCTGCCGGCCGCTCCACCGTTACCGGCGCTGCCGCCGGAGGTCCCGCCCTTACCGCCGTTACCGCCGTCGTACTGGCCAATGGAGGCGTCGCCCTTGGCACCCTTTCCGCCGGTTCCACCGGCACCCTGGCTGCCGCCCGCGCCGCCATTGCCCGCACTTACGAAGAAGAATCCGGTGGCGTTGCCGCCGGCACCCCCGTCGCCGCCGGAACCGCCGATGCCGCCATCTTCACCGTTGCCAGGACCGTTGCCCCAGTCCTCATTCCAGTCGCCGTCGCGTCCGGTGGCACCGGTGAGGCCGGTGCCGCCCTGGCCCCCGTCGCCGGCGATGCTCAGGAACCAGCCGCGGCCATCGCCACCGTCGCCACCATCACCTGCGGTAACGCCGGCCGCGGCCGCGCCGCCGTCGCCACCGCCACCTCCGATGCCCATGAATCGACCGCCATCACCGCCGTCACCGCCGTCGAGGCCCGCCCACCCGGCTCCGCCGGTGCCGCCGTTGCCGAACCAGCCGGCATCGCCGCCGTTACCCCCGGCCACGCCAGCGGCCACTCCGTCGTAGCCATCGCCACCGTCGCCAAACCAGAGCCCGCCGTTGCCGCCGTTGGGATTGTCGATGGTGCCGTCTGCGCCGTTGCCGATCAAGTACTGCCCGGAGATTTGGTTGATCGCCCCGCTGATCTGGGCGCCGAGTGGGTTATCGATCAATAACAGCTGTCCCGTGGAGTGCAGCGGCTGGTACACCAGCCAATTGACGACATCCGCGATGTCATACGAAGCGGGACCCATGAGCGTCGGCACGGTCGCCGCTCCGGGAAGCAGGCCCGGCACCTGCTGCTGGCTGGTGACAGCCGACGGTTGGAGGTTCGGCATCAACCGGTTCTCGGCGAGGTTGGTGCCGTCCAACGAGTACGCGGATTGGCGACGCGCCCAGGCCAACACCGCCCACAGGCCTGGTAAGTCGGTAGGCGTCGTCGGTCCGTTGGGTGTCAGGAAGGTGCCGAGGGTAACCACGGAGAGCAGTCCGCTGATCGGGGTGATCGGCGCAGGGGTCACGGGTGTCGGTTCAGGGGACGGGGAAGCGATCGCGGTGATCCCGGATAGGCCCGGTTCTGTTGTTTGGCCGCGACGTGGACCGTCGAGCGTTGGCGAGGGGGACGGGGCGATAGCAGCCAAACGCAGGCGTTCACTCAGAGACGAGGTGGACTCGTGCAGTCCCACGACGACCTTCCCGGCCAGACCGCCCAGCGCTTCGCGGCCGGTCGGCACATCGGCAGACTGGCGTGACAACGTCCCGGACTGCCGGTTGACCTCTGCGACGCCCGATCCTTCAGCAGGCACCTGCGAGTTCGGGTCTTGCACCGGCTCCGCCTCAGGAAGAGGGGCGGCGCCGTCGTCGGTGGCGTCGGCGGGTAAGAGCCCGATATCGCTCGCACCGTCCGCAATGGCATCCCTCGTCTCGGTGACGCGATCGCGCAATCGTTGTTTTACACCGTCGAGCACATCCTGCGGTGAGCTGATCCTGAGTTCGGGGCGCTGTGGTTCGTTGCCGGTGGTGTCGGCATTGGCGAGCTTGCGCTCGATCTGAGCCCCACCATCAGTCGGGGTTTTTTTGCCCTCGGTGAAGCGATCGCGCGGACGGTGTCCAACTCGCTCGCCCTCCCGCGACGAACCGATCGTGACCTTGGGGCGGCGCGGTTTGTCGCCCGTGCTGGCGTCGTTGCTGCTGTCATTCCTGTCGCTGATAGTGCTGCTGTTGCTGTTGTCGTTCTTGTCGTTGGCGTCCGTGGACGAGGCGTTCGAGTCATTCGAGGCGCCGTTCGGTGACGCCAGGGCCGCCGGGCTGCCCACGAGCCACGCGGTGCCCACGCCCATCACCACCGCCAGCGCACCAACCCGACCCACAAATTGACTGTGACCCGACATATCAGGAATCTCTCTCTCGCTTGACCTGCTACAGAATTTGCCAGACGGCCCAGCGGCCCCCGGGGATGGCAGCGTACGCACCCGGCTGAACCCTCACACACAAATTGCCTTCGCGGGCCAGATTCAAGAAATTGACTCCAGCGAGCAAATCAACATCGTCCAAAGTCGCTGTACGCCGGGCCCTCGGACCATCGGCCCAGGTCGGTATCATGCCGGCTTGACCCGCTGAAAGATCCTCTCGGTACACGAGTAACCATTTGTGACGGTCCTCGCCGTGACCTAGACCAGCCACCAAGCGCGCCCGCGGGGTATGTCATCGGCAAACAAGATCAGAAGCGATGTCGAACCTTCGATGTCGTTGCCGAGCCGGTCGATACGGCTGCGATGAACGAAATAGAATCGAAATGATGGCGTTCGGCCGGGCGTTGCCAGGGATAGCCTGACCGTTTCCCGACGCAATGAGAGGACTTTGTGGATCGCGCGGTGAGGGGCTGGCTCGGACCACCGCCTACAGGCGCGGTCTCGGCGCGGCGCGGCGTCTCCTCGGTAAAGTGATAAGTGGAGTGGCCGCCCGATTCGGCATTCGCATCACATTCCCGGGCCAGAGGTGATGACTTGAGTGCGACTGATCGACCCCTGCGCGCCGACGCCGTGCGCAATCGCGCGCGCGTGCTGGAAGTCGCTTACGACAGCTTCGCGGCTGAGGGCCTAGCGGTGCCGATCGACGAGATCGCCCGGCGCGCGGGTGTCGGCGCCGGCACGGTGTACCGCCACTTCCCGACCAAGGCGGACCTCTACCGCGCGGTCCTCAAGAACCGGATCGAGAGCCTCGTCGCGGAGGGCCGCGCCCTTACCGAGGGATTACCGCCCGGTGAGGTGCTATTCGCTCTGCTGCGCTCCCTGGTTCTGCAGTGGGGGGCGACCGACCGCGGGCTGAAGGATGCCCTAGCGGGGGATGGCATCGATGTCACGACCGACATCCCCGAGGCAGAGGAGGCGTTCCTCGAACTGCTCGGCAGCTCGCTGAAGGCGGCCCAGGTTGCGGGGTCCGTCAGGCGCGACGTCGACGTGCGCGACGTGAAGGCGATCCTCGCCGGTTGCTTCGCCATCCAGGACACCAGTCCCGAGGACGCCGAGCGGCTCACCGAAGTCGTGTTGTACGGCCTGCGCCCGTCCCGCTGAGTCCCGCACATCGTGTCGAGAGATTTTGCCGCTCGGCCTCAGCGGTAGTTCCGACCGCAGGTGGAATTTTACAGGCGGCGATGCAGTCGGTGAAGAAAGCCAGCAGGTCGTCGCGCGACGGCGCCACACCCGGCCGTGGCACCACGAAGCCATCGGAACTTTCCCTCGTTTGGATCCTGTGCCAGCACCTCGAGCCGATGGGCATGGACCGTCGCGAAACAGGCGAGGACGTCGGGCGACGTGAGCGCCACGGGTGCGTCCGGGGCCAGTCGGTCGGCGCGCGTCGCTCGGCCAGCACGTCGACGCCAGTGCAAAGGTCGAGGTGCCTGAGCCGGCTGCCGTCCTGGATCAGCGCGGTCGCCTCGCCGCGTGGGGTGTGGCCCAACGCGGGGTGGCTCAACCGCATGCGCCAGTGTCGTCAGATCCGTGTGGATCGACGCCCGACTTGGCACGGAGCGATCTTGCACTCGCCATGGGCGAGTGCTAGAAATGCAGTTGGCACTCGCGACCGGCGAGTGCTAGGTCGGGACGGTGAGGCAACGGGCCGCATCCGCGGAGCACACCCGAGCCGTCCGTCGCGGGCACTGCACCCGACCGCAGATGTGCCATCCCCAATCCGGAGGAACACTTCGCAATGGCCAAGACAATTGCGTATGACGAAGAGGCCCGCCGCGGCCTCGAGCGGGGCCTGAACAGCCTCGCCGACGCGGTAAAGGTGACGCTGGGCCCCAAGGGGCGCAACGTCGTCCTGGAGAAGAAGTGGGGCGCCCCCACGATCACCAACGATGGTGTGTCCATCGCCAAGGAGATCGAGTTGGAGGATCCGTACGAGAAGATCGGCGCTGAGCTGGTCAAGGAAGTCGCCAAGAAGACCGACGATGTCGCGGGCGACGGCACCACCACCGCCACCGTGCTGGCCCAGGCGCTCGTGCGCGAGGGTCTGCGCAACGTTGCGGCCGGCGCCAACCCGCTCGGTCTCAAGCGCGGCATCGAGAAGGCCGTCGAGAAGATCACCGAGACGCTCCTGAAGTCGGCCAAGGAGGTCGAGACCAAGGACCAGATCGCTGCCACCGCCGCGATCTCGGCCGGTGACACCCAGATCGGCGAGCTGATCGCCGAGGCCATGGACAAGGTCGGCAACGAGGGTGTCATCACCGTCGAAGAGGCTCAGACCTTCGGCCTGCAGCTCGAGCTCACCGAGGGTATGCGCTTCGACAAGGGCTACATCTCGGGTTACTTCGTCACCGACGCCGAGCGTCAGGAAGCGGTCCTCGAGGATCCGTACATCCTGCTCGTGTCGTCGAAGGTGTCGACGGTCAAGGATCTGCTCCCGCTGCTGGAGAAGGTCATCCAGTCCGGCAAGCCGCTGCTGATCATCGCCGAGGACGTCGAGGGCGAGGCGCTGTCCACCCTGGTCGTCAACAAGATCCGCGGCACCTTCAAGTCCGTCGCCGTCAAGGCCCCGGGCTTCGGTGACCGCCGCAAGGCGATGCTGCAGGACATGGCCATCCTCACCGGTGGTCAGGTCATCAGCGAAGAGGTCGGTCTGTCGCTCGAGACCGCCGACGTCTCGCTGCTGGGCAAGGCCCGCAAGGTCGTCGTCACCAAGGACGAGACCACCATCGTCGAGGGTGCCGGTGACTCCGACGCCATCGCCGGCCGGGTGGCCCAGATCCGCGCGGAGATCGAGAACAGCGACAGCGACTACGACCGCGAGAAGCTGCAGGAGCGCCTGGCCAAGCTGGCCGGCGGTGTTGCGGTGATCAAGGCCGGCGCTGCCACCGAGGTCGAGCTCAAGGAGCGCAAGCACCGCATCGAGGACGCCGTCCGCAACGCCAAGGCGGCCGTCGAGGAGGGCATCGTCGCCGGCGGTGGCGTGGCCCTGCTGCAGGCAGCCCCGGCGCTGGAGGATCTGAAGCTCGAGGGTGACGAGGCCACCGGCGCGAACATCGTTCGCGTGGCGCTCGAGGCCCCGCTGAAGCAGATCGCCCTCAACGGCGGCCTGGAGCCCGGTGTGGTGGCCGAGAAGGTCCGCAACTCGGAGAAGGGCGTGGGCCTCAACGCCGCGACCGGCGAGTACGAGGACCTGCTCAAGGCCGGCGTCGCCGACCCGGTCAAGGTGACGCGTTCAGCGCTGCAGAACGCGGCGTCCATCGCGGCGCTGTTCCTGACCACCGAGGCTGTCGTCGCCGACAAGCCGGAGAAGGCGGTCGCTGGGCCGGCCGACCCGACCGGCGGCATGGGCGGCATGGACTTCTAAGTCCTGGTCATCACGGAAAGGCCCGGCTCCTCACAAGGGGGCCGGGCCTCTTCCATTTTTCCCGTGACACAAGCCCACACCCGGCGGGGCTGGGGCAGGCCGGGGGTGCCAGCGAGGCAGGGGGCGGACGTTACTTCTTCAGCGGCACGCAGTCGTGCAGGCAGTCGGGACTCGTCGACGGCGACTCCGGGGTGGCCTTGCGGTGCAGGACGGCCTTGATCGGCTCGATTGAGACCGACTCGTCGGCCTGGTGCGCGCGGCCGTCCACGATCAACGAGTAACCGCCGGGCGATGTCGGTGGCCAGACGATCGTGACGTCGCCGTGGCGCGCGGTGTTCTCGCGGGTGTGCCTGCCGACGGTGCCAATGTCGAGCATGCCCTCGCCGAACACCGGGTCGACGGCGACGGTGTGCGCGCGATAGTCGTCGCCGACGGTGATCAGATAGGCGAAGCCGAAGTCGGCCAGCACGTCGGCCAACCGGTCGAGGTCCACCTTCACGCTCATAGCCCGAGAATACGTCGGGGAGGCCCCGCGTTAGGTTCGTGTATGCCTTTGCCGCCGCCGTCGCCCACCACCACCGCCGTCGTCACCGGGGCCTCCTCGGGAATCGGCGCCGACATCGCCCGTGAACTCGCCGCGCGCGGTCACGGCGTCACGCTCGTCGCCCGTCGCGAGGACCGGCTGCGCGACCTGGCCGCCGAACTCGGCGACACGGTCCGGACCGAGACCATCGCGTGCGACGTCGCCGACCCCGAAGCGCGCGCGCAGCTGCACGGCCAGATCGCCGCGCGCGGCCTCACCGTCGGCATCCTCGTCAACAACGCCGGGATCGGCACTATCGGCTCGGTGACGAAATCGCCCGTCGCCGACGAGATCGCGCAGGTGCGCGTCAACGTCGAGGCCGTCATCGACCTCACCACCCGCGCGGTCCAACAGATGGTGCCCCGTGGGCGCGGCGCGATCCTCAACGTCGGGTCCACCGCCGGCTTTCACGGGTTCCCCGGGCAAGCGGGCTACGCGGGAACCAAGGCGTTCGTCAAGACGTACACCGAGGGTGTGCGGGCCGAACTGGAAGGCACCGGCGTCACGGTCGCGATGCTTGCGCCGGGACCGGTGCGCACGGAGTTCCTGCAGGCCGCCGGTATGGACGAGCGCAAGTTCGCGGCGGCGTTCCCGAAGTTCATGTGGATGCCGTCGCGCGAGGTGGCCAGAATCGGCGTCGACGCGCTCGAGCGCGACCGCGGGATCGTGATCGCTGGACGCCAGAATCTGTTGAGTACCCGCTTGCTGCAAGCACTTCCGCGCAGGCTGCTGTTGAGGACGCTCAGTCGCCAACACCCCGGGCTGCGCCGCGACCGCTCAGCCGTCTGAGGTCGGCCAGCGCCGCATCCAGCCGTCGACCGGCAGGGCCATGCCGTTACACAACGTGCAGATCGTCCGGTACCAGCCGACCGCGACCAGCAGCTCCATCCGCTGCTCGTCATCGAGCTTGTCACCCAACGCATTCCAGGTGCGATCCGACCACGTGCCGGTTCGCTCCATCTCGTCGACAGACGCAATCAACACCCGCTCGAAGTCACCGAAACCCGGATCGTCGTCGAGAACCAATGCGTCGCACTCGCGTTCGCTCACGCCGGCGATGGGTCCCCAGAACGCCGCCTGGCCGCCCCATTCGTATTCGCACTGCAGCAGCGCGCAGATCCGCAGGATCGCGATCGTGCGCAACCGGGCCGGCAGCTTGGCATCGACGTAGAGCGACTCGCCCATCTTGCGGAGCCGAGAAGCGAGATTCGGATGTCGTTGCAGGCACCGCACCAGCATCAGCGGCTCATAGGTGCGGTCGGGATGCCCCCCCACGCATTGATGGCCGCGGCGTCTTCCTCGCTCCACGGGAGAGCAAGCGGCGCAACGCGACTCATGCAGTGGGCGCCGGCTGACGCCCGCGGATCAGCTTGCCGGGACGCGCGGCGGTCGGTGTGCCGTTCTCGGCGATGATCTCGCCGGACACGACGGTCGCGACGTATCCCTCCGCGTTCTGATCCAGGCGGCGGCCACCCGCAGGGAGGTCGTAGGCGATCACCGGCCGGTGGAGACGCATCGCGTTGTGGTCGATGACGTTGAGGTCGGCCTTGTAGCCGACGGCGATGCGCCCACGGTCGGCCAGGCCGGCCACCCGGGCGGGCACCGAGGTCAGCTCGCGCACCGCCTCGGGCACCGACAGTCGACCCGACGCGCGATCGCGCGACCAGTGCGTCAGCATGTACGTGGGAAAGCTTGCATCGCAGATCATTCCGTAATGCGCGCCGCCGTCGCCGAGCCCCAGCACGACGTCCTCGCGACGGATCAGGTCCGCGACCGTGTCGAGGCTGCCGTCGCGGAAGTTGGCCAGTGTCACCAGCAGGATGGCGTGGCCGTCGTCGTCGAGCAGCCTGTCATAGGCCTCCTCGAGCGAGGTGACCCCGCGGGCACGGGCCCGGCTTGCGATGCTGTCCGAGCGCGGCGGCTCGTAGTTCGGCGGGTCGCCGAGCGGGAACATCCACTCGAACGCCTGCGCCGCGAACATCAGCGGATGCCCCTCGCCCGCCGGCTGGTCGGACAGGATACGTTCGCGCACTTCGGGTTTACGCATCTCGGCTACACGTTCGGCCAAAGGCAGTGACGCCAGCTCCTGATAGCTGGGGTACATCACGAACGGGTTGCCCGAGAGTTCGAGGCCGAGCACCAGCCCGATGGGTCGGGGGAAGATCTGCGCGGTGATGTCGCCGCCGTCGATGTTGGCCTTCTCGACCATCGTCAGCGCGTCGAGGAAGAACGGGTCGCCGGCGTTGCCGATGGCCAACGTGAACGTCACGGGCAGGCCGACGTCGGCCGCGACCTCGAACACCGTTCGCAGTACGGGCTCGTAGTCGCCGGCCACCAGGTCGGGCACGAACTGGATCAATCCGCCACCGGCATCGTCGACACCGCGTGCGATCGCCTCGATTTCGGCACGGTCGGCGTCGTAACTCGGAATCGGCAGGCCGCTCTCGGTCTTGTGCAAGGTGAAGCGCGACGACGCGAAGCCGAGTGCACCCGCCTGCACCGCCTCCGCGGCGAGTTTGCGCATCATCGCCAGGTCCTCGGCGGTGGCCGGTTCGCGGTCGACACCGCGCCGGCCCATCACGTACACCCGCAGCGGTGAATGCGGCAGCAGCGCCGCCACGTCGATGTCCCGCCGCCCGGCGTCGAGCGCGTCGAGGAACTCCGGGAACGTCTCCCAGTGCCACGGCAGCCCGTCGACCATCACCACCCCGGGGATGTCCTCGACCCCGGCCATCACGTCGACCAGCACGTCGTGGTCCTCCGGACGGCACGGTGCAAACCCCACCCCGCAGTTGCCCATCACGACGGTGGTCACGCCGTGCGCCGACGACGGGGTGAGACGGTCGGACCAGATCGCCTGGCCGTCGTAGTGGGTGTGCAGATCAACGAAGCCCGGGGTGACGAGGAGGCCCATCGCGTCGATCTCCCGCGCTCCCGGTCCGTCGACCTTGCCGACCGCGGCAATGACGCCATCGGCGACCGCGACATCGCCGACGAACGGCTCACCCCCGAGACCGTCGACGATGGTGCCGCCCCTGATGACGAGTTCGTATGTCATACGTCGAATCTACGATGTGCTCGTGATCGACCACTTCGGAATCAACTGCGCCGACTTCCAGACATCGAAGGCGTTCTACGACAAGGTCCTGGGCGTGCTCGGTTACACCCGCCAACTCGACTTCCAGATCGCCATCGGATATGGCCGCGACGGCAAACCGGACTTCTGGATCGCGGATATGAATGCCGGTGACGCGAAGGGCCCCAACCGCGAGGTGCACTTCGCCTTCCAGGCCGCCGATACCGACGCCGTGCAGGCGTTCTACGACGCCGCGATCGAGGCCGGCGCGGAGTCCCTGCATGCCCCGCGACTCTGGCCGGAGTACCACCCCGGGTATTACGGCGCCTTCGTCCGCGACCCGGACGGCAACAACATCGAGGCCGTCTTTCACGGGGCGCGCCCACCCGACTGACGTATACCGTCGGGGCCATGGCTGATTCAGAGGCGGCAGTGGTCCGGGACATCCTGCGCGACGCGTTCACACGGCTCATCGAGCACGTCGAGAACCTCACCGACGGGCTCACCCCCGAGTCCGCGATCTTCCGCCCCACCCCGACGGCCAACAGCATCGCTTGGCTGGTCTGGCACAGCGCCCGCCAGCAGGACGTGCAGCTCGCCGGTCTCGCCGGCACCGAGCAGGTCTGGTTGCGCGACGGGTGGGTCGATCGGTTCGGGCTCGACCTGCCGCGCGAAGACATGGGCTACGGCCACAGCCCCGAGGAGGTGGGCCGCGTCCGCGCACCGGCCGATCTGCTCGCCGGCTACGCCCACGCCGTGCACAAGGCGACCCTCGAGTACATCGCCTCGGTCACCCCCGACGAGCTGAGCCGCGTCATCGACGAGAACTGGGATCCGCCCGTGACCGCCGCCATGCGTCTGGTGAGCATCTTCGACGACGGCGCTCAACATCTTGGCCAGGCGGCCTACGTCCGCGGCATCACGTGATCCGGTGGTGGCCGGCGCTCGCTGTGACGGCGATGCTGCTGCTGGGTTGGCTGGTCGGCAAATCTTCGACTCCCGTTGACGATTGGTTTCAGCGCTTCAGACACAGCCCCCTGCGACGGCTGACGGTGATCGCCGACCCCCGACTGCTTCTCGCCCTCGCGCTGGTGGTGCTGGCGGTCGCCTGTCTGCAGCGTCGTTGGTGCCTGGCGGCGATGACCGTGGTCGCTCCCATCGTCGGCATCACGGTCGTTCGGATTCTCAAACCGGTCTTCGACCGGGACAAGGGCGGCGGGCTCGCCTATCCCAGCGGGCATCTCACCGCGACGACCATCGTGATCGGGTTGGCTGTCATCGCCGCGGGAGCGGCGTGGTGGGCGGTCGTCAGCGCCGTTGTCGCCGTGGCGCTGGCAATGCTCGGTGTGGGGGTCACGTTCCACTACGTCACGGACGTGGTCGGAGGCGTCCTGCTCGGCTCGGCGGTCGTATGCGCCGCGGCCGGCGTCGCCCGTCGAGACCATCGGCACAATCCGTCACCCGGCTCAGCTAACTCGCACTCCGCGACAATCGGTGGATGACGATGCCCGACAAGCCTCCCGGCTTGCGTGAGCGAAAGAAGCTCCGAACGCGGGCGACAATCCGGCGTGAGTACGTCCGCCTGATCGGCCTGATCACCGACGCGCTGACGCAGCGGCCGGGCGCGCCGACCGATCCACTCGAGCGCCGGGTGCTCGCGGGCGCGATCGTCGGCGTGCTGATCGGCGCCCCGCACGGCACTCCGTTGCCCGGCGGTCCCATCTCCGACAGCCTCCAGGCGCTCGACCGGATGCTGAAGAAGCCCGCCGTAGAAACTTGACACGTGTCAACCCCGGTGCGATCTGCGTCACACGCGACGGTTAGCATGGGGTCATGACTGCGACGTCCGACGTTGAGCTGCCCGACACCAGCACCATCCGCAACCCCGCGACCGGCGCCGTCGCGGGCACCGTGCGCTGGACCGACCCCGCCGACGTACCGCGCATCGCGGCCGGCCTGCGCGAGGCGCAGCGGCAGTGGGAGGCCCGCGGCGCCAAGGGCCGCGCGAAGGTGCTGGCCCGCTACGCCGTATGGCTCGGCGAGCACCGCGAGGAGATCGAGTCGCTGCTGATCAGAGAGACGGGCAAGTCCGCCGTCGACGCAGCGCAGGAAGTGCCGCTGCTGATCATGATCGCGTCGTACTACGTCAAGACCATGGAGAAGGCGCTCGCGCCGGAGAAGCGGCCGGCACCGCTGCCTTTCCTGTCCATCAAGAAGATCGAGGTGCACTACCGGCCGCGACCGGTCGTCGGGATCATCGCGCCGTGGAACTATCCGGTGGCCAACGCGCTGATGGACGCCATCGGTGCGCTCGCCGCAGGCTGCGCGGTGCTGCTCAAGCCCTCCGAGCGCACGCCGTTGACCGCCGAACTGTTGCTGCGCGGCTGGCTGGATTCCGGTGCGCCGGAGGTGCTCGCGTTGGCGCAGGGCGCGCGCGAGGTCTCCGAGGCCGTCATCGACAACGCCGACTTCATCCAGTTCACCGGCTCGAGCGCCACGGGTGCGAAGGTGATGGAGCGCGCCGCGCGCCGACTCACGCCTGTCAGCCTCGAACTCGGCGGTAAGGACCCGATGATCGTTCTGGAGGACGCCGACATCGACCTCTCCGCGCACGCCGCGGTGTGGGGCGCGTTCTTCAACGCCGGGCAGACGTGTGTGTCTGTGGAGCGGGTGTACGTCCTCGAATCGGTCTACGACCAGTTCGTCGCGGCGGTGGTGCGCGACGTCGAGAAGCTGAAGATGGGCGCCGGCGACGGCTACGACTTCGGATCGATGATCGACGAATCGCAGGTCGCCGTCACCGCACGTCATGTCGACGACGCGCTGGCCAAGGGTGCGCGGGCGTTGACCGGCGGTAAGCGGCCCGAGGGTGAGGGCAGCTTCTACCCGCCGACGGTGCTCGTGGACGTTGACCATTCGATGCTCTGCATGACGGAGGAGACGTTCGGGCCGACGCTGCCGATCATGAAGGTCGCCAGCGTGGACGAGGCGATCCGGTTGGCCAACGACAGCCCGTACGGCTTGAGTGCGGCGGTGTTCTCCAAGGACATCGAGCGGGCCAAAGACGTTGCGATCGAACTGGATTGCGGCGCGGTCAACATCAACGACGTGATCTCGAACCTGATGTGCACGACGGCTCCGATGGGCGGCTGGAAGACGTCGGGCCTCGGCGCGCGCTTCGGCGGGGCCGAGGGGTTGCGCAAGTACTGCCGCCAGGAGACCGTGGTGGCGCCGCGGACCAACGTCGGTGCGGGGGGCACGTACTACAACAATTCGCACAAGGCGCTGAAGCGGATGAACACGTTGATGACGAAGCTGGCGCTGATCACCCCGAAGCGGGCCGCCAAGTAGCCGACACCCGCCCTTCCCACGGCGAGGGTACGGTTCTTGACGCGTCTACTCGGGTTTCGTGTCCGGAACCGCACTTTCGGTGAGGGGAGGGTCGCGTGCGGTTGTTCACGACCGTGTTCCTGTGGCTCATCACCACGGCATTGCTGGCCGTCGCCGTTGCGACCATGTGGGCGCAACGCAACATTGTCGACGACGGCGGGTTCGCGGCATTGGCGGAATCGGCGGCTGAAGAGCCGCAACTGCAGCACGCGATGGCAAGGATCCTCGCCACCGAAGTGTCCACGGCCATGGACGACACCGGGTACGACGTCGACTACGAGCTGATCATCGGCACGGCCTCGGCTTACACGGCCAACCCGACATTTCCCGGCCAGTTCGCGCTGGCCACCAAGGTCGGACATCGCTGGATGTTCACCGACGCGGCGCAGCGTGTCGAGGGCACCGACCAGTGGATGCTCGACCTCGGTCCGATGCTCGCCGACGAATCGTTCCGGAACACGTTGGGAAATATCGGTGTCTCACCCGTCGAATCTCTGCCGATCCCCATCACGATCTCGGAGGACTGGCGACCCGGTCAGCTGAGGTGGGCGTCGACGTGGGGGCCGTGGATCAGCCTCGGCTCGACCATCCTCACCGGCGTGTTCGCGCTGCTGACACTGGTGGCCGCCCGCAGCCGCGGCAGAGCTCTTGCCGCCCTCGGTGTTTCGGCGCTTCTGGTGGGTGCAGCCGGATGGGCCGGCGTGGAGGTGGCGGGTCGCTCCGTCAACACAGCGCTGAACCGGCTCTCGGGCGACATCCGGGAGGTCGCCGACGTGATGGTGGCCCAGGCGGAGGGCAGCATGCACGACTGGCTGAACCTCACGCTGGCCGCCGGCGGGGTACTCGTGGTGTTCGGCGTACTGGTCGCGGTGCTGGGCGGGTTACGCCGACGCGACGTTTAGCTCAGCTCGGTATTGCTACCGTCGATGCATGCCGTTCGTCACCGACATCGTGGGCCCGCAGCGGCCCGTCGAGGCGTGGCCGCCGTTGGTGGTAGGCGCGCTGCGGCGCACGAGCACCATCGACACCCACCCCGACGGGGCTGATTCCGTCGTCGACCTGCGGGCGCGCGACATCGTCGTGCGGGTTGGCGGGGTGAGCGTCCTCGGCGAGATCGCCCTGCGCGCCCATCTGGCCGACCGGGTGATCGGCGAGATCGCGTCCGCTCCGGACGACGAGCGCCTGGGTCGGCTGATCGGCAAACGCGTGGGGCCCGGATTCCGCTCCGCTGTCGCCGAACTGTTCTCTGATGACGTCCGGCGATCCACCCTGCTGCACCTGCTGCTCGACGACTGGGTCGGGGCGGCGCTGGTCTCCGGTTATGCACGGCAGCACGCGTCGATCGTCGCGGGGACCGAGGAGAAACTGCCACCCGGTACCGCCGACCGCATGGCGGGCATCTGCGCGGGCTTCGCGCCCGACGCGTCGCTGGTGAACTACGCACGGCGCCTCGAAACCATCCCCTCGGTGCACGGGCCGCATGCCCCGCCCATCGACGTCGACGGCGTGCACACCGTGGAACCCCTTCGCGCACATGGCATGCGGCGGATGCGGCGGCTTGATCTGCTGCCAGCAGACGAGGGTTCGGCCCGCTTCGACGCCCATTTCCGCGACTCCCATGTCGACGGCGGCGGCGTCGAGACGATTGTGCACGAGTACACGCTCGGCGGTGCGGTGGATGTGGCGACGCGGATCGTCACGTCGATCAACGCGGACGTCCGTGTGCTGCCGTGGCAGGAGTGTCCCGGCGCGATCGGAAGCGCACAACGGGTGCGCGGGATGAGACTCGCCGAGGTTCGCGACCGCGTCCGGGGCGAGTTCGTCGGCACCAGCACGTGCACCCACCTCAACGACACATTGCGCGCGATCAGCAGCCTCGATGCAATGTTCGACCTGCGCTTACGGCTCGATGACGTGTGACGGATCGGGCCGCTTGTCCGGCGGCGCCTGGCTGTAGTCGCCCCACGGTCCGTCGCGCTGCTCGACCGCGGCCCGAACCCCCTGTGCCCCAGCCGTTTCGATGAACGACAGTGCATCGGGGGTGTTGCGCATCAACCCGTCGAGGATGCCGCCGAGGGTCTGGGTGGAGGCCAGGCCCATGTTCTCGTATGCCTGATTGACGATCAGCTTCTGCGCCTGCAGTTGCGACAACGGGACGGTGGCGAGTTTGTGCGCTACCTCCCTGACGCGCGCCTCGAGGTTCTCGAACGGGACGGACTCATTGATGAGTTCGACTGCGGCGGCTTCCTTTCCGGTCAATGGCTCGCCGGTCAGTGAGTGCCACTTGACCTTTGCGAGGCTCAGCCGGTACAGCCACATGCCGGTGAGATAGGCACCCCACATCCGGGCGTAGGGGGTGCCGATCACAGCGTCGTCGCTGGCGATCACGATGTCGGCGCACAACGCGTAGTCGCTCGCGCCGCCCACGCACCACCCGTGCACCTGGGCGATCACCGGCTTCGATGCCCGCCAGATCGCCATGAACTTCTGCGTGGGACCGGTTTCGCGAGCACTGACCATCGCGAAGTCCTTGCCCGGATCCCAGCGGCCGTCGGTGTTCATCGCCTCGCCCCAGTGCGTGAAACCGCCGCCGAAGTCGTAACCGCCGGAGAAGGCGCGTCCGGCACCGCGCAGCACGATCACCTTGATCGCGGGGTCACGTTCGGCCAGGCCGATCGCCTTCTCGATCTCGTCCGGCATCGGCGGGACGATGGTGTTGAGGTGATCGGGCCGGTTCAGCGTGATGGTCGCGATGGGTGGCTCCGCGGCGTAGAGCAAGGTCTCGAACGGCGCAGTTGTCGACATGGGTGAAGTTTGGCAGAGAACGGAGCGTCCGTTGCCGATGACGTTGGACCGGTCGGCGTTGGAGTTCGGAGTGAGGCGGGCGAGTCAGTCCGCGTCATCGCCGCAATAGAAAGGCGGAACCGCCCGCCCCGGGCCGCACCGCCAAATAAGGCGTGCCTATCCTCTGACCAGCCAGGAATGCTATGTTTTGCCTCTCCTAACTACGAGGTGCGAATGAACCGTTATCTTGCCTGGGCAACCCCCATCGCCGTCGCGGGCCTACTCCTGTCCGGATGCTCGAACGACAGTTCGTCCTCGAGCAGCGAGACGACTTCCGCCAGCGGAACCGCGGCCGAGACCACCAGCGCCGCACGCGCGATCGATCCTGCGGTCCTGGACAAAGCGGCAGCCGACTACAAGGCGTACGCGCAGAGCAACATCGACGAACTCCAGCGTGTGGTCAAGGTCTTCACCGACGCGGTGCGTGCGGGCGATCTGAAGGCCGCCCAGGACGCGTTCGCGCCGTCACGTCAGCCGTGGGAGCGCATCGAGCCGATCGCCGGCCTGGTGGAAGAGATCGACGGCAAGATCGACGCCCGCGTCGACGACTTCGCAGGCGTCGACGACCCGAAGTTCACCGGCTGGCACCGCCTCGAATACCTGCTGTTCGAGAAGAACACCACCGAGGGCGGGGCCCCGTTCGCCGACCAGCTCGACAAGGACGTAGCCGACCTCAAGGCGCAGTTCCCGTCTGTCGAGGTGAAGCCGATCGACGTGTCCAACGGGGCGGCCGAACTGATCGAAGAGGTGTCCGAAGGCAAGATCACCGGCGAAGAGGACCGCTACTCCAAGACCGATCTGTGGGACTTCGACGCGAACCTGCAGGGTGCACGCGATGCCGTCGGGAAGCTGAATCCCGCTCTGGTTCAGGCTGATCCGGCGCTGCTGGGAAAGATCGACGCGGGCCTGAACTCCGTATTCGACACGATGCGGCCGCTGCGCCGAGGTGACGGCTGGGTGCTGTTCTGCACCGAGAAGGACCCCTACCCGTCACCGCGTTGCCCCGAGGTCACCGTGACACCGGACGTCATCGACAAGCTCAAGGCCGAACTCGCCGGACTGTCGGAGAACCTGTCGCAGGTGTCGGGAGTGCTGAAACTGAAGTGACGCAGGGCCGGTCGGGTCTCTCGCGCCGAGGCTTCATCACTTGCGCGTTGGGCACGGGTGCCGCGGTAGGGGCCGGTGCGGCCCTCGCGGGGTGCTCGAAGCAGGAATCCGGTTCGTCCGCCTCGAGCGGGACGTTCGTCCCGTTCGAGGGTCCGCATCAGACCGGTATCACCGCGCTGCCCATCCCCGAACAGGGCCTGATCGCTTCGTTCAACGTCCTGTCGAAGGATCCCGACGGCCTCAAACGCACCCTCGAGGAGCTCACCGAAGAGATCCGCGGTCTGATGGCGGGTAAGCCGCCCGAGGTGCGCGATCCGGAGTATCCCCCGGTCGACTCCGGCATCCTCGGTGAACAACCGCCCGCGGACAACCTATCGGTCGTCGTGGGTGTGGGGGCGTCGCTGTTCGACCACCGGTTCGGGCTGGCCGATCGCAAACCCAAGGAACTGGTCACCATGCCGTTCCTGGCCAATGACCGCTTAGATCCCAAGCTGTCGCACGGTGATCTGTCGATCGTCATCGAGGCGGGTCACAATGACACGGTCGTGTTCGCGCTGCGTCAGCTGATGCGCCGCACGCGCAGCGATCTGGTGTTGCGGTGGATGGTCGACGGTTACGCGCGGGGCATCGGCGCCGGCCAGGCGTCCGAAGCCGCCACCCCGCGAAACCTGCTGGGGTTCAAGGACGGGACTGCCAATCTCGATGTCGACGACGGCGACGTCATGGATCGCCACGTATGGGTCGGCCCGCAGGACGGCGAACCCGAGTGGACCGTCGGCGGCTCGTATCAGGCGATCCGCATCATCCGCATGTTCGTCGAGTTCTGGGACCGAACCCAGCTCGCCGAGCAGGAGGCGCTGATCGGGCGTAGCAAGGTCAGCGGTGCACCCTTGGGCCTGACGGGTGAATTCACCGACCCCAACTATCCAGAAGACCCGGACGGCAAGCGAATTCCGCTCACCGCCCACATCCGGCTGGCGAACCCCCGGACGCCGGAGACCGAGGACAATCGCATCCTGCGCCGCGGCTTCAATTACTCGCGAGGATTCGACGGCGCGGGCCGACTGGACCAGGGTCTGGCATTCATCGCCTACCAGCGCAGTCTGGAGAAGGGCTTCCTGACCGTGCAGCGCCGGCTCAAAGGGGAACCGCTCGAGGAGTACATCCTGCCCGTCGGCGGCGGCTTCTTCTTCATGCTGCCCGGTGTCAGCGGACCCGACCGTTTCCTCGGCGACGGGTTGTTCAGCTGAGCACCGACCACAGGAACTCGTAGATCAACGCCGAGCGAAATGCGGTCTGCGCGTTGTCCGCTGCACCGGCATGGCCGCCCTCGATGTTCTCGTAGTAGTGCACCGGGTGGCCCGCGCTCTCCAGTGCCGCGGTCATCTTGCGCGCGTGCCCCGGATGTACTCGGTCATCCCGCGTCGACGTGGTGATCAGCACCGGCGGGTACCGACGATCGGCCGAAATATTCTGGTATGGCGAATATTTCGAGATGAACTCCCAATCACCCGGCTCGTCGGGATCTCCATACTCGGCCATCCACGAGGCGCCTGCCAGCAGCAGATGGTATCGGCGCATGTCGAGCAGCGGCACGCTGCACACCAGCGCCCCGAAAAGCTCGGGGTATCGCGTCAGCATCACGCCCATCAGCAGGCCGCCGTTGCTGCCGCCCTGGGCGCCGAGCTGCTCGACCGTGGTGATTCCTCGGGCCACGAGATCGCGTGCGACGGCGGCGAAGTCCTCGTAGACGAGATCCCGGTTCTCCCGCATCGCCTGCGTATGCCACTTCGGTCCGTACTCGCCGCCGCCGCGGATGTTCGCCAGGACATAGGTGCCTCCGCGGCTGAGCCACAGCCGGCCGAGCACTCCGCTGTAGCTCGGTGTGTTGGCGACCTCGAAGCCGCCGTACCCGCTCAGTAGCGTGGGACCCGGAGTTTGGCTATGCCGATGCGCGACAACAAAATACGGGATCATGGTGCCGTCGTCAGAGGCGACGAAATACTGATCCACCCGCAGGTCGGCTGCATCGAAGAACGACGGCGCGCGTTTGACCTCGGTGACGGCGTCGCCGGCCACCCCCCACAGCAGCCGAGACGGGGTGTCGAAACCGCTCGAGTCGAGGAAGATCTCGTCTCCGTACTCGTCGGCATCGACCAGCACGGTGTTGGTGTTCGGCGGGATACCGGGTATG
Source organism: Mycobacterium sp. 1164985.4 (assembly GCF_001668575.1). Lineage (GTDB taxonomy): Bacteria > Actinomycetota > Actinomycetes > Mycobacteriales > Mycobacteriaceae > Mycobacterium. The sequence goes on from NZ_LZMD01000057.1 coordinate 21,961, forward strand.
TCGGCCCGCTGCCAGGTTCCCGGCGTCACGATCTGCACATGGCTGATCACGTCGACGAGGGTGACCAGGATCAACCGATCGCGCGTCCAGGCGTAGTCCTCCAGGCTGGAGTGCTCGTCCGGCTGGAAGACGACAGCCAGATCCCGTTCGCCATCGAGGAATTCGGCATATTTCGCGGCCAGTAGCGACCCGGCGCCATATGTCATCGACCCCACCGTCCAGTCGGTGCGCGGCCGGATCAACAGCCACTCCCGGTGCACGGAGATCCCGGCGTCGGTCGGCACGTCGATCCGGATCAGCGAGTCGCCGCGCAGCTCGTAGCGCTCCCGGTTGAAGAAGTCGAGCGACCGCGTGATCAGTAACCGCTCGAACCCCGGCGTCGGGTCGTAGCCGCAACCCACGCTGACGTCGGCGGCCTTGCCCTCGAACAGCGTCGACGCGTCGGCCAGCGGCAAACCGCGCTTCCAGCGCTTCACGATGCGTGGATAGCCGCTGTCGGTCAACGAGCCCGGCCCGAAGTCGGTCCCGACCAGCACGGTGTCGCGGTCCTGCCAGGTGACGCTCGACTTGGCCTCCGTCAGGGCGAACCCGTCGGCGACGAACTGGCGTGTGGTCAAATCGAATTCGCGGACGACGGTGGCGTCGGCGCCGCCGCGGGACAATTCGATGAGCGCGAGCGAGAAATCCGGTTCGAGCACTTCGGCACCCGCCCACACCCAGTTTTCGCCGTCTTCGGCGGCAATCGCGTCGATGTCGATCAGCACGTCCCACTCCGGCTGCTCGGTGCGGTAGCTGTCCAGGGTCGTGCGTCGCCACAGGCCGCGGGGATGGTCCGCGTCGCGCCAGAAGTTGTACAGATACTCACCTCGCCGCCGGACGTACGGGATGCGGGCGTCGGTGTCGAGCACCTCGAGCGCCTCGTTGCGCATCTGCTCGAACCGTCGCCCACCGAAGCGGGCGACCGTCGGGTCGTTGTGCTTGCGTACCCAGTCGAGTGCATCGTCGCCGGTGACGTCCTCGAGCCACAAATACGGGTCGGTGCCGGTCTTCTCTTCGCGCAAGCGCTCATCGGTGCCGGTCTTCTCTTCGCGCAAGCGCTCATCGGAACTCACGGGAACCATTGTGGCGGCCGAGCGTAGTGTGAGCTCGGTTACACCGTTCGAGGGAGGTCAACGATGACTGTCTACGCCCGTCCAGGCGCTGCGGACGCGCTGATGTCGTACGAGTCGCGCTACGGCAACTTCATCGGCGGGGAGTGGGTGCCGCCGGCCTCAGGCGAGTACTTCGAGAACCCGACACCGGTGACAGGTCAGGCGTTCTGCGAGGTGCCGCGGTCCAACGAGACCGACATCGAGTCAGCGCTCGACGCCGCGCACGGTGCGGCCCCCGCGTGGGGTAAGACGGCTCCGGGCGAGCGCGCGGTCATCCTCAACAAGATCGCCGACCGCATCGAGGAGAACCTCGAGTCGCTGGCGCTCGCCGAGTCGTGGGACAACGGCAAACCCATCCGCGAGACGCTGGGCGCCGACCTGCCCCTGGCCGTCGACCACTTCCGCTACTTCGCCGGGGCGATCCGCGCGCAGGAAGGCTCGCTGTCGCAGATCGACGACGACACCGTCGCCTACCACTTCCACGAACCGCTCGGCGTCGTCGGCCAGATCATTCCGTGGAACTTCCCGATCCTGATGGCGACGTGGAAGCTGGCCCCCGCGTTGGCCGCCGGTAATGCCGTGGTGCTCAAACCGGCCGAGCAGACACCGGCGTCGATCCTGTATCTGATGAGCCTGATCGGCGACCTGTTGCCCGCCGGCGTACTCAACGTGGTCAACGGTTTCGGGTTTGAGGCGGGCAAGCCGCTGGCGTCGTCGAACCGCATCGCCAAGATCGCATTCACCGGCGAGACCACCACCGGTCGGCTGATCATGCAGTACGCGTCGCAGAACCTGATCCCCGTCACGCTGGAGCTCGGCGGCAAGAGCCCCAACATCTTCTTTTCGGACGTGATGGCCGAGGGAGACGACTACCAGGACAAGGCGCTCGAGGGCTTCACGATGTTCGCCCTCAACCAGGGCGAGGTGTGCACGTGCCCGTCGCGCAGCCTGATTCAGGCCGACATCTACGACGAGTTCCTGGAACTGGCCGCAATCCGCACGAAGGCTGTGCGGCAGGGCGATCCGTTGGACACCGAGACGATGATCGGTTCGCAGGCCTCCAACGATCAGCTCGAAAAGGTGTTGTCCTACATCGAGATCGGCAAGGACGAAGGCGCCCGCGTCGTGACCGGCGGCGAGCGCGCCGAACTGGGCGGCGACCTGTCCGGCGGCTACTACGTCCAGCCGACGATCTTCGAGGGCAACAACAAGATGCGGATCTTCCAGGAGGAGATCTTCGGGCCCGTCGTCGCGGTGACATCGTTCACCGATTACGACGACGCGATCGCCATCGCCAACGACACGCTGTACGGCTTGGGTGCGGGCGTGTGGAGCCGCGACGGCAACACCGCCTACCGCGCCGGGCGTGACATCAAGGCGGGCCGGGTGTGGACGAACTGCTACCACGCCTATCCCGCGCACGCGGCGTTCGGTGGCTACAAGCAGTCCGGCATCGGGCGCGAGAACCACCGCATGATGCTCGACCACTATCAGCAGACCAAGAACCTGCTGGTGAGCTACAGCGACAAGACCCAAGGCTTCTTCTGACGGTGTCACCGTCCGCGCCCCACCCGCCGTCGGCGGAAGAAGGAGCCCCGCCGAAGCGGGCGTTGATCACCCACGCCGCGGCCGAACTGGTGGCGCGACTGCAGGACAGGCACGGCGCGCTGATGTTCCATCAGTCCGGCGGCTGCTGCGACGGGTCGTCACCGATGTGCTACCCCGACGGAGACTTCATCGTCGGCGACCGCGACGTGCTCCTCGCCCTCCTCGACGTCGGACCGGATCTCCAACCCGACGGTGTGCCGGTGTGGATATCCGGGCCGCAGTTCGACGCGTGGAAACACACGCAGCTGGTGATCGACGTCGTGCCCGGACGCGGCGGCGGCTTCAGCGTGGAGGCGCCCGAAGGGGTGCGATTCCTGAGCCGCGGCCGCGCGTTCTCCGAGGTCGAGAACGGCCTGTTGGCCGATGCACCCATCGTGACCGGAGCGGATTTCGCCAGGGGTGTCCGCCCGCCGTCGTCGGACACGCACATCGTCGGTAATGCAATCGATGCATGTCCGATACCTGGCGCGCCGAGCGGATAACGGGGGCACCGCAAGCCGCCCCCGTAGCCTTCCAAACGTGATACCGCTTCCGCGTGCATGGGTGCTGACCAGCGCATTGCTGGTCGGTACGGCGGTGGGCCTGGTCCTCGGGATCGCCGCGACCCTGGTGATTGACACCCCGATCCGACCCGACGTCGTGGTCGCGCTCGTCGTCGGCGTGCCCGGCATGTTGGGGCTGTTGGCGATCCTGACGTCGGCTCGGCGCTGGGTGACGACGGCCGGTGCGTTCCTCCTCGCGATCGCGCCCGGTTGGTTCGGTGTGCTGGTGGCGATTCAGGCGGTGCACGGTGACTGAGACCACCGAGACGCTGTCCGGCGATCCGACCGAGCCCTACACGCCGACGTTCACCACCGGTGAGTTCCAGGCGATAGGAACGACGGCCGTCACGGAGCGCCCGTCCGAGCCGGTGGTCGTTCCCGCGCAGCCCGTCGTGGTTCCCGGCAACTTCCAGTACCTCAAGCGCTGGAAGTTCGTCCTCGTCGTCGCGGCGGTGTGGGCGCTGTCGGCGGTGGCGGGATGGGCGCTGTACCACTGGTGGTACCACTCGATCGACAAGACGGCGCCGGTTTTCGTCGTGCTGGTCTTCGTCGTCACGACGACGGTCGCCGGCCTGCTGCTGGCCATGGCGATCGAACGCCCGCTAGTGTCGGCGCTGTCGATCGCGCTGACGTCGGCACCCTTGGCGGCGGTCGCGGGAGCGGCGGTGCTGCACGGTCTCTACTACTGCGAATGGGCAAGTCGGTGTTTCGCGGGAGTGCTTCCTTACTAGGGTGGGGGAGTGACCCACTATGACGTCGTCGTACTCGGAGCAGGCCCCGGCGGGTATGTCGCGGCCATCCGTGCCGCGCAGCTCGGACTGAACACCGCCATCGTCGAACCCAAGTACTGGGGCGGCGTCTGCCTCAACGTCGGGTGCATCCCGTCTAAGGCGTTACTGCGCAACGCGGAGCTGGCGCACATCTTCACCAAAGAGGCCAAGCAGTTCGGCATCAGCGGCGAGGCGACGTTCGATTACGGCGTCGCGTTCGACCGCAGCCGCAAGGTCGCCGAGGGTCGGGTCGCCGGTGTGCATTATCTGATGAAGAAGAACAAAATCACCGAGATCCACGGGTACGGGAAGTTCAAAGACGACCACACGCTCGAGGTCGACCTCAACGAGGGCGGCACCGAGACCGTCGAGTTCGACAACATCATCATCGCCACCGGTAGCAGCACCCGCCTAGTGCCCGGCACATCGCTGTCGGAAAACGTGGTCACCTACGAAGAACTCATCATGACGCGCGAGCTGCCGTCGTCGGTTGTCATCGCGGGTGCGGGCGCCATCGGCATGGAGTTCGGCTACGTGATGAAGAATTACGGCGTCGACGTCACGATTGTCGAGTTCCTGCCCCGCGCGCTGCCCAACGAGGACGCCGAGGTTTCCAAGGAGATCGAGAAGCAGTTCAAGAAGCTCGGTGTCAAGGTCCTGACCGGTACCAAGGTCGAGTCGATCGACGACGACGGCGGCGGCGAGGTCACCGTGACCGTCAGCAAGGACGGCAAGTCGCAGGACCTCAAGGCTGAAAAGGTGTTGCAGGCAATCGGATTCGCCCCGAACATCGAGGGCTTCGGGCTCGACAAAACCGGCGTCGAGGTCACCGACCGCAAGGCGATCGGCATCGACGACTACATGCGCACCAGCATCCCGCACATCTACGCGATCGGTGACGTGACGGGCAAGCTGCAGCTGGCGCACGTGGCCGAGGCGCAGGGCGTCATCGCCGCCGAAACCATCGCGGGCGCAGAGACTTTGCCGCTCGGGGACTACCGCATGCTGCCGCGCGCGACGTTCTGCCAGCCGCAGGTCGCCAGCTTCGGGCTCACCGAGGAGCAAGCCCGCGAAGAAGGCTACGACGTCAAGGTGGCCAAGTTCCCGTTCACCGCGAACGCCAAGGCGCACGGTGCCGGTGACCCGAGCGGCTTCGTCAAGCTGATCGCCGACGGCAAGTACGGCGAGTTGATCGGCGGCCACCTGATCGGCCACGACGTGTCCGAGCTGCTGCCCGAGCTGACGCTGGCGCAGAAGTGGGATCTGACCGCGACCGAACTGGCCCGCAACGTGCACACGCACCCGACCATGTCCGAGGCGCTGCAAGAGTGCTTCCACGGTCTGCTCGGCCACATGATCAATTTCTGACGTGCTCCCGAGAAGCAACACAGCGAACGTGACTCAGACATCCGGCACGGCGCGAGCCCTCTGGGTCGCCGGCATCGGGGGATTGGTGGTCGGCCATATCCTCTTGCTGGCCGGGATCTCGTATGCCACGTCGACGTCGAACGTCAGCACCTGGGTGCTCGTGGTGGCTGCGGTGTCGTTTCTCGTGGGCGGAGGCGTCGGCTGGTTGGGGTGGCGCAGCTATCAACGCAAGAGCGAAGTGTGGGCGGCGTTCCTGTTGGCGCTGCCGGTGTCCCCGGTGCTGCTGTCGCTGATCGTGCTCGGGATCACGTACCTCTAGTCCGGGAAGTCCAGCGGCACTTTCAGAGTGGTGATCGTCGCGGCCAGCCCGTCGTACTGGGCTGCCAGCATGCAGAACTCGATCAGTTGTGGTTTGGTCAGGTGTCTGGCCAACATCACCCACGTCTCGGAGGAGACGCCCCGGGTCACGACGAACTCGTCGGTGGCGGTGATCAACGCGCGCTGACGGTCGGTCAGCCCCTCGGCGTCGGGTCCCTCGAAGATCTTCTTCTGCACGTCCGGGCCGAGCCCACGGGTGCGCGCCAGGCGGCGGTGTTGCTGAAGTTCGTACTCGCAGTCGCGCAGATGGCCGACGCGCAGGATGACGGTCTCGGCGTCCTGTACCGAGAGCTTGCTCAGGATGCCGAGCAGCACCCCGCTGTACGGCAGCCACGCCAGGAACAGAAGCCGGTGTTGGCCAAGCACATTGAAGAGGCTGAACCGAGGTGCCCGGATGGTGCGCGCACCGAGTTTCGCGATGGCCCAGTTCAGGGGGCCGAGTTCCTTGAATCCACCGGGCGCGATGCGGGCCGACTCGGGTGCGCTCATCACAGCGAGTCTACGTGCCTAGGCCTGACGCACCAGATAAGGCGAGACGGTGCTGCGGTGCTCGTCGATGTCGAGCGCACGGCCCAGCGCGGGGAATGCCCGCTGCGGGCAGTTGTCCCGCTCGCAGACGCGACAACCCGCGCCGATGGGCGTCGCCACCTCGCCGGACAAGTCGAGCCCCTCCGAATAGACCAGCCGGTGCGCGTGGCGGAGTTCGCAGCCCAGGCCGATCGCGAACGTCTTGCCCGGCTGCCCGTAGCGCTGTGCGCGACGCTCCACGGTGCGCGCGACCCACAGGTAATTGCGTCCGTCAGGCATCTGGGCGACCTGCACGAGGATCTTGCCGGGGTTGGCGAACGTCTCGTAGACGTTCCACAGCGGGCAGGTGCCGCCGCTCGATGAGAAGTGGAAACCGGTGGCGGACTGTCGTTTTGACATGTTGCCTGCGCGGTCGACGCGGACGAAGGACAGCGGCACGCCGCGCATGGACGGCCGTTGCAGGGTCGAGAGGCGATGGGCGATCGTCTCGTAACTGACCGAGTAGAACGCCGAGAGCCGCTCGACGTCGTAACGGAAATTCTCCGCGACATCGTGAAACTGCGTATAGGGCAACATCATTGCGGCGGCGAAGTAGTTGGCCAGGCCCATACGCGCCAAGCGAGTCGACTCGTCGCTGGTGAACTTGCCTTCGTCGACGAGCTTGTCGATGAGGCCGCCGAACTCGAGATACGCCAACTCGGCCGCCATCTTGAACACGGTCTGCCCGGAGGAGAGATGGTTGTTGAGCACCAGCGTGTTGGTCTCGGGGTCGTAGCGATGAAGCACCGACTCGCCGAGGTCCGTGCGCTGGGTGATGCGGACGCCGTGCACCATCGTCAACCGGTCCGACAGTTGGCGCGCCAGCTCCGAACGCTGCATCCGCATTCGGATGGTGAGATCTTCGGCCGCGGTGTCGAGTTCGTGCAGATAGTTCTGGCGTTCGTAGAAGTAGTCGCGGACTTCCTCGTGCGGCATGGTGATCGCGCCTGAGCCCGAGCTGAAGCCCCCGCCGGCGTTGAATCGGTCCTCGGTGGCCGCCGCCAGCTGGGTGGTGGTCAGCTGGTAGCGGCGGTGCAGGTTGACCATCGCCCGGGCGAGGTTGGGGTGCGCGGCGACCATGTCCGCGATCTCCGGAAGGTCGACGTCGATGTCGAGATCCCGGTCGAGCGTGACCTCGCGTAGCTCCGCGACCAGCCGGGTGTCGTCTTCGGAGGCGAAGAACGTCGCGTCGACGCCGAACACTTTCGTGATGCGCAGCAGGACCGCGATGGTCAGGGGGCGCACGTCGTGCTCGATCTGGTTGAGATAGCTCGGCGAGATGTCCAGCATCTGCGCCAGCGCCGCCTGGCTGAATCCGCGCTCGCTGCGTAGCTGCCTAACCCGCGATCCGACAAAGGTCTTCGCCACGTCAACCAGGGTAGCAACGTTGCGAAGAGCACCTTCGCATTGTTGGCAGATCGGCCATTGTGGCAGGATCAGCGGTCGTGAGCACCAATCAGGGATCGGGAGCAAGCGCCGTGCAGGGGCTGGCCAAGATCATGATGCCCGTCCCTGATCCGCACCCCGACGTCTTCGATGTCGAGTGGCCGCTGCGGGTCGCCGACGTGGACCGCGAAGGCCGGCTGAAGTTCGACGCCGCGACGCGACACATCCAGGACATCGGCTCGGACCAGCTGCGTGAAATGGGATTCCAGGAAACCCATCCGCTGTGGATCGTGCGCCGCACGATGATCGACATGATCCGCCCGATCGAGTTCCAGGACATGCTGCGGCTCCGCCGCTGGTGTTCGGGCACGTCGAACCGGTGGTGCGAGATGCGCGTGCGCATCGACGGGCGCAAGGGCGGTCTCGTCGAGTCCGAGGCGTTCTGGATCAACATCAACCGCGAGACCCAGGGGCCGGCACGTATCTCCGACGACTTCCTCGAGGGCCTACGGCGCACGACCGATGTCGGTCGGCTGCGATGGAAGGCATACCTGTCGCCGGGCAGCCGCGAGGACGCCGACGAGATCCGCGAGTTCCCGGTCCGGGCGAGTGACATCGACATCTTCGACCACATGAACAACTCGGTGTACTGGTCGGTGATCGAGGACTATCTGCATCATCACCCAGAGTTGGTGCGTTATCCGCTGCGCGCGACGATCGAACACGATGCCGCGGTCGCGCTGGGCGACAAGATGGAGATCCTCAGCCACACCCACCCGGCGGGCTCGACGGACAAATTCGGTCCGGAACTGACGGATCGCACTGTTACAACGCTCACATATGCGGTCGGCGACGAGGCCAAGGCTGTCGCATCGATCTTCAATCTCTGATCACCGCCCGTTTAACAGTACGGGCGTACTGACCTGCGCAAATGGGCTACTGATCGGTAACTTCTGAACCGGTTAAGCGTAGACCGATCTTCGCAAAATTAGCTAAACCGGTGGAGCAGTTGGCGAAAGTTGGCATTCGAAACGGCTGGACCTGCGCTAATAGAGTAAGGCATCCTCGTAGTAGCGAATCCGCTGAACCGTTTGGGCGTTAACAAGCCGGGTACTCCGGCCGCGCCGCAGCGATAGTGAACAGATCGAAGGAGCGCCATGTCAACCGTTGGCAAGCCGAAGAGCGCAGAGGAAATTCAGCGCGACTGGGACACCAACCCCCGTTGGAAGAACGTGACCCGCGAGTACTCCGCAGAGGACGTCGTCGCGCTGCAGGGCACCGTCGTCGAGGAGTCGACCCTGGCTCGCCGTGGCGCTGAGATCCTGTGGAACCAGCTGCACGACATGGAGTTCGTCAACGCGCTCGGCGCGCTGACCGGCAACATGGCCGTCCAGCAGGTCCGTGCCGGGCTGAAGGCCATCTACCTGTCCGGGTGGCAGGTCGCCGGCGACGCCAACCTGTCCGGCCACACCTACCCCGACCAGAGCCTGTATCCGGCCAACTCGGTGCCGCAGGTGGTCCGCCGCATCAACAACGCGCTGCTCCGGGCCGATGAGATCGCCAAGGTCGAGGGCGACACCTCGGTCGAGAACTGGCTGGTGCCGATCGTCGCCGACGGCGAGGCCGGCTTCGGTGGCGCGCTGAACGTCTACGAGCTGCAGAAGGCGATGATCGCCGCCGGTGTCGCTGGCTCGCACTGGGAGGATCAGCTGGCCTCGGAGAAGAAGTGCGGCCACCTCGGTGGCAAGGTGCTGATCCCGACCCAGCAGCACATCCGCACGCTGACCTCCGCGCGTCTGGCCGCGGACGTCGCCGACGTCCCGACCGTCGTGATCGCCCGCACCGACGCCGAGGCGGCCACCTTGATCACCTCCGACGTCGACGAGCGCGATCAGCCGTTCATCACCGGTGAGCGGACCAAGGAAGGCTTCTACCGCGTGAAGAACGGCATCGAGCCGTGCATCGCGCGTGCGAAGGCTTACGCGCCGTACGCCGACCTGATCTGGATGGAGACCGGCACCCCCGACCTCGAGCTGGCCAAGCAGTTCGCCGAGGGTGTGCAGGCCGAGTTCCCGGACCAGATGCTGGCCTACAACTGCTCGCCGTCGTTCAACTGGAAGAAGCACCTCGACGACGCCACAATCGCGAAGTTCCAGAAGGAGCTCGGCGCGATGGGCTTCAAGTTCCAGTTCATCACGCTGGCCGGCTTCCACGCCCTGAACTACTCGATGTTCGATCTGGCCTACGGCTACGCCCGCAACCAGATGAGCGCGTACGTCGAGCTGCAGGAGCGCGAGTTCGCCGCCGAGGAGCGCGGATACACCGCGACCAAGCACCAGCGCGAGGTCGGCGCCGGCTACTTCGACCGGATCGCCACCACGGTGGACCCGACCAGTTCGACCACCGCGCTGAAGGGTTCGACCGAAGAGGGTCAGTTCCACTGACATCTCGGTGAGTTAGCCAAGCCCAGTAGGCTCACGAGGCCCAACGGCTTGTCATCAGGCCCCGTCCTTATATTGGGCGGGGCCTGATGTTGTGGAGAGGACGCAATGAGCATTGAACGAGTGGGCGTTGTCGGCGCCGGACAGATGGGCAGCGGCATCGCAGAGGTGTCGGCGAAGTCCGGGGCGAACGTCGTCGTCTACGAGCCGTCCGAGGAACTCGTCGAGGCTGGGCGCAAGCGGATCACCGGATCGCTGGAGCGGGCGGCGAGCAAGGGCAAGCTCTCCGAAGCCGATCGCGATGCGACGCTGGCGCGGTTGAGCTACACGACCGACCTGTCGGATCTGGCCGACCGCCAGCTGGTGATCGAGGCCGTCGTCGAGGATGAGGCCGTCAAGGCCAAGATCTTCGCCCAGCTCGACGAGATCATCACCGACCCCGACGCCGTGCTGGCATCGAATACGTCGAGCATCCCGATCATGAAAATCGCTGCGGCTACGAAGAATCCGAGCCGTGTGCTGGGGCTGCACTTCTTCAATCCGGTGCCGGTGCTGCCGCTCGTCGAGCTGGTCAACACGCTCGTGACTTCCGACGGAGCGCTCGCGCGGGTTGAGCAGTTCGCCGGCGAGGTGCTGGGCAAGCAGGTCGTACGGTGTTCGGACCGTTCGGGTTTCGTCGTCAACGCGCTGCTGGTGCCGTATCTGTTGTCGGCGATCCGGATGGTGGAGTCGGGCGTCGCCACGGTCGAGGACGTGGACAAGGCGATCGTCGCGGGGTTGTCGCATCCGATGGGGCCGCTGCGGCTTTCGGACCTGATCGGCCTGGACACGATGAAGCTGATCGCCGACTCGATGTTCACCGAGCTCAAAGACCCGCACTACGCGCCGCCGCCATTGTTGCTGCGGATGGTCGAGGCGGGTCAGCTCGGCAAGAAGTCAGGGCAGGGCTTCTACAGCTACTAGCGCCGAGCGCACGCGCCGCAGGACCCCGGCCCGGTCGTATCGCAGTTGCCGGCTGCTGACGCGGATGATGGTCCAACCCTGCGCGGCAAGGTATTCGAGTCGTTCGATGTCGGCGGCGTAGTCGTCGGGATTCGTCCAGTGGTGTTCTCCGTCGTACTCGACGCCGATCTTCCACTGCGGCCAACCCATGTCGACTCGTCGCTTGCCAACGCGGATCTGAGTGACGGGTTGCGGCAATCTACTTCGCACGAGAAGCAGCCGCAATTCGGTTTCCTTCGGAGATTCGGCACCACCGTCGACAAGGGCCAGTGAGCCGCGTAGCCGACGGATATGCCGGGCGCCGGGGTAGCGATCCGCGATCGCATGTACTTCGGCGGGAGTGCAACCGGTCGCGTTGAGCAACGCGTCGATGCGCACGATGGCCGTATCGCCGTCGACGCGACGGCCCAGGTCGTAAGCGGTTCGCGCGGGCGTCGTGCAGTCGAGGCTGCCGCGAACACAGACCTCGTCGTCGGCGAGAGCGCCACGATGAATCACGATCCCCGGCGGGCCGGGCTGGTACGCGTGGGCGATCTCAGCCGGACCATCGTCGGGAAGCCAGCGTGTTCCGAGCATGGCCGCTGCGGAGTGTCCAACCAGCGTCGCTTCACCTCGCGACCACAGCCAAGCGGCGAGTGCTCTATCGGACGCAGTGAGTCGTACCCCTTCTTGTGCATAGATGTTGTTGTAGATCTTGAAGTATTGCTTACGGAGCATCTGGCGCGTCACCACGCCGGCCGCGAGCGCTTCGCTCGCAACGATGATTTTCTGCACACTTATTACGCGCACCAGGCGGCCGATCGGTTCCACCGAGCGTCGTAAAGATGACGAAATTCCGAGCAAATCCGTCATCTTTGCGACTCTCGGCGCCAAAAGCCTCAGGACTCGAGCAGGCGCTTGCGTTCGGCCTCGACATTGAAATCCGCAGGCGGATACGACAAGTCGAGACCCTCGAGCGCCTGGATCAGCAGCTCGGTCACGGCGAGCCGGCTGTACCACCGGCGATCGCAGGGCACGACATGCCACGGCGCGTAGTCCGTCGACGTCCGATCGAGCACCGCCTGGTAGGCCTCCTGATACTGGGGCCACTTGAGGCGCTCGTCGATGTCGCCGGGGTTGTACTTCCAGTATTTCGTCGGGTCGTCGAGCCTCTCGAGCAGCTGCTTCTTCTGCTCCTCGAGCGAGATGAACATCGCGACCTTCACCAACGTCGTTCCGCCGTCGACGAGTTCGCGTTCGAACGCGTTGATCTCGCCGTACCGCGCACCCCACACGTCCGGCGGCACCAGGTCGTGCACCCGGACGATCAGCACATCCTCGTAGTGCGACCGGTCGAACACGCCGATGTGTCCCGCCGGCGGCAGCGCGCGCCGGATGCGCCACAGGAAGTCGTGCGCCAGTTCCTCCTGCGTCGGCTTGCCGAACGCGGTGTAGCGCACACCCATCGGATTCACTGCTCCGACAACGTGTTTGACGATGCCACCCTTACCTGCGGCGTCCATTCCCTGCAGCACCAACAACACCGAGCGGGAGTCGTCGGTGCCCTTCGAGCTCGCGTAGAGCATCTCCTGCAGCCTGGCGAGGCGGTCGCTGCGGTCGGCCTGCACCGGTGCTGCGTCGGACTTGGAGCCGTCGAAACCCGGAGTCGACGAGGTGTCCAGATCGGCGATCTTGTCGCCGGCCCGGAACCGCACCGCGTCAGCGATGGGCAACGCGCCCGATGAGCTCACCGGCCGTCTCGCGGCGGCAGTGCCGGCGACGGGTGCTGCTGACTCCGGAACGCCTCCAGCGACCCGCCCACTTCGACGATGCCGCATAACGCATTCCACGACAGCATCGTCAGGTAGTCGATCAGCTCGTCGGAGCTCATGCGCCGATTCGACATCCACGAGTGCGTGGCCAGCTGAACGCCGCCGACGGTGTGGAAGGCCCACGGCTCGACGCCGCCGGTGTCCATACCGGCCTCCTGCATCCGGCGGCGCAACATCACCGCCAGCATGCGGGCGATGATCTGCTCGGACGTCGCGATCGCGCGACTCTTGCTCGCCGAGTTGTTCGCCATCACGAACTGATAGGGCTCGGGTTCGGCGGCGACCGTCTCGACGTAGACGCGGATGACCTCGCGAGTCAGCGCGAAGCCGTCCAGGTTCGACGACAACGCGGCGGCCATGTTCGGGATCAGGGTGGTCTGGGCGAACCGCATCATCACCGCGGTCGTGAGATCGTTCTTGTCGACGAAGTAGCGGTACAGCACCGTCTTCGAGACACCGATCTCGGCCGCGATCTCATCCATGCTGACGCCGCTTCCGCGGCGCCGAATCGCCTCCAGGGTGCCATCCACCAGCTCGTTGCGACGTTCCACCTTGTGCTTGTGCCAACGCCGCTTGCGGCCGTCTGTCTTGACCGCGATCGCTTCGGACTGTTGTGCCACTATCCCCGTGATCCGTTCCCTAGTTCCTCTCGATAGTACGGCTGATCTTGACACCGTGGGTTGTCGGACCGGGGCCCTGCGCGTCGTAGCGGATGATGGAGGAGTGGCACACAGACCGAGCGCCGGACGACCCGCACCGACGGCTCCGACCGCTCCGCGGAGAAGCTTCGCCGAGTCCCTAGCCGGGGCCGACTCCGCCGCCGACGCGGAACGCCGCCGCGCCCTGCGGCGCATGAAAGTCGTCGCGCTGAGCTTCCTGATCGGTGCCACCGTCGTCTTCCTGCTCTGTACGTGGGCCCAGTCCACGGGCGGTGCGCCCGGATGGGTCGGCTTCGTACGCGCGGCCGCGGAGGCGGGCATGGTCGGCGCGCTCGCGGACTGGTTCGCGGTCACCGCGTTGTTCAAGCACCCGCTCGGCATTCCGATCCCGCACACCGCGATCATCAAGCGCAAGAAAGACCAGCTCGGAGAGGGCCTCGGCACCTTCGTTCGCGAGAACTTCCTGTCGCCCGAAGTCGTGTCGACCAAGTTGCGCGACGCCGATGTCGCCGGCCGGCTCGGCAAATGGCTCTCCGATCGGGCACACGCCGAACGGGTGGCCGCCGAGACCGCGACTGTGCTGCGGGTTCTCGTGGAGATGCTGCGCGACGAGGACGTTCAGGCCGTGCTCGACCGGATGATCGTCAAGCGCATCGCCGAACCGCAATGGGGTCCGCCCGTGGGCCGCGTGCTGTCCACGCTGCTGGCCGAACACCGGCAGGAGGCCCTGCTGCAACTGCTCGCCGACCGCGCCTTCCAGTGGTCGCTCAACGCCGGACCCGTCATCGACCGGGTGATCGAACGCGATTCGCCCACCTGGTCCCCGCGCTGGGTGGACCACCTCGTCGGCGACCGAATCCACCGCGAATTGATGGACTTCACCGATAAGGTGCGCCGCAACCCCGACCACGAACTACGGCGCTCGGCCACCCGGTTCCTGTTCGAGTTCGCCGACGACCTCCAGCACGACGAGGCCACCATCGAGCGGGCCGAGAACGTCAAGGAACAGGTCATGGCGCGCGACGAGGTCGCCCGCGCCGCCGAGACCGCATGGACCGCGGCCAAACGCATCCTGTTCGAGTCGGTCGACGACCCCTCATCCACGCTGCGCACCCGGATCGCGGATTCGGTGATGCTCATCGGGGAGTCGCTGCGCGACGACGCCGACCTGCGCGACAAGGTCGACAACTGGATCATCCGGGCGGCTCAGCACCTGGTCGCCGAATACGGCGTCGAGATCACCGCGATCATCACCGACACCATCGAGCGGTGGGACGCCGACGAGGCCAGTCGCCGCATCGAACTCCATGTCGGACGCGATCTGCAGTTCATCCGGATCAATGGCACCGTGGTAGGTGCACTCGCGGGCCTCGTCATCTATTCGATAGCCCAACTTATGTTCTGACCTGCGCTAACTAGTGCTTGCAAAAGTTAGCACTCCGTCGTACGGTAGGGACGTCGCTTATTGGATACCCGATGCACGGAGGGCTTCGCATGTCGCAGGATGACAATCTTGCCGTCGTCGTGTCCAACGCTGCACAGACCGCCGCGCAGGACATCGGCACGTTCATCCGAACGCAACGCGAGGCCGCTCAGGTATCCGTACGACAGCTGGCCGAGAAGGCCGGCGTCAGCAATCCCTACCTCAGCCAGATCGAGCGGGGATTGCGGAAACCCTCCGCGGACGTACTGAACCAAATCGCCAAGGCGTTGCGGCTGTCGGCGGAGGTGCTCTATGTGCGGGCCGGGATTCTCGAGCCCAGCGAGAAGAGCGAGGTGCGCGACGCCATCGTCAACGACGCGGCGATCACCGAGCGCCAGAAGCAGGTGCTGCTCGACATCTACACGTCGTTCTGCCAGCAGAACGAGGCCGAAGTTAGCGAGTCCGGCAGCGAGACAGAAGAGGGGCTGACGACTGAATAGAGACTCCATCTTCTGATCACCACTGCAATCGAACGACATCCTGGAGGAAGGAACACCATGGCCAAGAACACCCCCGCCAAGAACCAGCCCACCGTCGACGACCTGAAGGCGCCGCTGCTCGCCGCCGTCGGTGCCGCAGACCTCGCCCTCGAGCGGGTCAACGAGATCGTCGCGACGCTTCGTGAGCGCGCGGACGACGCCCGCACCGACTCGCGCAGCCGCGTCGAGGAGACCCGTGCGCGCATCGACCGGCTGCAGGAGGACCTGCCGACGCAGTTCGGTGAGCTCCGCGAGCGGCTGAGCTCCGAGGAGCTGCGCAAGTTCGCCGAGACCTACGCCGAGGCCGCGCAGACCACCTACAACAAGCTCGTCGAGCGCGGCGAGGCCGCTCTCGAGCGTCTGCGCAGCCAACCGGGCATCAGCGAGGCCGCCGGCCGCGTCGAGGGATACACCGACCAGGCCGTCGAGCTGACCCAGGAGGCCCTGGGCAACGTGGCCGCGCAGACCCGTGCCGTGGGTGAGCGGGCCGCCAAGCTGGTCGGCGTCGAGCTGCCGAAGAAGGCCGAGAAGGGCGCCGCGCCGGTGAAGAACACCGCCAAGAAGGCCCCGGCCAAGGCTCCGGCCAAGAAGGCCCCCGCCAAGAAGGCTCCTGCCAAGAAGGCGGCGGCCAAGAAGGTCACCCAGAAGTAACACTCGACAGCGGGTCTGATGGCCCAAAGTCGACCGAGGGGACGTAACCCGCTTAGTCTTGAAGCGTGCAGCTCCAAGGCTTGGTGGGTTACGTCCTCTTCTTTTTGCAGATCGCCGTGCTCGTCACGACGGTGTACGCGTTCGTCCACGCGGCGATGCAGCGGCAGGATGCCTACCCGGCCGCAGACAAGCTGACCAAGCCGGTCTGGCTGGTGATCCTCGGCGTCGCTGGGTTGCTCGCGCTGGTCCTCGGTTCCGTCATGGGCCCCGCCATCGCCGCGGTCGCGTCCGGCGTCTATCTGGTCGACGTCCGTCCCAAGCTGCTCGAGGTCCAGGGGAAGTCCCGGTAATGCGACGTTTTCTAGCGGTCGCCGTCCTGGCGGCCGGCGTGTTCGCGCCTGCGCTGACGGCCCCGGCGGTTTCGGCAGACCCGGCGAACCCGGCGCTTCCCGCCCCGCCGTTCGTCGACCACGTCGAGTGGGCCAAATGGGGCGATCTGTCCTCTCTGCGGGTGTATCCGACGCCGGCGGGCCGCCAAGCCTCCGGATTGGCCACTTCCGCTGCGGGCGAACAGGCGTGGGCCGAGGTGCTGGCGCTCTCGCCCGATGCGGACATCCCGGGAATGAAGCCGCAGTTCATCTGCCACTGGGAGTTCGCCGAGCACTACCAGCCCGGCAAGACCAGTTGGAACCTGGAGCCGTGGCGCCCCGAGGTCCCCTACGAGCAGATGGTCGAAACCGGCTGCAACCCCGGCGGCACCGAAGAACCGTTCTGATGGCCGGCGGCTATCGACGCGACGAGGTCGCCCGACTGGTCGACCACACACTGCTCAAACCCGAAGCGACCGAAGACGACATCGCCGCGCTCGCGGCGGAGGCCGCGGCGCTCGGGGTCTACGCCGTCTGCGTATCGCCCTCGATGGTCTCGATCGCCAAGCGGTCCGGTTCGGCGTCGCAATTGGTGTGCGCGGTGGTCGGATTCCCCTCCGGAAAACACTTTTCGGCGATCAAGGCCGAGGAGGCGCGTCGCGCGGTCGACGACGGCGCCGGCGAGATCGACATGGTGATCGATGTGGGCGCCGCATTGCACGGTGACTTCGCCGCGGTGTGGGCCGACGTGGACGCGGTGCGTGCCGCGATCGGCGCCCGCGTGAAGCTCAAAGTGATTGTCGAATCGGCCGCATTACTGCAACTCGGAGACGAGCAGACGTTGCTGGCGGCATGTCGGGCAGCCGCGGATGCCGGTGCCGATTTCGTGAAGACCTCCACGGGATTTCACCCCGCGGGCGGTGCGTCGGTGCGTGCCGTGGAACTGATGGCGACGGTCGGTCCGCAGGTCAAAGCCAGTGGCGGGATCCGAACCGCTGCGGATGCGATCGCGATGCTGGACGCCGGTGCGACGCGGTTGGGGCTGTCGGGGACCAGGGCGGTGCTGGACGGCTGGCCGAAATTCGACCGCACACAGTAATTTACGCGGTTTGCGGAAATTTGCCGTATGATTGCGGACGCCCCCGACAGGTAAAACCATACGCATCTGCGCACGGGAAACCGTGGATAGGATCTGATCATGACGACCCACACTGGTTTGCTTCGTCGAACACTCGCCGGGGCAGGACTCACTGCGGTGCTCGCTACGGGCGTGTTCACTGCTGGCTGCGCCAAGGAAGAAGAGAAGGCGCCGGAGACGTCGACCACAACGACGACGACCACCACCACAACCACGACAGCGCCGCCTCCCGCCACTCCGACGGAGAAGGCACCGCGCATCAATCCCGATGAGCCGAACCCGTTCTCGCCGACGGTCCACGCGCCGCCGGCACCGGGACCGACGCCCGGTCGACACCGCGGTCCTCACGGCCAGTAGGAGCCGGGCCCACTGGTTCTGGGCCCTAGTCGCCGCCGCGCTGCTGATCGCAGCGTCGGGTGCGTGTGCATCGCGCACCCCGGCGGTGATTTCCGGGCCGTACGCGGCCCTGCTTTCGAGCTCGACCGATTTGGGGCCGTCACGTTCGGCGGACGCCCAAGTCACGGTCACGCTCGATGGACTGGATCGTCCCGCGGCCCTTATGGGCTGGGCCGACGCGCGCAATTTGTGGGTGCGCTGGCGGCCCGGTGACGGATGGGCGATCGTCGAGGGCGGCGCCGGGGATCTCGCACGCGCCTTTTCGGTGCCCGTGCGTGACTACCGGTCCCCGAAGGGTGAAGAGTTCTACGCATCGCCGGAGCAGCCGGCGATACCGCCGCAATTGCGTGACAACGTCACTGCCGTCGGTCGGATCATGAGCTACACCCCGTACCGCATGAAGCGACCCGACGTCGTTCCGCTCGACGTGCCCAAGGGCGGGCTGGCACCCGACGGGCTGCTGTCGGCATACAACGCAACGCCACTGGCCGACGCCGGCTTCACCGGTGAGGGCGCGACGATCGTCATCTTCGCGTTCGACAGCGTCGAGCAGGAGGACCTCGACCTGTTCGCCGACACGTCGGGTCTACCGCGGTTCACGCCGGAGATCGTCGGCGGCAAACCGTCCGAGGTGCACGGTGAGACGGCCATGGATCTGCAAGTGGCGCACGCGATTGCGCCCGATGCACGGCTCGTCGTGGTCAACGCCAGGCCGACCGTGGAGGGCGACGGCACGTACGAAAAGCTCGGGAAGCTGTTCGAGCAGGTCGATCGCGACTACCCGGGGGCGGTGTGGAGCCTGTCGATCGGGTGGGGATGTGAGGCGTTCGCCACCGCAGCCGATCTGGCACCGGTCGAAGCCGCACTGATGGCCGCGCAGCGGCGCGGTACGACGGCGTTCGACGCCAGCGGGGACACCGCCGGTCTGGAATGCAAAGGCGGCGAACGATGGTCGGCCCCGCCTGGGCCGGAGGACATCGGTGTCGACGCAGTCGCCTCGCTGCCGACGATGACGTCCGTCGGAGGCACCACACTGTCGACGGGCACGCGCGGGCAGTGGTTGGGTGAGCACGCATGGGTGGATTCTCCGCTGTCACAGGGCAGTAGCGGTGGGGTGTCGAAACTGTTCGCCCGCCCGGCATGGCAGGGCAATCTGCGCGTCGAGCGTGACACCGAGGGTCGCCGTCTGCTTCCCGACGTCGCTGCGGTCGCCGATCCGTTCACCGGTGGGCGGTTCATCTTCGGCCAGCGCGAGGTGGTCGGTGGTGGCACGTCGCAATCGGCCCCGATCTGGGCGGCGCTCACAGTGCTGATGAATCAGTACCTGGTGGCCAACGGCGGACGGCCGGTGGGCAACCTGAATCCCCTGCTGTACCAGGTGGCTTCGGGGTCGCGACTGCCCGGCTTCCGCGATGTGGGCAAGGGCGGTAATGCCGTCGACCTGGCGATGCCGGGCTACGACCTGGTAACGGGCATCGGCACTCCGAACACCGAGAACCTCGCCCGCAACCTTCTCGACCTCCAGAAGACGTCGCGTTGACCGAAGCGCCGTCACGCCGCCGGTATCGGTGGCGAAAACCGTTGACGGGCATCCTTTTCCCGGATCTCACGGCCTCGTCGAGAACGACGCTTGGGCTGACGCTCGTGGGGCATACCGCGCTGCTCGTCGTCCTGGCGGCGCTGCGGTGGCAGGCGCCCCTGATCGCGCTCGCCGCGGTCGGCGTGACGCTGGTGTTCGCGGTCTATCTCCGTCAAGCGGGCACCGGCCGTGCTCGGCCGTTGGTGATGGCCGCCCTACTCGCCGCGCTCCTCGGTCTCGGGTGGGCGCTGGCCACCGGCAGAATCGTCGCCGAGGCACACGACGTCGCTCTCAGCGGTGGCGAGTTCGACCGCGAGAAACTGTTGACCGGCACCGTGATACCGGTCGGCGGCGCATTGCTGATGCTGATTCCACCGACACTGCTGCGTCTGCGGCGGCCGGCGGCCCACACCCCGCTGGACGGCTATGCGATCGGCGCGTTGAGCGCCGTCGTCTTCACGACCGCGGCGACCCTGGTGAGGCTGGCCCCGCAATTCGCGACGGGCGTCAGGGCCGAAGACCTCTGGGTCAGCGCGCTCATGGTGCAGGCCGGTATCCAAGGCCTCATCCTGCCGCTGACGGCGCTCGCCCTCGGCGGGTCCGTGGGGATCGCACTATGGGCGGGCAGGCGCCGAGCAGTTGCGGCGACTGTCGTTGCGACACTGCTGCTTTACGCGATCACCGGCGTCGCCGAGTACGCCCCCGTCCCGCATGCCGTGCAGCTCGCGGTGCACGTCGCGGTTGCCGCGGTGGCATTGGCTGCGCTCCGCGTCGTACAGGACTCGGCGGACGGAGCGGTGGAACCGCGGGCTGGCCGCGACGGGCGCGCCCGGGTGTTGGCCACGCTCGGCGTCGGCGCCGTCATCGTGGCCGCGGCCGGTGCGGTGGCGGCCGTGCTGACCACACCGGACATTCCGAAGATCGTGTGTCCGCCGGACTGCGGACGGCCACCGATCGGCGAACCCATCGAGTCGAATCCACGCTTCTATGCCGCCGACGGTTCGTTCTCCGTGCAGTATCCGGGCCCGGGTAGCGCGTACGAGGCCACGCTCAACCCCGACGGCGTCGAGCTCGAGTTCACCGGCGGGGACACCGGCACCCTCGAGTTGTTCGGCCTGCCCGCCGACAACCGGACGGCAAAGCAGATCGCCGAGGACCTGATCGACGAGTACTACCCCGACGCCACAACGGAATACGAGATTCCCAACGCGATGGTCGGCTACGAGCCCGGCTACGGCGTCGTCGCCGACGACTATCCACAGGACGCCAGCGGCAGCTTCACCCGGCTCCGGCTGATCGTGATGGTCGCCGTCAAGAACGATTATGCGTTGGTGGCCTCGGCGATCGGGCCGTACCGTGCGTTCAGCCCCGACTTCGGCACCGGCCACCCCTCCGGCGCCAACCTGCAACTGGCGATGGATATGGGCAAGTACGTCAACAGTTTCCGGTGGGGCGGCGTCACCGACTGACGATCACAGTGCCGCGAAGCAAGGATCGTCCTGGTCCTTCGGGATGTCGGCGTTACGCGTCGAGAACCGGCTCTCGACACCGTCGTCGGTGACCTTCACCGAATCGGCCTTGATGCCCATCGGGTAGTTCTTCGTCAGCTCGGAGGTGAACGCGTCCAGCGCCGGTTGCACGGTCTCGCGCGGCAGCGTGAAACCGAGCCCGGTCAGCGAAACCACCTGCAACGAGATGCCGCCGTCGGCGACCGTCGGCCGCGCCTTGATGCCGCCCAGCGCGCCCTCCAGCTCGATCGTGCCGTCGGACGGGTTGGTCGAGACGCCGGAGACGAATGCGCCGATGATCGGAATGGAATCGGAGATGGTGCGCCGGATACCGTCGGAGGACCAGTCGATGTCCGCGACGAGTGAGCCGACTGTGCCGCCCGAGGTGGGCGTGTCCTCGAGGCGGACGTCCTGAATGGACAGCACGACCTTCATGCCCTTGGCATCACGGATCTGGTTCCCGGCCGTCTCGACGTGGATGTTCGTGTAATGGCCGGTCATGTGTTGGATCAGGAACGGCGGCGTGACGCCGAACGATGCACTCGCCTCGTCTTCGACGACGCATGACGTGACACCGGCGACCACCGTATCCGCGCGGTGGCGGGCGTACAGCTCACCGGCCAGCAAACCGGCCAGGACCAGCGCCACCACGATGACGACGACCAGCACGATCGACAGCGGATCGCGCAGGAGACCCCTGAGCTTGGATTCGGAGCGCGGTGGCTCCGTCGGCCCCTGCGGGCCCTGCGGTCCCGGCGGCGGGGTCTGCCCAGGTGGCGGGCCATGCGGGGGAAGCCCCTGGTCAGGCGGGGGAGCCTGGCCCTGGTGTGGTGCGGGCACCTGGGCGGGCTGAGTCGGGGGGACCTGGCCCTGTTGCGGCGACGGCTGGTTCGGGCGGGCCCACGGGTCGGTCACGACCGCGATTCTGCCTTACCGCGGCGAGCAAAGTCCGCGCGGTTGCGCAACACCGCTATCGTCTCGCGCACCTTGCGCCCAGCATCCAGATCGATGTCGGTCACCAGCAACTGCGGGTCGTCGCCCGCGCCGGCCAGGACGTCGCCGGTCGGGGACGCCACCAGGCTGCCCCCCACACCGGTCGGGCCGAGCGCCGCGATCTCGGGGTCGGGGCGGCCCTGATCGACCGCGGCGACGAAGCCGGTCGTGTCGATGGCGCGGGCCCGCGCCAGCAGCGTCCACTGGTCGAGCTTGCCCGCGCCGCTGCCCCACGACGCGTGCACGGTGATCAACTCGGCCCCGCGCTCGGCCAGCTCGACGTACAACTCGGGGAAGCGCACGTCGTAGCACAGCGTCAGGCCGACAGACACTGGTCCCGAGCCACCGTCGACGTCGATCAGCACGGGTTCGTGCCCGGGGGCCACGGTCTTGGACTCCGTGAACCCGAACGCGTCGTAGAGGTGGATCTTCTCGTAGTGCGCGTCGACGCCGTCCCCGGCGGCGATCAGCGTGTTGAGCACGCGTCCGTCACCCGACGGTACGAACATGCCTGCGACGACGACGATGCCCGCGCGCTCGGCGATGGCCCGCACGCCCGAGGCCCACGGCCCGTCGAGCGGTTCGGCGACCGGAGCGAGCGGTACCCCGAACCGGCACATCGTGGCTTCTGGGAACAGCACCATCCGCGCGCCGGCGTCGGCGGCTCGGCGGGTGTAGTCCTCGACCAGCCCGAGGTTCGCCGACGGGTCGGTCCCACTGAGGATCTGCGCGAGGGCAATCCGCATACGGCCCAGCCTACGGCGCTACGGCCCCCAGGCCGGCCGGGGCAGCGCCGCCGCCTTGTTGCCCAGCTTCCCGGAACGCACCTGTGCGGCGAGGCTGTCGAGGATCACCCGCGAGCTCATCAGCGCGGTCTGCTCGGCCCAGTCGTACGGCGGTGAGCACTCGACGACCTCGATACCGGCCAGGCCCGGTTCGGAGACCATCTTGACCAGGTTCAGCGCCTCGCGCGGTAACAGCCCGCCGGGCTCCGGCCAGCCCGTGCCCGGGACGAATCCGGCGTCGATCACGTCGATGTCGAAGGACAGATACACCGCCTTGGCGTCCTTCCACGCGACCTCGAGCGCCATCTCGGCGATCTTCTCGATGCCGACCCGTTCGACGTCACCGACGGTGATCACGGTCGACTGCCGTTCGCGCCCGACCTTCACACCGGCGCGTGGGGCCTGCCACCCGCCGATGCCAATCTGCACGAGGTTGGTGGCCGGGGCGTTCTTGATGTTGGTCGCGTGGAACCACGGCGTGGTGTGCATGCGCTCGTCGAGGTCGGTCTCCTGCGTGTCGACGTGGCGGTCGAAGTGGATGATCCCGACGTTGCCGTCCAGGTACGGGGCCATTCCACGGATGGTGGGGAAGCCGATCGAATGGTCGCCGCCCAGCACGACCGGCATGACGCCCTTGCTCACCACGTGCGCCATGGCCTGGCTGATCTGGTCGAAGGACTTCTCGAGATTCCCGGGGATCGTGAACACGTCGCCGATGTCGACCATATTGAGCTGTTCGCGAAGGTCGACGCCCGACTCATAGTTGTAGGTGCCGAAGAGGTTCGTGGAGCGTCGAATTCCCTGCGGGCCGAAGCGGGTGCCCGGACGGTAGGTGGCGCCGGCGTCGAGGGGGACGCCGAAGATCGCGACCTCGGCGTCGTCGACCTCGTTCACGTCCTCGACGAACGGACACTTGAGGAAGGTGCCACGCTCGCCGGCGAAGTGCGGCAACTCGCCGCGTACGAACGTCGAGATGCGGCGGTCGTTGATGGTCGGGGCGGCCTCGAGGCCGAACGTCAGGCTGCGTTCGATCTCCTCGCGTTCGCGACGGTCGGAGAGCCGGGCCTCGGCCTGTTGTGCCCAGGCGCCTTCGGCGTTGAGGGGCGCATTCTCGTCGGTCATGTCGTCGGTCATAAGGTGCTCCTCACGCGCCGTCTTGTCGCTGACCGGGTACGGCACACCTCGTCCGGGAAGCCGATGGGCTCCTGCCGCTCATTCTTTTCCGACCCGCCGCGATGCGCCACCCGGAATCGCAACAAAGCCGTAACGAGGCGAACGGTCGGTCGTAACAGCCGGGGGTTTCGCTAGTCGGCGACTCACGTTGACCTGTGAGGCGCGTCTAGGGTTCCGCCGCGCGCACGGTGTGCGGGCTGGTCCGAGAGACGCAGGCGGCCGCGGCGCAGCGGACGTTCCACGGCGGGACAAAAGCCCGGGAGACTCCATCGCGTAAAGGAGCTCCACATGATTCTTCTCGGTGTGGCCGTCAGCATCGTGGTCGTCGTCGCCGTCGGTTTCTACGTGTCCAAACGCATCGAGGGTGACAGCTCGAATTTCCTTGTCGGCGGCCGCATGTTGCCCTATTGGCTGATCGGCGGTGCGTTGATGGGTTCGGCCGTCGACACCAACGCCACGCTCGGCAACACCGACCTGGCCTACGAATTCGGCTTCTGGGCCGGTGCGAGCCTGCCGCTCGGGCTGGCCCTGTGCCTGACCATCACCGGTGTGTTCTTCGCCAAACCGATGAACCGCATGGGGTTGACGTCGTTTCCCGACTACTACCGACTCAGATTCGGACGGTCGGTCGAGGTCGGCGCGTCCGCGTTGCTGGCCGTCGGGTTCTGCATGCTGGTGGCGGGCAACCTGGTCGCGGGCGGCTTCCTGTTCAACTACTTCCTCGGTATGCCGTACTGGCTGGGCGTCGTGCTGATCGCCGGAATCGCGGTGGCTTACACCGGCACCGGCGGGCTGATCGCCGACGCATACACCGCGATCATCCAGATGTCGCTGATCCTGATCGGCGCCGTCGGCATGCTGGTGTGGATGGCCTCGACGCACACCTTCGAGATCGCCGAGGGTACTGGCCCGTTGGCGCTCGGGCAGTTGTCGGACCCGGGGCAGGGCGCGGTGATCAACTGGGCAACGCTGATCGCTCTCGGCATCGGCGACATCGTCGCGATCGACTTCATGCAGCGAGTGTTCGCCGCGAAGTCACCGGCGAGCGCGCGCCGCGCGTGTTTCGTGGCGGCGACGGGTACGGTCGCGATCTGCGTGCCGTTCGGTCTGGTGGTGCTGGCCGCCAAGGCGTTCCTTCCCGAAGATCTCGACGGCCCAGTGCTTTTCGTGTTGCTCGGTGAGTACGCTCCGACGGTGCTCACCGTGATCGTGTTGTGCGGTCTCGTCGGCGCGTCGATGAGCACCGCGAACGGGGCGATCCTGGCGATCTCGAACGTCTGCGTGCGCAACCTCGGCGGGATCCGCCGTGTGTACGTGCCCGGTCAGCGCGATCCACTGTTGCGCGCCACCCGCATCGCGATGGTTCCGATGACGGTGTTCTCGATCGCGCTGGCGATCTACGTCAAGCAGACGGGGATCCTCCTCACCCTCGCGTTCGACCTGCTGCTCGCGTGCCTGGTGGTCCCGTTCATCCTCGGGCTTGTGTGGCGGCGCGGCACCACCACCGCGGCGATGGCCGCGATGGGGGTGGGCCTGGTCGTCCGGCTGGTGCTGTTCGTGCTGACCCCGACGATCTACGGTGTCGACAACACGATCCTGTATGTCCAGAACGATCTCGTCGCGGCCAGTTTCGACGGCTGGCCGACGTTCATCGCGTTCGCCGCTTCGATCGTCACCTACGTCGCGGTGTCGCTGATGACCCGGCCCGCGCAGCTGCGCGGTCTGGACATCCAGCTCGCCAAGGACGTCGACGACGCGCTCGACGTCACTGCCGAGGAGATCGAGCACGGCGTTCCGGTGTTGGCGGGCAACGCCGAAGCGCGGTAGCCCGCCTTTCAGGACGGCGCGACGGTGGACCACGGCACGGTCAGCACCCCGTCGCGCATGCGGCGGCGCGCTGTAGCCACCGGGAAGCCGTTGTCGCGCAACAGATCCAACATCGCGCGCCACCGCACCCGCGGGCCGAACACACCATGGCCCGCGACGCTGGCCCACGCTCGGTCGGCTGCGGTCAACAGCGCGTGTACGGGCTGGCCGTCGACGTTGTGGTGGATCAGCGCTTTCGGCAGCCGTTCGGCGAGGTCGGACGGCTGCTCGATCGCGAACGGATCGCAGGCCAGCGTCAGGCTCAACGGGCCGTCGGCGTCCAGCAGGATCCAGCAGCATCGCCGTCCGAGCTCATCGCAGGTGCCGTCGACGATGAGTCCGCCCGGCGCGAGCTGGCGTTGCATCGTCGACCACGCCTCGTGCACCGCGTCGACCGGGTACTGGCGTAACACGTTGAACGCCCGCACCAGCACCGGCCGCATGCCGGCCAGCTCGAAACCGCCGCGGCCGAATCGGATCGCGTCCGTGCCCGCGGCCTGCGCCGCCTGCACGCGGGCGGGGTCGATCTCCAACCCGACGACGCGAATATCGTTGCGCACCACCCGTAATCGCGCCGCAAGCTCCAGCGTCGTCACCGGCAAGGCGCCGTATCCGAGATCGATGACCAGCGGGTCCTCGGCGGCGGCCAGCGTGGCGCGCACCCGCGGCGCGTGGACGAGCCAACGGTCACTGCGGCGCAACCGGTTGTAGGCGGTGGTGCCCCGGGTCAGCTGACCGATGGGCCCGCTCATGGCCCGAGTGTAGGGCCCGCCGGCCCGCGATCTTCGACCCACGCCGCACATCGGGGGGGATCTGACTGATTACCCCGACGTAAAAGTAGAATATGACTCTCGTCAAGCAATAGTGTTGCTATGATCACACCGTCTCTTGGCCGCCTTCGGCAGCAACGGTGCTGCCCGATCACGGGGGATGCTGATGTCGGTTCACGGTCCGTCGGGTCCGCGGATTTCGCGACCGACTGTGGCCGCGCTGTGGCATGCTCGCCGGCGACATCACATCCCGCGTGCCCCCGAGAACGAGCTGCCGTGACGAGCGTATTCAGCGAAGCGACACGGGCGGTCCCCGCCGACCTCCGGAGGCGATACGAAGCCGAGGGATGGTGGACACCCGACACGCTCGGTTCATCGCTGGCCGAGGCGCTGGATGCGCACCCGGAGTTGCCATTTCGGGTCTACTCGTCGTCGCGCCCCTATGCCGGGACTTTCGGTGACGTGGAGACGGTGGCCCGCCGGCTGGCGGGTGGTCTGCGGGCCCGTGGAGTCCAGCCCGGCGACGTCGTGGCGTTCCAGTTGCCGAACTGGATGGAGGCCGCCGCGACGTTCTGGGCGGCCACGCTGCTCGGCGCGGTGGTCGTCCCGATCGTGCACTTCTACGGGCGCAAGGAACTCACGCACATCCTGACCACCGCGCGTCCGAAGGTCTTCGTGACCGCGACAGAGTTCGGTCGGATGACATACGAGCCCGACCTGGCCGCCGACGTCCCGATCGTCGGTGTGGTCGGCCGCGACTTCGACGACCTGCTGGCGTCGACACCCATGGCGGGGGTGATCGACACCGATCCCGCGGGCCCTGCGCTGATCGCCTTCACCTCGGGCACCACCCGCGATCCGAAAGGGGTTGTGCACAGCCATCAGTCGCTCGGGTGCGAGATTCGCCAACTTGCTGCCAACCACCCGCCGAATCCGGCGGGCTCGGTGATGGCGCTGCCCGTCGGCCACTTCATCGGCATGCTGGGCGGGCTGCTGTGCCCGGTGCTCGAAGGCGTTCCGGTGCATCTGTCCGACACGTGGGATCCCGGCCTGGTGCTGGACCTCATGAAGCGCGACGGGATCGGGTTCGGCGGCGGCCCAACCTATTTCATCACCAGCCTGCTCGATCATCCTGGGTTCACGTCGGAACATCTTCGGTACATGCGATATCTGGGCCTCGGCGGCTCGGCGGTGCCGGTGGCGGTGACCCGGCGACTCACCGACCTCGGACTGGTCGTGACGCGCTCCTACGGCAGCACGGAGCACCCGTCGATCACCGGATCCCGGCCCGACGCGCCGTTGGAGAAGCGCTTGCACACCGACGGCGAAGCGCGCCCGGGCGTGGAGATCCGCATCGCCCCGGACGGCGAAATCCTCTCTCGCGGACCGGATCTGTGCATCGGCTATCTCGACCCGCAACTATCGGTCGCAGCCTTCGACGCCGACGGCTGGTACCGCACCGGCGATGTGGGCGTCCTTGATGACGACGGGTACCTCACCATCACCGACCGTAAGGCCGACGTCATCATCCGGGGTGGTGAGAACATCAGCGCGATCGAGGTGGAAGAGGCGTTGCTTGCCATGCGCGGCGTGGCGGAGGCCGTCGTGGTGGCCGCGCCCGACCGCGCATTCGGCGAGCGCGTCGCCGCGGTGTTGAGGCTGCGGCCCGGACATCCGATGCCGACCCGTGACGCCGTGCGCGCGCATTTCTCCTCCGCCGGGTTGGCGCGTCAGAAGTGGCCCGAAGAGCTGCACGAGGTCGACGACTTCCCTCGCACGGCGAGCGGCAAGGTGCAGAAGTACGTGGTGCGGCACAAGGTTCGACAGTTTCACGGATTGTGAGGAGGCTTCGATGACGGGACGAGTTGCGGGCAAGGTGGCGTTCGTCACCGGCGCCGCCCGCGGCCAGGGCCGCAGTCACGCGGTCCGGCTGGCCGAAGAAGGGGCCGACATCATCGCGGTCGACATCTGCCGGCACATCGATAACACCCCCGAACCGGGATCGTCACCCGACGATCTTGCCGAGACCGCCGACATGATCAAGGCGCTGGACCGTCGGGTGGTCACCGCCGAGGTCGACGTCTGTGACTTCGACGCGCTGAGATCCGCCGTCGACGGCGGCGTGGAGCAACTCGGCCGGCTCGACATCGTGATCGCGAACGCCGGCATCGGCACCCCCGGTGCGATGCTCGACGACATGGACGAGCCGCGCTGGCAGCAGACCATCGACGTCAACCTGACAGGCGTGTGGAAGTCGGTCAAGGCCGGTGTGCCGCACATCAAGGCGGGCGGCCGGGGCGGGTCGGTGATCCTGACGAGCTCGGTAGGCGGCCTGAAGGCCTACCCGCATGTCGGTCACTACGTCACCGCCAAACACGGTGTCGTCGGGCTCATGCGGACGTTCGCGGTCGAACTGGGGCAGTTCAACATCCGGGTGAACTCGGTGCACCCCACCCATGTCGGCACGGAGATGCTGTTGAACGAGTCGACGTTCCGGGCGTTTCGACCCGATCTCGAGAACCCCGGCGCCGACGACATCAAGCCGATCTGCCAGATGTTCCACATGCTGCCCATCCCGTGGGTGGAGGCGACCGACATCAGCAATGCGGTGCTGTTCCTGGCCTCCGACGAGTCGCGGTACATCACCGGCGTCCCACTTCCCATCGATGCCGGCAGCTGCCTGAAGTGATCGATGCCGAGGGCGCGTTCGACGGCGTTCGCGTCGTCGAACTCGCGCAGTGGGTGTTCGTGCCGGTCGCCGGTGCGCTGCTGGCCGACTGGGGTGCCGACGTGGTGCGGGTGGAACGCCTCGACGGCGACCCCTACCGTGGGCTGGCCACGCAGGGCATCGGAACGGATCGGGGTGGCGTCAATCTGTCGATGGCGCTGGCCAATCGGGGTAAGCGTTCGATCGCGATGGACCTGCGTAAACCCGAGGGCATCAAGGTGCTCGACGATCTGCTCGCGTCGGCCGACGTGCTTTTGACCAGCCTGCGTCCCGGTGCGCTGGAACGGTTGGGCCTCGGCGCCGACTCCGTTCGCGAGCGTCACCCTCACCTGGTGTACGCCCGCGGGCACGGGTTCGGGGTCCGCGGCCCCGACGCCGACCAACCCGGTTACGACAGTTCGGCATTCTGGGCCCGCGGCGGTGTCGGTCACATGCTCACCCCCGCCGAGCGGGACTACCCGATCAGCCAGCGCGGGGCGATGGGGGATCGCAACGGTGCGATGGCGCTGGGGTTCGGCATCGCGGCCGCGCTGCTGAAACGGTCCCGCACCGGGACGGGTTCGGTGGTGGACGTCTCGCTGCTGGCCACCGCCATGTGGATGCTGTCGTCAGATCTGCTGGCGGCCCTCAACGGCGGGGAGGCACAACCGGTTCGGGGGCGTGGACCGCAGGTGAACCCGTTGACCGCAACGTACCGGACCAAGGACGACAGGCACATCCAGCTGATGTTTTTGCAGGGCGACCGGTACTGGGGCGACTTTTGCCGCGCGGTCGGCCGGCCCGACCTGGGCGAGGATGCAAGGTTCTCCGACCTCGCGGCTCGGCGCGCGAATGCCGCGGCGTGCATCGCCGAGCTCGACGCGCTGTTCGCCGAACGGACGCTCGACGAGTGGAAGGCGGTGCTGGCGACGCTGGACGCGCCGTGGTCACCGATCCAGACCATTCACGAGGTCGTCGACGATCCTCAGGTCGCCGCGAACTCCTACGTCGGCGACGTGGTCATCGACGACGATGTCGCATATCGGTTGCCCACGGTGCCAGTGCAATTCGATGAACAGCCGCCGAAGCTGCGCCGTGCGCCCGAGCACGGTGAACACACCGAGGCGGTGCTGCTGGAGCTGGGATACGACTGGGACCGTATCACCGGTCTGGCCGAGGCGGGCGTCATCCCGTGACCGCGCAGCGTCCGGTGCCGGTGCCCGATGACACCTCTGCTCCGTACTGGGCCGCCGCGGCCCGGCATGTCCTCACGGTCGCACGGTGCACGGTGTGCGGAGTCCTCGCGCTGCCGCCGGACGTTCTGTGCACGGCGTGCGGCAGCACCGACCCGCGCTTCGAATTCACCCCGGTGAGCGGCCGGGGAGTGGTGCGATCGTGGACCGTTGTGCGCCAATCCTTTCTGCCGGGCTTCGAGGTGCCGTTCGTCCTCGTCGACGTCGAACTCGAAGAACAGCCCGACCTGCGGCTGATCGGGCGACTGCTCGGTACCGACGGGTCCGAACTGCACATCGGCGCACGGGTGGTGGTGGCGTTCGAGGACGTGAACGCGGACATCGCCGTACCCGCGTTCGAGTTGGCACCGTGAGCCGCGACCGCGTCGCGATCGCGGGCTATGCGCACAGCGCAATCGAGCGCCGAGCGGCGCGTCCGCTCGGGGCGCTCGCGGTCGATACCGCGCGCGCCGCAATCGCCGACGCCGGCCTGACCGTGGACCTGGTCGACGGTTACGTCGGCTCGAGCATGTTACCCAGTGCGGGCGGGCATCAACCGGTGGACGGCGTCAGCATCGTTTCGCCGATGTGGTTGGCGCGCAGCCTCGGAGCCACACCGCGGTACGTCGCGGGCTTCGACGGCATCGGTCAGGTCAGCGGCTCGGTGGGCATGGCGGTCAACGCGCTGAAGAGCGGGGCGGCCGACTACGTCATCGTGCACCGCGCCCTGCACAACCCGGCGGGCAGTTATCACGGCAGCGCGATGCGCGAGGCTCGCGGTGCGCAGCAGTGGACGGCGCCACAGGGGTTCTTCGGCCCGCTGGCGATGATCGCTTTTCCGTACAACGAGTACCTGCAGCGGTTCGGCGCACGCCGCGAGTCGATGGCCGCCGTGGTGACCGAAGCCCGGAAGAACGGCGCGCGGCTGCGATGGTCCTACTGGCACGGCCGGCCGCTGACGGCGGAGCAGTACCTCGCCGAACCCCCACTCGTGGACCCGGTCTGCCGGCTCGACTGCGACATACCGGTCGACGGCGTCGCCGCGTTCGTGTTGACGACGGCGGATCGCGCGGCCGACTCGCCGAACCGCCCGGTGTATGTGGCGGGTTTCGCGAACAGTGTCGGCGGCCTGCGGCGGCTGCCGCTTCATTGGCCGCTCGACGACATCCTCGACGGTGGTTTCGACACAGCCCAACGGCTGTGGCGACAAACGGGATTGACGATCGGGGATGTCGACCTGCCCCAGGTGTACGACGGCTTCTCGCCGTTCGTGTGGTTCTGGCTGGAAGTGCTGGGCATCTGTCCGGTCGGGGAGGCACACCGGTTCGTCGAAAGCGGCGGGATCGACAGCGACCGACCCGGCGCCGTACCCGCGCTGTCGGGCGGCGGTGCGCTGGGCAACGGACGCATGCACGGTGTGCCGCAGATGCTCGAGTGCTACCTGCAGCTGTCGGGACGCGCGGGCGAGCGGCAGCGTGACGCGTCGATCGGCTTGGCATGCCAGGCCTCTCCGCATTTCGGTGGCGTGGTGGCGTACTCGTCGCACTAGCTCACCGGGGTAGCAGGTCCTGCCACGACGACGCCGCACCGGTCGCGCTCAGGTCGGTCTGCTGATAGACCTGCCCATCGGCGCCGATGTACCGCCCCGTCCTCGGGTCGTACCTGGCCGTCGCCGCGGCGACACCGTGAGGTGCGTCGTCGGGCAGCGCATTCGGTGTGGCCGCCGGTGGTGGTGGCGGCCCGGGCGGAGGCGCAACGGGGACGGGCGGAGGAAGCGGTGTTCCCTGCACCGGGGCGAATATCCGCTCGTCGGCGTCCACCCGTGAGTCGGGTGCCACCCCCTGAGCGATCAAGTTGGGGTCGAAGGGGCTGGGCCCCAGCACGTGCTGGCGCATCGCGGTGGGCTCGAAGGGCCGGTCGCTGTTGCAGATCTCGACGGTGGGGGCACGTTTGCCCGGGTTCGACATGCACGGATTGTTCCGAACGCCGCGCACCGCGATCGGGGAGTCCTGCGGCAGTTTGCAGTACAGGTTGTCCGGTGTGTCGATCACGGTCTCGTCATCGGGCGATCGCCATTCCGACGGCGGGAGAAAGCCGACCGTACAGGGGGGCGGGTCGCCGTTCATCAGCGAGAAGCCGCCGTAGGACAGCCCGAGGGGGTTGTTGAGCTGTGAGAGCGATCCGAAACCCGCGACATACGGCGGCAGCAGCACCAGCAGTTGGCGCAGTGACGGGTTATAGGTCACGCCCACTTCGCCGACGGTGGTGAGGTTGGCCAACAGCACTGGCAGGGTCGGCTTGACCTGCTCGAGCAGCTGGGTGACCTCCTCGGCCATGCCGGGTCCGGCGCCCAGCACCGTGCGGAATTCCGCGTCGTTGTCGACCATCTGCCCCGTGACGGCGGCGAGGCTGTGCGTCCAGACCCGTAGCGCGTCGGTGCTTTTCGCCTGCGCCTCGATGAACGGTTCGCTGTCATCGATCAGTGTTCGGGTGCGTTCCGCGGTGGCATTGCTTTCGGCGGCGATCCGGGAGCCGGAGTCCATCAGCGAGCCGAGGTCGTAGCCGGCGTCGTCGAAGGCCCGATACGACTCGTCGAGCAACTCGGTCAACGCCTGTTTCGGCACGCTCTTCACCAGCGCGCTCAACTCGTCGAGCACGGGCCCCACCCGCAGCGGAATCGTGGTGTCGGACTTCGCGATCACTGAGCCGTCGCGAAGAAAGGGCGGCCCGTCTGAGCGGGGTTCGAGGTCGACGTACTGCTCGCCGACGGCCGACACGCTCCGGACGTTCGCCTGCACATCGGCGGGGATCTTGGGCGAAGACTGCAGCGACAGCGTCGCGGTGGCCCCGTTCACGGTGGGCGAGACATTGGTGACCTTGCCGATTTGTACGCCGCGATAGGTTACGTTGCCGAACCGGTACAGCCCACCGGTGCCCGGCAGGTCCACGGTGACGGTGATGTGGCCGATACCGAACCACGTCGGCACCCGCAGGTAGCCGAAAACCATTGCAGTCATGGCGACCACCGACGCGATCGTGAAGACGATCAGCTGTGTTCGCACGGCCCTGGTCAGCATCAGCCGCCACCACCCGGAAACGGGCCGGCGAAGATGGACGATCCGGGTGCCGGCGCGTCGTCGAACGGAGGCGGTGTGACCGGGAGCAAGGGAGGCGGCGCCTCGGCCCGCATGGGCACCACAGCGGGGGGAGCGTCCGAATCCTCCGGCGGTGCAGGCGCGTTCAGGCCCGAGATCAGGGGGTCGTAGGTGTAGTTCAGATGCACCGGGTCGCCCGGCGCCGGAACCAGTGCGATGTTCGGATCACCCCACCGCGTTCCGAGGAACAGCGACCGCTTGAGCCGGGGCACAGTCAGGTCCATCGTCGCGAAGATGTTGATGTAGTCCCCGCGGATTGCGCGGTCGACGAAGTTCTGCGTGAAAGGGAAGATCGGTAGGTAGGCGATGACCGGTCCAATCTGGCCGACGTCGGCGAGCGCCTTCAACGTCGGATCGAGGTTGGACAGGTTGCGCACGAGATCGTCGCCTGCCGTGTTCACGACATACGTTGCGGTATCGCTGAATTCACCGAGCTTGCGCAAGGCGGTGACGAGCTGGTCGCGATCCTCCAATAGCACGTCCATGGCGGGTGGAACCGTGCGCAGCGCCTCGGTGATGTCGCCCTCCTGGGCGGCCAGCGTCGCGGTGAACCGGTCGAGCTCGGTGATCGACGTGTTGAACCGGTCCCGCTGCGCGTCGACCGTGCCCACGACGGTGTCCAGGCGAGTGATCAGATCGTGAACGTCACCCTCGCGACCGGACAGTGCCGTCGCTGCGCTGTGAACGAAGTCGCCGAGCTGCCCGAGCCCGCCACCGTTGACCACCACGGACAGCGACGACAGCGTCTGCTCGGCAGAGGGATACGTCGATGAGCGGTTCAACCCGATCGTCGAACCCGGCGCCAACCGGCCGGTCGGGGCTTCATCCGGTGGCGGGTCGAGCGCGACGTGCATCGAACCGAGCAGGCTGGTCTGCCCGATCGTGGCCACCGCGTTCCCGGGCACGACGACATCCGGGCGGACGCGAACCTCGACGTCGGCGACCCAGTCGTGCACATCGAGCTTGCCGACACTGCCCACCACCACGTCGTCCAGCATGACCGGTGAATTCGATTCCAACGTACCGATGTTCGCGAACCGGGCGTGGTAGACCGCACCGCCGGACCCGCTGGCCACCGCACCGGGCAGCGGCAGCGAATTCACCCCCTCGAACCCGCACGACGTGGCGGTCACCACGACGCAGACAGCGGCCGCCGCGCGGCGCAACCGTCGCGCGATCACGGGGCACCCCCGTCGACCGTCGGCGGCGCTTCGGCGGGCATCAGGACGTCGTGCAGCGACGGAGCAGGGCCTGGCGGAGCGGAGTAATTCGGCGCCGAGCCAGGTAACCCCGAATAGGCCGACACCGCCGGCGGCTGCTCGGGCGCGGCGGGGACACCTCCGGCGCCGCCCGGTGCCAGCGCAGGATCGGTGTAGGACAGTTTGTCGGGGGTGACGGCCGGCATCAGGAACGGGTTCAACGGCGGTTGAGGTAGCGAGTTGAAGTTGAGGAGCCGCAGCGCGGGCCCGAGATATTTGGCGCACACCTCGGCCGTCTCGGGAGCGGTGATGTTGGCGAGGCCACCGATCGCTCCGCAGATGAAGGCGACGGGATTGGAGAAGTTGCTGAACACGAATGTGCCGAGCGCGCCTGGCACGTTCGGGTTGAGGATGTTGTAGGAGTTCGCGAATGCCGTCGGCGCCACATGCAGGATGTTCTCCACATCGAGGCGATGATCCGCCAACACCTGCGTCACGTTGGCCAGCCGCTGAACCTGTTCGGCTGTCTTGTCCCTGGTGCCCGCCACGAACCGCTGCACCTCACCAACCGCGACCGCGAGTTCCGATAGGGCGGCATCGAGATCGTTTCTGCTGTCGTCCAATACGGCCGAAAAAGTCGCCAGGCGGTCCTGGAACAGCACGAGGTCGTCGCCGCTGTCGCGCAGCGCGGTAACGAACACCTGTAAGTTCTCGATCGTAGCGACGATGTCGCCGCTGCCATCGCTCAAGATGCGGGCCAGCTGGGACAGCTGCGCGAAGGTCTGGCGCAACTTCTCTCCGTTGCCGTCCATGGCGGCGGCGGTGGACTCGATGAACCGGCCCATCGACGTCGTCGACATGGCGCTGTCCGGTCCGAGTTCGGTTGCCAGGCGGGACAACTGATCCTTCACCTCGTCCCATTCCACCGGCACGGCAGTCCGGTCCTGCGGGATCACGCCACCGTCGTCCATGCGCGCCTCACCGGGGCGATACAGCGGGGCCAGTTGCACGTAGCGCGCGGCGACCAGGTTCTGCGCGACGATGACGGCCTTGGCGTCGGCGGGCACACGGATGCCGTGATCGACCTCCATGACCACTTCGGCATCGTTGGCGCGCGGGGTGATGGCACGGATCGTGCCGACCTTCACCCCGGCGATGCGTACGTCGTCGCCGGGATAGAGGCTCGTCGCCGAGGAGAAGTACGCGGTGATCCGCTGTGCCGGGAAATACATCTGGCGCATCAACACCACCGCGCCCGCG
The DNA here is from genome assembly GCF_001668575.1 of Mycobacterium sp. 1164985.4. Lineage (GTDB taxonomy): Bacteria > Actinomycetota > Actinomycetes > Mycobacteriales > Mycobacteriaceae > Mycobacterium. Next base: position 58,386 of record NZ_LZMD01000057.1, read on the forward strand.
ACCAGGACGGCGACGAGCACGGCCAATAGCAACCGCTTTGCAATGGGCCTCACCGTCAACCCCCCGGTATTCCGTTGCGCGGCCACGGAAACAGGGCCCGGGGCATGTTCGGGTCATTCGCGCGGAAACCGAACGCGTAGTCGAAGAACGGCTGAAGGAACTGCGGCGGGATCAGATTCGGCACGAACGCGCTGTAGTACGCGCCGCTCGCTACGGACTCGCTGGTGGTGATCTCGAACTTCTTCAACCCCGGCAGCGCCTTCGACAGGTTGTCGCGGTTCTTCTCGAGCATCGCGGTCACGGAGTTCAGCCTGTCCAGTGTCGGGGCGAGTTCGGCCTCGTTGTCCTGGACCAGGCCGGTGAGGTGCCGAGCCACGGCCGCTACGTTGGCCAGCAATTCGCTGATGGCGTGCCTGCGCTCGACAAGCACTGCCAGCAGATCGTTGGCGTTGAGAATCAACGTGTTGACCTGCTCACTGCGCCGGGCGAGCACGTGAGACACCGACGCGGCGTTCTCGAGCAGTGTGTTGAGCCGCTCGCTCCGACTGTTCAACGACCGCGACAGCCGTGTCAGACCGTCGAATGTCGGGCCAAGCCGCGGCGCGACCTGGTCGAGGGTCGCCGACAGCAGGTCGAGCGACTGGTTGAGCGCGGTCGTGTCGGTCGCGGCGACGTTGGTCGTCAGGTCGTTGACGGCTTCGTTCAGCGAGTAGGGCGATCCCGTTCGAGACTGCGGTATGACGTCGCCCACCCGCATCGCGCCGGAGCCCGCCGGTTCCACGGTCAGCACGCGTTCGCCGAGCAGCGAGCCGGTCCTGATGTGAGCCGTGGTCTGATCACCCAGGCGTACTGTGTCTTTGACCGTGAACGTGACCACCGCGCCGCGCTCGCCCAGCGCGACGTCGGTCACACTGCCCACCCGGACCCCCGAGACCTTGACGTCGTTACCGGCACTGAGTCCGCCCGCTTCGGCGAATTCGGCGCGGTAGGTCAGCGCGGTGGCCCAGGCGATCAGCCGTTCGGGCTGTAGCCCGACGGCGATGACGAGCACGATGAGGACCACTCCGATGAATCCGGCTCGAGTCAGGTCGGCGGCGCGGTATCTAAGCATCGGGCTCGGCGCACCTTCCGTACCGTTGCTTCACCCACGGGAAGACCGCGGTCCTTCCCTGAAGATCGGTGACCCGAATCGTGATGCCGCACAGGTAGTAGTTCACGAAGCTGCCGTACGAGCCGACCCGCGCCAGCTTGCGGTAGTTCTCCGGAGCGCGTTGCAGAGCGACGTCGATCTGCCCCTTGCCCTCGTCGAGTTGCGGCGCAAGGCGATTCAGCTGGTCAACGGTCGCGGCGAGCGGCGGACGGGCGCCGGACAGTAACTGCGCGACGGAGGCCGTCCCGGTGCTGAGCGAGTCGATCGCGGTGCCGATCGTGACGCGGTCGGCGGCCAGTTCCGTCGCCAACCGTTCGAAGCGGTCGAGGGCGCCGGAGAATCGTTCGCCTTCCCTGCCCAGTGTGGCCAGCACGGAGTCGAGGTTGTCGATCAGCTGCTCAAGCGCTGCGTTGTTGTCGGCCAATGTGTTCGAGAACGACGACGTCCTGTTCAGCAGAGAGTCCAGCGTGTCGCCCTGCCCCTGAAAGATCTGGAGCAACGCACCGGTGAGCTGGTTGACGTCGGTGGGGTTCAACCCTCGGATCACGGGTTTGAGCCCGCCCAGCAACAGGTCGAGATCAAGGGCCGGCTCGGTGCGCTCGACGGGAATCTGTGCACCCGTAGGTATCACGCGTGTCGAGCCCGGGCCGTCGACGAGCTCGAGGTACCGGTCCCCGACGAGGTTGAGATAACGGACCGCCGCCCTGGTTCCGGTGGTCAGCACGACGTCGTCGTCGGCGTCGAACGACACCACCACGGTGTTGTCAGGGCGCAGCGCCACGTCGTGCACGGTGCCCACCCGCACACCGGCCACTCGCACCGAATCGCCGGGTTCGATGCTGGAGGCATCGCCGAAAACAGCGGAGTAGCCCCTCGTCGACCCGCCACGGAATTCGCCGAAGACGAGGAAGAGGCTCGCGGTCAACGCCGACATGACAGTCACGAACACACCGAACTTGACCGCGGTGCGCGCCGCGCTCATCCGGGCTGTCCGTACTGCGCGGTGTTGCGCGGCGGTCCGTCGATGGGCCCGAACAGCCATTGCTTGAGTCCGTCGGAGTTGAGCAGGAGGCCCTGGTTGCCGTAGCGCGCGGGATTGGTCCCCACGTCGGCGATCACCTTGGCGGGGAATTCGTTGTAGTGCAGGGGCAATTGGCCTTGACACTGCGGGCCGCCGGTAGCGGCGACCTTCGGGAGGTCCTGGGGGTAGCGGTAGCGCTCGATGCCCAGCACCAGGGCGCCGATGTCGTTGACGCCGGGTACGGGGGCCGGCGGCTTGGCGACGAAGTTCTTCAGAATTCCGGTGAGCGAGCAGTTGAGCGCTTCGTGGTACTCGTTGGTGAGGTCGGTGGTCGGGACCATCAAACGCAAGAGATCGGCCAACGAATCTCGGTTTCCGCCGATGACCTCGTTGCCCGCATCGGCCAATCCGATGGCCGACACCATAAAGCGGTCCAGATCGGACCGTTCGTCGACGAGCGTGCGACTGATCGCGCTGGCGTGCCGGAAGATCGTCATCAGGTCCGGGGCCGCGTCGGCGTAGCCCATCGCCACCTCGGGCAGAATCTGCAGCTCGCGGTCCAATTGGGGCAGGCTCGGTTCGATCTTGGCCAGAAATGCGTTGAAGTCCGACAGCGACTGGCCGAATGTTTCACCGCGGCCGCTGAACGCCGTCGACATTGCTCCCAGCGTCTCGTTCAGCTTCACCGGATCGATGTGAGAGAGCACGGAATTCAATTCCGTGAAGATCGTGTTGGGCTCCACGGTCACGTGCTCGGAGTCGAGCACCTGCCCGGCCCGAAGGGTCACGCCGGACGGCTCTGCGGGCGGAAGGAACTCCACCGATTTCGCACCGAAGACGGTGTTGGCGCCGATCTCGACGCGGGTGTTGTCCGGGATGAGGCCGAGGCGCGCCGGTTCGATCGCCAACGTGAGTCTGGCCCGACCGTCCCGCGTCTGATCGACGGCGGCGACGGTGCCGATCTGTGCGCCGTTCAGCTTGACCTTGGCGCCGCGATCCATGAGCAGACCGGCGCGGTCGGTCATGACGGTGATCGGCGCCGACGGCGTGAAGCGTCCGTTGAACATCGCGACGGCGACGGCGATCACGGCGACGATCGCGATGAGGGCGAGCAGCCCGACGACCGGACGGCGGTAACTCCTGGCCCCGAAATCGCGACCGGGAGCCGCGGCCACCGGGCGTGAATCAGTCGCCGCACTCCACGGCGCGCGCCTCAGATTCGGGCGCATCCGAGCAAAGTGCCGGCGGTGATCAACGATGACCCCCTAAGATGTGACCGAAATCTCATACTCGCAGTGACGAGAAGAGTACACAGCGAAAATCAGAAGATCAACATGCTTTGGTCAAGCTATTTACTATTGTTCCGACGAGAGTTACGTTCTACTACGACGTGCACAGTCTAGTGACAGCGGCTGAGGGAGGGCGACGTGCCGATTCTCGACGAGCACCGCACCTTCGTTGCGGGGCGCTGGGTGACCGGTCAGGACGTCATCGCCGTGGAGAACCCCGCCGACGAAAGCCATGTCCACAACCTGACCGCCACACCGCTCAGCGAGGTCGAACGGGCGATCGCCGAGGCTCGGCGCAGCTTCGATGCCGGGGTCTGGGCAGACCAACCCGTCGCCGAGCGGGCCCGCACACTGCACGCGTTCATCGACCACATCGAGGCCAACGCCGACACGGTCGTCCCGACCCTGGTGGCCGAAGCCGGCCAGCCGACGCGCTTCGCCGACATGACCCAGATGCGGTCCGGCGTGGCGGTCGCCCGCCAGACCATCGACCTCTACACGTCGATGTCGCACGAGGAGCCGAGCCCCGTTCCGGTCGACGACCTCGTCCGCGGCCGCGTGGCGCTGAGCATCCGCCGACATGAGCCCATCGGTGTGGTCACCGCGATCACGCCCTATAACGCCGCGCTCATCATGGGGTTCCAGAAACTCATTCCGTCGCTGATGGCCGGCAACTCGGTCATCCTGCGACCCAGCCCGCTCACCCCGATCTCATCGCTGATCTTCGCCAAGGCCGCCGAGGCGGTCGGCCTGCCGAACGGGGTGCTCAGCGTCGTCGCCGAAACCGGCACCGCCGCAGCAGAACTGCTCACCAGCCATCCCGCGGTCGACATGGTGTCGTTCACTGGTTCCACGCTCGCGGGCCGCAGAATCCTGGCCCAGGCGGCGCCGACGGTCAAGCGCGTATCCCTGGAGCTCGGCGGCAAATCGGCGCAGATCTACCTGCCCGACGCCGTCGACCGGGTCGCAATCGGGGCGGCCATGGTCGTGATGAGCACCGCAGGGCAGGCGTGCGTCGCCGCGACCCGCATGCTGGTCCCCGAGGAGCAGCGGGCGCAGGTGCTCGAGGCGGTGGGCGCGGCGTACCGCAATATCAAGGTCGGGCCGCCCGGTTCGGCGGACGCCACGATGGGGCCGGTCATCAGTGCGGCACAACGTGATCGGTGCGAACGCCTCGTGGGTGCCGCCGAGGAGAACGGCGGAAAGGTGGTCTGCGGCGGAGGTCGCCCCGCCGGCCTCGACCGTGGCTACTACTTCGAGCCGACAGTGCTCGACCTGCCGGACAACGCCAATCCCGCCGCGCAGGAGGAGATCTTCGGGCCGGTCATCGCGGTGCTGGGCTACCGCGATATCGATCACGCGGTCGAGATCGCCAACGATACGATCTACGGCCTGTCCGGTCAGGTGTACAGCGCGGATGTGAGCGCGGCTGTGGGCGTCGCGCGCAGGCTGCGCACCGGCGCGGTCAACGTGAACACCACGGTGTTCTCGGCGTACGCGCCCAGCGGCGGATACAAGCAGAGCGGCCTGGGTCGAGAACGCGGCCCCGACGGTATCCGCGAGTTCCAAGAAGTCAAACACATGTCGATAGGGGAGCTTTCACGATGAGCGCGAACGGGAACGGGTCCGGCACCTACGATCTCAACTGGCTGATCTCGGTCGACGACCACATCCTCGAGCCACCGAACCTGTGGGTCGACCGGGTCGCCGCCAAGGACCGCGACCGAGCACCGCACATGGAACCCGACGACAACGGGGTGGACATGTGGGTCTACGACGGCAAGCGCTACCCGAACTCGGGCCTGTCCGCCGTGGTCGGCAAGTCCAAGGAGGAGTTCAGCCCGGAGCCGTTGTCGTACTCGGAGATGCGGCCCGGTTGCTATGACGCCAAGGCCCGCGTCGAGGATATGGACCGCTCGGGTGTCCTTGCCTCGCTGTGCTTTCCGACGATCACACGGTTCTGCGGCCAGCTGTTCATGGAGGCCAGCGACCGCGAGTTCGGCTTCGAATGTCTGCAGCACTACAACGACTGGCTGGTCGAGGAATGGTGTGCGGCTGCCCCGGGACGCTACATCCCCCTCATGCTGATCCCGATGTGGGATCCGAAGCTCGCGGCCAAGGAGATGGAGCGCATGGCCGCGCGGGGGGTGACGTCGTTCGCGTTCTCGGAGAATCCGGAACCGCTGGGGCTGCCGACGATTCACGACCCCAGCGGTTACTGGGAGCCGGTGATGGCGGCGGCCAACGAGACCGGGATGGTCGCCAGCATGCACGTCGGGTCGTCATCGCAACTGCCGAAGATCTGCAAGGACGCGCCGTTCATGGCCAACCTCACCTGGGGTGCCTCCCGAACGTCGGGGACCATGCTCTCCTGGTTGTTCAGCGGCTTGTTCCAGCGCTACCCCAACCTGAAGATCGCGCTCTCCGAGGGCGAGATGGGGTGGATGCCGTACTTCCTCGAACGCGCGGAGCAGGTGCTCGACAAACAGCGGTACTGGGTCAAGCGCGGAACGAAGTTCATGGGGCATGCGGGCAATGATGCCGATCTCGACACCCTCGACATCCGGGAGACCTTCCGCAACCACATCTTCGGTTGCATCATCGAGGATCGGCACGCCATCAAGAGCCTCGACGAACTCGGCGAGGACAACATCATGTGCGAGACCGACTATCCACACTCGGATTCGACATGGCCGAACTGCATCGACGTCGCCCGCGACACGATGAAGGACCTGTCAGAAGAGGTCCAGTACAAGCTGCTCCGCGGGAACGCCGAACGGCTGTACCGCTTCACCCCCGCGGAACCTCCGGTCCTTGCGGGCGTGTGACGTCGTGAGGCTGGACGGCAAGAGCGCCATCGTCACCGGTGCCGGTTCCGGGGTGGGGCGGGCGTCGGCGGCGCTGTTCGCGCGGGAGGGGGCACACGTCGTCGTCGCCGACATCGACCTCGAACGCGCCAAGGAGACGGTGAACGAGATCGAGGCGGGGGGTGGCACCGGCGTCCCCGTCGGCGTCGATGTCTCGGACGAAGATCAGGTGCGTCAGATGATCACCACCGCCGTCGACTGGTTCGGCCGCCTCGACATCCTGTTCAACAACGTCGGAATTCCCACCCCGCGGCTCGGCATGTCCTTCGAGGACCACACCCTCGAGGACTTCAACCGGCTGGTCGCGGTGAACCTGGGCGGGGTGTTCCTGGGTTGTAAACACGCAGTGGTGCAGTTCAAAAAGCAGGGCGACGGCGGGGTCATCCTTAACACGGGCTCGGTGGCCGGCCTTGTCGCCTGGGGCGGCACGGTCTACGGTGCGACGAAAGGCGGTGTGCTGCAGCTGACCCGGGCGGTGGCCGTCGAGGCGGCGCCCTTCGGGATCCGGGTCAACGCCATCTGTCCCGCGGCCATGCCGCTCACCGGTTTCATGGCCGCCGGGGGTCTGCAGGTCGACGAACAACAGCAGGCGCAGATCGCGGAAAAGGTTGGCGCACAGCATCCGCTGGGCCGTGCGATCACCGCCGAGGACTGCGCCGAGGCCGCGCTCTACCTGGTTTCGGACGCGTCGCGCAACATCACCGGGGTCGCGCTGCCGGTCGATGGGGGGTACGTCGCGCGATGACGACCTCGGAGCTTGACTCGGCGGCCCGGCCGCCGGCGCTCGACCGGGAACGCCTGCGGGAACTGTTCGACCTTCGCAGCTCGTACAACGAGTTGAGCGGCGGTGCGTATCAGGACGATCCGTATCCCATCTGGCACCGATTGCGCGAACAAGGCCCGGTATTGCCGGGTGTCCTGCACGAACTGACCGGATGCACCGGACCGATGTACTTCCACGGTCTGCCGTATGCGGACCGGCCGCACTTCACACTGTTCGACTACGAGAGCGGCTTTGCGGCACACCGCGATCCGGAGGTCTTCGCCTCATCGCCGGAGCCCGTCGACCTCGACAACGGACCGCTGGCCATCACCAACAGCATGCTGTCGATGGACGGGGCGGAGCACCGCCGGTACCGTGCCCTGGTCCAGCCGTCATTTCTGTCGTCCAATGGCAAATGGTGGATCGACAACTGGATCGCCTCCACCGTCGACCTGCTCATCGACGGATTCGCCGCCGACGGTCGTGCGGAGCTCAATGTGGACTTCTGCGCGGCGATTCCGATCCTCACGATCACCGGCAGCTTCGGTCTCCCCGTCGAGCAGGCGTTGGAGGTTCGGGCGGCGCTCGCGCACGAACCACAGCGGGTCGTCGACCTGATCCGGCCGGTGATCGCCGCCAGACGCGAACAACCCGAGGACGACCTCATCAGCGTTCTCGTGGACGCGCAGATCACCGACGAGGACGGCAACACCACCCGGCTGACCGAGCGCGAGATCGACTCGTTCGTCCTGCTGCTGCTCGGGGCGGGGTCGGGCACCACCTGGAAGCAGATGGGTACGACGCTGACCGCGTTGCTCCAACGGGCCGAGATGCTCGACGCCGTGCGGCAGGACCGTTCCCTGCTGCGTCCGGCGATCGAGGAGTCGGTGCGGTGGATGCCCACCGATCCGATGTTCTCCCGCTGGGTCACCCGCGACACCGAACTCGGCGGCGTCGACATCCCGGCCGGCTCAGTGGTGCACATCAACATCGGTGCGGCCAACCGTGATCCGCAGCGGTGGGACAACCCGGACGACTACGACATCCACCGGCCGCTGCGACCGAACCTGGGCTTCGGGCAGGGCGCCCACATCTGCCTCGGCATGCACCTCGCTCGGGCGGAGATGGCCGTCGCCATCTCGGCGCTGCTCGACCGGTTACCGAACCTACGCCTCGATCCCGATGCCGAACCGCCCCGTTTCGTCGGTCTCTACGAACGAGGGACCACCGCGATCCCCGTGCTCTTCGACCCCTCCTGAGGACACCATGAGCGAAACCGACTACACCGCACCCGATCTGACTTTGGTGGGTGCCGAGCATGTGGCCGCTTACCGCGAGACCGGAGGCGAGGTCGGATACCTCTGGAATGGCGTCCCGACGCTCCTGTTGACGGTGACGGGTCGGTGCAGCGGCCGGCCGCTGACGTCGGCACTGATCTTCGGTCGCAGCGGCGACGACTATCTGGTGGTCGCATCGATGGGCGGAGCCCCCGTGCACCCGCAGTGGTACCGCAATCTGGAGGTGAATCCCGACGCCGAGATCCAGGTGCGCGATCGTCGGATCGCCGTGACCGCGCGCACGGCCACGCCGGACGAGAAGCCCCGGCTGTGGCGGGTCATGACCGAGGTGTGGCCGAATTACGATGCCTATCAATCGCGTACCGAACGCGATATTCCCGTCGTGGTGTTGACCCCGAGATGAGCACGCCGGACGTTCCCGCGGTGACGTGGGTCGAACGCGCCGTGGAGCGCTCGGCCGCGGTGCAGCGCTCGCGGCTGCGCATCGCCAAGCAGGTGCGGCAGATGCTCGACGCGGCGCGCAGGCTGATCGCCACCAAGGGCGACGAGTTCACCACACAGGAACTTGTGGCCGAGGCAGGCGTCGCATTGCAGACGTTCTACCGCTACTTCGGCAGCAAGGACGAACTGCTACTCGCTGTGATCGGTGATGCGATGACCGAGGCGTGCGAGCGATGGACCGCAGCGGCCGAGGAGTTGTCCGACCCGCTGGCGCGGTTACGGTTCTACCTGACCGCGACGCTCGAGCGCCTCAACGGCGACAGCCGCAATGCCGCTATGGCACGGTTCGTGGTGTCGACGCGGTGGCGACTGCATCGGCAGTTCTCCGACGAACTGGCCGAAGCGGAGAAGCCGTTCGTCGACCTGCTGCGCCGCGCGGTCTCTGACGCGGTGGTCGCCGGTCAGCTCAATCCTCCCGATCCCGAATGGGATTCGTGGTTCCTCGGCGAACTCGTCCGATCGGTTTACCACTACTACGCATTCGTCGAGCACGAGGGCGCCGAACTCGAAATCGCCAAACAACGGTTGTGGCAATTCAGCTTGGCGGCGCTCGGCGGTGCCGTCCGCGCAGAGAAAGGTGAGCAGTGACAGATACCGGGATCGAGGCCGAAACGGACTTCGACGCCATCGACTTCTTCACCAGCCCGACGTTCGTTCCGGACCCGCACCCGTACTTCGATCACCTGCGCAGCAAGGGCCCGGTGGTTCGGGAACCGCATCACGGCGTGGTCGCCGTGACGGGCTACCTCGACACCCTCGAGGTGTTCAAGGAAGCGACGCTGTGGTCGAACTGCGTCGCGGTGGGCGGGCCGTTTCCGCCGCTGCCGTTCACGCCGGAGGGCGACGACATCCGTGCGCAGATCGACGCACACCGCACCCAGATGCCGCTGTACGAACACATGGTGGCGATGGACCCGCCCAACCACACCCGGGCGCGGTCACTGTTGAGTCGGCTGCTGACGCCGAGCAGACTCAAAGCCAACCAGGACTTCCTCTGGGGGCTGGCCGACGATCAGCTCGACGAGTTCGTCGAGAGCGGTGAATGCGAGTTCCTGACCGCCTACTCGAAGCCATTCTCGCTGTTGGCGATAGCAGACCTGCTCGGCGTCCCACGCGAGGATCACAAGGAGTTCCGCGACGCCCTCGCCAATCCGCACCTGATGGGCAACATCGAGGGCGAAGGCGCCGCGATCAACCCCCTGGAGTTCCTCGACGAGAAGTTCAGCGCGTACATCGAAGAGCGGCGCGCCCATCCGCGCGACGACGTGCTCAGCGAATTGGCCAACGCCACCTACCCCGATGGATCTCAACCAGCGGTGACCGATGTGGTGCGCACCGCGAGTTTCCTGTTCGGGGCGGGCCAGGAGACCACCGCCAAACTGCTCGGCGCGGCGCTGAAGATCCTGTGCGAACGGCCGGAACTGCAGCAGGCGCTGCGCGCCGACCCGGCTCTGGTGCCGACGTTCATCGAAGAGACGCTGCGCATGGAGAGCCCGGTGAAAACCGAGTTCCGCCTTGCGGTGCGTACGACCGAGCTTGCGGGTGTGACGATTCCCGCAGGCACCACCGTGATGATCTCGGCGGCTGCGGCCAACCGCGACCCCGACCGGTTCGAATGTCCGCACGAATTTCGGCTCGACCGCAAGAACGTCCGGGAGCAGATCGCGTTCGCCCGCGGCGTGCACTCTTGCCCCGGCGCACCGCTCGCGCGAGTGGAGGGGCGAGTCTCGCTGGAGCGGATCCTGGCCCGCATGAAGGACATTCGTGTCGACGAGCGGTTCCACGGGTCAGACGAGGAGCCCGAGTTCACCTACGAGCCGACGTACATTCTGCGCGGGCTCACCCGACTGCACCTGCGGTTCACCCCTGCCGGCTGATGCGTACGGTCGGTGCGGCGCTGGTGGTCACCGCGATCGTCGCGGTGACCATGCCTGCCCTCGCTCCGTGCGCCCACGCCGCCGACGCCGCGCTCAACGGCCGCTACCTGGCGACGTCGAACGGGGACTGGGCGACGACCAACGACGTCTACCGCGATCTGCCGAGTGTGCGGACCACGTGGACGATCGCGATGACCTGTACCGACGATGTCAACTGCAGCGGAACGGTTTCCAGCGATGCCGGCTGGGCCGCCGACATCATCACCACCAACGGCGAGTACATCGTCAAAAGGGAGCTGCCGAATTGGCAGCACTGCGCGGACGGCACCGGACGGACGGTGACGGGGCATCAGAGCTACCGCTTTTTTCCGGTCGACGACGACGGATTCCTGCTCCCGGGATCTGCCGTGTTCGCCGGGTTCGACAAGACGTCGGGGGAGAGCGGCGCCTGCAGCCTCAACGAGATGACCGAGATCGAGTTGCCGTTCCGGCTCGAGAAACTGGGCTGACGTTACGACAAGGAGGATGCCCATGCCGGTGAGCAGGCTCGACGAACTACCGGTCGGCGGCGACGGCCGATGGCCGTTGTGCGGCAGCGGGTTCCGCTCCGCTCAGTGGGGCGATATGGAGGTCGGGTACACGACCACCGGGATCGGCGACCACACCGCGCTGTACCAAGGGCTGCCCGGAGGGGTGTGCCCCTGCCCGCACTATGGCTACGTCTTCAAGGGTCGCATCCGGTGCCGGTTCCCGGGAAGCGACCGGTCCGACGAAGTCGCCGCCACCGGCGAGGCGTACTTCTTTCCCGCCGGCCACGTCCTGATCTACGAAGAGGAGACCGAGGCCCTCGAACTCAACCCGGCCGCGGCGCTGCAGACGCTGATGGACCACATCGAATCGGTGGCGCGGCGCCACGTCGAGCCGAGGCGATAGCATCGTCCGGTGTCCTGGGTGGAGCGTGCCGTCGAGCGGTCGGCGGCGGTGCAGCGCTCGCGCGAGCGGATCGCCCAGCAGGTCCGCCAGATGCTCGACGCCGCCAGGGCGCTGATCGGCGCCAAGGGCGACGACTTCACCACCCAGGAGCTCGCCGCGGAGGCCGGCGTCGCGTTGCAGACGTTCTACCGCTACTTCGCCAGCAAGGACGAGCTGATCCTCGCGGTGATCGGCGACGCGATGACCGAGGCCGTCGAGCGCTGGAGGGCGGCCGCCGAGGAGCTCCCCGACCCTCTGGCACGGCTGCGGTACTTCATCACCTCGACGCTGGAGCGCCTCGACGGCGACACCCACGATGCCGCGATGTCGCGGTTCGTCGTATCCACCCGGTGGCGCCTGCATCGCCAGTTCCCCAAGGAGCTCGCCGAGGCAGAGAAGCCGTTCGTCGATCTCGTGCGCGCTGAGGTCAGCGCCGCGAGGGAGGCCGGTCTGCTCAATCCCGCAGACCCCGAGTGGGATTCGTGGTTGATGACCGAACTCGTCCGATCCGTCTACCACTACTACGCGTTCGCCGACCACGCCGAAGGCGAACTCGACACCGTCAAGGAGCAGCTGTGGCGGTTCTGCGTCACCGCGCTCGGCGGTACAACCGAATGACCCTGAGTATCAGGCGTTCTCGGTGATCCACTGCGTGGTGAAGCGTTGTTCGGCGATCAGCAGGTCGACCAGTTGCCCGCCGATGAAGTTCTCGATCTTGCCGCCCACCAAGGGAACTCGTACCTCGACCTCGACGGTGAACTCCAACCGCGAACCGCTGCCCGCAGGCGACAGCACCGCGGTGCCCGTCAGGTTCGCAGGAGCACCGGGGATGGACCCCTTGACCGTCGCGGTGGCCTTCCCGTCGAGCACCGGGGTCCACGTCTCTTCACGCACGAAGCTCAGGTCCCCGCGGTGGAACTGGGTCACCACACCCGGCAGCCGATCGGCGCGCAGCGTCTGCGTGGTGACCACGTCGATGCCGCCCTGCTCGTCGAGGACCATCGAATCCAGCGAGTACATATCGGCGCCGGAATCGGTGAGCCGCGCGAGCCAATAGCGCTCGTCGCCGAACGCCCGGTGAACCTGCTCGACGGTGCCCCCGTATTCGGCGGCCATGTCGAATGAGCGCGGCATAGCTGGTCAGGCTACCGTTACCGCCCGTGGTCGGTTCGCAACTAGGGGGTGCCTCCGTCGAGGAGCGGGTTCCGCTCGCGCCGTTGACGACGCTGCGGATCGGACCCGTGGCACGCCGGCTGATCACCTGCGACACCACCCAGAAGGTCATCGACGTGGTTCGCGAGATGGGTCCCGACGCCGACGCTCTGGTTCTCGCGGGCGGCTCCAACGTCGTGTTGTCCGACGCGCTGACCGACCTGTCGGTCATCCATCTCGCCAATACCGAGATCACCGTCGATGGCGACGTGCTGCGCGCCGAGGCCGGAGCGGTATGGGACGACGTCGTGGTCACCTCGCTGGCGCACGGCCTTGGCGGCCTCGAATGCCTGTCGGGCATCCCCGGCTCCGCGGGCGCCACGCCGGTGCAGAACGTCGGCGCATACGGCGCCGAGGTGGCCGACACCATCCGGCGGGTGCGGCTGTTGGACCGTCGTACCGGAGACGACCGCTGGGTTGCGCCCGAGGCCCTGGGGTTCGGCTACCGCACCAGCGTCCTCAAACACGCGCACGACGCGATCGTGCTCGAGGTCGAGTTCGCATTGGACCCCGGAGGACGCAGCGCGCCGCTGCGCTATCGCGAGCTGGCCACCGCGTTGGGCGCCGAACAGGGCACCCGCGCCGATCCGCTCGAGGTTCGCGACGTGGTGCTGGCCCTGCGGTCGAGCAAGGGCATGGTGCTCGACGCGGACGACCACGACACCTGGAGCGTGGGCTCGTTCTTCACCAACCCTGTGGTTCCCGCCGCGGAATTCGACCGGCTGCGCGCCTCCTTCGACGGGCCAGTGCCCAACTATCCGGCGCCCGACGGCGTCAAACTCGCTGCGGGCTGGCTGGTCGAACAGGCCGGCTTCGGCAAGGGCTACCCGGGCGACGGCGCCGCCGTCCGGCTGTCGACCAAGCACGCCCTGGCGCTGACCAACCGCGGCGCGGCCACCACCGCCGACGTGCTCGCGCTGGCCAGGGCGGTACGTGACGGAGTTCGAACGAAATTCGGGATCGACCTCACACCCGAGCCGGTCCTGGTCGGGTGCTCGGTGTAGGTACCCTCGGTTCACGTGAGTACTCCCGAACCCCAACCGCCGGGGTTCAATCGGCGGCGCGCCCTGGCCGCACTGGCGGTCGGTGTCGTCGCGCCGGGTGTGCTGGCCGCGTGCACGTCGAAAAACGACGGCTCGCCTGCGGCGCAATCCGATGAAGCGCCCGACGCCCCTTCGTTGAAGTTCACGCCCGACAACGACGCCTCCGACGTCGCGCCGACCGACCGTGTCGGGGTTCAGGTCGTCGACGGCTGGTTCCAGCGCGTGACGCTGACCAACTCCAGCGGCAAGGCCGTCGCCGGTTCGCTCAACCGCGACCGCACGGAGTTCACGATCACCGAACCGCTCGGCTACGGCGTCGAGTACACGTGGAAGGGTTCGGCCGTCGGCCGCGACGGTAAGGCGGTGCCGGTCGAAGGCTCGTTCTCCACCGTCGACCCGAGCACCCAGGTGAACGGCAGCTTTCAGCTCGCCGACGGCCAGGTCGTCGGGGTGGCGGCCCCGATCATCATCCAGTTCGACGCGTCGATCAGCGACAAGGCCGCGGTCGAGAAGGCGCTCAAGGTCACGACCGATCCACAGGTGGAGGGCAGCTGGGCGTGGCTGCCCGACGAGGTCGGTGGCTCACGGGTGCACTACCGCACTCGCGAGTACTACCCGCCGGGCACCAAGGTCAGCGTCGACGCGAAGCTCTACGGCGTGCCGTTCGGTGACGGGGCGTACGGCGCGCAGGACATCTCGTTGCACATCGAGATCGGCCGTCGCCAGGTGGTCAAGGCCGAGGCGTCGTCGCACCGCATTCAGGTGCTCGACGGTGCCGGCGCGGTGTTCATGGACTTCCCCTGCAGTTACGGCGAGGGCGACGTGGACCGCAACGTCACCCGCAGCGGCATCCACGTCGTGACCGAGAAGTATGAAGACTTCTACATGACCAATCCCGCGGCGGGCTACGCCAACATCCGGGAGCGGTTCGCTGTCCGGATCTCCAACAACGGCGAGTTCATCCACGCCAACCCGGCCAGTTCCGGGGCGCAGGGCAACAGCAACGTCACCAACGGCTGCATCAACCTGTCGACCGAGGACGCTCAGCAGTACTTCAATACCGCGATGTACGGCGATCCCGTCGAGGTCACCGGTACGCGCATCCAGCTTTCCTACGCCGACGGCGACATCTGGGACTGGGCCGTGCCGTGGGACGAGTGGAAGGCGATGTCGGCGCTGTCGGACGCGAACGCGCCGGACATCCCGAGCACCGCGCCCGCGACGCCGTCCGGCGCACCGGAGCCGGTGAACGGCCGCCCGCCCCGCCCCGGCCGCTAGTGTGCGCTCCGATCGGGAAACCGGCCCAGCGGCCACCGAATCGCGATCTGGATGCACACCAGACGGCGAAGCTCAGGTGCGGCGGTTGAAACGTGAGCCGCTGGCCCCGCTGACCTGATCGCGCGGCCGAACCACGATCAGGTCGAGGTCGACGTGCGACGGCCGGCTCGCGACGAACCCGATGATCTCGGCGATGTCCTCGGCCACCAGCGGAGTGACGCCCTCGTAGACCTTGGCGGCGCGTTCCTCATCGCCCTCGAACCGGTTCAGCGAGAAGTCGGTCTTCACCATGCCGGGCGCTACTTCGGTGAGCCGCACCGGTTTTCCGATCAGCTCGCTGCGCAGCGTGCGGTGCAACACGCCCTGCGCGTGCTTGGCGGAGGTGTACCCGCCGCCGTTGTCGTAGATCTCCACCGCCGCGATCGACGTGACGGTCACGATCAGCCCGTCCCCGGACGCGATCAGCTTCGGCAGCAGCGCCCGGGTGACCAGCAGCGTGCCGAGCACGTTGGCCTCCCACATCCAGCGCCAGTGCTCGACATCGGCCTCGGCGACCGGGTCCAGCCCGCGGGCCCCGCCGGCGTTGTTGACCAGCACGTCGACCCGGTCCACGGCCGCTGCCAGCGCCGATACCGCCTCTTGCGATGTGACGTCCGCCACAATTGCGGTACCGCCGATCTCCTCCGCGAGGGCCGTGATGGGCGCTTCCCGGCGGGCCACGCAGACGACGTGAAAGCCTTGTGCGGCAAGGGTTCTCGCGGTCGCTTCACCGATCCCTGCGCTGGCGCCGGTGACCACCGCGACACGACCGTCGGCCTGGAAAGTCGTCATCTGCCCAACCTTAGTTGGCGTGCTAAGTTCACCTCGTGTTGTCCAGTCAGGCCTCTATGCGGCGTGCGTGTTGTTGTTGTCGCACGCCTCGCCGCGCCTGACTGTTTCGTAGACGACATCGCTGTCCTGCTGAATCGCCGGGTGTGGCTCGAAGACCCCCCGCAGGCCGATTTTCCTCGAAGGACAAGCAGATGCGCACTTCCGTCACCACCGCCCTCCCCGCCAAGAGCCCTGTGCGCAGCGCCCAGCACGCGAAGCGCACGCTGTCGCCCGCGACGCCGCGGTTCCCGCAGGCCCGCACGCGGATCGTCGCGCCGTCGCTGAAGGTTGCCGACGCCGCCGCCGCCTCGGTGTTCAGCGCCGCCCGGCTGCGCGGACCCATCGCCCGTGACGTGATCGCCCAGGTCACCGGCCTGAGCATCGCGACCGTCAACCGCCAGGTCACCGCGCTGCTCGAGGCCGGTGTGCTGCGGGAGCGCGCCGACCTCGCGGTCTCCGGCGCGATCGGCAGACCTCGGGTGCCTGTCGAGGTGAACCACGAGCCGTTCCTCACGCTCGGCATCCACATCGGCGCGAAGACCACCAGCATCGTCGCCACCGACCTGTTCGGCCGAACCCTCGACGTGGTGGAGACACCGACCCCGCGGGGCACGCAGGCCCCGGCGCTGGCCTCGCTGGCCGCCAGTGCTCGCCGCTACCTGGGCCGCTGGCATCGTCGACGCCCGCTGTGGGTTGGAATCGCCGCCGGCGGTGTCGTCGACAGCGCGACCGGTTACCTCGACCACCCGCGGCTGGGATGGATGGACGCGCCGGTCGGACCCGTGCTCGCCGAAGCGCTCGGACTGCCGGTGTCGGTCGCCTCGCACGTCGACGCGATGGCGGGCGCCGAACTCCTGCTCGGGGTGCGCAGGCCGCCGTCGTGGCCGGACGCGCTGCTGGCTCCCGCCGGCACGAGCCTGTACGTCTACGCCCGCGAGACCGTCGGCTACGCGCTGTCGATCGGCGGCCGGGTGCACTCACCGAGCAGCGGCCCCGGCACCATCGCGGGGCTGCCCGCCCACTCCGAATTGCTGGGCGGCACCGGACAATTGGAGTCCGCTGTCAGTGACGAGGCCGTGCTGACCGCCGCCCGCAAGGCGCGCATCATCGCGAGCGAGGGTCCGGGTTCGACCATGCAGGCACTGCTCAAGACGGCGCGTCAGGGCAACGGACCGGCGCAGGAACTGCTCGCCGAGCGCGCTCGCGTGCTTGGGGAGGCGGTCGCACTGCTGCGCGACATGCTCAACCCCGATGATCTGGTGGTCGGGGGTCAGGCCTTCACCGAGTACCCGGAGGGCATGGCCGCCGTCGAGGCCGCGTTCGCACAGCGTTCGGTGATGCCCGCCCGCGAGATCCGGCTCACCGCCTTCGGCAACCGCGTGCAGGAGGCCGGTGCCGGCGTGGTGTCGCTCGGCGGGTTGTACGCCGACCCGATCGGCGCCATGCGGCGCGCTCAGCCGCGCAGGCCCGACGCCAGGCCCGAAGTCCCTGCCTGAGGGGTCCTTTCCGCCGACGGTGTAGACATGTCTGTGTGCGCCTAGCGACGGATCCGCCCCGTTACGATGCCGCCGGACTGCCGGTCCCGAGGCGCGTGGCCGTGCTCTCGGTGCACACGTCGCCGCTGGCCCAGCCCGGAACCGGCGATGCGGGCGGAATGAACGTCTATGTGCTCCAGAGCGCGCTGCAAATGGCGCGCTGCGGCGTCGAGGTGGAGATCTTCACCCGTGCGACGTCGTCGGCCGACCAGCCGATCGTGCGGGTCGCGCCCGGTGTGCTGGTGCGCAACGTGGTGGCCGGGCCGTTCGAGGGGCTCGACAAGTACGACCTGCCCACCCAGCTGTGCGCGTTCACCGCGGGGGTGTTGCGGGCCGAGGCCACCCACGAGCCCGGCTACTACGACGTCGTCCATTCGCACTACTGGCTCTCCGGTCAGGTGGGCTGGCTGGCCCGCGACCGCTGGGCGGTGCCGCTGGTGCACACCGCGCACACGCTGGCCGCGGTCAAGAACGCCGCTCTCGCCGAGGGCGACTCACCCGAACCTCCGCTGCGCGCGGTCGGGGAGCAGCAGGTGGTCGACGAGGCCGACCGGTTGATCGTCAACACCGAACATGAAGCGCAGCAACTGGTTTCGGTTCATCACGCCGATCCGGCGAGGATCGATGTGGCGCATCCGGGCGTCGACCTCGAGACCTTCACGCCTGGGGATCGCAACGCCGCGCGCGCCGCGCTGGGACTCGACGCCGACGAGAAGATCATCGCGTTCGTCGGTCGCATCCAGCCGCTGAAGGCGCCCGACATCGCGCTGCGTGCCGCCGCCAAATTGCCGGGCGTGCGCGTGCTCGTGGCGGGCGGACCGTCGGGCAGCGGGCTGCAGGCCCCCGACGGGCTGGTTCGGCTGGCTGCGGATCTGGGTATCTCGGACCGTGTGACGTTCCTGCCGCCCCAGTCGCGCGGCCAACTCGTGAACGTGTACCGGGCCGCCGACCTGGTCGCGGTGCCCAGCTATTCGGAGTCCTTCGGGCTGGTCGCGATCGAAGCCCAGGCGTGTGGAACGCCGGTGGTGGCCGCGGCGGTCGGCGGCCTGCCTGTCGCCGTGCGCGACGGTGTCACCGGGACGCTGGTCGACGGGCACGACGACGGCGACTGGGCGCACGCGATCGGCGATCTGCTGCAGCGCGCCGACGACCTTCGGGCCGACGCCGTCGCGCATGCCGCCACGTTCTCGTGGGCTCGCACTGTCGACGCGCTGCTGGCCAGTTACGGACGCGCAATGGCCGACTACCGGGGGCGTCATCAGGTGCGGGACGGCGCACGCCGCACCGGCCGACGATTCGCGAGGCGGCGGGGGGTGCGCGCGTGATGAGCACCCGAAGACGAGTGCGAGTGAGGATCGCAGCGAAGCGAGGACCGGTGGGCCCACGTCCGGAGGGCAGGGGACGAGCGGGAGTCGAGGCGTGAGCACCGACGCGGCGAAGGTCATCGAGCAGGCGTGCAAGGAGAACGACCTCGTCTGCACGTATCACGAAGGCGCGCACGGCGGGTTGCCCGGCGTCATCGTCGAACTCCCCGGCGAGCGACGCCTCAAGACCAACACCATCCTGTCGATCGGCGAGCACTCGGTGCGGATCGAGGCGTTCGTCTGCCGCAAACCCGACGAGAACCACGAGGGCGTCTACCGGTTCCTGCTCAAGCGCAACCGGCGCCTGTACGGCGTGGCGTACACGCTCGACAACGTCGGCGACATCTATCTCGTCGGCCGGATGTCGCTGGAATCGGTGACGTCCGACGAGGTCGACCGGATCCTCGGCCAGGTGCTCGAAGCCGTCGACAGCGACTTCAACACCTTGCTGGAGTTGGGTTTTCGCTCGTCGATCCAGAAGGAGTGGGAGTGGCGGGTGTCACGCGGCGAGTCGCTGAAGAACCTGCAGGCGTTCGCCCACCTCATCGACGACGAGGACGACTGACCGACCTCCGATAGGCTTCGGCGCATGGGTGACTGCACGCTGATCCTGCTCCGCCACGGCGAGAGCGAATGGAACGAGAAGAACCTGTTCACCGGATGGGTCGACGTCGACCTCACCGAGAAGGGCCGCGCCGAAGCCGTGCGCGCCGGTGAACTGATCAAAGAACTCGACCGCCAACCCGATGTGCTTTACACCTCGCTGCTGCGCCGCGCCATCACGACCGCGAACCTGGCGCTGGACAAGGCCGACAGGCACTGGATCCCCGTGCACCGCGACTGGCGCCTCAACGAGCGGCACTACGGCGCGCTGCAGGGTCTGAACAAGGCCGAGACCAAGGAGAAGTACGGCGAGGAGCAGTTCATGGCGTGGCGACGCAGCTACGACACGCCGCCGCCGCCGATCGAAGAGGGCAGCACCTACAGCCAGGACGGCGACCCCCGCTACGCCGACGTGCCCG
The DNA here is from genome assembly GCF_001668575.1 of Mycobacterium sp. 1164985.4. GTDB lineage: Bacteria > Actinomycetota > Actinomycetes > Mycobacteriales > Mycobacteriaceae > Mycobacterium. Next base: position 78,448 of record NZ_LZMD01000057.1, read on the forward strand.
GCGGCCCGCCGCGCACCGAATGCCTCAAGGACGTCGTCGAGCGGTTCGTGCCGTACTACACCTCGACGATCGAACCGGACCTGCGGGCCGGTAAGACCGTCCTGATCGCCGCGCACGGCAACTCGCTGCGCGCGCTGGTCAAACACCTCGACGGCATGTCCGACGAGGATGTCGTCGGGCTCAACATCCCGACCGGCATCCCGCTGCGCTACGACCTGGACTCCGATCTGAAGCCGACGATCGTCGGCGGCACCTACCTCGATCCCGAGGCCGCGGCCGCCGGCGCAGCCGCGGTGGCGTCGCAGGGCGCCAAGTAGACACTGCTCCGCGCGACGGCGAACGGACGGTTAACGGGGAAGGACGAGAGGCCGAATTTCCGTCTTTCCGTCTGTGACTTGTTCCGGTTTGGCCGCACGCTGCTGGGATGACGTTCACCCGATGCGTACGATTTTCGCGTGAGTGTCGTCTCGGCACTGCTGCTGGCAGCGGTGGTCGCACTGCTCGCTCTGGCGACCGGTGTCGCGCTCGGGGCGCAACTGAGGCCCCGTCTCATGGACCGCCGACAGCGGCGCGCCACCGCGCAGACCGGCATCACCGTCTCGCAGATGCTGTCCCACATCGCATCGCGCGCGCCCACCGGGATCGTCGTGGTCGACCACTTCCGTGACGTCGTATACGCCAACGACCGGGCGCGCGAGCTCGGGCTGGTGCGCGACCGGCTGCTCGACGACCGCGCGTGGCGGGCCGCAGAACGCACGCTGGCCACCGGCGAGCCCGTCGACGTCGACCTGGCCGCCGACAAGCGGGCCAACCCCGGCCGGTCCGGTCTGTCGGTGCGGGGACACGTCCAGCTGCTGACCGACCAGGACCGTCGCTTCGCGGTCGTCTACGTCGACGACCACTCCGAGTACGCCCGCATGGAAGCCACCCGACGGGACTTCGTCGCCAACGTCAGCCATGAGCTCAAGACGCCGGTCGGCGCGATGGGCCTACTGGCCGAGGCGCTGCTCGCATCGTCCGATGACCCCGAGACCGTGCGACGGTTCGCCGAGAAGATGGTCGCGGAGTCCAACCGGCTGGCCAACATGATCGGCGAGCTGATCGAGCTGTCCCGGCTGCAAGGCGCCGAACGGCTGCCCGACCTGACCGCGGTCGACGTCGACACCGTGGTGGCCGAGGCGCTGTCGCGGCACAAGGTGCCCGCCGACAACGCCGACATCAAGATCACCACCGACGCGCCGACCGGTTTCCGCGCCCTCGGCGATCAGGCGCTGCTGGTCACCGCGATCGCGAACCTGGTCTCCAACGCGATCGCCTACTCCCCGCACGGGTCATCGGTGTCGATCAGCCGCAGGCGCCGCGGGAACCACATCGAGATCGCCGTGACCGACCGCGGTATCGGCATCGCCCGCGAGGACCAGGAGCGGGTGTTCGAGCGATTCTTCCGCGTCGACAAGGCGCGGTCCCGGGCCACCGGCGGCACGGGGCTCGGGTTGGCCATCGTCAAACACGTGGCGGCCAACCACAACGGAAGCATCCGGCTGTGGAGTCAGCCGGGAACGGGATCGACGTTCACCCTGTCGATTCCGGCCTATCCCGATCATGAATCGGACGAACGAGAGGACCAGCGAGACCAATGACCAGTGTGCTGATCGTGGAGGACGAGGAGTCCTTGGCCGATCCCCTGGCCTTTCTTCTTCGCAAAGAGGGCTTCGAAGCCACCATCGTCACCGACGGACCGGCGGCCCTGGCCGAATTCGAGCGTTCCGGCGCCGACATCGTGCTGCTCGACCTGATGCTGCCCGGGATGAGCGGCACTGACGTGTGTCGTCAATTGCGTTCGCGCTCAAGCGTTCCGGTGATCATGGTGACCGCCCGCGACAGCGAGATCGACAAGGTCGTCGGGCTCGAGCTCGGCGCCGACGACTATGTCACCAAGCCGTACTCGGCCCGCGAACTCATCGCCCGCATCCGCGCGGTGCTGCGGCGCGGCGCCGACAACGAGGACACCGGCATCGGCGACGGCGTGCTGGAGGCGGGACCCGTCCGGATGGACGTCGAACGCCACGTCGTATCGGTGAACGGCGAGCCGGTCACGTTGCCGCTCAAGGAGTTCGACCTGCTCGAGTACTTGATGCGCAACAGCGGCCGGGTGCTGACCCGCGGCCAGCTCATCGACCGCGTATGGGGTGCCGATTACGTCGGCGACACGAAAACCCTTGACGTCCATGTGAAGCGGCTGCGGTCGAAGATCGAGGCCGATCCGGCCAACCCCGTGCACCTGGTCACGGTCCGCGGCCTCGGCTACAAACTCGAGGGCTGAGTTCCCTCGCGAGCAGACGCGTAACTGCCCCTTCTTGGCGATTTTTGGGCAGGTTTGCGTCTGCTCGCGGATAAAAAGAAGCGGCCCGTTAACCCGTGGTCGGCGCGAAATCCGCGCGGCGGGATCAGCCGAAACAGGAAGAGGTTCATCCGGCCAGGCGGGTCGCGGGGTGCACGGCGATGAGTCCTAACCCGCTGCGCCGCTTGCACATTGCCGCCAGCTCCGCGTACGCCTTCTCGCCGAGCAGCTCGGTCAGCTCGGGACCGTAGGACTCCCAGACCTGCTTGGCGCCGACGTGCGCGTTCGGATCACCGGTGCAGTACCAGTGCAGGTCTGCGCCGCCTTCACCCCAACCGCGACGGTCGTATTCGGTGATCCAGGTCTTGAGGATCTCCGTCCCGTCGGGCCGCTCCACCCACTCCTGCGTGCGTCGGATCGGCAGCTGCCAGCACACGTCGGGCTTCATGGTCAGCGGTTCGACGCCGAGCTTGAGCGCCTTGCTGTGCAGCGCACAACCGATGCCGCCGGGGAAGCCCGGCCGGTTGAGGAAGATGCAGGCGCCCTTGTACTTCCGGGTCCGCAGGTTGGGCTTGTCGTCGTACTCGTCCATCTCTAGGTAGCCCTTTTTGCCGAGCCCCTTCTCGCGGAACTGCCAGTCCTCGTCGGTCAGCGTCTTGACCGCGTCGTCGAGGCGGGCGATGTCGTCGTCGTCGGACATGAACGCCCCGTGCGAACAGCATCCGTCGTCCGGACGACCCTCCACGGTGCCCTTGCACGCGGGCGTTCCGAAAACGCACGTCCACCGGGAGAGCAGCCACGTCAGATCGGCGGCGATCAAATGCTCGGGATTGTCGGGGTCATAGAACTCGACCCACTCACGGGCGAAATCGAGTTCGACCTCTCCACGGTGCGGTGCAGTCACAATTCCCAACGGTAGACCCATTAAGTTGGATGAGTGCGATTAGGCGTGCTCGACGTGGGCAGCAATACCGTCCACCTTCTGGTGGTGGACGCGCGCCGTGGTGGGCACCCGACGCCGATGAGTTCGACCAAGGCCTCGCTGCGCCTCGCCGAGGCCATCGACAGCGATGGCAAGATCACCCGCAAAGGCGCCGACAAACTGATCGGCACCATCGACGAATTCGCCAAGATCGCCACGAGTTCCGGTTGCGCCGAGCTGATGGCGTTCGCCACCTCCGCGGTGCGCGACGCCAAGAACTCCGAGGAACTGCTCGCCCGGATACTCGCCGAGACCGGAGTGGCGCTGCGCGTGCTCGCCGGCGTCGACGAATCGCGGCTGACGTTCCTGGCGGTGCGGCGGTGGTACGGGTGGAGCGCCGGACGCATCATCAACATCGACATCGGCGGAGGTTCGCTCGAACTGTCCAACGGCGTCGACGAGGAGCCCGAGGTCGCGCTGTCACTTCCGCTCGGCGCGGGTCGGCTCACCCGCGAATGGCTGCCCGACGATCCGCCGGGCCGGCGGCGCGTGGCGATGCTGCGCGACTGGCTGACGACCGAACTGGCCGACGCCGGCGCCGAGATGCTCGAACCCGGCGCCCCCGACCTGGCCGTGGCCACCTCGAAGACGTTCCGCTCGCTTGCCCGGCTCACCGGCGCGGCGCCGTCCGGGGCCGGTCCGAGGGTCAGACGAACCCTCACGGCCACCGGATTAAGGCAGCTCATAGCTTTCATCTCTAGGATGACCGCGGCCGACCGAGCGGAATTGGAAGGAGTGAGTGCCGAACGGGCGCCACAGATCGTGGCCGGAGCTCTGGTTGCTGAGGCGAGCATGAAAGCCCTCGGCGTCGAGAGCGTGGACATCTGCCCCTGGGCGTTGCGGGAGGGGCTGATTCTGCGGAGACTCGACAGCGAAGCCGATGGCAGCGGTTTCGTCGGCGGTGCCGACAATCCGGCCTCAGTACAGACGTTTGTGCGTAATGCTGGACGATAGGTGACGAGGCCCGAAGGCAAACACCATGACAGGAACTGAAGACGATCACAGCAATACGCGACCCATCTCGGTCGCGGAGTTGCTGGCGCGCAACGGAACGATCGGCGCCCCGCCGATCGGCGGTCGGCGCCGTCGTCGCCGCGGCGCGGACTCGATCACCGTCGCCGAACTGACCGGCGAGATCCCGATCGTCCGCGACCACGACGACGACGCCCCCGCCGAGACCGAGGACGACGCCCCCGCCGAGACCGAGGCCGCCGCTCCCGCCGAACCGGAGGAGGCCGCGACCACCAACGGCGCCGTCGACCACGTCGAAGACACCGTCGAGGAGGCCGAACCCGAGGAGGCTCCCGAGGCGGTCGACACCTTGGAGGCTCCCGAAGCACAGGCCGACAAAGACGACGACTATGCCGAAGCCGTCGCCGACTACCAGAGTCACATCGAACAGCGCGACGCCGACGAGGACCTGGACTTCTTCGCCCCACCGCGGCGCTCCACCTTCGCGCGGCGGCGCTTCGGCATCCTCGGGCGCAGCGCACCGGCCCAGCGCAGCGAGCCCGAAACCGCCGAGATCAGTCAGGTTGCGGACGAAACCACAGAGCTCAGCGCGGTGGACGAGGTCACCGACGAGGCGACGGTGGACAGCGACACCGCGGTCGGCGCCGAGGAGATGAGCCCGGACCCACTCGACTGGGCCGATCCGCAGGCCGACGAGGACGAGGCCGAAGATGCGGCGGTCGCCGTGGCCGAGCCCGAAGACGACGATGACCGCGAGGACCTGCCGTCGTATCTGCGGTCCCCGGACAACGCGTTGTTCGGCGGACCCGATGCCGCGGACGACGTGGCCCACCGCGGCAACGGCCTGAGCCCGGCCGACATCGACCTCGACGAAGACGAGGACGAGGAATCCGCCCCCTCGGGCGCGATGTCGAGGTTCCTGCGCGGCGCGCTGGTGGTCGGTCAGTGCGTCGTCGCGGTCGGGTTCGGCGCCGGGCTGTTCATCGCCTTCGATCAGCTGTGGAAGTGGAACAGCATCGTCGCGCTGGTGCTCGGCGTGCTGGTGATCCTCGGCCTGGTCGTCGGCGTGCGGGTGGTCCGCAAGACCGAGGACATCGGCAGCACTCTGATCGCCGTCGCGGTCGGCGCGATGGTGACATTCGGGCCGCTGGCACTGATGCAGGCGGCCTGAGGCGCCCTATAACTCGTGCGTCCAGCCATCAAGGTCGGTCTGTCGACGGCCTCCGTCTATCCGCTGAGAACCGAGGCCGCTTTCGAGTACGCGGCGAAGCTCGGCTACGACGGCGTCGAGCTCATGGTGTGGGCCGAGACGGTCAGCCAGGACGTCGACGCGATCGAGGAGCTGTCGAAGCGGTACGAAATGCCGGTGCTCTCGGTGCACGCGCCGTGCCTGCTGATCTCACAGCGGGTGTGGGGTGCCAACCCGATCCCGAAACTGGAACGCAGTGTGCGCGCGGCCGAGCAGCTGGGCGCACAGACCGTCGTCGTGCATCCGCCGTTCAGGTGGCAGCGCCGCTACGCCGAGGGGTTCTCCGACCAGGTCGCCGAGCTCGAGGAGTCCAGCGAGGTGATGGTCGCCGTCGAGAACATGTTCCCGTTCCGCGCCGACCGCTTCTTCGGCGCCGGGCAGACCTCCATCGAGCGCATGCGCAAACGTGGCGGCCGACCGGGACCGGGCATCTCGGCGTTCGCCCCGTCCTACGATCCGCTCGACGGTAACCACGCCCACTACACCCTCGACCTGTCGCACACCGCGACCGCCGGGTCCGACGCCCTCGAGATGGCGCGCCGCATGGGCGAGGGCCTGGTGCACCTGCATCTGTGCGACGGCAGCGGCGCCTCCACCGACGAGCACCTGGTGCCCGGACGCGGCACCCAGCCGACCGTGGAGGTCTGCGAGATGCTGGCCGCCAGCGACTTCAACGGCCACGTGATCCTCGAGGTGACGACGTCGGGCGCGCGGACCGCGGCCGAGCGCGAGGCGCTCCTCGTGGAGTCGCTACAGTTCGCGCGCAGGCACCTGCTGCGCTGACCGCTCGCTTCCGAAGGATTCACCAGATGGCCGGCTCCACCCTGTTCACCGACGCCATGGCGCTCACCAAAGCCGACGACGGCGTGTATCACGGTGAGCTGAACGAACATTGGACGATCGGGCCAAAGGTGCACGGCGGCGCGATGCTCGCGCTGTGCGCCAACGCCGCCCGAACCGAGCACGCTGGGGACGTCCAACCGATCGCGGTGTCGGGAAATTTCCTGTGGGCACCCGATCCCGGGCCGATGGAATTGGTCACCACGGTGCGCAAGCGAGGACGTCGCGTCAGCCTGATCGACGTCGAACTCAGACAAGGCGACCGCACGGCGGTGCGTGCCGCGGTCACCCTCGGCGACCCGGAACACCGTGTGGCGCCGCTGCTCTCGGTCAATCCCGTGATCCCGTTGATGCAACCCGAACCCCCGCCCGGCCTGGAGCCGATCGGCGAGGGCCATCCGATGGCCGACATCGTCCATCTCGCGCACGGCTGCGACATCCGACCGTCGCTGACCACCATGCAGCCGCGGTCCGACGGCGGACCGCCGGTGATCGAGTATTGGGTGCGGCCAAAAGGCGTTGCCCCGGACGTCCTTTTCGCGCTGCTGTGCGGCGATGTGTCGGCCCCGGTGACCTTCGGCGTCAACCGGTTCGGTTGGGCGCCCACAGTCCAACTGACGGCCTATCTGCGCACCCTTCCCGCCGACGGGTGGCTGCGGGTGCTCTGCACGACGGTGCAGATCGGCCAGGACTGGTTCGACGAGGATCACATCGTCGTCGACTGCGAGGGCCACATCGTCGTGCAGACGCGCCAACTCGCGCTGGTGCCGCAGGCCTGAGACGGCCGCGCCGGCCGTCGAACCTGCGCTCAGGACGAATAAGTCGGCCCGGATCTCGCGCTGAGCGCACGCTCGGCGCACCCCGCGGTGGGTGGTCGCACGCGCCCGTGCCCGCCCGTCTGCAATGCTTTGCGGCATGGCCAGAATCGCGATCGTCGGCGGTGGAAGTATCGGTGAGGCTCTGCTGTCCGGGCTGCTGAGGGCCGGACGACAGGTCAAGGACCTGGTGGTGGCGGAGAAGGACCCGAACCGGGCGCAGTACCTCGCCGACACCTATTCGGTGCTGGTGACGACGGTGGCCAACGCGGTGGACCACGCGAGCTACGTGATCATCGCCGTCAAGCCCGCCGACGTCGCCGGACTCGTCGACGAAATCGTCGACGCGGCGACCAACGCCGAAAGCGACACGGCCGAACAGGTTTTCGTGACCGTCGCCGCCGGGGTCACCACCGAATACTACGAGAACAAGCTGCCAGCCGGCGCCCCGGTGATCCGCGTCATGCCGAACGCCCCGATGGTCGTGGGCGGCGGTGTGAGCGCGCTGTCCTCGGGACGGTTCGCCACCGCCGAGCAGATGAAGGAGGTCTCGGCGATCTTCGACGCGGTCGGCGGGGTGCTCTCGGTTCCGGAGTCCCAACTCGACGCGGTCACCGCGATCTCAGGCTCGGGGCCGGCCTATTTCTTCCTGATGGTCGAGGCGCTCGTCGACGCCGGCGTCGACGCCGGGCTGTCGCGCTCGGCGGCCACCGATCTCGTCGCGCAGACCATGGCCGGCTCCGCCGCGATGTTGCTGGATCGCCTCGATCAGGCCGCGGACGCCGGAGGAGGCGCAGCGGGTTCGTCGGGTGCCGGAATGGACACCACGCCCGCCCAGCTGCGCGCGACCGTCACTTCGCCGGGCGGGACCACCGCGGCCGGTCTGCGCGAACTCGAGAGGGCCGGATTGCGGGCAGCGGTTGCCAGGGCGGTCGAGGCCGCGAAAAAGCGTTCTGAGCAGCTCGGAATTACAACTGAGTAATTCTATAAATTGCCCACACCCGTCGCAGTAACACCATCTGCCACGCTATTCTCCTCGTGTAAGCACGGGTCGGTGCCAGCGGTGGGGAAGCCGCTGGAACTGCCCGTGCCTGAATGATTGGGTTGCGATGACGTCTATGAACGGGCCATCCGCGCGGGATTCGGCCAGTGGGAAGTCGACTCGGGACTCCGGATCCGACGGTCAACAGCCACGGGCGCAATTCCTCACCGTCGCCGAGGTGGCGAGCCTGATGCGGGTCAGCAAGATGACGGTGTACCGGCTGGTGCACAACGGCGAGCTGCCTGCCGTCCGGGTCGGCCGCTCGTTCCGGGTGCACGCGAAGGCTGTTCACGACATGTTGGAGAGCTCGTACTTCGACGCAGGCTGATCGATCCCGCGTACTCGGCGCGACGCCCACCAGGCGATGGGCGCGTTTCGCGGTTACCTGCGCAGCCCGGTAAAGTAGCCGGGTCAGTCAACGATGCTCATCGGGCAGGTAAGGCGTAGGTAGCGGAGTTCATGGGTTCAGTCATCAAGAAGCGGCGCAAGCGCATGTCGAAGAAGAAGCACCGCAAGCTGCTTCGTCGCACCCGGGTCCAGCGCAGAAAACTCGGCAAGTAATCGCCACCCGCGGTCGCTAGGCTGACCGGACATGGATTCCGAGGGCCGTTCCAATGGACACGTCAACGGGACTGACCCCCGCGACGCCGCGCAGTACCCGAAGGTCGTCCTGGTCACCGGGGCGTGCCGGTTTCTGGGCGGCTATCTGACGGCCAGGCTGGCGCAGAACCCGTTGATCAACCACGTGATCGCCGTCGACGCGATCACGCCGAGCAAGGATCTGCTGCGTCGGATGGGCCGCGCGGAATTCGTCCGCGCCGACATCCGCAACCCGTTCATCGCGAAGGTCATCCGCAACGGCGACGTCGACACCGTGGTGCACGCCGCCGCGGCGTCCTACGCGCCCCGCTCCGGCGGCCGGGCGACGCTCAAGGAACTCAACGTGATGGGCGCGATCCAACTGTTCGCGGCCTGCCAGAAGGCGCCATCGGTGCAGCGCGTCGTGCTCAAGTCCACCTCGGAGGTGTACGGCTCGAGCGCGCGCGACCCGGTGATGTTCACCGAGGACACCAGCGCGCGGCGGCCACCTGGGGAGGGCTTCGCCCGCGACAGCATCGACATCGAGGGCTACGCGCGTGGGCTGGGCCGTCGCCGGCCGGACATCGCCGTCACCATTCTGCGGTTGGCCAACATGATCGGGCCGGGGATGGATACGGCGCTGTCGCGCTACCTGGCCGGCCCCGTGGTGCCGACGGTCATCGGGCACGACGCCCGCCTCCAGCTGCTGCACGAACAGGACGCGCTCGGGGCGCTCGAGCGCGCGACGATGGCGGGCAAGGCGGGCACGTTCAACGTCGGAGCGCCCGGGATCGTGATGATGAGCCAGGCGATCCGGCGGGCGGGGCGGATCGCGTTGCCGGTGCCTCGATCCGCGCTGGCCGCTGTGGATTCGCTGAGGCGTGCGACTCGCTACACTGAACTCGATCGTGAGCAGCTGAACTACCTCAGTTATGGCAGAGTCATGGATACATCGCGGATGCGAAACGAACTCGGCTATAACCCGAAGTGGACGACGGTCGAGGCTTTCGACGATTACGTCAGAGGTCGCGGATTGACTCCGATCGTCGACCCGCGGTGGGTACGCTCAATGGAGAGTCGCGCCATTGCTGCGGCGCAAAGGTGGGGACGCTAGGCGCATCAACTGATCGGGTGGGGAGAAGGAAACGATCGTGGCGGGCGAGTCCAAGGCGAAAGTTATTCCGCTGCATGGTAATTCGGGTCGTGCAGCGGCTCAGCGGCGAAACGCCGCGCGAGCGCAGGGCTCTCGCCGACATCCGTCGCAGCTCTCCGATCCCGTCAGCGGCGCCTCCGCCGAGGAGATCGCCGCCGTCGTCCGCGAGATGGACGAGCACCGCGGGGGGGTGACCGGCGGCGCACCGATCGTCGACGAGACGCCCACCGAACTCGCCAAGAACATCGGGGCCGTCGCCGAATTCGTCCGCAAACGGATGACGGGCGATTACACCGTCGACGAATTCGGGTTCGACGCCCACCTCAACAACGCAATCTTTCTGCCTTTGCTGAGAGTCCTCTTCAAGTCGTGGTTCCGCGTCGAGGTCAGCGGCATCGAGCATCTGCCCGAGACCGGCGCCGCGCTGGTGGTGGCCAACCATGCCGGCGTGCTGCCGTTCGACGGGCTGATGGCGTCGGTGGCGGTGCACGACCACCACCCGACACACCGCGACCTGCGCCTGCTGGCCGCCGACATGGTGTTTGACCTGCCCGTCGTCGGTCAGGCCGCCCGCAAGGCCGGCCACACCATGGCCTGCACCGCCGACGCACACCGGCTGCTGGCCGCGGGCGAGCTGACCGCGGTGTTCCCCGAGGGCTACAAAGGCCTGGGCAAACACTTCAAAGACCGCTACAAGCTGCAGCGATTCGGCCGCGGGGGCTTCGTCTCGGCGGCGCTGCGCACCAAGGCGCCCATCGTGCCGTGCTCGATCGTCGGATCCGAGGAGATCTATCCGATGATCGCCGACGTCAAGCTGCTGGCCCGGCTGCTCGGGCTGCCGTACTTCCCGATCACACCGTTCTTCCCGCTGGCGGGGCCCGCGGGAATGATCCCGCTGCCGTCGAAGTGGCACATCCAGTTCGGTGAGCCGATCGAGACCGCGGACTACGACGAGTCGGCCGCCGACGATCCGATGGTCACGTTCGAGCTCACTGACCAGGTGCGCGAAACCATCCAGCAGACGCTGTACCAACTGCTCACTCAGCGCAGGAACACCTTCCTCGGCTGAGCGTGCGGAGAGTTGCTAGCTCTCCGAACTACTTTGCTTGGCAATCATTTTCGCGATCGCCTCGTCGCGTGCGGCCGCGATGCGCTGGCTCACCTCGTCGGCCTCGGTGTCCGATTGAGCCTCACCCATGACGGTGACGACGCTCGTGAGGACGGGCTTGCCCTCGGCGTCGGTGACCTCGCCGCGGACCTCGGTGACGATGGCGCCGTGCGACTCGGTCACCGAGTCGAGATAGGAGTCGAAGAACAGCTTGTCGCCGGCCAGGATCGGGCGGTGGAAGGTGATCTTCTGGTCGCGGTGCAGCACGCGTTCCATGTTGATCGGCACGTCGAACTGGTTGAAGATCTCCAACTGGACCCGGCGGCCCGCGACGGCGAGGAAGGTCAGCGGGGCGATCAACGCGTCGTAGCCGTACTCGGCGGCGGCCTCCTCGGTGAAATGCGCCGGGTGCTCGTCCTTGACCGCCTGCGCGAACTCACGGATCTTCTCCCGGCCCACCTCGAAGTAATCGGGATACCGGTAGTGCGTTCCGATGATGTTCTCTGCGATTGCCATCCGTGACCTGCTCCTCGCCTGCGCGGGCTGCCGTCCCTCCTGACGGAGTCAGCGGCGCGAGCCTATCAGCGGGTCGCGATCACCAGCGCGAGCAGAGCGGCTCCTCAGCGGCCTTCCTGACGGCGTGAGACCACCGCCGCCAGCGCACCGCCGGCCGCGCCGAGCGCCAGCGCCGACGGCACCCCGATGCGCGCGGCCTTGCGTGCGGTGCGGAAGTCGCGGATCTCCCAGCCGCGCTCGCGGGCGAGGTCGCGCAGGTCGGCGTCGGGGTTGATCGCCACGGCCGTGCCCACCAGCGAAAGCATCGGCACGTCGTTGAAGCTGTCGGAGTAGGCCGTGCAGCGGCGCAGGTTGAGCCCTTCGCGGATGGCCAACGAGCGCACCGCGTGCGCCTTGCCCGTGCCGTGCAGGATGTCGCCGACCAGGCGGCCGGTGAACACCCCGTCGACGGATTCGGCGACGGTGCCCAGCGCGCCGGTGAGCCCGAGCCGTTTGGCGATGGTCGCGGCCAGCTCGTACGGGGTCGCGGTGACCAGCCACACCTGCTGGCCGGCGTCGAGGTGCATCTGCGCGAGCGCCCGGGTGCCGGGCCAGATCTTGTCCGCGATGATCTCGTCGTAGATCTCCTCGCCGACTGCCATCAGCTCGGCCGTCGAGCGGCCTTCGATGAATGCCAGCGCCTTGCGACGGCCCGCCGCCACGTCCTCGCTGTTCTCGCGGCCGGTCAGCTGGAACTTCGCCTGCGCATAGATGAACCGCGCGATGTCGCCGTAGGTGAAGAACTTGCGGGCGGCCAGGCCCCGGGCGAAGTGCAGCAGCGACGACCCCTGCACCATAGTGTTGTCGACGTCGAAGAACGCCGCTGCGGTCAGATCCGGTGGCGGAGCGGGCGGGGCCGCGTCGGCTTCGGCCGCCAGATCGGTGACGGCCGCCTCCGCGCTCGCCTCGCCGGCAAGTTGCTGTTCAGCAGCTTCGCGGTCGCCGATTCCAGACACGAATCAACCCTAAGTCACCGGTGCGGAGATACTGGCGAGGTGGAGCACACGGTGGAGTTGCTGACGCGCGACGGGTGCACGATCTGCACGGGCGCGGCGGCGCGGCTGGCCCAGCTGGCCGACGAACTGGGGTTCGCGCTGGCCGTCACCGATGTCGACGCCGCCGCGAAGGCCGGCGATCCGGGACTTCGAGCGGAGTTCGGCGACCGGCTACCGGTGGTTCTGCTCGACGGGCGCGAACACAGCTATTGGGAGATCGACGAGCCACGCCTACGGGCCGATCTGGCGACGTGAGCGCCGTGGCCGCGAAGCGGGATACCAGCACGGGTTTCGCCCTGGGAATACGGGTCCGACGAAAAGAGCGCGGAATTTGGTGAGCTAACTGTTTACCGACTACCTTGGATGACGTGGTGATGAAGCCGTGAGCGTGCTGCTTTTCGGGGTTTCGCACCGCAGCGCGCCGGTGTCCGTGCTCGAGCAGCTGAGCACCGACGAGTCCGATCAGGCAAAGATCATCGACCAGGTGCTGCAATCCTCCCTCGTCACCGAGGCCATGGTGCTGTCCACGTGCAACCGCGTCGAGGTCTATGCGGTCGTCGACGCGTTCCACGGCGGTCTGTCGGTGATCGGGCAGGTGCTTTCCGACCATTCCGGGATGAGCCTCAACGACCTGACCAAATACGCCTACGTCCGGTACGCCGAAGCGGCCGTCGAGCACCTGTTCGCGGTGGCGTCCGGCCTCGATTCCGCGGTCGTCGGCGAGCAGCAGGTTCTCGGCCAGGTCCGCCGCGCCTACGCCGCCGCCGAGGCCAACCACACCGTCGGGCGCACCCTGCACGAACTGTCGCAGCGCGCGCTGGCCGTCGGCAAGCGGGTGCACACCGAGACCGGCATCGACGCCGCGGGCGCCTCGGTCGTCTCCGTCGCGCTGGACACCGCCGAAAGCAAGCTCGGTTCGCTGGCGGGCCGCACCGCGGTGGTCATCGGCGCGGGTTCGATGGGCTCGCTGGCCGCAAAGCACCTGGCGCGGGCGGGCGTCGAGCGCATCCACGTCGTGAACCGCAGCCAGCCCCGGGCCAAGCGCCTCGCGGCCAACGTCCGCGAGCTGGGTATCGAGTCACAACCCTTCCCGTTCGACCACTTGCCGCCGCTGCTCACCGACGCCGACGTCGTCGTCTGCTGCACCGGAGCGGTTCGGCCGGTGGTTTCGCTGGCCGACGTCCACCGCGGTCTGGCGCACGGCCAAGAGCTCAAGCAGCTGGTCATCTGCGACCTCGGCATGCCCCGCGACGTGGACCCCGCGGTGGCGGGTCTGCCCGGCGTCTACGTCGTCGACATGGAACGCATTCAGCGCGAACCGGCGGCCCGAGCCGCGTCGTCCGACGCCGAGGCCGCCCGCGCGATCGTCGCCGCGGAGGTCGCCAAGTACCTTGCCGGCCAGCGGATGGCCGAGGTCACCCCGACGGTCACCGCGCTGCGTCAGCGCGCCGCCGACGTGGTCGAGGCCGAGCTGCTGCGTCTCGACAACCGGCTGCCTGACCTGGACACCGCGCAGCGCGACGAGGTCGCCAGGACGGTGCGCCGGGTGGTCGACAAGCTCCTGCACGCCCCGACGGTGCGCGTCAAGCAACTGGCCAGCGCACCCGGCGGGGACAGTTACGCCGAGGCGCTGCGTGAGCTGTTCGAGCTCGACCAGCAGGCCGTCGATGCTGTCGCCGGGCCCGAATTGCCTTTGCTCGCATCGGATCTCGACAAGGCCGAGTAACGCTTGACTGTAATTCGGATAGGCACTCGCGCCAGTCTCTTGGCGACCACCCAGGCGGGAACGATTCGGGACGCGCTGATCGCGAACGGGCACGCCGCCGAGCTCGTCCCGGTGTCCACCGAGGGCGACCGCAACCAGGGCCCGATCGCCGAGATCGGCGTCGGCGTGTTCACCGCGGCCCTGCGGGAGGCCATCCACGAGGGCCGGGTCGACGCCGCCGTGCACTCATTCAAGGATTTGCCGACAGCGGTCGACCCGCGCTTCGTCATCGCCGCCAGCCCCCCGCGCGAAGACCCGCGAGACGCGCTGGTGGCGCGCGACGGACTGGTGCTCGGGGAGTTGCCCGCGGGGTCGGTCATCGGCACATCGAGCCCGCGACGGGCCGCACAGCTTAGAGCACTGGGTCTCGGTTTGGAAATCCGCCCCCTAAGAGGCAACCTGGATACCAGGTTGAACAGGGTTAGCAACGGTGATCTCGACGGCATCGTAGTCGCACGGGCGGGACTGGCCCGCATCGGGCGGCTGGCAGATGTCACCGAGACTCTCGAGCCGGTGCAGATGTTGCCAGCGCCGGCTCAAGGTGCGCTCGCGGTCGAGTGCCGCGCAGGCGACACCGAGCTTGCCGCGCTGCTGGCGGAGTTGGACGACGCCGACACGCGCGCCGCAGTCACCGCGGAACGGGCCCTGCTCGCCCGACTGGAGGCGGGTTGTTCCGCACCGGTGGGAGCGATCGCGGAGGTGGTCGAGTCCATCGATGAGGACGGCAACGTCTTCGAAGAGGTGTCGCTGCGCGGCTGCGTAGCGGCGCTGGACGGATCCGACGTGATCCGCGCGTCCGGCGTCGGCACTCCCGACCGGGCCCGGGAGCTGGGGCTCTCGGTCGCCGAGGAGTTGTTCGACCTCGGGGCGCGCGAACTCATGGCGGACGCCAACTGAGCTGTAGAGCTGCGATGAGCGATAAGCGAAGAGCAGAGAGATGAGTGAGTGAGATGACAGGCCAGACCAGCGGGCGGGGGCGCAAGCCGAAGCCGGGCCGCATCACGTTCGTCGGATCGGGTCCCGGCGACCCCGGTCTGCTGACGACGCGGGCCCACACCGTGCTCGCCAACGCCGCCCTGGTGTTCACCGACCCCGACGTGCCGGAAGCCGTGCTGGCCCTGGTGGGTTGCGAGCTGCCGCCCCCGTCGGGGCCCGAACCCGCCGAGGCCCCCAAAGACGGCGAGGCCTCCGACGCCGATGCGCCGGCCATCACGGGCGGGCCCGACATCCGCTCGGCCGTCGGCGATCCGGCCGAGGTGGCCAAGACGCTGATCACCGAGGCCCGTACCGGCGTCGACGTGGTGCGCCTGGTCGCGGGCGATCCGCTGTCGGTGGACGCGGTGATCACCGAGGTGTCGGCGCTGGCGAAGTCGCACCTGAACTTCGAGATCGTGCCGGGCCTGCCGGACACCACCGCGGTGCCCACGTATGCGGGGCTGCCGCTGGGATCGGCGCACACCGTGGCCGACGTCCGCGATCCCGACGTCGACTGGGCCGCACTGGCCGCCGCGCCCGGCCCGCTGATCCTGCACGCGACGGCGTCGCATCTGCCCGACGCGGCGCGCACGCTGATCGAGTACGGGCTGACCGACACCACGCCGTTGGTGGTGACCGCGAACGGTACGACGTGCCAACAGCGTTCGGTCGAGACGACGCTGGCCGGGCTGCTCGACAAGGCGACCCTGGCCGGCACCGAGCCGTCGGGCCCGTTGTCCGGACCTCTCGTCGTGACCATCGGCAAGACCGTGGCCAACCGCACCAAGCTGAACTGGTGGGAGAGCCGCGCGCTGTACGGCTGGACCGTGTTGGTACCGCGTACCAAGGATCAGGCCGGCGAGATGAGCGAGAAGCTGGTGGGCCACGGCGCATTGCCGATCGAGGTCCCCACCATCGCGGTCGAGCCGCCGCGCAGCCCCGCCCAGATGGAGCGCGCAGTCAAGGGTCTGGTCGACGGCCGGTTCCAGTGGGTGGTGTTCACCTCCACCAACGCCGTGCGCGCGGTGTGGGAGAAGTTCAACGAGTTCGGCCTCGACGCGAGGGCGTTCTCGGGCGTGAAGATCGCCTGCGTCGGCCAGGCCACGGCCGACCGGGTGCGAGCGTTCGGTATCAATCCCGAGCTGGTGCCGGCCGGTGAGCAGTCGTCGCTGGGCCTGCTCGATGAATTCCCGCCGTACGACGACGTTTTCGACCCGGTGAACCGCGTGCTGCTGCCGCGCGCCGACATCGCCACCGAGACGCTGGCCGAGGGCCTGCGCGAACGCGGCTGGGAGATCGAGGACGTCACGGCGTACCGCACGGTGCGTGCCGCACCGCCGCCCGCGCACACCCGCGAGATGATCAAGACCGGCGGCTTCGACGCGGTCTGCTTCACCTCGAGCTCCACGGTGCGCAACCTGGTCGGTATCGCGGGCAAGCCGCACGCGCGCACCATCGTCGCGTGCATCGGACCCAAAACCGCCGAGACTGCAGCGGAATTCGGCCTGCGCGTCGATGTGCAGCCCGAGGTCGCCGCCGTCGGTCCGCTGGTGGAGGCGCTTGCCGAGCACGCCGCCCGGCTGCGCGCCGAGGGCGCCCTGCCCCCGCCGCGTAAGAAGAGCCGCCGCCGCTGACCGCGATGGGCTTTCCCAGGCATCGTCCCCGCAGGCTGCGCGCGACTCCGGCGTTGCGGCGGCTGGTCGCCGAAACCGCCTTGGAGCCACGCCAACTGGTGCTGCCGATGTTCGTCGCCGACGGCATCGACGAACCCCGCGAGATCTCCTCGATGCCGGGCGTCGTGCAGCACACCCGCGATTCGCTGCGCCGTGCCGCCGCCGATGCGGTGGCGGCCGGTGTCGGCGGCTTGATGCTGTTCGGCGTTCCGCGTGACGAGGACAAGGACCCCACCGGTTCGATCGGCGTTGCCGAGGACGGCATCCTCAACGTCGCACTGCGCGGCCTGGCCGGCGACCTCGGCGACGACACCGTCCTGATGGCCGACACCTGCCTCGACGAGTTCACCGACCACGGCCATTGCGGGGTGCTCGACGGTGCGGGCAGGGTCGATAATGACCTGACCAACAAACGCTACGTGGAACTTGCTGTGGCGCAAGCGGATTCGGGTGCCCACGTCGTGGGTCCGAGCGGCATGATGGACGGCCAGGTCGCCGCGATCCGCGACGGCCTGGACGCCGCGGGGCACACTGACACGGTCATCCTGGCCTACGCCGCGAAGTTCGCCTCGGGTTTCTACGGCCCGTTCCGCGATGCGGTGGGGTCGAGCCTGCGCGGCGATCGCCGTACGTATCAACAGAACCCGGGCAATGCGCGCGAGGCGTTACACGAGATCGAACTCGACATCGACGAAGGCGCCGACATCGTGATGGTCAAACCCGCGATGGGCTATCTCGACGTCGTGCGCGCGGCGGCAGACCTGTCGCCCGTGCCGGTGGCCGCCTACCAGGTCTCCGGCGAGTACTCGATGATCAGCGCGGCCGCCGCCAACGGCTGGATCGACCTGCAGACCGTCGCCCTCGAGACACTGACCAGTATCCGGCGGGCCGGGGCGGACATCGTCTTGACGTACTGGGCGGCCGACGTCGCCGCCTGGCTGGCGTGAGCCCGGAGTCACACGGCCGTTCGGATCCCGCCGGGCAGCCGCCACGCGAACCCGACACCCGCCCCGACGACGTGGACACCGGCTTCTGGCTCTGGGTCGCGTCGCTTCCGCTGCTGATCATCGGCCACATCGTCGACCTGCTGGTCGATGACCGCACCGACAAGCTGCCGGCGCCGGTGCTCGCGCTCTCGGTGGTGTTCATCGTGATCATCGGCGCCATCGTGCTGACCTTCCAGATCCTGATGCGTCAGGGCTACCGGTGGGCCCGCACCGTGTTGACCGGTACGGGCGTCGCGGCCGTCGTCTACGTCGCGAGCAGCCTGTTGCGCGGCGACCGTCCGCCGGCCGCCGCAGTCTCGTACGCGGTCACCGCGATCCTCGGCTCGGTGCTGATCGTCGGCGGCGTGTATCTGCTGCACCGCAAAGACGCCACCGACTTCTTCACCCGGTGACCCGATAGGCTGACCCGACCATGACCGCTCCTGCGCCGCGAAACCGCGTCGTCACCGCCGCCTTCTGGTGCTGGGTCGTCGCTTCGGTGATGTTGATCCTCGGCGGTCTGATCGCCGCCTCGGTGAACCTGCCGACGCTGTTCCGCGGCGCGGGGATCCTCACCGTCGCCGCGGGTGCGGGGATGGCGTTTCTCGCCGGCCACAGCCGCACTGGCGATGTCCGATTTCGCCGGGCAGGCGTGGCGCTGGCGTCGACGATCGTCGTGTTCGTTGCGCTGCTCGCCCTGAGCGGCGTCGTCCACTTCGTCACCGTGCTCGCGGTGCTCCCGTTGATCGCGGGGGCGGTCCTGATCTCGCGGCCGGCGGCCGACCAGGGGGAAGCGACATGACCGAGAAGGCGCCGCAGGTGCTGTTCTACGAGCAGGGTGCAAGCTGGTGGTGGTTGGCGGCCGGACCGGCCTCGGCGATCGCCATGGGGCTGATTCAGGCGTCGGCCGGTTACGGCTTCCAGTGGATGGTGCCCGGCATGTTCCTGCTCCTCGTCACGGGCTTCCTCGCCATCCAGGTCAAGGCCGCGCGCATTCACACCTCGGTCGAGCTGACGCCGGACACCCTGCGGCAGGGCACCGAACGGATCCGCACGGACGAGATCGTGCGCATCTACCCCGAACCCACCGGCGCCGAGGCCCCGAAATGGCAGTCGGCGCGCGCGCTCGGCGAGCTCACCGGCGTCCCCCGCGGCCGCACCGGCATCGGGCTGAAGATGACCAATGACCGCACCGCACAGGCGTGGGCCCGCAAGCATCAGAAGCTCCGCGAGACGCTGACCCAACTGGTCGAAGAGCGCATCCCGCCCGCATGAGGGTCCGGGCAGCGCTCGAGCTTGTGCTGGCCGTCGCCGCGGCGGCGGGCAGCGTGCTGAGCTGGACGGCGGCCGCGACGACAGTCGCGGTGGCGCCAGTGCTCGAAGGCGAGCCCGAGATGTCCTCGATTGAGTACAGCGCGCCGATGCTCGGCCTGGCGCTACTGCTGGCGGCGGTCGCCGGGGTGCTCGTGGTGATGGCCGTCGCCCACGGGCGTCGTGCTCGCGCGAGCTGACGCGAAATAGCATTCCCGGTCGGTGATCGACGGCTTTCACGACCACGGCTTCTCTTCCGCGCGCCGATCCTGTTTGTCGTGAGCCCTCTCACAGCCGCTTGGTACAAAGTGCGAAATTTGTAACACTGTTTCACATGACCGAGTTGGTGGAGACGAACAGACCCGTCGACGACGCGCTGCCGCTGGGCCCGCAGTCGCTGGTGTGGCGCTATTTCGGGGACAACCGGATGTACCTGATCGGGCCGCGGCCCGCGGTGCTGCAGAACATGCTCGCCGAACTCGGCCAGGGCGTGCTCGACCATTCGGTGTTCTTCGACGACACCGCCGCGCGGGTGAAGCGTTCGCTGCCGCCGATCTTCAACACCGTCTACGGATCCGACGACGACAATCCGGGGACGCAGGTCCGTGACTTTCACACCGAGATCAAGGGTGAGATGCCTGACGGCAAGCGCTACCACGCGCTGGAACCGGAGACCTACTTCTGGGCGCACGCGACGTTCGTCGAACAGGTGCTGTACTTCGCCGACACCTTCGTCAAGCGGCTGAGCCGCGAGGAGAAGGAGCAGATCTATCTCGAGTCGAAGACCTGGTACCGCCGCTACGGCGTGAGTGAGCGGCCGATGCCGGCCACCTACGACGAGTTCGAGCGCTACTGGGACCGCATGCTCGACGAGATCGTCGTCGCACACAAGACCGCGGTGTACGGCGTCGGCTACGTCACCAAGGGCTTCCCGTGCCCCAAGGGCGTTCCCGCGTGGGCATGGCGGCTGATCGGGCCGCTGTTCAACCCGCTGGCGGCGTTCCTGACCACCGGCGGGTTGCCGCCCCGTGCTCGCGAGCTGCTGCAATTGCCGTGGAGTGAGCGTCAGGAGCTTCGCTACCAACGCTTCGCGGCGTTCTGGCGCTCGCGACCGGTCAACTGGGTGTGGGATCGTCTGCCTATGAAGTGGCGCTACAACGGCTACGCCCAAAAGGGTTATGCCCGAGCCTGACCCGGCTGTGGGCAACGACCCGGCGATGGAAGCCATCCTCGACGCCGCCGTCATCGAGTTCGAGCGGCACGGCTTCCGTCGGGTCGCGCTCGACGACGTCGCGCGCCGCGCAGGCGTCAGCCGCACGACGATCTACCGGCGCTTCGCCAACCGCGACGAGCTCGTGGCCGCGGTGATCGAGCGCGAGAACATCGCGCTGTTCGCCGACATCGCCGAGGAGGTCAAACGAGTTGGGCCGCAGTCGAATTACTATGTCGAGGCGTTCACCCTGTCGATCTTGAAGTTCCGCCGCCATCGCGTGCTGTACCGGATACTGACCGACGAGCCCGCGCTGCTGCTCGAACTCGCCCGCAAGCACTACGACGCGGCGATCGCCCGGATGGCCGCCGCGTTGCGGATCATCTTCCCCGCCGGATTCGCCGAGCGGATCGGGGAGGAGGCCTTCGAGGAGTTGGCCGACACCATCCTGCGGTATGCGGCGATGGTGTTGCTGCTGCCCAGTTCTCAGCCGCTGGAGTCCGCCGACGACATCCGAGTTTTCGCTCGCAAACACTTTCTTCCGAGCCTGCCCGCCGCTTTGCGGTCGGTTCCCACCGGTTAGCCGAAACTGCGTTTCGTTTTTCGGCTCTCCGGGCAGTCGTAGTCCATGACCAGCGAACAAGGGCAGGACAAGGAAGGGTTCCTCGAGGAGCAGAGGAAGGCCGAACCGGAGACCGACGAACATCACCAGGTCACCAGCGAGCAGGAGACGCCGCCGCCCACCGAGAAACCAGAAGTGACCGACGAGCATCGGGAAAAGGCCAAAGAGATGCACAAGGCCTACGAAGAGGAGCGGCCGACCGCCAAAATGCCCGGCACCGGCGGTGCCGTTGCGGGCACCGCGGTCAACGATTGGCTCGACGACGACGGAAACCCGAAGTTCAGCAAGGAATCCGCAGACAGCGAGGCCTCGGAGAGCGGCGGCAACTGACCGGCCGGTACGGCGCTTGCCTACGCTAGGCACCGTGACCACCCTGCAGCAGATCGCGCCCGCGTTCGTCGAGATGGCTCATTCCATTGTGTGGGCCTCGGTGGCCACCGTCGATGCCAACGGCAGGCCACGTACCCGCATCCTGCATCCCATCTGGGAGTGGGACGGCACCGACCTGTTCGGCTGGATCGCCACGGTGCCGTCGCCGATCAAGAAGCGCCATCTCGCCGTGCACCCGGAGATCTCGGTGAGCTACTGGAGGCCCGACCACGACACCTGCAGCACGGAGTGTCTGGTCGAGTGGTACGTCGACGACGAGACCAAGGCGGCGGTGTGGGACAAGTTCGCGACCGCGCCCGCACCGGTCGGCTACGACCCGCGAATCATCCCGATGTGGCAGGACGGTCCGACCTCCGAGCAGTTCGCCGCGCTCCGGCTGTCGCCCTACCGCATTCGGGTCATGCCCGGTGCTGTGATGATGAAAGGTGAAGGCGCGCCGCTCACCTGGTCGGCGTGAATATCCCGTACCGGTGCCGAGCCGACGCGCCCCAGGGGGTGATGATCTGGACATGACCACCACGCTCGACGTCACGGCGTTGCCGCTGGTGCCCAAGAACCCGCTGCCGATCTTGCGGCTGGCCCGACTCCTTCGCCGGCTCGACACCGGGCAGGACGTCATTCGCGACGCAGGCGGCCCCATCACCCGCATTCAGATCGCGCCGAAGTGGGTGTATCCGCCGATCGTCGCCGTGATGTCGCCCAACGGCATGCGCGACGTGCTCACCCGCTCCGACAACTCCTCGGAGCGGTGCATCTACCACGACGAGGTCCGCAAGATGGCGGGCGACAGCCTTTTCGTGTTGCCCAACGACCTGTGGAGGCCCCGCAAGCGGGCGCTGCAGCCGGTGTTCGCCAAGCAGAACGTCCGCAAGTTCGGCGGTTACATGTCCGCGGCGGCCCAGGCGTTCGTCGACCGCTGGCCCGATGGCGGCGAACTCGATCTCGACGACGAGTGCCGCCGCGTGGCGATGCAGTCGTTGGGCCACTCGGTGCTCGGCATCGACCTCAACGAGCGCGCCGACACCATCGCCCGGTGTATGCACGTCGCGTCGTCCTATACCGCCGACCGTGCGCTGCGACCGGTGCGGGCACCGCGTTGGCTGCCCACACCCGCTCGCCGCCGCGTGCGCCGCGCGGTCGCGGAGATGAAGGAGATCACCGACGACATGGTGCGCGCGTGCCGCACCGACCCGACGCGGGACGCGCCCCTGGTGCGGGCGTTGATGGCGGCGGTGGACCCCGAAACCGGGTTGCCGCTGTCCGACGACGACATCTCGAATGACCTGCTGATCTTCATGCTCGCCGGGCATGACACCACCTCGACCGCGCTCACGTTCACGCTCTGGGTCCTCGGACGTCACCCCGACATTCAGGACCGCGTCGCAGCGGAGGCCGCCGCCATCGGTGACCGGGAACTGACCCCCGACGATGTGCCGCGGCTCCAATACACGGTGCAGGTGCTGCACGAGGCGATCCGCCTGTGCCCACCCGCGGCCGGCGTGGCCCGGTTGGCGACCCGCGACATCGCGGTCGACGGCTACCGCGTCGAGGCCGGCACCCTGGTGGCGCTCGGCATCTACGGGCTGCACCATGACCCGGCCCTGTGGCCGAATCCGAAGGTCTTCGATCCCGACCGGTTTAGTCCCGAGAACACCCAGAACCGCGATCGCTGGCAGTTCCTGCCGTGGCTGGCCGGCGGGCGGCCGTGCATCGGCGAGCACTTCGCGCGACTGGAGACGACGTTGGCGCTGGCCACGATCGTGCGCGCCGCCCGGATCGAATCGCTCAACGACACGTTCGAAACCGACGTGCCGTTCACCACGATCGCCAAGGGCCCGGTTCGGGCGCGGATGCGGCCGCGACACTGACGTCTACCGCATTGCGACAGCGCCCAAACGCGTTGTGCCGCCGGGTATCTCGCCGCGGTGCCAATCGGCGACCGCCTCGGCGATCGGTCGTACCTGCCGGTCGGTTTCGACCACCGCATACGACGTCACCAGCCCGGTGAGCCCGTTGATCGAGCCTTCGTAACCGATTCGGTGCGCGAGATCGCGTAACCATCGCTCGGCGCGGGCCCCGCGTCCGAACGAAAGACCACGCGCGTCGCCGATGACGAGGACGCGACGCGCGCCCGACTCGAGGGCCGCCGTACTCGCCGCCTCGCAGAGGGCGTCGCCGCACTGGCGTAGTCGCCGGCGCGCCGCGTGGTGCCCGCCGAACATGGAATCGACGCAGTCGGCGTCGACGATCGCGACGGCGGAATCGAGTGCAGTGACGTCGTGCGGCAGATTCGGTGTCGTGGCCGCGCTGAGTCGGTGTCGAACCACCGCGATGCCGCGGTCTCGACAAGCCGCGGCGATCGCCTCGGACAGGCTCGATGCTCGTCCGACCACCATCACCGGCGCGTGGCCCGAATCTTGGAATTCCATCCACCCACCCTCCGCTCACTCAACTGGCGATTCGTTCCTGTTTGCCCACGCGCATGCCGGCATTCACCGTCCCTCACACATGCAAACTGTCCTCCAAATGCCCAAAAAATGGCGCATTGCTTCTAGTGACGCGAGATATGCGAGACGCGGAATTTCAATGATCCAGAAACGATCAACTGTTCTGAACGGTCGCGCAACAGTTCGCGCGTGAATACCGGAAAACCGTCACATCAATACCGGCCACCGGCCCTCAGCCAGCGTGTTTTCGGCGCGGCAAGAATTCGTCCACCGACTTCTCGCGTTTGGCGGCACGGCGTTCCTTCAGCGTCATCGCCGGCTTTTTTCGTTCGCGACCCTGCGACTTACTAGCCATTTTTTCCCTTTCGCTAGCACCCGCTTCCAATGCGCGACCATACCCGAGAAAAAAACAAAATCCAGTCCGGTTGCGACCGCCGCGATGACGTTTCTCAGCCAGCCGCGCTCAACCCGATCGCCATGACGGTCGGGGTGGGTGAACCGCTGACCGTCACCACCCGCCGGAGCGGACGCCCTCAAGGAGCCGGTCGAGTTTTATTCCGCAGGTTGCCGCACCAGGCCGCACCACCCGGTCTTCGTGCTGCGTCCGAAAGGTTGACCACTACACCCTGTAGTTGACGGCTTGCACGAGGCTGGGACACTGGTGGCCATGCGTGCTGACCAGATGACCACCGAGGTGTCGGCGCGGTTGTTCGCCGAGGCGTCGGCCGTCATCCCGGGCGGGGTGAACTCGCCCGTACGGGCCTTCACCTCGGTCGGCGGCACCCCGCGGTTCATCACCTCCGCCAACGGCTATTGGTTGACCGACGCCGACGGTAACCGCTACGTGGACCTGGTCTGCTCATGGGGACCGATGATCCTGGGTCACGCGCACCCCGACGTCGTCGCCGCGGTGCAGCGGGTGGTCACCGACGGGCTGTCGTTCGGCGCGCCGACCCCGTCGGAGTCGGAGCTGGCCCGCGAGATCATCGACCGGGTCGCCCCGGTCGAGCGCCTGCGGCTGGTGAACTCCGGCACCGAGTCCACGATGAGCGCGATCCGGCTGGCCCGCGGCTTCACGGGCCGGGCCAAGATCGTGAAGTTCTCCGGCTGCTATCACGGCCACAGCGACGCGCTGCTGGCCGACGCGGGTTCCGGTGTCGCCACGCTCGGGCTGCCGTCCTCGCCGGGGGTGACGGGCGCTGCGGCCGCGGACACGATCGTGCTGCCCTACAACAACGTCGCCGCGGTCGAGGAGATCTTCGGCCGGTTCGGCGACGAGATCGCCTGCGTGATCACCGAAGCCAGCGCCGGAAACATGGGCACCGTGCCGCCGCTGCCCGGATTCAACGCCGCGCTGCGACGCATTACGACGGAACACGGCGCACTGCTGATCGTCGACGAGGTGATGACCGGATTCCGCGTCAACCGATCCGGTTGGTACGGCGTCGATCCCGTCGATGCCGACCTCTTCACCTTCGGCAAGGTGATGAGCGGCGGGCTGCCCGCGGCGGCCTTCGGCGGACGCGCCGAGGTGATGGACCGCCTCGCGCCTCAGGGGCCGGTGTATCAAGCAGGCACGTTGTCCGGGAACCCCGTTGCCATGGCGGCCGGGCTGGCGACACTGCGCGCAGCCGACGACGCGGTCTACGCCAAGCTCGACGCCAACGCCGACCGCCTCACCGACCTGCTGGGCCGCGCACTGGCCGAGGCCGGTGTGGCACACACGGTTTCGCGGGCCGGAAACATGCTCAGCGTGTTCTTCACCGACCAGCCCGTCACCGACTTCGCGTCGGCGCGCGCGTCGGAGACATGGCGCTTTCCAGCGTTCTTCCACGCGCTGCTAAACGCCGGTATCTACCCGCCGCCGAGTGCTTTCGAGACCTGGTTCGTGTCAACGGTTTTGGATGACGAGGCGTTCGACCGTATCGCTACCGCGTTGCCCGGCGCGGCCCGCGCCGCGGCTGAGGCGGTCAAACCGGCATGACCGAGCAGCCGTCAGAGGCCGGCGAGGCCGTGAAGACCGTGGTGCACGTGATGCGTCACGGCGAGGTGCACAACCCCGAGAAGATCCTCTACGGCCGCCTCCCCGACTACCATCTCTCCGAGCGCGGCAGGGCCCAGGCACAGGCGGTGGCTGACTGGCTGGCGCTGCGCGACATCGTGTATGTGGTCGCCTCGCCGCTGGAGCGGGCGCAGGAGACCGCGGCCCCGATAGCGGCGGCGCTGGGGCTGTCCATCGACACCGACGATGAGCTCATCGAATCGACGAACATCTTCCAGGGACAACGGGTTTCGCCGGGCGACGGCGCGCTGCGCGATCCCCGTAATTGGTGGCATCTCCGCAATCCACGCACGCCGTCGTGGGGAGAGCCGTACCGCGAGATCGCCGAGCGGATGACCGGCGCCGTGCACCGGGCCAGGGCCAAGGCGGCCGGCCACGAGGCGGTGTGTGTCAGCCATCAGCTGCCAGTCGAGACCCTGCGCCGGGCGATGACCGGGCGACCGCTGCACCATTTGCCGACTCGGCGGCTGTGCAACCTGGCGTCGGTGACGTCGTTCTACTTCCACGGGGACACCTATGTCGGCTGGGGCTACGCGGAGTTGGCCGGGCAGTGA
This sequence comes from Mycobacterium sp. 1164985.4, assembly GCF_001668575.1. GTDB lineage: Bacteria > Actinomycetota > Actinomycetes > Mycobacteriales > Mycobacteriaceae > Mycobacterium. Next base: position 105,074 of record NZ_LZMD01000057.1, read on the forward strand.
AACGGTGGGTCCTGCTGGCCTGCGCGGCGATGCTCGCGCTGGCCGGTTGCTCCACCGGTGACGACGCCGTCGCACAGGGCGGCACCTTCGAATTCGTCGCACCCGGTGGCCAGACCGACATTTTCTACGACCCACCGCAGGATCGTGGTCGCCCCGGCCCACTGAGTGGCCCCGATCTGATGGACCCGGACAAGACCATCGCCCTCGACGACTTCGCCGGCAAGGTCGTCGTGCTCAACGTATGGGGTCAGTGGTGTGGCCCGTGCCGCACCGAGATCGGCCAGCTGCAACAGGTTTACGACGCCACGGAGGGTCGCGGGGTGCAGTTCCTCGGCATCGACGTCCGGGACAACAACCGGGACGCGGCGCGGGACTTCATCGTCGACCGCAAGATCACCTTCCCCTCGATCTACGACCCCCCGATGCGGACCATGATCGCGTTCGGTGGCCGGTATCCGACGACGGTGATCCCCTCCACGGTGGTGCTGGACCGCGAGCACCGCGTCGCCGCGGTGTTCCTGCGCGAACTGCTCGCCGAGGATCTGCAGCCGGTAGTGGAACGCATTGCGGCTGAACAGGATGGCGCGGGGCCGGGGGAGAAGGCCGGCGCATGAGCCTCGACCAGGTGGACCAATTGATCGCCGGCGGTCCGGTCCTGCTGGCCCTTCTGGTCAGCGCGCTCGCCGGGCTGGTGTCGTTCGCCTCGCCGTGCGTGGTGCCGTTGGTGCCGGGATACCTGTCGTATCTGGCTGCGGTCGTCGGCGTCGACGACACCGGCGCCGCGGGCTCTGTCAGCACCAAGACCACCCGGTTGCGGGTGGCCGGCGCGGCCGCGCTGTTCGTCGCCGGCTTCACGATCGTCTTCGTGCTCGGCACCGTCGCGGTGCTCGGCATGACGACGTCGCTGATCACCAATCAGCTTCTGCTGCAGCGCATCGGAGGGGTGGTGACGATCGTGATGGGGCTGGCGTTCGTCGGGTTCATCCCGGCGCTGCAGCGCGAGGCCCGCTTCACTCCGCGGCAGATCTCGACGCTGGGTGGCGCGCCACTGCTCGGCGCGGTGTTCGCCCTGGGCTGGACGCCGTGCCTCGGACCCACCCTCACCGGCGTGATCGCGGTCGCGTCGGCGACCGACGGCTCCAACGTCGCTCGCGGTGTCGCGCTGGTCGTCGCCTACTGTTTGGGCCTCGGAATCCCGTTCGTGCTTCTGGCGTTCGGGTCTGCCCGCGCAATGCAGGGTCTGGCGTGGCTGCGCAAGCACACCCGCGCGATCCAGATCTTCGGCGGTGTGCTGCTGATTCTGGTCGGTGCCGCGCTGGTCACCGGAGTGTGGAACGACTTCGTGTCCTGGGTCCGCGACGCGTTCGTCAGCGACGTGACGCTGCCGATATGAGCGCTCTTTCCCCGCCAGGGCCCACGCGTAAGCAGCGAACAGACGGAAAGCTGCCCGAGAGTCCCAGAAATGGGGCAGTTTCGCGTGTGCTCGCGCTGGTTCGGAACACCTGGCGGACCCTCACGTCAATGGGTACCGCCCTGGTGCTGCTGTTCCTGCTCGCGCTGGGCGCGATCCCCGGGGCCCTGCTGCCGCAGCGCAGCCTCAACGAGTCCAAGGTCGACCAGTACATCGCCGAGCATCCGACGATCGGGCCCTGGCTCGACCGCGTGCAGGCGTTCGACGTGTTCTCCAGCTTCTGGTTCACCGCGATCTACGTTCTGCTGTTCGTCTCACTGGTCGGCTGCCTGACGCCGCGCCTGGTCGAGCACTTCCGCAGCATGCGCGCCAATCCCGTGTCCGCCCCTCGCAACCTGAGCCGACTGCCCAAACACCACAGCGCCGAGGTATCCGCCGACGCGGACGATCTGGCGACGACCATCAGCGAGCGGTTGCGGGGCTGGCGCAAGGTCACCCGCGAAGACGAGGGCACGATCGAAATCGCCGCGGAGAAGGGCTATCTGCGCGAGTTCGGCAACATCGTCTTTCACTTCTCACTGCTGGGTCTGCTCGTCGCGGTCGCAGCGGGCAAGCTGTTCGGTTACGAGGGCAACGTCATCGTCATCGCCGACGGCGGTCCCGGATTCTGTTCGGCCTCGCCCGCGGCGTTCGACTCCTTCCGCGCGGGCAACACCGTCGACGGCACCTCGCTGCATCCGATCTGCCTGCGGGTCAACGATTTCCAGGCCGACTATCTGACGACCGGTCAGGCGACCTCCTTCGCCGCCGACATCGAATACCAGGCGGGCGCCGACCTGCAGTCCGGCGATTGGCGGCCGTACCACCTGAAGGTCAATCATCCGCTGCGCGTCGGCGGCGACCGCGTGTACCTGCAGGGCCACGGTTATGCGCCGACCTTCACTGTGACGTTCCCCGACGGGCAGACGCGCACGCAGACGTTGCAGTGGCGGCCCGAAGACCAGATCACGTTCCTGTCGTCGGGCGCCATGCGCTTCGACCCGCCCGCCGGCACGTACCCGGACCCCGACGACCGCCGTAAGAACCAGCTCGCGATCCAAGGTTTGTTCGCGCCGACCGAACTGCTGCACGGCACGCTGCTGTCCTCGAGCTTCCCGGCTCTCAACGATCCCGCCGTGGCGATCGACGTCTACCGCGGCGACACCGGCTTGGACACCGGGCGACCGCAGTCGCTGTTCAACCTCGATGCCCGCTTGATCGAGCAGGGCCGGCTCACCAAGAAGGCGCGCGTCAACCTGGGTGCGGGCGAGTCGACGCGGCTCGACGACGGCACGGTGGTGCGGTTCGACGGCGCGGTCCCGTTCATCAACGTTCAGGTCTCCCACGACCCGGCGCAGGTCTGGGTGCTGGTGTTCGCGCTGACCATGATGGCCGGGCTGCTGGTGTCGCTCGTCATCCGTCGTCGCCGCGTCTGGATTCGGATCAACCCCGCAGGTCCGGGTACCGTAACCGTCGAGCTGGGCGGGTTGGCGCGCACCGACAACTCGGGGTGGGGCGACGAGTTCGAGCGGTTGACGCAGCGTCTGCTTCCCGACGCGGCGCCGGCGAATCGTGCAGGAGAGAAGGTCACATGAACGGCGAGCGAGAAGCGGAGGCGGATCGCGCATGAACGGCGAGCGAGAAGCGGAGGCGGATCGCGCATGAACAGCGTGAACATCGATATCGACCTGGCCCGGTACTCGGACTGGGCGTTCACGTCGTCGGTGCTGGTGCTGGTGGGTGCGCTGCTGTTGCTTGCGGTCGAGCTGGCCTACAGCCGCGGTCGGAAGGTCGAGGCTCGCGAGCTCGTCGGAGCCGCGGCGGCGGCGACATCGGGGCTCGGAGCCGCGGCGGCGGCGACATCGGGGCAGGGAGCCGCGGCGGCCGGCGTGCGCGCGGACAGCGCCGCGCCCGGGGTCGTGTCCGATGCGCCGCGACGCCCGCTGGACGAGCGGATCGGCGGCGCGGGTCTCGCGCTGACCTACCTCGGCATCGGCCTGCTGCTGGTCTGCATCGTGTTGCGCGGTGCGGCGACCGCACGGGTGCCGTGGGGCAACATGTACGAGTTCATCAACCTGACCAGCTTCTGCGGACTGGTCGCCGCTGCGGTGGTGTTGCGCCGGCGCCAGTACCGCACGCTGTGGGTGTTCGTGCTCGTTCCGGTTCTGATCCTGCTGACGGTCTCCGGCCGTTGGCTCTACACGAACGCCGCACCGGTGATGCCCGCGCTGCAGTCCTACTGGCTGCCCATCCACGTCTCGGTGGTCAGCCTCGGCTCTGGGGTGTTCCTGGTCGCCGGTGTCGCGAGCATCCTGTTCCTGCTGAAGATGTCGCGGTTCGGCGACCCGCAGCGCCGGGGCGCCTCCGACGGCGTGCTCGCCCGCGCCCTGGACAGGCTCCCCGATCCGCAGACCCTGGACCGAATCGCCTACCGCACCACGATCTTCGCGTTCCCGGTGTTCGGGTTTGGCGTCATCTTCGGCGCGATCTGGGCCGAAGAGGCGTGGGGCCGGTACTGGGGCTGGGACCCGAAGGAAACGGTGTCGTTCATCGCCTGGGTCGTCTACGCCGCGTATCTGCACGCGCGTTCGACGGCCGGTTGGCGGGACAAGAAGGCCGCGTGGATCAACGTCGTGGGCTTCATCGCGATGGTGTTCAACCTGTTCTTCATCAACCTGGTCACCGTAGGGCTGCACTCTTACGCCGGAGTGGGCTGAGTCGCCGCACCGTGCTTGGCTAAGATCGGGCGCGTAAGCCTTTGAAGCCATGGGGGATCGCCGGCGTGCCTGAAAATCGTCTCGGTAACGACGCGACTTCGGCGGCCATCATTCCCGAAAACGCCTACGCGCCAGGTGGTTTCCGCGCACAGAGCCGTTTCAGCGATCCCTCGGCCGATCCACCGCCGCAGTGGACGGCGCCGACACCGCCTGAGGGCGTGCCGGTCGCCTCCCCGCCGCAGGACAACGCCGAGGCCGACCCGCCGCCGTATCTCGATCTGTCGACGGTCGCGCTGCTGGGCCGACCCAAGCGAGCCCCCGCAGAGGGCTGGCGCAGGTGGCTGTATTACGCGTCGTTCACATTGATCAACCTCGGTAACGGGCCCCAGGCGCGACGCCGGCAGCAACTCACGGCGCAGATCGAACGCCCGTTGCGCGGGTGCCACCGCATCGCGGTGCTGTCGCTCAAGGGCGGAGTGGGCAAGACGACGATCACCGCGACGCTGGGCGCGACCCTGGCGTCGCTGCGCGGTGACCGCGTGATCGCCGTCGACGCGAATCCCGACCGCGGGACGCTGAGCGAAAAGGTCCCGCTGGAGACGCCGGCCACGGTGCGTCACCTGCTGCGCGACGCCGAAGGCATCCAGGCCTACAGCGACGTGCGCGCCTACACCTCTCAGGGCCCGAGCCGGCTGGAGGTGCTCGCCTCCGAAAGCGACCCGGCGGTGTCGGAGGCGTTCAGCTCCGACGAATACAGCCGAACGCTGGAGGTCCTCGAGCGCTTTTACAGCCTGGTGCTCACCGATTGCGGCACGGGTCTGATGCACTCGGCCATGGCCGCGGTGTTGGCCAGCGCCGACACGCTGATCGTGATCAGTTCCGGTTCGGTCGACGGTGCCCGCAGCGCCTCGGCCACGCTGGACTGGCTGGACGCCCACGGGCACCAGGACATGGTGCGCAATTCGATCGCGGTGATCAACGCGGTGCGGCCGCGGTCGGGAAAAGTCGACATGAAAAAGGTCGTCGACCACTTCAGCAGGCGATGCCGGGCGGTGCACGAGGTGCCATTCGACCCACACCTCGAAGAAGGAGCGCAGATCAGCCTCGAACGCTTGAAACCGGAAACGAGGGAAGCGCTACTCGAACTCGCCGCCGCCGTCGCGGCCGGATTTCCCGCCGCCCGACGCTGAAGCGCTAAACCGCGCCCGTCACGGTCGTGGGTTGTCCTCCTGGCCGAGCCGACGCAGAAACTCTGGATCGTCGTCCGGCCCGATCACCCGGGTGCGCGGACGGCTCGAAGAGACTCGCATCAGCCGCCAGCCCACATACGCCAGCGTGCCCAGTACGAGAATCAGGAGCAGATACGCCACGAGAACAAAACCTCCTTGGTTCGAATATACGCGCCGTCGGTAGGCTCGGTCCGTGTCTGACGGTCGCCAAGGAACTCGGCTCGTGCTCAACGTGCTGGCCTATGTGCTGGCACGGCTCTTGCTCGTCGCGGCGCTGGCGGCGGCGATTCTCGGCGTCGGACATCTGCTCGGGTTGCGCGAATTTCCGCTCGTCGTCGCGCTGCTCTTCGCGCTGGTGATCGCGCTGCCGCTGGGCATTTGGCTGTTCGCGCCGCTTCGCCGTCGCGCCAACGAGAGCATCGCGGTCTTCGACGAACGCAGGCGCCGCGACAAAGAGCAACTCCAGGCCAGATTGCGCGGCGAAGAGCCACCCTCGCAACGATGACCGCCACCGCGGCGCGGGAGGCTTTTGGGGCCCAATTCGCCGGTGCGGCAGGGTATCTCAACACCCCCACCTACGGTCTGCCGCCGCATTTCGTCGTCGAGGCGCTGCACGACTTCATCGGCAGATGGCAGTCGGGCACCATGGACGTCCCGTCGTTCGACGACCATGTGCGCGCCGGACGGGCCGGTTACGCGGCGTTGACGGGCGTGCCCGTGGAATCGGTGACCATGGGCAGCACCGTTTCCGGGGCGCTCGGACTGGTCGCGGCCGCGATCCCCGACAACAGCCGCGTCGTCGCGCTGCCGGGGGAGTTCACCAGCACGACGTTCCCGTTCGCCGCACAGGCCGGCCGCGGCGTCACGGTCACCGAACTCCCCGCCGACCAGCTGGTCTCGTCGGCCGGGGATTTCGACGTGGTGGTGGTGAGCCTGGTGCAATCGGCGACCGGGACGCTGCTCGACGCCGATGCGTTGCGCCGAAGTATCGCGGGCACGGACAGCGTAACCGTCATCGACGTCACCCAGGCGGTCGGCTGGAAGGCGCTCAATCTCGGCTGGGCGGACGTCACCGTCGCCGCGGCATACAAGTGGCTGCTCGCGCCGCGCGGCGTCACCTGGATGTCGCTGAGCGAGCGCGTGAGTCGCACGATGACGCCGCACGCCGCGAACTGGTACGCCGCCGAGGAGCCCTGGCAGGCGATCTACGGGCTTCCGCTCCGGCTCGCCGGCGACGCGCGGCGGTTCGACATCTCGCCGACCTGGTTCAGCGCGCTGGGTACCGGGCTGACGCTGCCGTGGCTCGCCGCGCTCGACCCGGTCGCCGTCGAGCGCCACACCGTCGGCCTGGCCGCCCGGTTGCGTGCTGCGCTGCAGCTGCCTCCGCAGGACTCGCCGATCGTGTCGCTGCCCATCGACGGGGCGGCCGACAGGCTCGCCGCCGTGGGCATCCGCGTCTCGGTCCGGGCCGGGGCCGTGCGGGTCGGGTTCCACCTCTACAACGATGACGACGACCTGGACCGATTGCTCGACACGCTGCGAAGTCGCGGCGCAAGCCACCGCTTCTGAGGTCGCCGCATTCGTCGGGAGGATTGCGTACCGCCGCGCCGAGCCGGGTAGAACTTCACCATGATTTCGCCTGAAGAGCTCTACGGACGATGGATAGACGAACTGTGGGCAGGTGAACCCGTGGCGGCCGAGCTGGTCACCGACGATTTCGTGGGGCATTGGCCAGGGCGGGTCGTGCGAGGCCCGGCGCAGCTGCAGGACGTCGTCGGGGAGACCCATCGCATGCTCAGCGACCTGAAGTTCGTGATCGAGGTCGAGCCGTTCGTCGACGGCGACATGCTGGCGGCGAGGTGGGTCGGGACGGGCGCGGCCCAGGACGGGCCGAAACGGTTCACCGGTAACGACATCCTGCGCATCGAGGACGGCCGCTTCGCCGAGTACTGGACCGGCACCAGCACCGGCTAGCCGGCGGCGTCGCGCAACACCTGCTGCAGCTTTTCGAGCGAATCCCCGGCACCGGGATCCAGCCGCAACGCATCGCGGGGCAAGTCGGGGTCGGGCACCGTCGGTGCGGGCGCAGGGGCGGAGCGACCC
>NZ_LZMD01000058.1 GCF_001668575.1 Mycobacterium sp. 1164985.4
GTCTAGCCCCGCACCGGGTTCGGTGACGCCGAAGCAGACATGCAGATCGCCGTTGACTATCCGCGGCAGGGTCTCGGCCTTGAGCTCGTCGGAGCCATGCTTGACGACGGGTTGCATGCCGAAGATCGACAGGTGGATGGCGCTCGCGCCGTTCATCGCGGCCCCGGAACGCGACACCTCCTCGAGCAGCAGCGTCGCTTCCGTGATCCCGAGACCCTGCCGCGGATAGTCAACGGCGATCTGCATGTCTGCTTCGGCGTCACCGAACCCGGTGCGGGGCTAGACACTTCGCGCATCACCACCTTCGCCAAACGCGAGGGCGACAAGTACCGGGTCAACGGCCGCAAGGTGTGGATCTCCAAGGCGTTGGAGTCGGAGAAGATCCTGCTGCTGACCAGGACCACACCGTTTGACGAGGTCACCAAGAAGACCGACGGCATGACGCTGTTCCTCACCGACCTCGATCCCGACCGCGTCGACATCAGGCCCATCAAGAAGATGGGACGCAACGCGGTCAGCTCCAACGAGGTGTTCATCGATGACCTGATGGTGCCCGTTGAGCACCGCGTCGGCGAAGAGGGCAAGGGCTTCAAGTACATCCTCGACGGCCTGAACCCCGAGAGGATGCTGATCGCGGCCGAGGCGCTGGGCATCGGGCGGGTGGCGCTGGAGAAGGCCGTCAAGTACGGCAACGAACGTCACGTGTTCAACCGGCCGATCGGCATGAATCAGGGCCTGCAGTTCCCGCTCGCGGACTCCCTGGCCCGGCTCGACGCGGCCGAGCTGGTGTTGCGCAAGGCCACCTGGCTCTACGACAACGGCAAACCCTGTGGGCGAGAGGCCAATACGGCGAAGTATCTGTGCGCCGACGCCGGCTTCGGCGCCGCCGACCGGGCCCTGCAGCTGCACGGCGGCATGGGCTACTCGGAGGAGTATCACGTCTCCCGCTACTTCCGTGAGTCGCGGCTGATGAAGATCGCGCCGGTGAGCCAGGAGATGATCCTCAACTTCCTCGGCGAGCATGTTCTCGGACTGCCGCGCAGCTACTGACGGAGGAGCGCAACCACTGATGGTCAACTATTTCGATCTGTCCGGCCGTTCGGCGTTGGTGACCGGTGCCGCGGGCGGTATCGGTTCGGCCGTCGCGCAGGCTCTCGCCGACGCCGGCGCCGCGGTGCTCGTCACCGACCTGGACAAGGATGCCGCTGCGGCTGTGGCCGAACGCATTTCGGCCGGCGGCGGTCGTGCCGAGTCCGCTGCGCTGGACGTTTCCGACCGCGATTCGGCCGACAACGCCGCCGCCCAGGCGGCCGCGCTCGCCGACGGCGCCCTGCACATCGTGGTCAACAACGCCGGCGTGACCAAGCCCGCGATGTTCGAGAAGACGACGCAGGAGGCGTTCCGGCTGCTGTTCGACATTCACGTGATGGGCGCGTTCAACGTCACTCAGGCCGCACTGCCGCACATTCCGACCGCCGGGACCGGGCGCATCGTCAACGTCACGTCGGCCGCGGGGCTGACGGGCACGCTGGGTCAGGTCAACTATTCGGCGGCCAAGGCGGGCATCATCGGATTCACGAAATCCCTTGCGCGCGAACTGGCGACCAAGAAGATCATGGTCAACGCGCTGGCGCCGCTGGCAGCGACCCCGATGACGGAGACCATCCGCACCAACGAGAAGTTTGCAGCCAACATGATGAATCGCATTCCGATGAAGCGGTGGGCGGACCCTCAGGAGGTCGCGGGCGCGTTCGTGTTCATGGCGTCCGATGCCGCGTCCTACATCACCGGACAGGTGCTGCCGGTCGACGGCGGAATGGTCATGTGAGCGCCCCAGCGCCACTGAGCGGCGTCACGGTCGTCGCGATGGAACAGGCCGTGGCCGCCCCGATGTGCACCCGGGTGCTCGCCGACTTCGGTGCCCGCGTGATCAAGGTGGAGAACCCCAACGGCGGCGATTTCGCCCGCGACTACGACGACGTGGTGAACGGGCCCGGTGGTTTGGCCGCGCATTTCGTCTGGGCCAACCGCGGCAAGGAGTCGGTGACGCTGAACACCAAAGCACCCGAGGGTATCGACCTTCTGCACCGCCTGTTGGACCGGGCGGATGCGTTCGTGTCGAACCTCGCGCCGGGTGCGACCGCGCGGATGGGCTTGGCCCCCAGTGACCTCGCGACAAGGCATCCCAACGTGATCCCGGTCGAGATCGACGGCTACGGCCCCGGCGGGCCGATCTCCCACAAGCGTGCCTACGACCTTCTCGTACAGGCGGAGTCGGGATCGTGCGCGGTCACGGGCTACCCGGGGATGCCCGCCAAGCCGGGACCCGCGATGGCCGATTTCTCGACGGGCCTGTACGCGGCGATCTCCATCCTGGCGCTCCTGGTCGGACGAGGCAGGGGCAATGCCGGGGCCGCGAGCCAGTCGGTTGCACTGAGCCTGTTCGACGTGATGACCGACGTGATGGGATATCAGTTGACATACACCCAGCATTCGGGCATCGACCAGGAACCGCTCGGCGTCGGCTCACCCGCCGTCGCGCCGTACGGGGCGTTTCCGACGCGCGACGGTCAGACGGTGGTGCTCGGCACGACCAACGACCGGGAGTGGCAGCGGGTGGCCCGCGAGATCATCGATCGCCCCGACCTCGCCGAGGATCCCCGCTTCGCCACCAACCCTGACCGCTGCGCCCACCGCGAGATCCTGGAGGAAGCCATCGGATCGTGGTGTGCCCAGCGTGATCTCGCCGAGATCCAGAAGATCGCCGACGACGCCGGGATCGGCAACTCGCGGTACAACCTGCCCAGTGAGGTCGTCGCACACCCCCACCTCACCGCTCGGGACCGGTGGCGCACCGTCGCCACCCCCAAGGGTGACATCCGCGCGCTGCGCCCCCCGCCGGTGATCACCGGCTTCGAGCAACCGATGGGAGCGGTACCCGGTTTGGGCCAGCACACCGATGCCGTACTGGGTGAATTGGGGCTGACGGCAGAGGATCTCGCGCGGCTACGTGCCGACGGAGTGATCGGGCCCGCGTACCAGTGAGCGATGACGTGCTGCTGAGTTCCGACAGCGACGGGGTGCGGACCCTGACGCTGAACCGGCCGGACCGCAAGAACGCGATCAACGCGCAATTGTGGGGGGACCTGGCCGATGCCCTGCGGGCGGCCGCCCGCGACACCGAGCTTCGCGCATTGGTGATCACCGGCGCGGGTGGGGCGTTCTGCTCGGGCGCCGACATCGGCACACCCGAGGACATCCACCCGCGACACAAGTTACGGCGGCTCACCGATGTCGCGCTCGCACTGCACGAACTGTCCGTACCCACCATCGCCAAGGTGACCGGGGTTGCGGTCGGGGCCGGCTGGAACCTGGCGCTCGGTTGTGACTTCGTGGTGGCGACGCCGGATGCCCGGTTCTGCCAGATCTTTTCGAAGCGCGGCCTGTCGGTCGACCTCGGCGGTTCGTGGCTGCTGCCCAAACTGGTGGGCCTGCAACAGGCCAAGCGGCTGGTGTTGCTGGCCGACATGGTCGACGCCGCGGAGGCCCACTCCCTGGGCTTGGTCACCTGGGTGCGGTCCGCCGATGAGATCGACGGCTTCGTCGGCGATCTGGCGGCCCGGCTCGCAGCGGGCCCACCGGTCGCCTTGGCGCAGAGCAAGGCGCTGCTCAACGACGGGGCCAACGCGACGCTGCGTGAGGCGCTGGCCAATGAGGCCCGCGCACAACCGGGCAACTTCGCGACCGCGGATTCGGCGGAGGCCTATGCCGCGTTCGCCGCTAAACGCGAGGCCGTATTTACTGGTCGATGGGTGATCAGGCCCGGATCGGAGAAGAACAATGCGTGAAACGGTGATCGTGGAGGCGGTGCGCACGCCGGTCGGCAAGCGCAACGGTGGACTGTCGGACATGCACGCCGCCGATCTCTCGGCGATCGTGCTCAACGCGCTGGTCGAGCGGGCGGGCATCGACCCCGAGATCGTCGACGACGTGGTGTGGGGCTGCGTGTCGCAGGTCGGCGACCAGTCGAGCAACATCGGCCGCTACGCGGTGCTCGCGGCGGGCTGGCCCGAAACCATCCCCGGCACCACGGTCAACCGCGCCTGCGGATCGAGCCAACAGGCGCTGGACTTCGCGGTCCACGCGGTGATGTCGGGTCAGCAGGACGTCGTCGTCGCCGGAGGGGTCGAGGTGATGAGCCGAGTGCCGCTCGGCTCAGCGCGGGCCACCGGAATGCCGTACGGCCCCAAAGTGCTGGAGCGCTACGGCGACTTCTCGTTCAACCAGGGAATCTCGGCGGAGTTGATCGCCCAGAAGTGGGGGTTCTCGCGCACCCGGCTCGACGAGTATTCGGTGCGCTCGCATGAATTGGCCGCCGCGGCTCAGGACAACGGCGCATTCGAATCCCAGATCATGCCCGTGTTCACCGACGGCGAGCCCGTCGTGGCCGACGAAGGAGTGCGGCGGGGGAGCACGGTGGAGAAACTCGCGGGGCTCAAGCCGGCCTTCAAGGACGACGGTGTGATTCACGCGGGGAACTCGTCGCAGATCTCCGACGGGGCCGCCGCGCTGCTGGTGATGGCCGCCGACAACGCCGTGGCGCTGGGCCTGAGCCCGATCGCCCGCTACCGCGCGGGCGCGGTGACGGGCGCCGATCCGGTGCTGATGTTGACCGGACCGATCCCGGCGACGGACAAGGTCTTGCACAAGGCCGGAGTGAGCCTCGACGAGGTCGGCGTGTTCGAGGTCAACGAGGCATTCGCCCCGGTTCCACTGGCATGGCTGGCCGAGACCGGCGCCGACGAAAGCAAGCTCAACCCGCTCGGCGGGGCGATCGCACTGGGACACCCGCTCGGCGCCTCGGGTGCGGTCCTGATGACGCGGATGCTCAACCACATGCGCGGCAACGGGATTCGATTCGGTCTGCAGACCATGTGTGAGGGTGGCGGAACCGCGAACGCCACCCTGGTAGAACTCATCGCCTAGCGATTGCGGCAGAACTCGCCGCCTGACGACCCGGCCCTGGATCACGGAGGACCCGCGTGCAACGAGACCTGTTCACCGACGACCACGAGGCATTCCGCGAACTCGCCCGCGACTTCGTCGAGAAGGAGGTGGTTCCGCACTATCCCGAGTGGGAGAAGGCCGGCCGCATGCCTCGGCAGGTGTTCAAGCAGATGGGCTCGCTGGGCATGCTGGGCATGGCGATCCCCGAAGAGTACGGCGGAGGCGGCATCCCGGACTACCGCTACAACGTCGTACTTCAGGAGGAGGCCGCGCGCGCACTGGTCACGCTGTCGACCGTGCGTACCCAGCTCGAGGTGATCCTGCCGTACTTTCTACACTACGCGAACGACGAGCAACGTAAGCGTTGGTTCCCGGGGCTCGCGGCCGGTGAACTGCTGACCGCCGTCGCGATGACGGAACCAGGCACCGGATCCGACCTCGCCGGTGTACGCACCACCGCGGTCCGTGACGGCGACGACTGGATACTCAACGGCGCCAAGACCTTCATCACCGGCGGCATGCAGGCCGATCTGGTGATCGCCGTTGCGCGGACCTCGACCGATCCCGACAACCGGCGCAAGGGGCTGTCCCTGTTCGTCGTCGAGGACGGCATGCCCGGGTTCACCCGCGGTCGCGAGCTGGAGAAGATGGGCTGCAAGGTCCAGGACACCGCCGAACTGTCGTTCGTTGACGTGCGCGTGCCCGCGACCAACATGCTGGGGGAGGAGGGCGAAGCCTTCAGCTACCTCGGTCACAACCTGCCCCAGGAGCGGCTGACCGTCGCGGTCGGATCGGTGGCCCAAGCGCGCTCGGCGATCGCCGCCGCGATCGACTACACCAAGAGCCGCAAGGCATTCGGCACGCCGGTGGCGTCGTTCCAGAACACCAAGTTCGAGCTGGCGGCGTGTTCGACCGAGGTCGAGGCCGCGCAGGCGATGCTCGACCGCGCCGTGGCCCTGCACGTCGAGGGTCAGTTGTCGGGTGCCGACGCCGCACGCGTCAAGCTGTTCTGCACCGAGATGCAGCAACGGGTGGTGGACCGCTGCCTGCAGTTGTTCGGCGGCTACGGCTACATGATGGAGTATCCGATCGCGCGGCTGTACACCGACGCCCGGGTCGCCCGCATCTACGCCGGAACCAGCGAGGTGATGAAGGTGATCATCGCCAAGTCGCTGGGCTTGTAGCGATTTGGGTGCGCTATTGGTCGCTGATCGACTGGTAGCGCACCGAAACCACTAGGCGAGCTGCGGTTTGATCTCCTCGATGACCCACTGCGCATAGTCGAGGTACTCGTCGACACCGCTGACGGGTGGCAGAGGCACCGCGCTCACGGTCACGCCCTGCTGCGCGAGCCAGCCCAAGCGGTCGACGATCTCGCCGTCGCTCATACCCGGCCGTCCGTCCGGATCATTCTGCGCCACATGGCCTTCGCCGACTCGATTCGTGCCCAAACCGTGCACCACGTCGAAGGGACGCCCGTCGTAGCCCGGCTGGGACTTGATGAAGTCCAGGCGTTCGGCGATCCTCTCGGGTGGAGTGAGAAACGACCACCACCCCGATGCGTACTTCGCCGCCCTGCGAAGCGCGGCGTCGGCGTCGCCGCCGATCCAAATGGGGAGATGGGGCTTCTGGATCGGTTTGGGTTCGAACGCGATGTCCTCGAAAGACACGTACTTGCCGTCGAACCGGGGCGAGTCGCTGGTCCACAGTTCGACGATCGCAGCCAGGTATTCGTCGGCGATGCGGCCCCGTTCCCGGAACGGGACGCCGAGAAGGTCGAATTCGCGTTCCAGCCATCCCACCCCGAACGTGACCATCATGCGGCCACTGCTCATCCAGTCGGCGGTGGCCAACGACTTCGCCAATACGATCGGATGCTGCAGCGGCAGCACCGTGATGCACGAATTGAGCATGATGCGCTCGGTGGCACCGGCCAGGTACGCCTGCGCGACGGTCGACTGCAGATAGTGCGGACCGGACAATTCGACGTGCTCGTTGGGGATCACGAAATGCTCGGGCACGGCGATCATGTCGTAGCCCCACTCGTCGGCACACTTGGCCATCCGCGTCTGGTCGGCGCCGGTGACCGACGCCTCCCACGGCTGCATCATCGCCTTGAGCCGCAGCATGTGCGGCAGATTGAAGACAAGCTTCACGAGGACTACTTCAGCATGCTGCCCGCGTCGACGGTGACGGGAAGGCCGGTGATGTAGCGGGATTCGTCGGAGGCGAGGAACAGCACGGCGTTGCTCACGTCCTCGGGTTCCACCCAGCCGACGGGCAGCACGTGCATGAACTGCGCGGCGACGGCGAGGTCATCGGGTCCGGGGTTCTCGAGGTCGGGACGGAACAGCTTCATCGTCCCCTCGTTCATGAACAGCGGTGTGTTCACGTTCGTGGGACAGACGGCGTTGACCCGGATCGAGTGCTGACCCAATTCGACGGCGAACGTGCGCATCAAGCCGATCACGCCGTGCTTGGCGGCGATGTAGTGGCCGGTGTGAGGGTACGGCTTGAGGCCGCCGACCGAGCTGGTGAGGATGATCGAGCCGCCTCTCTTTCCAGAGAGCAGGTGGGGGACCGCGGCTTTCACGGTCTTCCACACGCCCGAGAGGTTGACGTCGATCATGTCGCGCCAGTCGTCTTCGCTGGTCTTGTCCAACGTCGCCCCACCGTTGCCGATGCCGGCGTTGGCCACGACGACGTCGAGGCGGCCCAGTTGCTCGACGCCGCCGTCCACGACCGCCTTGAGCGCGTCGTAGTCCCGCACGTCGACCTCGGCGGTGACGATGCGCCGGTTCAGGTTCTTGACGAGGTCCGCCGTTTCGGCGAGGTCATCGGGTGTCGCCCACGGGATGTCGTCGTTGCTGGAAATCTGCTTGCAGACGTCCACGGCGATGATGTCGGCGCCCTCCTGGGCGAGGCGCACCGCGTGGCTGCGGCCTTGACCTCGTGCCGCACCGGTCACGAACGCGACTTTGCCCTCGACTCGTCCACCCATGTGTCCACCTTCTGGCCGCTCGAATTGTTTGATCGATCGATCAGGAGCGTGGCATCGATCCTGCTGCCTGTCAACATCCCAGTTCAGCGGGGCGGGCCGGTGGTGGTACCGAAGGGATTCGTCCGTGTGCTGCTGGGGGTCAATCCGACGAGCGGCGCCCATGACTCGCGCCGAGCGAATCCTTGAGCGACCGCATCCAGCGCCGCATGAACGCGCGCATCTCGTCGTGTCCGAGCGTGACGCCGACGGCGTCCTCGTTGCACAGGCTGCGCGCGATCTGCGCGATGAGCATCGAGACGGCCACCGGCGGATAGTCGTCGAGATCGATGCCGTTTGCGCGTAGCGCGACGGTGACCGCGGCCGTCTCGATGTCGCGGACGCGCTCGGCGTACGCCTTCAGTTCGGCGCGAATGACCTTGCGGTGGTTGGCCAGAGCCATGAATTCGGTGTTGAGACCCGTCATGCGCAGATCGCTGTTGATCAGCCAGAGCGTGTGCAACGGGTCGTCGTCGGTGAGCGCGGCGCGCATGTTCTCCAGGGACACCTCCGCGCCGGCCCGCAGCACCTCGACGAACAAGTCGTCCATCGTCGGGAAGTAGTAGTAGACCAGCGCCTGTTTGACCCCGGCCTCGGCGGCCACGCGTCGCGACGTCGCGGCGGCGTAACCCTCGTCGCGCATGATCTTGGCGGTGGCCTCGATGAGTCGTTGCCGTGCCCCGGCTTCGGCCGGTTTGGCGTTCGCGGCGCGCGGCATCAGCGACCCTCCGCTCGAACGCTTGCCCCTCTGTCGCGCCGTGTGATAGGCATGGCGCATCCTAACAGTTTGATCGATCGATCAGATTGGGTTGCGGGCGCCAGGACCGAAAGGACGACCGTTCATGACCGATCTCGCCTCGGTGGATTACTTCTCCGACCACGCGATCAGCCAGGATCCATACGCCTACTGGGACCACCTCCGTGAACAGGGACCCGTCTTCCGTGAACCGAACTACGGCGTCGTCGCCGTCACCGGCTACCAGGAAGCGTTGGCGGCGTTCAAGGATCACGACTCCTTCTCGGCGGTCAACGCGATCGGCGGACCCTTCCCGCCGCTGCCGTTCGTCCCCGAGGGCGACGACATCACCGAACAGATCGAGGCACACCGCCATCTGTTCCCGATCCACGAGCACCTGGTCGTGATGGACCCGCCGGCACACGAGCGGGCCCGCTCCCTGCTGACCAAACTCCTCACGCCGCGTCGGCTCAAGGAGAACGAGGATTACATGTGGCAGCTGGTCGACAACCAGATCGACCAGATCATCGGAAACGGACGCTGCGAGTTTTTGTCCGAGTACGCCAAACCCTTCGCCACGTCGGCGATCATCGACCTGCTCGGGGTTCCGCAGGAGGACCGGCCGGAGTTCCTGGCGGCGCTGGGCGCCGAGCGTCCCGACGGCAGCCGGGTGGGCGCACTCGACGGCGAGCCGGTGGGTTTGGACCCGCTGCAATACCTCGACGACAAGTTCGCCGGATACCTCGCCGAGCGTCGCCGCGAACCGCGCGGCGACGTGCTGTCGGGAATGGCGGCCGCCCTGTACCCCGACGGCTCGACGCCGGAGCTGATCGAGGTCGTCAAGCCGGCGACGTTCCTGTTCGCCGCGGGTCAGGAGACCGTCACCAAGCTGCTCAGCGCGGCGGTCCAGACCCTCGGGGACCGGCCGGACTTCCAGCAGCTGCTGCGCGAGCATCCGGAGCGGATCGGGGCCTTCATCGAGGAGTCGCTGCGCATGCAGTCGCCGACGAAGGTCGACTTCCGGTTGGTCCGCAAGAGCACCACGCTCGGCGGGGTGCCGTTGACGGCGGGAACGGTCGTGATGCTGTGCCTCGGCGCGGCCAACCGAGACCCCCGCAAGTTCGAGGATCCGCACGAGTTTCGCCCGGACCGCAAGAACGTGCGCGAGCACATCGCGTTCGGCCGCGGAATCCACTCCTGCGCGGGTGCGCCGCTCGCGCGGGTGGAGGGCAGGATCACCGTGCAGCGGTTGCTGGAACGCATGCGCGATATCCGAATCAGCGAGTCAGCGCACGGTCCGGCCGGTGAGCGCCACTACGCGTATGACCCGACTTTTTTGCTGCGCGGACTCACCGAGCTACATATCGAGTTCACTCCGGCGGGACGATGACCGGTGCGCGCGCCGGGTCGCGAGCCCGAAATGCGCCGCTGACCTGCGGTGTGACGGGCGCCTAAACCTAATTTGGCTGAGACGCTTGTCACAGCGCGCAAACCTACCTACTGTGTGTTCACTAGGTTGGTTGAACGAAGGGGTTCGGTGTCTGCCACAGAGTCCGCGCGGCCGTACGCCACGCTCCTCGCCAAGGGCGAGGATCGCAGGCAGCGCATCCTTGCGGTGGCCGAACGCCTGCTGGCCCGCAATGGGTGGCGCAACACGTCGCTGGCCCAGATCGCGAAGGAAGCCGGCGTCACCCCTGCGGGTCTGCTGCACCACTTCGAGTCCAAAGAACAACTGCTCAACGCGGTGCTCGACGCCCGCGATGCCGACGATGCGATCCACGCCGACTATCGATCCGGTGACCTCGTCACCGAGCTCGGCCGAGTCCCCGAACGCTTCGACCGCGCGCCCGAACTCGTCGGGACCTTCACCGTGCTGCTGGTCGAGAACATCGCGCCCGACGCGCCCCTGCACGACCGTCTGGTCAAGCGCTACCGCGACGCGGTCGACATCATCACCGCGATCATCGAGCGCGGTCAGGAAAGCGGCAAGTACCGCTCGGATCTCGACGCGGCCACCAAGGCCGTGGAAATCCTCGCCTTCACCTATGGAATGGAGACCCTATGGTTACTCGACCCATCGATTCAATTGGCCGAGGTGTTCAAGGGGTACGCCGAGTCGCTGGGGCGCGAGCTGGCGCCGCGGAGCTCGACATGAGGTACCGGCTGGACGTGGTCGCCCCGTCGGTGACGGACGCGGTGAAGTTTGCCGGTGGCTGGATCTACGACCGGGTGATGGCGGGGTGGGACGTCACCGTGCTCGTCGGTGGTGACGAGGACGTGCGTCCGCTGACGATCCTGGGTGCCGAGACGCTCGACCTCGAGTCGGTCCTGGCGGACTGGGAGGAACGCCCCCACCCGCAGACCGTAGCCGTCGCGGCGAACATGATCGACCGGGATGCCCGCGTCTTGCAGCACGTGCGCAACGCGCTCGAGCAAGGCGCGACCGAGGTGACGCTCTGGGGTGAGCGGGTACCCGCCGAACTCGACAGCAGTGTCGACTCCGTCGAGCACCGCCTCAGCGCCGCCGCCCGGGCGTTCAAGGTCAAGGCCCTGACCGCCGCCGGTGAACCCGCTGCCGTCGATGTCGGTGGTTGCGAGACGTTCCGCTGCGGCATGATGGCCTCGGTCGCCGCGGATCTGGTGCCCGCCAGCTGAATTCGCGTCAGCGGTAGTCGCTGGATTCGGCGAGGTCGGCCGCCGAGCGCATCAGCTCGACGATGACCGGGCCGTAGGCGAGCAGCTTCGGGTTGTCGCCGGCGCGCTGGAAACCCTGCTCGAGCACGATCGCGAGCTTCCACTTCGCCAGCACCAGGTAATAGTCGAGGTCGTCGACCTGGCGTCCCGAGACCTTCGCGTAGTGATCGACAACCTCTGCGCGCGAGGGCATCCCGCGCATGTCGACGTAGCCCATCTCGGAGTCCGTCGGCGCCGAGGTGTCTTCGGGCCAGCTCTGCACCATCCAGCCCAGGTCGAGCTTCGGGTCCCCGACGGTGCCCATCTCCCAGTCCACGATCGCCGCGAGTCGCGCCGGAGCCCCGTGGCGGTACATCACGTTGGCGAATTGGTAGTCGCCGTGCATCAACCCGGGGATGTAGTCCAGCGGCCGATGCGTGCGCAGCCAATCGGTGGCAACGTCGAGGCCGTCGATCTCGCGACCCTTGATCCGGTCGAAGAACGCGATCCACCGGTCGACCTGACGTTCGTGGAAACCGTCGGGCCGGCCAAGGTCCTGCAGCCCCTTGGCTTTCCAGTCGACCTTGGACAACAGCGCGATGCCCTCCGCGAGCTGATAGGCCAGCTCGCCGCGCGCGGAGAGATCGGAGTCGAACGGCTTCGGCCACTTTCGGTCCTGAAGGTCCATCGGCGACCATCCGTCGACGAAGCCCATGAGGTAGAACGGGCGGCCCAGCACGGCGGCGTCCTCACAGACGGCGACGGCCTCGGTGTGTGGAACTTCGGTGTGGTCGAGCGCCTCGATGATGCGCCACTCGCGCAGGATTCCCTTGTCGCGGTCGGGGGGAGCGCTCGGCGGCGGCATTCGCAACACGCAACTGTGTTCTCCGCGGCGCAGTTCGTAGATGACGTTCTGGGTGCCGCCGGACAGGAACCGGGTCTGCAGCGGCTCGCCCTTGCCGGGCAACTCGGCCGCATCCATCCAATCGGTCAAGTGTGCAACGTCGATCGTGTCCTCGCTCACCGGTTCCCCACCTCGTTCTCGAGGTACTCGGCGAACTTCGCCCGCGCCTTCTCCCGTTTGGCGGGGATCCACTCGGTCGGCCACGTGTCGGTGCTCGGCGCGTAGTCGCGCAGCACCTGCTTGGCCACCGTCGCCTTGTGCACCTCCGTCGGGCCGTCGGCCAGCCCCATCACCGCGGCGCCGGTGACCATGCCAAGGAAGGGCATCTCATTGGTGACCCCGAGTGCGCCGTGGACCTGCATTGCGCGCCAGGCGATGTCGTGCAGAACTGTCGGCATCACAACCTTGACGGCGGCGATGTCCTTGCGCACCTTCTTGTAGTCGTTGTACTTGTCGATCTCCCACGCGGTGTAGAGGACCATCAGCCGGAACTGCAGCAGCTGCGCGTACGAGTCGGCGATGTAGCCCTGGATGAACTGTTTCTCGGACAGCCTGCTGCCCTGGGTCTCGCGGCTGAGCGCGCGTTCGCACATCATGTCCAACGCCTTGCGGCTGAGTCCGATCGTGCGCATCGCGTGGTGGATGCGGCCGCCGCCCAGCCGGGTCTGGGCGATGACGAACGCCTGGCCTTCGCCGCCGAGCAGCGCGTCGGCAGGCACCCGCACGTTGTCGTAGTGGATCAGCGCGTGCGAACCCTCGTCGTCACGTTCACCGTGCAGACCGACGTTGCGCACGATGGTGACGCCCGGGGTGTCGGTCGGTACCAGGAACATCGACATGCCCTGGTACGCGCTGACATCGGGGTTCGTGACCACCATGACGATCAGGAACGACGCCGTTCTGGCATTGGAGGAGAAGAACTTCCAGCCGTTGATCACCCAGTCGTCACCGTCGCGCACCGCGGTGGTCTTGAACAGCGTGGGATCGGCGCCGGCATGTGGTTCGGTCATCGAGTAACACGAGAAGATTTCGCCGTCGAGCAACGGGCGCAGATAGCGCTCTTTCTGCGCATCGGTGCCGTAGTGGGCGATGATCTCGGCGTTCCCGGTGTCGGGTGCCTGACAACCGAACACGATCGGCGCCCACTGGGAGCGGCCGAGGATCTCATTGAGCAGCGCGAGTTTCAGCTGCCCGTAACCCTGGCCGCCGAGTTCGGGGCCCAGGTGGGTAGCCCACAGCCCCCGCCGGCGCACCTCGTCCTTGAGCGGATCGATCGCCTTGCGGCGGTTGGCATCCAGTGGCACGAACTGCTGGTCAGGGAACGCCAGGTCGAGCGGTTCGACCTCCTCCCTGACGAATTCGTCGGCCCAGTCGAGGACCTTCTGGTACTCGGGGTCGGTTTCGAAATCCCACGCCATCGTGGTCTCCTTCCTCTCAGGTCTGCGCCGTCAGGCTCGTTGCGCCGCTGTCTGCCTCGTGTTGAACCCGACGACCAGTGCGGCGATATCGTCGGTGACGACTTCGGAGAACGACCGGTCGCCGAAACTTCCACTGGCCCAGTGCCGCACGCCCTCGCTGACATGCATGCCCGCCAACCGGGAGAGATGATCGACATCGACGTGGGCGGCGATCTTCCCGTCCTGTTGCGCACGGGCGAACAGTTCGCCGAACATGTCGGCGTCGGCGGTGTCGTCGGCCGGCTCGCCCGCGAGGATCCGGTGTTCGTGCCGGTAGCCCTCGAGAATCGTCTGGATGATCAGCTCGCGCGGATTACGCGCCATCGACCGTTCCAGGCTGCGCAACGCCTCGCCGATGACGGCCTCGACGTCGTAATCGGCGCGTAGGAGCGCCCGAACCTTCTTCTGCGCTGCCCGAGTCGAGAGCAGGCCGACCTCGAAGAGGATGTCCTCCTTGGCGGGGAAGTAGAAGTAGAACAGGCCTCGGGACACGCCGGCGGCCCGGCAGATGTCCGCAACCGTCGTCTTGGCGTATCCGTTCGTGCGCCACAGCGCCATCGCGGCCTGCACCAGGGCCCGCTTGGTCTCATGGGAACGGGCGCGCTGGAAAGACGCGCGCCGTTGACCACCGTCAGCCATCACATCGCCGCCGACCTTGGACACATCGGCACTGTAACAGCGCATTCAGTGCTTGCAAATAGTTGACGTTTGTCTAACTATCTAGAAATGGTCACGACCGGGAAACTCGTGGCCGTCCGACGGCGGGCCGATCATGCTCGGGTCGTAGGCAGAGCGGAGGTAGACCATGCCCAATCTCCATCACGTCGTCATGCGCAGTCATTCGGCACACAACTTCACCGCGTTCCTGACCGAGGTGATGGGGATGGAGGTGCAGTTCCGCATGCACGTCCCCGGTGAGGTTCTCCAGAAGACACTCGGCTGGCCGCCGTCCGACGGTGCCGCGGTCACCATGCTCGGCACCGGCGACGCGGGGCTGATTGAGGTCCTCGACGTTCCCGATCACCTTCGCGACGTGGTGCCCGAGGGCCTGGCCGCGTTGTCGTTCATGGCCGGCGACTTCGCCGAGACCCGCGCGAAAGCGAGCGCCTTCGCCGACGACGTCACCATGCTGGACACCGGTGTGCCGGGCGTCGACCTGTTCTTCTGCACGATGGGCGGGGTGCCCATCGAGTTCATGGGAGCCTATGCGCCCGAAGCGAACTCCGATACCAGCGACGCGACGAACTCCTGAGTGCGCTGACGCGACGCCTGTCGTTGGGCGGCGTCCCGCCCGAGCGGAACGACCCGCAATGCCAGGTCGGTGACGCCGGCGTCGCGGTAGCCGCGCAGCCGCGCCTCGACGGTCGCCTCATCCCCGGCGGCCATGGTGTCGCCGACGTCTTCGGCGTCGCCGTGTTCGAGCAGGCGGACGTAGTTGGGGGAGAAGTCGGCGTGACCGAGGACCTCACTGGCGTAGGCTCGGGCGCCATCGACTTCGTGCTCCGCGCAGAGCGCGACGGGAACCCCGGCGACGATCCGGACACCCTCGCGCCCCACGTCTTTCGCCGCTGCCGTGATGCGGGGCACCACGTAGTCACCGATCGCGCGTTCGTCAGCCATCCACAGGATGGTTCCGCCGGTGCGCTCTCCGGCGATCCGCAGCATGGTCGGACCGAGCGCGGCCACCAACACCGGGACGGTGAAGGCGTCGGTGACGTCGATCGGACTTCGCACGCGATAGGCGCCGTTGTCGACGGCGACGGCGCCTGGGCCGCGAAACGCCGCTTCGAGCACCTCGAGATAGTCACGAACCAACCGCGCGGGCTTGTCGTAGGGCAGGCCGAGCTGGTCGGAGATGATCCAGTGGTGTGACGGGCCGATTCCCAGGGTGAACCTGCCGCCGCAGGCGATCTGAGTGGTGAGTGCCTGCTGGGCCATGATGAGCGGATGGCGGGTCTGGATCGGAACCACCGCGGTCCCGATCTCGATGCGCTCGGTGGCGTTCCCGAGCAGCGCCACGGCCGTCATCGCATCGAGATAGCCGGGCACCTGCGGCATCCAGAACGATGCGAAACCCAGTTTTTCCGCGGCCTTTCCGTCGTCGATCAGACCGCTCAACCGTTCGGCGCGGGGCCGCTCCTTGTCGGAGCCGACCATCAAACCGACGCGCATACACACCTCCGTCTCATGGCACGTAGCGGTCCCACGCGTAGGGCACCACGGCATGGAACGGTGCCGCGAGGAGCGGCTTGATGCCGCCCTCCCATCGAGTCTGCAAGACCGGCCGCAGCCGATTGGCGACGGCTACCGGCTCGTCGTCGAGGAAGCAGTACGTGAGCGTTTGTCCGGCAGGGGCGCTGGCGAGCCGGGCTTCGACCGGCAGCGACGTCGCGGCCCACGCACCGGCCACCCCGTCGACACCCACCAGGTCGTCCAGCGCACCGGCTCCTCGTTCCAGCAGCAGGTAGACCCCGCGGTTTGGCCACCACGGCAGCACATCGGCGCCGGCCTTGATCCGCGCGGCCGCGATACGCTGTCCAACGTCGTATACGCCGCGTTCGACAGGTGGCAGCAGGGGCAGTTTGCGGCCCGCGTCGCCGAGCGCCTTGGACAGTGCGAGGAACGGTTCCATGCCCTCGACTCCGGTGAAGAAGTATGTCATCACGTGATCGATGGCGTCGTAAGGACTTTCGTTCGCTGCGCGCGCGCCGCGACACTCGGGAGTGGACACCAGGCGCAGCGATGCGCGCACCGCGGGCATCCGATGCTGTTCAGGCCGATGGTCGAGGCTGTGCCAGCGCAGGTAATCCGCATCGGCCCCGTCGGGGTGGCGGCGCGCCATAGAGACAAACATGGTGGTGACGTCCCCGTCGCCGTTCGCCAAGACCTCGGGGACCTCGTCGGACGGTGTGCCCGGCAGCTGCATCGCCATCTCCTCTACACCGAGTCCGGCTGGGACAGCTTGATTTCGGGGTGGCGCGCCTCGACCATGCGGCGAAAGCCGTCACGCCAGCCGATCGTCGTGCGACCCAGCACCTCGTGCATGCGGGTGACGTCGGGCCACAGCGGTGTGTGGGCGTCGGGTGTGTACTCGAAAATAGGCTCGACGCCGACCAATTCACCCATGTAGGTGCAGTACTCTTCGACGCTGACCGTCTCGCTGCCCGCCCAGTTCACCACGACCGGCGGCGTATCCGCCGCCTCCATGGCCCTGATCCCGAGCATGACGTAGTCGTCCTCGTAGATGGGGTTGTAGTTGTTGGGACGGTCCGGATGCAGCCGAATCGGCCTGCGGGCCAGGATGGCCTCGAGCCGGTCCGCGGGGGCGCCGCCCTCCGGCCCGTAGGTGGAGCAGATCCGGATGATGGTCAGTGGGATCTCGTACTGTCGGGCGACCCAGGTGCAGACGGCCTCGGCGGCGACCTTGGAAAAGCTGTAGTTCGCCCGCAGCGGCACCCCTGGCGGATCGGATTCGGTGAGGGGACGCCGGCCCTTATATCCGTAGATCGAGCCGGTCGAGCAGAACACGAAACCCTTGGCGCCGCGGTAGCGGTGCAACAGGTCGCCCGAACGCTGCGCATTGGTCTGAAGGCAGTCTGTCCAGTCCCCGGCGCCGGGATCGACCGCGGCGTGGAACACGTAGGTGAAATCGTCGGGCAGCGCCGAGAAGTCGCCCTCGCTGACGTCCAGCGCGACGGGGATGACACCGGCGTCGGTCAACCGGCCGCGGTCCGCGGGATCGCGCATGCGAGCGGCGCCCCACACTTCATTGTTTCGGGCCAACTCCCGCGCGATTGGGAACGCGATCTTGCCTGTCGCGCCGGTGATGAGGATCTTCTCGCCGTCGAGCATTCATTAAGTCTTAGCGCACCGCGCCGCAAATGTTAAGTACTTGATATGTTGGCGGGGTGCAGCTCACCTTCGATGCCGAGGTGGAGGCGTTCCGCGCGGAGTTCGTCGCCTTCCTCGACGAGCACCTGCCTGCTGAGGCCGAGGCGGCCGCGGAGCGTTCGCGGTCGACGGCACACGTGCCGCAGTGGGCACGTCGCTGGCAGCGGCTGATGTTCGACCACGGCTGGCTGCTGCCCGGGAACCCGCCGGAATTCGGCGGCCGCAACGCAGGAGTCCTCGAACAGTTCGTGCACCGCCAGGAGTTGGCGCGCCGCCGCATCTACCACGCCTTCAACCCGCAGGGTGTGGGCATCATCGCCGCGTCGCTGCTGTCATTCGGCACCGATGAGCAGAAGCAACGGTGGGCGGTGCCGATCCTGCGTGCCGAGATGACCGCCTCGCTGGGTATGAGCGAACCGGGTGCGGGCTCGGATCTGGCGGGGCTGGCCACGCGCGCGGTACGCGACGGGGAGGAGTTCGTCGTCGACGGACAGAAGGTGTGGACGTCGGGCGCACACGACGCCGACGTCATCCTCGCGTTCGTGCGTACCGACCCGGTTGCGCCCAAGCACAAGGGAATCAGCGCTCTGCTGATACCCACCGGCACCCCGGGCGTCGAGCGCCGGCCGTTCGCCTCGGTGTACAGCCGAGACGACCTCGATTTCAACGAGGTGTTCTTCACCGGTGTACGGGTGCCCGCGGAAAACCTCGTCGGTCCACTGCACCAGGGTTGGCGAGTGGCCAACGGATCGCTGGGCCACGAGCGGACGATGATGTGGATGGCGTTCGCCAACCGACTCGATCAGCTTCTGCAGGACTTCGAACCGGTGGGCGCGGTGAACCGGGACCGCTACGCGACGGTCGCGATGGACTACGAAGCGCTGCGCCTCCTGGGTTCCGTCGCCCTGGGGCAGGCGGCGCGGGGCGAACGCGACATCCCCGGCATCTCGGTGTTGAAGTTGTTCGGATCGGAAGCCGAGCAGAAGGCGTTGGGGTACGCGCTCGACGCCGCCGGCGCGGACGGCTTGCGCAGTCCTGGGCTCACGGCGCCGTACAACCCCTACAGCCCGGACCTTTTCACCGCCGACTGGTTCACCCGCTACATCAGTTCCTACGCCGGAACCATCTCGGGCGGGGCGTCGGAGATCCAGCGCAACATCATCGCGCAGCGGGTGCTGGGCCTGCCTGCGCGCTAGTCGTCTTTCGGCGAGCAGACGGAAACCTGCCGCGCTTTCGCAAATTTTGGGCAGTTATGCGTCTGCTCGCCGAAGAAAGGGGGGTGCTCACCGCGGCGCGGGGGCGGCCAACTCGCGCAGCGACGCCAGGAACAGCTCGTCCATCCGTGGGCTCAACTCGGCCAACGTGGCAGCGCTGGCATGACCGGCCGAGCCGAAGACACGGCCGAGCGTGTCGGCGGTCGTGCTGGAAGCGATCGAAAGGCACAGGCACGCAACGCCGTCGACGCGCATCTCCTCGAGGGCCTTGTGCACGTCGGCTTCCGCGTAGCGTCCTTCGTAGCCGTCGTCATAGGGGTGGCCGTCGGACAGGACGAGCAACAGCTTGTTGGGGGTGCCGGCTTCAGCCTTGAGGATCCGCCCGGCGCCGCGGATCGCTGCGCCGAGGCGGGTGAAGCCCGACGGCTGCAGTTGATTCAAACTAGCCCGGCTGAGCGCCCCGAAACGCTGTTCGAACGTCTTGATCGCCGGTAGGTGGACGGCGTGCCGTCCCTGCGACCGGAAGGCATACACCGCAACGCGATCACCGAGCTCCTCGAGCGTGGCCGCGAGGGTGGCCGCCGCGCGCCGCTGGTGCTCGTGGACCGCAAGTCCCCCCGCGTCGGTGTCGGTGGCCGATCCGGAAGCGTCGACAAGGATGAGCACGCCGAGATTGCGGGCGAGCCTGCGACGTTCGGTGTAAACGTGCTCGGGCGGCGAGAAGCCCGAGCGCAGATCGACGAAAAGGTCGATGAGCGCCTCGATGTCGAGTTCATCACCGTCCGGCCGTCCGCGCAGCACTTCAGCCCCGAGCCCCACACGGGACAGGCGGCGCCGGAGCATCTCGTCGTGCGTGACACCCGATGCCGAGATGTCGGCCTCGACGGCCAATGGAAAGTCGAGCACCCGACAGTGGTCGGGGCGATAGCTGTCGCTGTACACGTCCCATTCCGGGTGAAGCGCCCCGCCGATGCCCAGCGCGGCGGCAGGCCGACCGGCATCGGTGAACTCGATCCGCGTCGGGAGCGGTCGAGCGTGCACCCTGACGGCGCGCGCTCGCACGGTGGAGCCGACCTTCAATTCACCGCCGACGTCGTCAGCGGACGAGCGTGACGTGCCGAGCATGTTCCGCAGGAAGTTCGAGAACGCCTGCGTCAGAACGACTGGCGCCTCGAACAACTGAAGGATCTTGCTGCGTTCGGAAGGTCCATCATCGTCATCGGAGTCCTCCGCGACATCTGCGGGATCGACCTGCATCTGTAGATCCTGCGCGGTGGGCCTGCCGCCGGCGGTGCGAGGGGAACCCACCCGGGACGGCTTGATGACACCGAACCACTCCGGTGGATCCGCGACTTGCCCTCGCCCCCTGGCGATCTCGAGGGACTCCTCGGGACTCGCGGTGGTCTTCTCACCGTCGACGGATAACGCCGCCGCCGCGGGTAGCCGCAACGCGAGTTCGGCCAGCGCCCGGCGTCCCTCCAGCGACAGATACCGGCGTGCCGTCGACGGCCGTGCCCGCAACGACTTCAAAAGATGCCGGTCGAGGCTGCCGGCGGCCAGCAGGGCGCTTTGCACCAGCACCTCGCGCCGCTGCTCGTCGACCGAACGTCCTGCCGAGACGAAAACCACGGTGCCATCGGTGTGCGCTGGCACCCCCGCCGGGGCGTGGGCGACCTCGACGGGCCGACCCGCGGCGAACGTCGCGAGGAATCGGAACCGCTCGGGACCACCGGTGTTCACGCGCCGGGCAGCACCGCATCGACGAGTTCGCCGAGGGCGCGAACGACATCGGCATCGTCGGAGAGCACCTGGACCACCGCCGATCGAACGGCGGTGCGCAGGTTCAGCCCCTCGGCAACGAGACCGCCGGCGAGGATCAACATTCGGGTCGAGGCCACCTCGCGCAGGGATGAACGGTCGAGGCCGCGGATGGCGTGGCCGACCTGAACGAGGGACCGCGCCGTCGCGGTATCGACCCCCGCCTCGTGCGCCACGATCTCCGCTTCGATGTCGGCTGGGGGGAAGCCGAGCTCGAGGGCGATAAAGCGTTGCCGCGTCGACTCTTTGAGGTTCTTCAGGACGCTCTGGTAGCCCGGGTTGTACGAGACGACCAACTGAAACCCCGGCGCCGCCGTCAACGTCGTACCCAATCGGTCGACGGGTAGTTCGCGGCGGTGATCGGCGAGCGGATGGATCACCACGGTCGTGTCCTGACGCGCCTCCACCACTTCGTCGAGGTAGAAGATGGCGCCGTTGCGCACGGCCCGGGTCAGCGGCCCGTCCACCCAGACCGTTTCCCCGGCCTTCAGCAGGAAGCGGCCGACGAGATCCGCCGAAGTCATGTCCTCGTGTCCGGCGACCGTGATCAGCTCGCGGCCCAAGTCGTGCGCCATGGCCTCGACGAAACGCGTCTTCCCGCAGCCGGTGGGCCCTTTGAGCAGCACGGGCAGGCCTCGTCGGGCCGCAGCCCGAAACACCTCGACCTCTTCGCCCACCGGTCGGTAGAACGGCGGGTTCACACCCGTCTCGACCGGTGGCCGAAAGTTATTGACTGTCATCGTTGTTCGGGCGCTGTATAGGCACGACGGGCGGGATCGTAACCCCTTCCGGCAGTACGAGCTGACCGTCGTGGTCGATGAACCCCGAGTGCTTGGTGGGAAGCGGCAGGTCAGGGTTGGGACACGGCCGGTCGGTGCCCTCGCCGCAGATCCCGGGGTTGAAGTACGACCGCTTCTGCACATCCTCGGGCCACGGGTCGGCATGCATGCCGAGCCAGGTCGCGGGCAGGTTGTAGAAGACGAAGAAGCACGCGCTGACACCGCCGAAGATCGCGAGGAACCGCACGAACTGCTGTTTGACCACACCGCCGCGAATGCCGTCCAGTCCGCGTTCGACCACGGTGCGGCCCCGATCATCGGTGAAGAAGCGCAGGCAACACAGCGCCGCCTGGACGCCACCCCACATGAAGCCTTCGTAGATCGGATATTGGAAATAGGTGCCCGCGTTGATCGACAGCGACTGGATGGCGCCGGGGTAGGAGTAGAAGCCGATCGGCAGCAGGATCAGGCCTTCCATGATGAAGTCGAAGACGATGGCGATCGCATAGGTGACCAGCACGAGTCGCAGATTGCTGATCGACGGCCACCGGTTCTTGATTTTGCGCATGACCGCGCATCCGACGATGGTGAGCAGCAGGACTCCGTACGCATAGCCGGGAATGTTCGTCAGCAGCGGTTCGGGCACGGTGTGGCCGGGTTCCTCGTGAGCCACCCAGCCGGGGATATGCGGCGCCCACGATCCCTGGTTGAACAGCCACGCGTTGTACGTGCACCAGGTGCTGTAGTAGTTGAGCATCGGATCCTGGAACATCATCAGGCCCATCGACACCAGCAGCATGCCGTCGAGCGTGATGCGCCTCTCGCGCACCCAGGGCCGGATGATGAAGAACCACAGGGCGAATGGCAGGCCGACCCAGAGCACCACGGCGTTGGCGATCAGCGGGATCTTCATGTAGAGCGGCGGTTCGGTCGGGCCGCCCGCGACCGGCTCGAAGTAGGGCCCGCTGACCCATCGGATGATGACGTAGAGCGTCAGCGCCAGGAACACCGCGCCCACGCCCGCCCAGATCTTGACGGTGTCCGACGATCGCGGTTTGTTCTCGCCGAGACCCATGGTGCCGCTGATCGGTTCGGCGACAACGGACTTCTTGTTCGACAGATCGCTCACAACGCCTCCTGCGCGCCGCGTGGGGTCGCGGCCCACGAATCAAGATACCAATGAGTATCTGAATGTCCAGACGGATTCTCAGATTCGTGTGGCAGACTTCCGACATGGCGGAGCGGTGGACCAGGGAGCGGCGACTCGAGCACACCCGGTCGCTGCTGCTCGACGCCGCCGAGGACGTGTTCGCCGAAAAGGGTTTCACCGCAGCGACTCTCGACGACATCGCCTACGCGGCCGGCTATACCAAGGGCGCCATCTACAAGCACTTCTCGACCAAAGAGGAGCTCTTCCTGGCCGTCAGTGACCGGTACTGGCGGCGGTATTTCGACAACTTCGCCGAGGTGATGTCGTCGTCGGAACAGGTCGGCGCCCGCGAGCGTGACGAGATCGCACGACGGTGGCGTCAGCTCAGCCGGGACCGCGGCGCCGAACACGCCGCCCTCGGACACGAGTTCACGCTGTACCTGCTGCGCAATCCGGAGGCGCGCGAACGCGTGGTCGGCAAGCGGGCGGAGGTGGTCGAGAAGTTGGCGAAGTTCATCGTCGACGGCATCGACCGGCTCGGCGGCACCCTGTCGATTCCGCCGTTGACGTTCGCCCAGGTGCTGATCGCGACCAGCGACGCCATCGTGCTCGGCAGTGAACTCGACGACGTCGACCTCTACCGGCCGATCATCGACATGTACGTTTCGGCGATCAAGTTCCCGTGACGTTCCGCGGTCCCGCCTGGCGGGTCAGGTAGTCGATTTGCAGGTGAATCGCGTAGAGGACCAGCGGCGGTAGCACCATGAAGGGGACGTTCTCGGCGATGAACTTGAAGCCGAGGCCGTACCCGTCCTGGCCGATGTTCTCGAACCCTGCACCCACCTCCGCGAGGAAGTACACCGCGGTGCTGCTCATCAGGACCGCGCATCCCGCGAATGCGCCCCACAGACAACGGATCCGGGACTCCGTGGAGAGGTCGACCTTCATCAGTCGCGTCCACATGACGAATACGAAGACGCCGGTGGTGACGCCGACCACCTCCAACGCGAAGATCCACGGGTTCCCGCTGACGTAACGGGTGTCGGCCAGCGCGTACTGCCACCAGAGCCATTTCCAACCGGGGTCGGTCGTGGGCGTCCACCAGCCGAGCGGGTGGCCGACGAGGAACATGAGCTCGTAGCCGATCTGACTGCACGCGGTGTAGGGCAAGTAGAACAGCGTGAGCTCGGCGGCTTTGTCGAGCCGAGTGCGGTTCTCGCCCGGCGCATCCCAGAGGATGACGACGGGCACCAGGATCACCGGTATGCCGAAGAGCAGGTTGGCGATGACATCTGCGGTGAACGAAGGAGCGATCAGCCCGAACTGAACGCCGATCGTCATCGCGAGGAAGACGACTCCAGTAAGCAGCGCGACGCCCAGATAGATCCTGCCCCGGTGCGGCGCGACGGGCCGGGCGAAGTTCGGCTCGCGGGTGTGCAGCGTCGTCATGCGGTCACGCTCCCTTACCCGCCGCAACCGATATCGACTTCGTATCGGTGTAGCCGTCGATGCCCTCGCGGCCGAGTTCGCGCCCGTATCCGCTGGCCTTGACGCCGCCGAACGGTGCGAACGGATCCATCGTGTAGCCCTGGTTGACGCCGAACGTGCCTGTGCGGATGCGTTCGGCGACGGCGAGTCCGTGCTCGGTGTCACCGGTCCACACCGATCCGGCCAGGCCGTAGTCGGAGTCGTTGGCGATGGCCACCGCTTCGTCCTCGTCGGCGTAGCCGATCACGGTGAGGACGGGCCCGAAGATCTCCTCACGCGCGATCGTCATCGCGTTGTCGGCGTCAGCGAACAGCGTCGGGCGGACGTACCAGCCCCGCTCGATCCCGTCGGGCATGTCGGCACCCCCGACGACGACGCGCGCACCTTCGGACTCACCCTTGCGGATGTAGCCTCGCACGCGCTCCTGCTGGCGCTGGGCGACGAGCGGTCCCACCTGCGTGGCGGGATCCGTCGGATCGCCGACGACCAGCTTCGACATCTCCGCGGCCAGGGCTTCGGTGAAGTCGGCGGACCGCGCGGCGGGCACCAGGATCCGGGTGAGCGCGTTGCAAATCTGCCCGCTGTTGGCCAGGCTGGCCGAGCGCACACCGGCGGCGACGGCCGACGGGTCGGCATCCTCGAGCACGATGGCCGCCGATTTCCCGCCGAGTTCGAGGCTGACGCGCCGCAGATCGACCGCGCACGCGGCGGCCACTGCCTTGCCCGCCGCGGTGGACCCGGTGAACGAGACCTTGTCCACGTCAGGGTGTTTGACGAGGTATTCGCCTGCGGGCCGATCGCCGGGCAGCACGCTGACGACGCCGTCGGGCAACCCGGCCTCGGCGATCATCTCGGCCAGCAGCAGTGCGTTCAGCGGCGACTCGGGCGCCGGCTTGAGAACGACCGTGCAGCCGGCGAGCAGCGCCGGAATCAGCTTGGTGACGATCAGGAACTGCGGCATGTTCCACGGCACGATCGCGGCGACAACGCCTACCGGCTCGCGGCGGATGCGGATATCGGTTCCGTACATCCCCGGTCGGGACTCGCTCCACGGGTATGTCTCGGCCAGATCGCAGAACGCGGACATCATCATCGCGGGCAACCCGACCTGTGCGCGCTGGGCGAAGCTGATCGGCGCCCCGATCTCGGCGGTGATGGTTTCGGCCATCTCGCCGCGACGCTCGCCGTAGCGCTCGGCCAGCTTGCGCACCGCGGCGATCCGCTCGCCCGGCTCCAGGCGCGGCCACGGGCCGGAGTCGAAGGCCGACCGCGCGGCCGCGACGGCGGCGTCGATGTCTGCCGGAGCCGCGGCGGCCACGCGCGCGACGGGTTCCTCGGTGTGCGGGGAGACGACCTCGATGCGGTCTGCGGCGCTCGCCCCGGACCACCGGCCACCGATGAACAACTCGTCCGATCGCATTTGTGTGCACACCCTTTCGCGCCGCTTGCGCCGTGGCGAGCGGGGGTGACCGTCGTGCAGAAATTCGGTCACGGCGTTCGCCCGCGTCGACCCTGTATCAACTACTTGCGATTGTGACATGGAGCATATACCGTCGGCGCTGCAGCTCCCGGCACGGTTTAGGCCGGGCGGTCGACAGGAGTAGGCAATGGCTCGCTTTCCCAAACCGCCAGAGGGAAGTTGGACAGAACACTATCCGGAACTGGGTACCGATCCCGTCTCCTACGAGGACTCCATCAGCCCGGAGTTCTATGAGAAGGAACGAAGGGCGATCTTCAAGCGCGCCTGGCTGAATGTCGGTCGCGTGGAACAGGTTCCGCGCAAGGGCAGCTACTTCACCAAAGAGATGAAGGTTGCCAACACCTCCATCATCGTGGTGCGGACCACCTCCGGCGAGGTCAAGGCCTACCACAACATCTGCCGACACCGGGGCAACAAGCTGGTGTGGAACGACATGCCGCTGGAGGAGACCAGCGGGGTGTGCCGGCAGTTCACCTGCAAGTACCACGCCTGGCGCTACGACCTCGACGGCAACCTCACCTTCGTGCAACAGGAGGGTGAGTTCTTCAACCTCGACAAGAGCCGCTACGGGCTGGTCCCGGTGCACTGTGAGGTGTGGGAAGGGTTCATCTTCGTCAACTTCGCCAAGGAACCCGAGCAGTCGCTGCGGGAGTTCCTCGGACCGATGATCACGGATCTGGAGGGCTACCCCTTCGACAAGATGACGTCGCGGTTCTACTACCGCTCCGAGGTCAAGGCGAACTGGAAGCTCTACATGGACGCGTTCCAGGAGTTCTACCACGCACCGGTGCTGCACGCGAACCAGTCGCCGACCGCGTACTCGAAGGCCGCCGCCGAGGCTGGTTTCGAGGCGCCGCACTACCGGATCGAGGGCCCGCACCGGCTGGTCAGCACCTCCGGCGTGCGCGCCTGGGAGATGGCCGACGAGATGCGCAAACCGATCGAGGACATCTGTCGCAGTGGTCTTTTCGGACCGTGGGACAAACCGGACCTGGGGGAGATGCCCGTCGGACTGAACCCCGCGAAATGCGATCCGTGGGGCCTCGATTCGTTCCAGCTCTTCCCGAACTTCGTCATCCTTTTCTGGGGCCAGGGCTGGTACCTGACGTATCACTATTGGCCGACGTCGTACAACACGCATGTGTTCGAGGGCACGGTGTATTTCCCGCAGCCGCGCACTCCCCGTGAACGCGTCGCGCAGGAACTGGCCGCGGTGTCGTTCAAGGAATACGGCCTACAGGACGCCAACACCTTGGAGGCCACGCAGTCGATGATCGAGTCGCGTGTGCTCGACGACTTCCTGCTCTGCGACCAGGAAGTGCTGATACGCCACCTGCACAAGGAGACCGCGGCATGGGTGGAGAGCTACGAACGCAAGACGGCGGTTGTCTGAGATGACGACGACCGAAACCCATAAGCTGCCGCCCGAATTCGCTGACCTCGAACAGTTCTCGGACTGGTGCTTGGGTTCTGAGGCCGAGCGATACGAGAAGCGGCTCTCGTCGACGATGACCGAGATGCAGGCGTTTTACGACGCGATCACCGCGCGCGCCGAGGAGGCCCTCGCCTACTGCGACAAGTTCTCGCTCGACGACCTGCCCGAGGACGTGCTCAACCTGATGCACCTGCTGTATTCGATGATCCAGGTGTCCTTCCCGGTCGAGTGCTGGAAGCAGCCCAAGGTTCCCGATTCGGGCGCCACCACGCTGGACTGCGTTTCCGAACCGGTTCCGTGACGACGCGCATCGTCCTGCGCGCCGCGCGCTGGACAGACGTCGAGACCGGGGAGGTGCGTTCGCCGGCCGTCGTCGTCGTCGAGGGCAACCGCATCACCGCGGTCAATCCCGCGGAGCCGCAGGACGAGTCGAGCACCGAGATCGACCTCGGCGACGTCACGCTGCTGCCCGGTCTGATGGACATGGAGCTCAACCTGCTCATCGGCGGGCCCGGCGGACCCGAGGGTCTGCCGAGCCCGATGCACGGCGTGCAGGACGACCCCGCCTATCGCACGCTGCGCGGCGCGGTCAACGCCCGCACCACTCTCGAGGCCGGGTTCACCACCGTGCGCAACCTCGGCCTGATGGTCAAGACCGGCGGCTACCTGCTGGACGTGGCTCTACAGAGCGCGATCGACCAGGGCTGGCACCCCGGGCCGCGAATCTACCCGGCCGGGCATGCGGTCACCCCGTACGGCGGTCACCTCGACCCGACGGTGTTCCAGCGTCTCGCGCCGGGGATCATGCCGTTGTCGGTGGCCGAGGGCATCGCCAACGGCGTCGACGACGTGCGCGCCTGCGTGCGCTACCAGGTCCGCCACGGCGCCAAGTTGATCAAGGTGTCCGCCTCCGGCGGGGTGATGTCGCACAGCACCGCCCCGGGCGCACAGCAGTACAGCGACGACGAGTTCGCCGCGATCGCCGACGAGGCCCACCGCGCCGGAGTTCGCGTCGCCGCACACGCGGTGGGGGACAGCGCGATCCGGGCCTGCATCAAAGCCGGTATCGACTGCATCGAGCACGGCTTCCTCGCGAGCGACGAGACCATCCAGCTGATGGCCGACACCGGCACGTTCCTGGTCTCGACCACCTACCTGACCCAGGCGATGGCCGTCGACCGCATCGCGCCCGAGCTGCGCAAGAAAGCCGAGGAGGTGTTCCCCCGCGCACAGGCCATGCTGCCCAAGGCCATCGCGGCGGGTGTGCGCATCGCCTGCGGTACCGACGCGCCGGCGATCCCGCACGGACAGAACGCCAAGGAACTGTGCGCGCTCGTGGAGCGGGGCATGACGCCGATGCAGGCGATCCGCGCAGCGACCGTCACCAGTGCCGAGCTGATCGAGGCCGACGACGAACTGGGCCGCCTGGCACCCGGGTACCTCGCCGACATCGTCGCGGTTCCCGGCGACCCGTCCCGCGACATCGCCGCCACCCTCGACGTGTGCTTCGTGATGAAGGACGGTCAGGTCTTCAAGCACAAAGGGAGCCGGGACGGTGGCTAGGCAGGCAAACCCAGATCTGGGTATGGAACTCGGCGACAACATCCTGTGGCATCTCAAACAGGCCTGGTACTTCGCGCTTACGGCGGTCAACGACGCGGTCAGCCAACACGGCGTCAGCACCGCACAGATCGGTGTTCTGCGTCAGCTCGCCAACGAACCAGGGCTCTCCGGCGCGGAACTCGCGCGTCGCCTGTTGATCACCCCGCAGGGTGTGCAGCTCGCGGTCAAGGCTCTCGAACAGCGCGGGCTGGTCGAACGCAAACCCGACCCACAACATGCGCGAATTTTGAAGGCCTATCTCACATCTGAAGGCCGCAAGGTCGCCGGCGCCGTCGTCAGCGACGCGATCGCAGCGCACGAGGCGGTGTTCGGCGTCCTCACGCAGGAGGAACAGCAGACATTGCGCGACCTGCTGGCCCGGGTGGTCGTCAAGGGCACCGGGCACACAATGGCCGACGATCACATCGGCGAGTGAACCCCTCGAGCATCGCCGAAACCGATGTGGCTGCGGATCAACGGCAGGTCGGCGATCGTCACCCAGGCTCACCCTTACTGTTGAGATCAATCGCAAGTACTTGATACTCTGATGACGATGTCCGCCGAAGAGTTCGCGCCACTGCGCATCAAACGGGTGGTGCGCGAGACGAGCGACGCCGTGTCGCTGGTCCTCGATGTGCCGGCGGACTGCTCACACCGCTTCCGCTACAAGCCCGGTCAGTTCCTGACGCTGCAGGTGAACCTCGACGGCGACGCCCATCGGCGGTGCTACTCAATGTCGTCGTTCCCGCACAACGGCAACGACCTGCAGATCACCGTCAAGCGCGATCCGGGCGGCCTGGTCTCGAACTGGCTTAACGACACCGCGAAAGTCGGCGCGGAGATCCACGCCGCGCCGCCCGACGGCCGGTTTCTGCTCGGCGAGACCGAGCGTGACATCGTCGCATTCGCCGGTGGCAGCGGTATCACCCCGATCTTCTCGCTGATCGGTTCGGCGTTGGTGAGCACGCGCCGGCGGATCAGGCTCTTCTACGCCAACCGCAGTCGCGACTCGGTGATCTTCGGCGAGGCGCTGACGACGCTCGCCGCCGCCAACCCCGAACGCCTGTCGGTCACCGGTCACTTCGACGATGAGACCGGCGTCGTCCAACCCGCCGCGGTCGAGGTATTCGCATCGTCGTGCGGCGACGTTGACTACTACATCTGCGGCCCCGGGCCGTTTATGGACACGGTGGAGAGCACCCTGTTGCGCACGGGCGTGCCCCGCGAACGCCTGCACCTCGAGCGGTTTTCGGTGAACCCGGTGTCCAGTGAGGTCGCCGCCGCCACGGAGCAGACCGAAGAGGTGGTCATCGAACTCGATCGGGCGACCACCACCGCTGCCTACCGCTCGGGCAACACACTGTTGCAGACGGCGCGGATGGCGGGTCTGCGTGCGCCGTCGTCGTGCGAGACGGGCTCGTGCGGAACGTGTATGGCGCGCATCGTGTCCGGAAGCGCCCGGATGCTGAACAACGACGCTCTGGATGACGACGAAGTGGCCGAAGGCTGGGTGCTGACGTGCCAGTCCCTGCCGACGAGCCGGACGGTCCACGTGGTCTATGAGTAGAGGCGAGGTCGAGTGATGGGACGGATGCGATGAGCCGCGTCGCGGTGGTGACCGGCGGTGCGTCGGGCATGGGGGAGGCGACGTGCCGCGAACTCGGTCGTCGCGGCCACAAGGTGGGCGTGCTCGACGTCAACGGCGAAGCGGCACAACGGGTCGCCGAAGAGCTGCGGTCCTCCGGCGTCACCGCGCTGGGAATCGCTGCCGACGTCAGCGACCGCACGGCCGTCGAGGAGGCGTTCGCGAAGGTGCGCAGCGAGTTGGGGCCGGTGCACATCCTGGTCACCAGCGCTGGGGCGGTGGACTGGGCGGCCTTCACCGACATCACACCGCAGGCGTGGCAGCGGTTGATCGACGTCAACCTCACTGGGACGTTTCACTGCTGTCAGGTGGCGGTGACCGACATGCTCGAAGCGGGTTGGGGCCGCATCGTGATGATTTCGTCGTCCAGTGCGCAGCGGGGTTCGCCGAGGATGGCCCACTACGCCGCGTCCAAGGGGGCGCTGCTCTCGCTGACCAAATCGCTTGCGCGCGAGTACGGCCCGGCCGGCATCACGGTGAACAACATCCCGCCGTCCGCCATCGAGACCCCAATGCAACATGCCGGTCAGGAGGCCGGACACCTACCGCCGAACGAGCAGATGGCGGCGACCGTTCCGCTCGGCCATCTCGGCACCGGTGACGACATCGCCGCGGCCGTCGGCTTCCTGTGCTCTGAGGAGGCCGGCTTCATCACCGGCCAGATTCTCGGCGTCAACGGCGGATCGGTGCTGTGATGACCGGCCCGCTTCCCGCACACCAACGACACGGAGGTTCTCATGGCTACTAAGTGGCCCAAGCCGGCCGAGGGCAGCTGGACGGAGCACTATCCCGAGCTGGGAACCGGACCCGTCTCGTTCCGCGACTCGATCTCACCGGAGTTCTACGACCTCGAATGTGAAGCAGTCTTCAAACGCGCCTGGCTCAACGTCGCGCGTGTGGAGGAGCTGCCTCGGGCCGGAAGTTACCTGACCAAGGAGATCGACGCGGCCAAGACGTCGGTGATCGTGGTGCGGGGTAAGGATCAACAGATCCGCGCGTTCTACAACATCTGCCGCCACCGCGGAAACAAGTTGGTGTGGAACGACTTTCCCAGGGAAGAGGTGAAGGGCACGTGCCGGCAGTTCACCTGTAAGTACCACGGGTGGCGCTACGACCTCAAGGGTGACCTGACGTTCGTTCAGCAGGAGGGCGAGTTCTTCGGCCTCGACCACGAGCGGCACGGGTTGAAGCCGGTGCAGTGCGACGTCTGGAACGGGTTCATCTTCATCAACTTCGACCCCGAACCGCGGTGGACCCTGCGCGAGTTCCTCGGGCCGATGATCACCAAGCTCGACGACTATCCGTTCGAATTGATGACGGAGCGCTACGAATTCGAGGCGCAGAACAACAGCAACTGGAAGATCTTCGCTGACGCGTTCCAGGAGTACTACCACGTTCCGTCGCTGCATTCCCAGCAGGTCCCCAGCGCGGTGCGCCAACCGAACGCCACCTTCGAATGCGGTCACTTCCAGATCGACGGACCGCACCGGTTGGTGTCGACGGCGGGCACCCGCCGGTGGCTGCTCGCTCCGGAGTACATGTATCCGGTCGAGCGGATCACGCGCAGCGGACTCGTCGGCCCGTGGCGGACTCCGGAGACGCATGAGTCGGCCGGGCTCAACCCCGGCGGCATCGAACCCTGGGGCATCACCAACTTCCAGATCTTCCCGAACCTTGAGATCCTGATCTACCACGGCTGGTACCTGCTGTACAGGTACTGGCCGACGTCACACAACACCCACAAGTTCGAGGCCTACAACGCATTTCACCCCGCCCGCACGGTGCGCGAGCGCATCGAGCACGAGGTGGCCTCGGTGGTGCTCAAGGAGTTCGCGCTGCAGGACGCCGGAATGCTCGGTGGCACCCAGGCGGCGCTGGAGTACGGCCTGGGTGAACCGATAGTCGACGATTACCCGCTCAGCGACCAGGAGATCCTGGTGCGCCATCTGCACCACGAGGCCGTCACGTGGGTCGAGGAATACAAAGCCGAGCGCAGTCCGGTGGGGGTGTGAGCATGACCCGTCTGCCCAGTGCGTTCGCGGAATTCGAGCCGTTCGCCGAAAAGTGGTGCCTGCCAACCGAAGCCGAGCGGTGGGCGACCCGGCTGGCCACGCCCATGCCGGAGATCCGCGAGTTCTACGACGCTTTCACGCCGCGCTTCGAGGAAGCGATCGACTACTGCGACAAGTTTCCCCTCGACGATCTGCCCGAGGACGCGCTGAACCTGCTGTACCTCATCTATTCGATGATCATGGTGTCGATGGCCGTCGAGGTCTTCGGTACGCAGAAGCCCACCGACTCGGCCGATGCCGAGATGCACCGTGTCAGCTCGCCGGTGCCGTGACGACAAGGACAGGACGAGCATGACAGTGCTGACGATCAACAAGCTCACCGCATCGGTCGGCGCGGAGGTGACCGGCCTCGACTCCGATGCGCTGGCCAACGACGACGCGCTGGGCGCCGCGATCCTCGATGCGTTGGAGGACAACGGCGTTCTGGTGTTTCCCGGTCTCGGGCTGACGCCGGACGCGCAGGTGGCATTCTGCCGACGCCTCGGCGAGATCGACCACTCGTCGGACGGCCATCATCCGGTCGCCGGGATCTACCCGGTGACGCTCGACAAGTCGAAGAACGCCTCGGCGGACTATCTGCGGGCGACGTTCGACTGGCACATCGACGGATGCACGCCCACCAACGACGAGTGCCCGCAGAAGGCGACGGTGCTGTCGGCCAAGCAGGTGGCCGAGACCGGCGGGGAGACGGAGTTCGCGAACTCGTACGCGGCCTACGAGGCCTTCAGTGACGAGGAGAAGCAGCGCTTCGGATCGCTGCGGGTGGTGCACTCGCTCGAGGCGTCGCAGCGCCGGGTGACCCCCGATCCGTCGCCGGAACTGGTGGCCAGATGGCGGTCGCGGCCCACCCACGAACACCCCCTGGTGTGGACGCACCGCAGCGGCCGCAAGTCGCTGGTGTTGGGTGCCTCGGCGGACTACGTCGTCGGCATGGACCTCGACGAAGGCCGGGCGCTTCTGGCCGACCTGCTCGACCGCGCCACGCAGCCTCACTTGGTCTACAACCATCGGTGGTCCGTCGGCGACACCGTCATCTGGGACAACAACGGGGTGCTGCACCGCGCCGCGCCGTATGACCCGGACTCGCCGCGCGAGATGCTGCGCACGACGGTGCTGGGCGACGAGCCGATCCAGTGAGTGATTTCGGTGCACTGCTGATCGCTGTGCGATTGGTAGCGCACCGAAGTCGCCGGCTCGCGCGTTGACGGCGACGTGCCACTATGGAAATCTGATACCCGGATATGAGAATCACGTTCTCGTCTGCTGAGATCGTCGAAACGGAGGGCGCATGACCGAGGACCTCACCGAGGACATGACCAGGGTCGACTTCTTCCGGGACGGGCGCCTGACCGCCGACCCGTACCCGTTCTACGAGGCGCTGCGCAACAAGTGCCCGGTGACCCGCGAGGACCACTACGGCGTCACGATGGTGACCGGTTGGCAGGAGGCCGTCGACGTCTACAACGACGCCGAGACGTTCTCCTCGTGCATCTCGGTGACCGGCCCGTTCCCGGGCTTCCCCGTGCCGCTGGAAGGCGACGACGTCACCGAGATCATCAAGGAGCATCGCGACGAGATCCCGTTCAGCGATCAGCTGCCGACGCTCGACCCGCCGACGCACACCAACCACCGGGCCCTGCTGATGCGGCTGATCACGCCGAAGCGCCTCAAGGAGAACGAGGACGCGATGTGGCAGCTCGCCGACGACATCCTCGACGACTTCCTCGCGCCGGGACAGGGCGAGTTCATCACCGGCTTCGCCGCGCCGTTCACGCTGCGGGTGATCGCCGACCTGCTCGGCGTCCCCGAGGAGGACCGCCCGGAGTTGCTCGAGCGGCTCGCCCGCGGCACGCACGGCAGCGGTCTGGGCAATGCCGACAAGACGTTGGCCAAGACGCCGCTGGAGTACCTCTACGACGTGTTCGCCGAGTACGTCGAGGACCGCAGGCGTGAGCCGCGCGACGACGTGTTGACGGGGCTGGCCACCGCGTCGTTCCCGGACGGCACGACACCAGAGGTGGGTGACGTCGTGCGAGTGGCCACCAATGTCTTCTCGGCCGGCCAGGAGACCACGGTGCGACTGCTGTCGACCGCGTTGAAGGTGCTCGGGGACCGGCCGGACATTCAGCGACAGCTGCGCGACGACCGCAGCCTGCTCCCGAACTTCATCGAGGAGTGCCTACGCATCGAGAGCCCGGTCAAGGGTGACTTTCGGCTGTCGCGGGTGCCCACGACCGTCGGCGACCAACAACTCGCCGCCGGATGCACGGTCATGGTGATCAACGGTGCCGCGAACCGCGATCCGCGTCGGTTCGAGGATCCGGACACGTTCGACCCCGAGCGCAAGAACGCCCGCCAGCATCTGGCGTTCGGGCGCGGTATCCACAGCTGCCCGGGAGCGCCGTTGGCGCGGGCGGAGACGCGGGTCGGACTGGAGCGACTGTTGGACCGCACCACCGACATTCGCATCAGCGAGGCCCAGCACGGTCCGCCGGGGGAGCGTCGCTACAACTACATTCCGACCTACATCCTGCGCGGGTTGACCGAGCTGCATCTGGAGTTCGACGTTATTTCGGGTGATGCCCGATGAAGGTCACCGTCGACGAAGACCGCTGTGCGGGCCACGGGATGTGCCTGACGTTGTGCCCCGAGGTGTTCGAGCTCAACGACGACGGCTGGGCGGTCGCGAACCCCGAAGAGGTGCCGACCGAACTGGAATCGGCGGCGCGCGACGCGATCGCTAACTGCCCCGAGCGCGCAATTCGCGAAATCGACTGACAAAGAAGGAGACTCGAATGGCGAAGGCGTACATCCTCATCACCGAGGACGTCAAGGATCCCGAGGGGATGGCGGAGTACGGCAAGGTGGCCAGCCAGACGATGGCCAGCGCGAACCTGCTGGCGTTCGACCAGAAGGCCGAGGTGATCGAGGGCACGTGGCACGGCACGCAGACCGTGCTGCTCGAGTTCGAGTCCGAAGAGGCGGCCAAGGCTTGGTATTACTCCGACGAGTACCAGGCCGCCGCGAAGCTGCGTCAGGCCGCCGCCGACTGCAACGGCGTCATCCTGCACGGCCTGGGCTAAACCCCTCTTCCGCGAGCAGACGTAAACCTGCCGCCTTTTCGCGATTTTTTGGGCAGTTATACGTCTGCTCACGCGACCGAGCGACTGCGGTCCAGCAGGGTCGCGACCCGCCGCGCGAGTTCTGACGGTCGGTGTAGGTCGTCGATGACGATCGGAATGGTCGTCCAACCGCATTCCTGCAATCGCGCGACCTTCATCCGGTCGTGCTTGAGCGCTTCCGGCGTTGCATGCCACTGCATGCTTTCGTACTCGGCGGCCACTTTGTCGGTCGGCCAGGCGAAGTCGACGCGCCAGAGTCGCCCGCTCTTGTCGACGATCTCGTACTGCAGCTCCGGTCGAGGCAGGCCGGCGTCGATGAAGACGAGCCGCGTTTCACTCTCCAGCGGTGACTCCGCTCGTGCGTCGACATAGTCGTAGACGTCTCGGACCTTGACGATTCCGCGACGACCTCGCTGTTCGGCAATCGCCGCGTGGAGTTCGGCGCGCGTGCAACATTCGGCGTGCAGGACGGAGTCGAGAACTGCCAGCGCACGGGGGCGCCGGACGGTTCGGGCTAGCTCGACTGCCGTCCAGGCCGGGGCAGTGGCTAGTCGTCCGTGTATGCGCTTGAGCGGAGCGCCGATTCGCTGATGGACCGCCAGCGCCTCTGAGGGCCGCATCCGCACACCGGGATCGAGGATGTGGATGCGACTGTCGTTCTCGGTGTTGAAGCCGTAA
The DNA here is from genome assembly GCF_001668575.1 of Mycobacterium sp. 1164985.4. Classification (GTDB taxonomy): domain Bacteria; phylum Actinomycetota; class Actinomycetes; order Mycobacteriales; family Mycobacteriaceae; genus Mycobacterium. The sequence goes on from NZ_LZMD01000058.1 coordinate 36,189, forward strand.
AGCTCAGCGGCGGTGTGCAGGCACGCGACGATTCTCTTACCGGAGATGACGTCGAGGGCCGCGAGGCGGTCGAGTGTCGTCGGCGGATGTTGGGCGTACACGCCGTGCCACACGCGGATCACCCTTCCGTCCCTGACGCGTCTGGCGAGCGTGCGGTACGACATCACGTCGAGTAGTTGGCGGGTCGTCGCCAAACCGTCATTCGCGGCGAACACATCGTCCAAGCGCACCAGTCGATCATCGAACGGCTCGCGGGGTCAGAGCGACGTTAGTGCGTACGCCTGTGGATAACTTCCTTCGCGAGCAGACGCGAACCTGCCGCTTTTCCGCGAATTTCGGGCAGTTTTACGTCTGCTCGCGAAAAAAGGGGACTAGTGCGGGCGCAGGGGGCCGGTCGGCTTCGTCGCGGTGGCATGCACCAGTAGCTCGGCCAACTCGCGCGGCCGGGACAGAAACGGCGAGTGCGACCTGTCGATGGTCAGCTGCTCGACGCCGAGCCGACGCGTCACCGTGTCGGCGAGCCAGCGCGGCATCGACTGATCCTGCAGGCAGCGAATGAAACTGCGGGGGAGGTCGGCTTCCCAGAACCGCGGGACGGACACCGGAGTCACGGTGGTGTCGCCGAACCGTTCGGGGCCCAGCCGCTCGAACGCCCAGCGCGCGGTGGACTCGTCGCAGTCGTGGTAGAAGTACTTCCACGCACCCTCGAAGTCGGCGAACCACATCGCACCGTCATCGTCGAACGTCAAGTAGCCCAACATCTCTCCGACATCGGCGTCGAAGTCGTCACCGAGTTCCTCGGCGTCGTCACGCATCGCCATGGCCTCCGGATAGGTGCGACCTTCGCGGGGGAGCGCCGCCGCGAGATAGATGATGTGAGCGACCAGTTCGGGTGCGGCGTCGGCGGCTAGCGTGGCGTCGAAGCCGCCGCCGGAGTGGCCGACCAGCACGCTCTTGTCCGAGCCGGCCCGCAGCGCCGCGACGATGGCGTCGCGGCGGTTCGCCAGCGTCGACTCCTCGCCGACTCGTGTGCCGTGACCGGGTAGGTCCACCGCGACCGCCTCGTGGCCCAATCCCGTCAACTCGTCGATTGTGCGCTCCCAGCACCACGCGGCGTGAAAACCGCCGTGCACGAAGACGAATCGCATCAGTCCGTTACTCGTACTGGGACGTGCGACCATCCCGCGACATTCTGCATCGCCACCCGCCGGCAGTCATCCCACAGCACCTCGTAGTGGGGGATCAGGTCGAGCAGCCGCTCCAGCGCAACCGCCGTCTCCATCCGCGCCAAGGCCGCCCCCAGGCAGCTGTGTATGCCGTACCCGAAGCCGAGATTCTGCGCCTCGGTGCGGTTGCGGTCGATGTCGAACGTGTCGGGATCGGTGAAGGCCTCCGGATCGCGGTGTGCGGAGGCCTGCAACAGGAACACCGGCTTGCCCTCGGGGATCGTCACACCGTGCAGGGTGACCTCGCGCATCGACCGCCGCACGTTGTAGTGCACCGGCGGTTCGTACCGCAACAGTTCCTCCACCGCGGCGGGAATCTTGCTGCGGTCGTCGAGCAGCTTCTGCCATTGCTCGGGATGGCGTGCGAAGGTCACCGCCGCGTTGCCCACCAGCTTGGTCACCGTCTCGGCGCCGGCCCCTCCGAGAAGCGTTGCGAATCCCGCAATCTCGAAGTCGTCGAGCGACTCCTTCTGGCCGTCCTCGCGGGTGATCTCCGCGGCGATCAGGCGGCTGAACATGTCGTCCTGCGGGTGGGCCCGACGCTCCTGGATCAACTGGTAGTACAGCCCCATGGCCTCGGCGATGGCCTGCATGCCCTCCTCGGACATGTCGACCTGGCCGGGCTCACGGTGCAGCGATGTGTCCACCCACTCCCGGACCTGCTGGCGGTGTTGCTCTGGCACACCGAGCATCTGGGTGATCACCTCGACCGGGAAGAACGCCGAGAAGTCGGCGACGATGTCGAAGTGCTTGGGGTCGGCCTTGGCGATGTAGCGGTCGATGGTGTCGGTCACCATCGGTCGCATCGCCTCGATCGCACGAGGCGTGAACACCTTGTTCACCAGGCTGCGCATGTGACGGTGCTCGGGCGGATCCATCAGGATGATCATCTTGGCGACGATCGGTTCATCGGCCCGTATCGTCGACAGATCCAGGCCGTAGGCCGAGGAGTAGGTGGCGAAATCCTTGTACGCCGCCGCGACGTCCTCATGGCGCGACAGCGCGTAGAAGTCGTGCTCCTCGCTGTAGTAGACCGGCGCTTCCTCCCGCAGGCGGCGGTAGATCTCCCACGGCCCGTCGAAGTATTCCTGCGAAAACGGATCGAAGACGACTTTCGACGTCGTCATGCGTCTTCGATCGAGATCGCCTGACGTGGGCACTGGCGCACGGCTTCTCGGACCTGCTGCTCGTTCTCCGGCGTCACTTCTTCCTGCAGGACGTGCAGGTAGTCCTGGTCGTCGAGATCGAACACCTCGGGGATGATGCCCATGCACACCCCGTTACTCTCGCAGAGCCCGAAGTCGACGATGATCTTCTGCGTCATATGCGATCCCCCTCCGCTTCTCGCTGGGTCACTTGAGCACTCTCACGGGGACGTTGTGGTATCCGGCCACGTTCTGCATGTGCACGCGCTCCAGGCCGTCGAAGTCGACCTCGTAGCGCGGCATGAAATCGAGCAGGTGCTCGAGCGCGATCGTGGTCTCCAGCCGGGCCAGCGCGGCGCCCAGGCAGCTGTGGATGCCGTAGCCGAGACCGAGATTCGGCGACTGCGTGCGATCCCGGGTGATGTCGAACGTCTCGGCGTTGTCGAAGGCACGCGGGTCGCGGTTGGCGGCCGCCTTCATCAGGAACACCGGCTTGTGCGCCGGGATGGTGCCGCTGGGCACCTCGGCCTCTTTGAGCGTGTAGCGCACGTTGTACTGCACCGGGCCGACGTAGCGCAGCAGCTCCTCGACGGCGGCGGGGACGAGGCTGCGGTCGTCGAGCAGCATCTGCCACTGCTCCGGATGACGGGCGAACTCCACCACCGCGCTGCCGACGAGCTTGGTGACCGTCTCGGCACCGGCCCCGCCCAGCAGCGCGAGGAACCCGGTGATCTCCAGATCGTCGAGTTTGCGCATCTCACCGTTCTCGCCGGGAATCTCCGCGGCGATCAGGCGGCCGATCATGTCCTCCTGCGGGTTCTGCCGCCGCTCCTGCACCAGCCCGTAGTAGTACACGCCCGAGTCGATGTTGGCCTGCATGTTCTCTTCGGAGAGCTCCAACTGGCCGGGTTTGCGCTCGAGACCCTTGTCGATCCAGCGCCGGACCTGTTGACGGAACTCCTCAGGCACCCCGGCCATCCGGGTGATCACCTCGACCGGGAACGGACCCGAGAAATCCTGTACGACATCGAAATTGTCGGGATTGACCTGTGCGAGGTACTGCTCGACGAGTTCGGTGATGGTCTCGCGCTGCGACTGGATGGCTCGCGGCGTGAACGCCTTGTTGAGCAGGCTGCGCATGTGGCGGTGCTCGGGCGGATCCATGAAGATGATCGACTTGTGCGGGCCCTCTTCGCTGCGGACCATGGCCAGGTCGCACCCGCGAGACGAGGAGAACGACTCGTGGTCCTTGAGCGCCGCGGCGACGTCGGCGTGCCGGGTCAGCGCGTAGAAGTCTTCTTCCTCGTCGTAGTAGATCGGCGCTTCGTCCCGCATCCGTTGGTAGATCTCGTACGGGTTGTCGAAGAACTCCTGCGACACGGGGTCGAACACGAGCTTGGGCTTGGTCATGGTCTCCTCTTTCGCGGCGGGCTGACGACCGCTTCCGTTACGCGAGGGCGCAATAATGTAACGCCTCTAGTATGCCTCACCGGATGCCTCCTGGTAAGGGGAATCGCCGCTGTTTATGGCCGGATTCCTGCATTTATGACCTCGTCCAGCAGACCGAGGTCGCTGCCCAGTTCACTCGCGGTCTGTCGCACGACGGCGACGTCCTTGCCGATGAACTCGCCGACGTCGGTGACGAACCCTCTGACCGAGCCGCGCCCGGCGATGAACTCGCCGACCCGGCTGGATCCGCTGCCGTGGGTGAGCGACTCGAGCAGGTCGCCCTCGGCAACGCCGAGCCGGGCGCCGAGGTCCACGGCGATCTGCAGCAGCCCGATCTGGGCCGCGAACAGGCTGTTGTTGACCAGCTTGACGGCCTGACCCGCGCCGAGTTCGCCGACGTGCAGGATCGGGTCGCCGTAGCTTGCCAACACCGGACGCACCTTGGCGACCGCCTGGTCGGCGCCGCCGACGAACAGGGTCACCTCACCGGCCGCGATGTTGTGCGGGCCGCCGCTGACCGGCGCGTCGACCACATCGATGTCCGGGAAATCGGCCGCCAGCATGCGCGCGGTGGCCGGGCTGCCGGTCGTATGGATCAGCAGCGCGCCCCCAGGGCGAATGACCGCCGCCAAACCGTCGGTCAGGCACACCTGCCGAACCTGTTCGTCGGTGAACACACAGACGACGACGACGTCGGCATCGTCGGCGACATCGGTAACACGGGCGACGGGTTCTGCGCCGATGTCACGGATCGCTGCGCTCTTGTCATCGGTTCTGGCGAGCGCGCGCACCTGGTGCCCGGACTCCACGAGGCGACGCACCATCGGCGCGCCCATGCGCCCCGCCCCGACGAAGCCGACTCGCGTCACCGCGGGTGATCCATGTTCTCCAGCGCCGTATCGGCCACCGTGAACACCGAACCCTCCGGCACCGACGCGGTGGCCGCGATGCTGGCCGCATGCCGAACGTCCTTCTGCAGCAACGCGCCTGCGATCGGTGCGAGTCCCTCGACCGTGCCGCCGAACACCGCAATGCTGCCCAGCGCCTTGCTGGTGGCCGAGCCGCCGTTGAGCACCTCGGCCAGGCGCACACGCGGAATGCCCAGCGACTCACCGAGATCGAGTGTGCTCAGTGCACTGCCCAGGTTGGCGGTGAACAGCAGGTTGTTGAGGATCTTGGTGACCTGCCCGCTGCCCAGCGGGCCGAGGTGCACGATCGGATCGGCGTAGGTCGCGAACACCGGGCGGCAGCGTTCGACCACATCCTCCTCGCCGCCCACCATCACCAGCAGTTTGCCTTCCTCGACGGCGGGCCCGCCACCGCTGACCGGTGCATCGATGACCGAAAGGCCCTGTTTGGCAGCGACTTCGGCGATCTCCTTACACGTGTCGGGGTGCACGGTGCTGTGAATGGCGATGACGCCGCCGGAGGCCAGGCCGGCGAGCACACCGGACTCACCGTTGAGCACCTCGTGCACGTCGTCGTCGCCGACCACACAGAGGCAGACCAGATCGCTGGCCGCGGCCAACTCCGCAGGCGTGCCCGCGGTCTTGGCGGCCGTGCCTGCGTACGGTTCGAGGCTGGCCGTCCGTCGAGCCCACAGTGTGGTCTCGAAACCGCCTTCGACGATCCGGCGGGCCATCGGCCCGCCCTGGCTGCCCAGCCCGATGAATCCGACGCGCATCAATCCGCCTCCACTTTCTGCTCGGCCTCCTGAATTTCGACGCAATCCGCGGCGAACGTCAGCACGCGGTCGTGGTACTCCGCGGCCGCGAACGACAGCGACAGGTTGTGACCGGCGCCGGCCTGTTCGTTGAGTACGAAGCGGGGCGACGCGGTGAACGCCGCCGCGACGTCGGCCAGCGCCTCGGGGTCGGTTCGCCACACCCGCTCGTGTTCGGCGACGGTGAACTGCACCGGCACCTCGACCCGGGCCGCCAGCGCCGGGAAGTCCCGCCGCGGCCAGTTTTTCGTCACGTCCGACTCGTACGGCGCGCCCGTCGACGAGTTCGTGATGCCGGAGAGCACCTCGGGTGGATATGCATCCGCGGGCTCCCACAGCAGTTCGCGCAGTCCCACCGGCCGGCGGGTGGCCGTCGTCGTCTTGAGGATCTCGGCGGCGGCGTCCGCGTACCGCAGACCGGTCCCTGCGAGGCCGAGACCGAGCACGCGGGCCTCTGCGGCCCGGTCACTAGCGGCCATGCGCACCGCAAGCTCGCAGCCCGCGGAGTGGCCGAGCAAAAACAACCCTGCGCCACGGGGACTTTGACCGAGCACCTTGTCGACGGCCCCGAAGGCGAGCGCGACCCGCTGGTCGGGCTCGTGCATCGCATCCGGATACGGCGCCGAACTGCCGTACCCGGGGCGATCCAACGCCACCACGGTGATCCCTCGGCTCGGGCCGGTGCGCAGCAACGACAGCTGGGGATGGCCCGGGCAGTCGAAATACGCTGCCGTGCTGGCCCCGCCATGAAACGCGACGACGACGGCCCTCGGGTCGTCAGCCTCGGCGATGAGGCCCGACATGGGAACGCCGTCGACGAGGACGACGCGGGGTCGCGCGGCGGTGCTCACCCGTCCGTCCGCATCAGAATGGCCCCGCTCGGGGTGAGGCCGCCGCTGCTGACCACCGCGACCTTGGCCTCTTTGACCTGCCGCTCGCCCGCGTCGCCGCGCAACTGGCTGACCGCCTCGTGGATCAGGCCCATCCCGTGCGTGCGGCCATGCGACAGCTGACCGCCGTGGGTGTTCAGCGGAATCAACCCGTCGCGGGCGATGGCCTTGCCGCCGTCGAGGAAGTCCTTGGCCTCGCCGATCCCGCAGAACCCGAGGGCCTCCAACCACGACAGGCAGTTGAACGAGAAGCCGTCGTACAACTCGGCGACGTCGACGTCTTTGGGTCGCAACGACGTTCGGGTCCACAGGTGTGCCGCCTGACCGAGCACCTGGGGTTCGTAGGTCAGCGTGCTCTGGTCCCAGTCGGTGCGTTCGACGATCTGCGTGCCGACGGCCTCGAACAACACCGGCTTGTGCGGCATGTCTTTGGCGGTCTCGACTGCGGAGACGATGACCGCGACGGCGCCATCGCATGGGACGTCGCAGTCGTACAGGCCGAACGGTGTGGTGATCATCCGCGCGTTCAGGTAGTCGTCCATCGTCATGGGATCGCGGTAGATGGCGGTGGGGTTCAGCGCCGCGTTCGCCCGCTGGTTCAGCGCGATCCAGCCGAGCGTCTCACGGGTAGTGCCGTAGCGCTCGAAGTGGCGCTGAGCGTTCAGCGCCAGCGTGTGCGCTGCCGACATCGCGCCGAAGGGCATCTGCCAGCTCGACGTTCGGGCGCCACCCGGCGGTGATGCCTTGCCCTCCTTCATCAGCTGCTGGAACGTCGCCTCCCACAACGTGCGGAAGCACAGCACGTGACGGGCCATACCGGTGGCGACGGCCATCATCGCGGCGATGACCGAGCCGCCGGGGCCGAACGTGTCCATGCCGCCGTTGATCCACACCGGACGCAGGCCGAGGGCGCCCTCGAGTGCGGCCACGCCGCCTTCGCCCATGCCCGCGACATCCAACCCGGGGTAGGTTGACAACCCGTCGATGTCGTCGAACGTCAACCCCGCATCAGCGACCGCGGCCTCGCACGCTTCGATGGTCAGCGACAGCGGCGGCACCATCAGCCGGCGGCCCAGCCGCGAGGCCCCGATGCCGGTGATCGCCGAGTGCTCCTCGAACCGCTGACGGGTCAGCGGTTGACTCACGTGACGACCGAAGTCCTGCGGCGCGATCTCGTCTTCGGCCACCGGACCGCTTTGCCCGTCGGCGCCGGGTTTGAAGACCGGCAGCCAGACGTCGTCGATCTGCTGAAAGGTGACCTCGACGAACTGGCCGAGCTTCAGGTCGTCGGAGTCGCAGTCAACGATGTTGGTGGTCAACCGAACTCGCGGATCCTCCACGATGGCCACCTGTGCCACCACATAGGGCGGCGGCAGGTCCGGAAAGCCGAACCGGTGGTTGACGGTGAACGCCGACAGCGTCGCCTTACCGGAGACGTCACGGACGCCCATGTTGCGTCCCCGGCAATAGCGACACACCGGTTGCGGCGGGTGGATCAGCGATTCACAGTCGCGGCATTCCTGGATGCGCAGCACGCCGTCGGCGCCGGCGGTCCAGAAGAACTCGTTGAGTACCGTCAGCTCAGGTAGTGGTCTGGTCACCGCACGAATCCCGAGATCGCCTCGCTGCCATCGGTATTGGGATCGGGCTCGGGTACCTCATGCGCCTCCTGGTGCACGGCGTTGTCGCCGGACGGCCGGTGTTCGCCCATGTAGATGATCGCGTGCACCGGGCAGTCCAGCAGCGCGCGCATCACCGCGTCCCTGTCCTTCTCGGGGACCGTTCCATCGCCGATCAGGGACGCGTAACCCCAGTCGTCGAGCGAGAAGTACTCGGGGGCGTGTTTGGCGCAGATCCCGAAGCCGTCACACAGCGTCCGGTCGAGCCGGATTCGCAAGCCGTCACTCATGATCGAGCCACTGCCTCCACTTCGTAAGGTCGCACGGCGGCGAACGCGCCGGTGCTACAGGCCGCGCAGTCGTTGGCGAGGTGGCGAGCCACCACCTGGGGGAATTGCCGCAGCAGGCTCGCCGCGACGCTGGTGGCGCCATCGAGGGTGCCGCAGGCGCCGCGACCGCGAAGCACCACCGACCAGCGTTCGAGCCGGGTGACGTCCTCCTGGGTGGCCACACCGTCGCGCAGCGCCGAGGTCACCGCGGCCATCGCGGCCGTGCCGTTGAAGCAGGACCCGCACTGGCCGGCGTTCTCCCGGTCGAAGTACGACATCACCGCCGCGGCCACCGCGACGGGGCAGTCGTCGGTGAGGATCGAGATCGCCCCACACCCGAGACCGCTGCCGAGCCGTCGGACCGACTCGTGATCGAGCGTCGCATCGAGGATGTCGGTGTTGACCAACCCCGCGAAGTAGCCACCCATCAAGACGCCCGTCACCGCCTCCTTGGTCAGCCCATGTACCTGCAGGAGTTCGGAAAATGCTGCGCCATGCGGAATTTCGTACAGCGCCGCAGGACGGCCGCCGCCGGTGATGGTCGCCAGGAACGTACCGGGCGACATCGGCGTGCCGACCGACCGGAACTTCTCGGCGCCGTGTTCGTGGATGTAGGGCAGGTTGGCCAGCGTCTCGACGTTGCTGACCATCGTCGGCAGCCCGTCGACGCCCTCCTCGAAGGGGCGCGGGGGTTTGTCGGTGGGTTTGGCGGGGCCGCCGTTGATGCGCCGGACCGCGGCGGTCTCCTCGCCTGCGACGTAGCCGGGTTCGACTGTGACGAGGGTGATCTCGGTGCCGCCGAAGGCCTCCGCAGGTACCTCGCTCAACGCTGCGCTGACAGCGGTCGCCGCCTGGTCGTCGGAGACGTAGACGTAAGCCCGTCGGGCAGCGGCGACAGCCGTCGCCAGGCGCAGACCGTCGAGCACGAGATGGGGCCGGTTGCGCAGCAGCCAACGATCCTTGACCGAGGCGGGTTCACCCTCCTCGCCGTTGGCCACGACGACGGTTTCCGAGCCGCGCCGGTTGGCGTTGTGCACGGTGCGCAGCTTGGTGCCGATCGGGAACGCGGCGCCGCCACGGCCCAGCAGACCCGACAGGTCGACCTGTTCCAGCAGCGCATCGGCGTCGATCAACGGGCGGTAGCCGCCCGTGCCGGTGTACTCGGCATAGTCCTCGCTGCCGGCCTCCGACGGGCGTAACAGCCGCGGTGCGCAATCCGGCCAGGCGGTCACCGCGAGTTCGGTGGCGGTAGAGGTCATGGCTGGTCCTTCCGGCCCGCGGATAGGCTGACGGACATGAGGACTGCGGTCGTGCGCGTCGGTGTCGACAAGGCGGGCGAGCTCGCGCCTGCCCAGCTCGAGGACGGCATGGCTCGGCTCCGCGAGTCTGCGGCCACCCACGGGATCGAGGTGGTGGCCAACAACCTGCCCGCGATGCCGGCGCAACGCCGCGAGGTCGAGTTGTTGATCGCCGGGGACGATCCCGACGAACTCCGTCGCGTCGCGATCGAGCTGTGCAGGAAGGCATTCGGCACCACGCCCGTGCCCGGAGTGGTGACGTTCATCAGCCGCGGCACCGACGACGACGCCCACGGCGTGCTGGCCGGCCTCGGGCTCACCGGCGAGATCGAACGCAAATCCGGCGACGACGGCTGGGACGTGGTGTACGTGACGCTGCGCAGAGCCGACCTCGAACGCGTGCCCGAGAGCCGGGTCCACACCGCGCTGGAGGCCTCGCTCAACTGCGAGGTCCACATCCGCATCACCTGAGCCGGAGCGAGGGACCACGCGATCGCCGGGGAGCCGTCCATCAACTGTCCAGGAACTTCAGGATCGCGGGCGCGGCCTGCACCCACGTATCGAACATGTTGAACCGCTTGATCTTCCCGGAAGCGCGTGCCTCGCCGGCGCGCTCCCACGCGTCCTCGGGCCAGGGTGGATCGATCAGTTGCGAACCCTTGATCAGGCAGCTGACCTCCAGCGAGGTTCGCTTCGGGTGGTCCAGATCGTTCTCACCACCGCGGATGATCAGCGTCGGGACATTGATGTTGTCGAACATCTCGTCCTCGACACCGGGGATGGTCTGGCCGGGTTTCGGCACGAACGCGTTGAGCCAACGCAGCATCAGCTTGAGGAACGCGTCGGGGTCCTGGCTGAGGATCCGTTCGCGGTTGGCGGGATTCTCCTCGATGCGCTGCTTCCACTCGTCGACCGCGGCGACCGCCTTCATCCCCGCACCGCGCACGGCCAGGATGCTGGGCACGATGTAGTACGAGCCCAGCACGAATGAGCCGTAGACGCCGCCGACGATGTTCCACACCACCAGCTTTCGCGCGATCTCCGGGTACAGCATGGTGGTCAGCATCGAGTCGCGGGCACCACCGGATCCGCCGGCGATGATGCACGGACCGATGTCGAGCCCGGTGATCAACGCGTGCAGCGTCTCGGCGCGCATATGCGATTCGCTCTGGCCGTAGAACTGCACGTCGGACTTGCCGCAGTTCGGCCGGTCCCACAGCAGGACCCGGTATCCGCCCTTGACGAGTTCCTGTGCCAGCGGTCGAAGGCCGTCGATGTCCTTGCTGAACCGCCCGCCCGGCGTCAACGCGATGAAATCGCCTTCCTTGCCGAGGATCTCGTAGACGACGTCGCCGCCGTTGATCTCCATCGTCTTCTCGCCCCGCTTGAGCTTGGGGCCGAGCTTCTCCGGCGCGCTCATGCCTGCACCAACACCTCGTTGCCGACCACCCGTACGGGGTAGGTCCGGATCGACCACTCCGGCTTGACCGCCGTCGTGCCGGTGGCCAGTTCGAAACCCCACTGGTGCCACGGGCAGTAGATGTACTCCATATCGCGAACCATCACCGAGTCACCGGGGACGCTTTCGTCGACGATCGTGCGGCCGCGGGCCCGCCCGGAGCACAGAGGCCCACCCTCGTGCGGGCAGTAGTTGGCGATCGCGTAGAACGTGCCGTTGACGTTGTACACCCCGACGCCGTGGCGTCCGATCGGCACGAGTTTATGCTTACCCGGCGGGATTTCGTCGACCGTGGCCACCACGTGTTCACGCCCCTGGGCCAGGCGGGGCGTCTTTTGCTCTTCGGTTATTTCTCTGCTCGCTTCGCTCGTGCTCTCCGTGCTCATCTACTCAGAACACCCGCACCTGGCCCTCGAGGGCCGGAACCGTGTCGGGAAGGTGGTAGGTCGCGATGCCGTTGCGGAACATCACCGCTTCTCGGGCGTGCTCGGGCAGATGCTTGACCAGCCAGCGCGGGTCGTCAAACGTCCAGTGCGGGTAGTCCGACGAGTACAGCAGGATCTTCTCGCACTCCATCCACTCGAACGCACGCGAGAGTTCCGTCTTGTCCTCGGGGTAATCCAACGGCTGGGTGGTGAACTTGATGTGGTCCTTGACGTACTCGGACGGTTTGCGCTTGATGTCCACCCACGACTTGCGGGCCTCGTAGATGGCGTCCATCCGCCACATCAACGGCAGGATCCATGTGAAAGCGTGCTCCACCAATACGATTCGCAATGTCGGGAACCGATCGAAGAGGCCGTCGAAGATCATGCTCATCACCTGGTTCGCCGCCAGCAGCGAGTAGGTGACCATGAAATCGTGGTTGTAGCTGGGGAATCCGACCGGTGGGATCGGCAGCTCCTCGTGGTGGCTTCGCGACAGGTGACAGCTGACCGTGATGTCGTTCTTGGTCGCCGCCTCCCAGATCGGGTTGTACTTCGGGTCACCCCACGCCGGGCGGGGCTCGGCCTTGATCAGGATCTGGCCCATGTAGGGATGGCCCGCCCAGCGCTCGATCTCGCGAGCCGAATCCTCCGGCGCCTCGATGGCCACGCAGATCGATCCGCGCCACCGCTCGTGCCAGTTGTTCTTGCTGTCCAGCCAGTGGTTGGCCTGCCAGTCGTTGAGCGCGACGCTCATCGCGTGGTTGACCTCGGGGAAGCGGGCCGGATACGCGGCGGGCTCGAGGATGGCGATGTCGGCGCCCGCCTCCATGATCAGCTGCTTGAACGCCAGATCCGGATCACTGCCCGCGAAGTTGCCGTCCGACGGGAACGTATCGACCCGCATGGCGTAGGCGTGCGCGTAGTCCGGCGCGTCGTAGTAGATCTGGTCGCCGATTCGCCGGGTCAGGAAGTACTTGCTGCGCCACGGTTCCGGGATGTATGGCGTCAACTCGCCGGCTCGGGGCGTCGGATGGACGTCGGAGTCGACGCAGCGCACCGCGACGCGCTCGGCCGCCGGCTTCCGCTCTGTCACTGTCACCGTCATCGTGGTCTCCTGCCTTTCGAAAGCTTGCCGGCCCTGATCACTGTGCGCCGACCCCGGCCCCGACGTCGATGCCGTAGAGCTCGGCGGCATTGCGCCAGCACAGTTTCTCGCGCTGCTCGTCGGTGTACGCGGCGGGCACTGTCAGTTCGTTGAGCTGCCAGTGCGGATAACTCGACCCGTACATCACCATGTCCTCTTTGCCGGTGAAGCTCAACCACTCACCGGCGTAGTCCACATCGCCGGGCCCATCCATCGCACCTTGCACGAAGTACGTGTGACCGGGCAGATAGTCGCTGGGCATCCGCGGCGCCCACGGCGTCTGCTCCAGATGCGGGCGCCCGAAGCAGTCCATCCGCCAGATGAACGGGGTCAGCAGGTCGGCCGCACCGTCGGCCCAGACGAACTTCAGCGTGGGCATCCGTTCGAATACCCCTTCGACGATGAGGTTCATCAGGTGATACAGGTAGTTCAGCGCCATAAAGCTGACGTAGTTCTCGTACGTCCTCGGCACGCCGGACGGCGTCGGCGCGAACTGGATCCCCGCACCTACCTCGATGTGCACCGCAACAGGCAGGTTCGCCTCGTTGGCGGCCTCCCACAGGGGCCAGAACTGCGGCTTTCCGTACAGCTCGCGGGACTGCAGCGGCACGCCGATCTGCACCACCCGGGGATGGTCGGCGTACTTCGCGATCTCACGCAAGGAGCCGGGGATGTCATCGGGGTTGATTCGGATGGTCCCACGGAACCGGTCGGCGTACGGGTTGTCCTCGAGCCAGCGGGTCACCATCATCTCGTTGTGCGCCGCTGCGATCGCGGTGCCCAGATGGCGGTCCGGCATGATGCCGCGGGTCATCGGATGCAGGATTGCGACGTCGACGCCGCGCTCGTCGAACAGCTGCTGCCCGACGAACTCGGGGTCCGAGCCGGGGTAGCGGCGGTCGCCGTCGGTGCCGGGGGCGTATTCGCCGCCCGGGGCGCCGTACCAGTCCATCTCGTAGTCGGGGAATCCGCGGCTCTTGAACGGCTCGCGAAGGAAGCTGCGGAAGTCCTTGTTCGACTTGCTGAAGATGTGCACGCTGGCATCGATGACGGGCGTCGTGATACCAGACGGGGTCCCGTCCTGAATCTGCATCACCAAGGCTGTTCCTCCGTGTCATCCGGCCGTCGGCAGGCGCAGAAGAGCGCTGCGCGAGCGCCGAACATATCCCAGTGTAAAGCGTTGTTCTTCAATCGCAAGAATCTAGTTCTCTACGAACTGCTTACTTTTGCGCAGGTCAGGGTGTGTGCTGGTCAACTGCATGACACGCGGACAGCGAAACGCGGTAGTCAGATCACGAGAACGCTTTGACCTAGAATTGAGAATGTTATTCTCGCAGCGACGCGTTGCCCATCTTCGAGGCCCGGGAGGCTTGGTGTTACTGGAGTTCGACGCCGATCAGCGACTCTGGCAGGAGACCGTGCGCGACGCGGTGACCAAACAGTGCCCCGCGTCGCTCATCCGCGGAATCGCCGAGAACGGGGTCGACCCGGCACCCCTGTGGAAGACCTACGTCGACGCCGGGTGGACGGAGCTCGCCGAGGCCGAGAACGCCGTCGAACTGGCGATCGTCCTCGAGGAGTTGGGCCGGGCCACCGACCCCACGCCGTTTCTGGCCACGCTGACGCAGTTCGCGCCGCTGGCCTGTGATCGATTCGATCCGCAGCAGGCCGGCACCGCCGTGTATGACGGTGTCGCCGCCCACCGGGTCGCCGACGGCTGGGTGCTCAACGGCACGGCGCATCACGTCCTCGACGGTGACCGCGCCGAGCGGTTCGCCGTGGTCACCGACGCCGGCGTCTTCATCGTCGACGCCGACCAGGTCACCTCGCGGCGCAGCCCGATTTTCGACCCGGTCCTGCACGTCGCCGAGGTGTCGTTCGTCGACGTCCGCGTGCCCGACACCGTGCGGGTCCCTGCCGACGCCGAACGCGCCCGCCACGTTGCGCTGACGGGTATAGCCATCAGCACGGTCGGCGCGTGCCAGCGCATCCTGGATCTGGTGCTCGAGCACGTCAAGCAACGCCAGCAGTTCGGTGTCGCGATCGGTTCCTTCCAGGCCGTGCAGCACAAGGCCGTCGACATGCATGTGGCCATCGAACGTGCCAGGGCGCTGGCCTATTTCGCCGCGCTGACCATCGCCGAGGACGATTCGCGCCGACGGCTGGCGGCCGCCATGGCCAAGGCCTCGGCGGGGGAGGCACAGGCGATCGTGTTCCGCCATGGGCTGCAACTGTTCGGCGCCATGGGGTTCACGTGGGAGAACGACCTTCAATTCGCGCTGAAGCGGGCCAAGGCCGGCGAACTGCTGCTCGGCGGCGCCGCCGAGCATCGCGCGGTGATCGCAGCGGAGTACAGGACCTTCTGATGCAGCTGACCTTCGATTCCGACGTAGAACAGTTCCGTGCCGAGTTCTCGGCGTTCCTCGACGAGCATCTGCCGCCCGAGTCGCAGACGCTGGAGCGGCCGAAGTCGGTGTCGCACATGCCGCAATGGGCGCGCGACTGGCAGCGGCTGTTGTTCGACAACGGCTGGTTGCTGCCTGCGCAGCCGCCGGAGTTCGGCGGCCGCAATGCGACCGTGCTGCAACAGTTCGTGCACCTCGACGAGCTGTGCCGCCGGCGGATTTACCACAGCTTCAACCCTCAGGGCGTCAACATCGTTGCCGCATCGTTGATCTCGTTCGGTAGCGATGAGCAGAAGCATCGCTGGGCGGTGCCGGTGCTGAAGGGGGAGATGACCGCGTCGCTCGGAATGAGCGAGCCGAGCGCCGGCTCCGATCTGGCCTCGCTGCGCACCCGGGCGGTTCAGGAAGGCGACCACTTCGTCGTCAACGGCCAGAAGGTCTGGACGTCCGGTGCCCACGACGCCGACTTCCTGCTGACGTTCGTGCGCACCGATCCCGATGCGCCCAAGCACAGGGGCATCAGCGTTCTGATCATCCCGACCGACACACCGGGCGTCGTGTGCCGCCCGTTCGCGGACATGACCGGTGAGGAGAACCTCGACTTCAACGAGGTGTTTTTCACCGACGCACGGGTGCCCGCCGAGAACCTCGTCGGCCCGCTCAACGGCGGATGGGGTGTCGCGAACGGTTCGCTCGGGCATGAGCGCACGATGATGTGGCTCGGCTTCGCCGACCGCATCGACAATATGATCGCCGACTTCCGGCCTCGCACCGAGATCGAGCGCGACCAGTACGCCACGACGATCATGGACTACCAGGCGTTGCGAGCGATGGGCTCAGCGGCGTTGTCGCGAGCCGCGCGCGGGGAGATGGACACCGCATCGGTGTCGGTGCTCAAACTGTTCGGGTCCGAAGCCGAGCGTCAGGCCATGGAGAATGCGTTGGCCGCCGCCGGCGCCGACGGGCTGATTCACCCGTCGACCTCGGGACCGTACGCGCATATGAACCTCGACCACTACTTCGCGAGCTGGTTCGAGCGCTATGCGCGCAGCTTCGGCGGCACCATCGCCGGTGGTACGTCGGAGATCCAGCGCAACATCATCGCCACGCAGGTCCTCGGGCTGCCGCGGCGCTGACATGGACGCCTGGATCGTCGACGCGGTACGCACGCCGAGGGGTCGGGGCCGCCAGGACGGCGGCCTGCACGGGATCCACCCGCAGGCGTTGTTCGCCCAGTGCCTGCAAGCACTCTCTGCCAGAACGGGTTTCGACCCGGCCGACGTCGACGACGTGGTCGCGGGCAACGGAATCCTCGCGGGCGAGCACGGCGACGACATCGCACGCCTGGCGGTGCTGCTCGCCAGCTGGCCGGAGACCGTGCCCGGCATGACGCTCAACCGGTTCTGCGGGTCGGGCCAGCAGGCGATCACCGTCGCAGCCTCCGGAGTGGCGGCGGGCGCGCAGGACCTGGTGGTCGCGGGCGGTGTCGAGTCGATGTCGCGGTGGAAGGCCAGCGTCGGTGTGCCGACGATCGACGGCGACAATCCCGCGTTCCGGGAATTACATCCGACTGTTCCGCAGGGCATTTCGGCCGATCTGATCGCGTCGCTGGAGAAGTTCAGCCGCGAGGACGTCGACGCGTACGCCGTCGAGAGCCAGCGGCGTGCCGCCGAAGCGATAGCCGAAGGCCGCTTCGACCGGTCGGTCATCGCGGTCACCGATGCCGCGGGTGAGGTCGCACTCGATACCGACGAACATCCGCGACCCGGCACGACCATGGAGAAGCTGGCCAAGCTGCCGCCGGCGTTCGAGCGGATGGGCGGGGCGCGCGTCGAGGGTGAGTCCGCCACGTTCGACGAGCTCTGCCTCGCCCGGTATCCCGAGTTGACCGCGATCGACCACGTCCACCATGCGGGGAACTCCTCCGGTGTGGTCGACGGCGCCGCGGCGGCCGTCGTCGCGTCCCAACGGTGGCTCGACGCGAACGGCGTTGCCGCGCGGGCGAAGATCCGGTCCACCGCCGCGATCGGCAGCGAGCCGGTCATCATGCTCACCGCGCCGGGACCCGCCGCCCAGCGGTGCCTGGACAAGGCAGGCATGGGCGTCGCCGACATCGACCTGTGGGAGATCAACGAGGCGTTCGCCGCCGTGCCGCTGAAGACCATCCGAGACCTCGACCTCGATCCCGAGCGGGTCAACGTCAACGGCGGGGCGATCGCGCTGGGCCACCCGATCGGGGCGACGGGTGCGATGCTCATCGGCACCGTGCTCGACGAGCTCGAACGCCGCGACCTGACCACCGGACTGGTCACGATGTGCACCGGCGGCGGCATGGGCACCGCCACCATCATCGAGCGGGTCTGACATGACCGAGACATTGGTCGTCGACCGTGACCGCCCGGGCGTGGTTGTCCTGCAACTGAACCGGCCCAAGCAGCTCAACGCGATCAACGAGGTCATGCGCGACGAACTGTCGCTCACCCTCGGCGAGATCGCCGCCGACACATCGGTCAACGCCGTCGTGCTGACCGGCGCGGGGCGGGGGTTCTGCGCCGGCATCGATGTGCGCAACTTCGGATCGCCCATCGAGGCGTCGGCACCGGCGATCGAACGGATGCGGTTCCAGGAGGCGATGGCGGCGCTGCCGCAGGCAATTCGGGCGCTGCCGCAACCAGTCGTCGCCGCCGTGAACGGGCCGTGCGTCGGCGCCGGGCTCGCGCTGTGCCTGGCATCGGACATCCGGATCTGTTCGACCGCCGCTACTTTCGGTAACGCCGCGATCCTGCTCGGGCTCTCGGGCGCCGAGATGGGGATGAGCTACCACCTGCCGCGAATCGTTGGCACCAGCGTCGCTGCGGACTGGATGTTGACCGGTCGCACGGTCAGCGCCGAGGAGGCCGACCGTCGCGGGTTGGTCAGCGAGGTCGTCGCGCCGGAGCGGTTGACCGAGCGCGCGCTCGAGATCGCGGCGACCATCGCCGATTTGTCCCCGCTGGGGGTGCAGTTGACGAAGCGGGCGCTGCAGATCAACACCGACGCCTCGGGTCTCGACGCCGCGATGGAGCTGGAGAACCGCAATCAGGTGCTCAGCCACGCCACCGAAGAGGCCGCGCAACGCCGGCGGAAGTGGTCGGATAGCTGAAAGCGGACGGAAGGACGGACAGTGGCCTGGGATTTCTCGACCGACCCGGAGTGGGCCGAACAGCTGGCGTGGGTGGAGGACTTCGTCCGCAACGAATGCGAACCCATCGATCTGATCGTCAAGGAGTCGCACGATCTCAACGATCCAGTGCGCCAGGCGCTGATCCCGCCGCTGCAGCAGATCGTCAAGGAGCGCGGGTTGTGGGCCACCCACCTGGGCGCGCACCTCGGGGGCCCCGGCTACGGCCAGGTCAAGCTGGCGCTGCTCAACGAGATCCTCGGCCGGTCCGAATGTGCGCCGATCGTGTTCGGTTCGCAGGCACCGGATTCCGGTAATAGCGAGATTCTCGCCCACTACGGCACACCCGAACTCAAGCAACGATATCTCGAACCGCTGCTGGACAACCGGATCGTGTCCTGCTTCTCGATGACCGAACCCCACGGCGGCGCCGATCCGAAGGTGTTCATGACCACCGCCACCCGCGACGGCGACCACTGGGTGATCAAGGGCGAGAAGTGGTATTCGTCGTTCGCCTCGATGGCGTCGTTCATCATCGTGATGGCGATGACCGACCCCGACGCGCCTCCGTACCAACGCTATTCGATGTTCGTCGTGCCCGGCGACACCCCCGGCATCAACGTGCTGCGCGACGTCGGGTTGGGTTATCAACCGATCGGCGGCGGGCGCGAGGGGTATGTCCGCTACGAGAACGTGCGGGTACCCGACGATCACATGCTCGGACCGCGCGGCGGCGCGTTCGTCGTGGCCCAGACCAGGCTCGGCGGCGGGCGGATCCACCACGCCATGCGCACCGTCGGCCTGGTGCGGCGGATCTTCGACATGCTCACCGAACGGGCGGTGTCGCGCTACACCCAGGGGTCGGTGCTGGCCGACAAGCAGATGGTTCAGGAGATGATCGCCGACTCCTGGATGGAGATCGAGGCGTTCCGGCTGATGACCCTGCAGACCGCGTGGAAGATCGACCAGTACAACGACTACAAGGCGGTGCGTGCGGACATCTCGGCGGTCAAGGCGATGATGCAGAAGGTGCTGCATGATGTTTCGGCGCGAGCGCTGCAACTGCACGGGTCGCTCGGCACCTCCCATGAGATGCCGTTCGTGCAGTACCTGACGGAGTCATTCGTGCTCGGGCTGGCCGACGGCCCGACCGAGGTGCACAAGGCGACGCTGGCCCGGTTGCTGCTCAAGGACGTCAAGCCGGCCCCGGACGTGTTCCCCTCCGAACATCTGCTGCGGCTACGCGAAGCCGCCGAAGCCAAGTTCGCCGACAAACTCGCGGGCATTCCGCGGGGCTGACGCGAGGAGGTCCCACAGTGTCGTGTGACGGCAAAGTCGCCCTGGTGACCGGGTGCAGCCGGGGGCTCGGCAAGGCCATCGCGCAGCGGCTGGCGCGCGAAGGTGCCACGGTGGCGCTGACCGCCCGCACCCTTGAGCCCGACCCGAAATACCAAGGCTCACTGCGCCAGACGCTCGAGGAAATCGAGACCGCGGGCGGATCGGCGATCGCGGTGGCGGCCGATCTGTCCGACAGCGAGCAGCGCGCCCGAATGTTCGGCGAGGTGGTCGACCGGATCGGCGCACCCGACATCCTGGTGAACAACGCCGCGGTGACGTTCCTGCGGCCACTCGACGAATTCCCCGAGCGCCGGGTCCTGCTGATGATGGAGATGCACGTCATGGCGCCACTGCATCTCACGCAGATGGCCATCCCGGCGATGCGCGAACGCGGGCGCGGTTGGGTGCTGAACGTGACCTCGGTGGGCGGCGACCTCCCCGACGGGCCGCCCTTCTCGGAGTTCGACCGCACTGCCGGCTTCGGCGTGTACGGCACGGTCAAGGCGGCGTTGAACCGGCTGACGAAAAGCCTTGCGGCCGAGCTCTACGACGACGGCATTGCCGTCAACGCCGCCGCGCCCACCAATCCGGTCGCCACCGAGGGCGCCGGTGCGCTCGACCTGGCCAAGACCGACACCGAGGACATCTCGCTGATCACCGAGACGGCGTTCCAGTTGTGCACCGGCGATCCGAAGACCCTGACCGGTTGCATCGCCCACACCCAGTCGTTCCTCGCCGAGACGGGCGGCGGCTCGTGATGAGGGCGTCACTTCTCCCCGCGAGCAGACGCAAACCTGCCCATTTTCGCGCCGATTGCGGCAGTTTTACGTCTGCTCGCCGGGAAAACAGGACCTCGGCATGAGGGTTCAGCCCGCCGCGTACCTGCGCACCACGCTGCCGCTGGACCTGTCGATGCTGGGCGATCTCGACAGCGGGCGCTACCACTCGATCTGGATGCCCGATCACATGGTCAGCTTCTGGCCCGACTCGATCTGGACGCCCGAGTTCACCGACCTGGCAACGGTTTCGCCGTCGCCGCACCGTCACCTGGACGCCATGGCGGTCGCGGCCGCCGCCGCGGTGCTGACGAAGAACGTGCCGCTGGCGACCAGCGTCGTCGACACGGTCCGTCGGCACCCGTCGCTGCTTGCGCAGAGCGCGCTGACCATCGACCACCTCGCCGCCGGGCGGTTCATCCTCGGCCTCGGCAGCGGAGAGACCGAGAACACGGTGCCGTACGGCTTCGACTTCACCGCGCCGGTCAGCCGCTTCGAGGAGGCGCTGCAGGTCATCCGGCTGCTGTGGGAGAGCGACGGCCCAGTCGATTTCGACGGCCGGTTCTACCGGCTGCGCCACGCCCGGCTCGACACCGAACCCTACGCCGGACGTTTCCCGCGGATCTGGATCGGCGGCAGCGGCCCGCGCACGCTCGACATCGTCGGTCGCTACGCCGACGGATGGTGGCCGACCGGCGCGTGGTCACCGGAGGACTACGCCGAAAAGCTCGCCGTCGTCAAGCTTTCCGCGGAGAAGGCCGGCCGGGACCCGTCGGCGATCACGCCGTGTTTCATCCAGGTGTGCCTGGTGGGCCGCGACGACGCCGCGCTGGCCGAGATCCTCGAGGCGCCGCTGGTCAAGTCGTTCCTGCTGCAGGTGTCGGCCGAGGTGCTGCGCAAGGTCGGCTTCGCACATCCGATGGGGGAGGGCTGGCGCGGATACCAGGACATCGATCCGGCGGTACTCACCCGCGAGCGCATCGTCGACTTCCTCGATCGGGTCGAACCGGAGATGATCCTGGCGATGGTCCCGCACGGCACGCCGAAACAGCTCGCCGGTGTCATCAAGGACTACGTCGACGCGGGATTACGCGTACCCAAGATCATGGATTACGGCGCCATGGCGGGCGTGCGATACACCGCCCAGTCGGCGCAGAACGTACGGGAAGTCGAGGACGAGCTGATGGCTCTGTGCGGAGGCGTCGAGTGAGCGCGCCGCTGGTGGCGGCGGAGATACTGGCCCGCGCAGAGACCGAAACCGGGTTGGCCGACTACGGCGATCCGACGCTGCCGCAACGCTTCTCGCTGGTCGTCGATCATCTCAACGCGCTCGGGATGGACGACGACGGCAGGCGGCGTGCCGCCGAAGTGTGCCACTGGCTGCTCACCTCACGTCTGGAGTTCTTCGAGGACCGCGGGCGCCACCCGGTCGCCGAGGAGGTCATCGAGCGGCCCATGTTTGTCACCGGTGAGCCGCGGTCGGGCACCACACTGATGCACGCGCTGATGTCGGTCGACGCGGACTCCCGCGCGCTGCGGTTCTGGGAGGTGATGTATCCGTCGCCGCCGCCCGGAACCGTCGAGGGCGAGGATCCGCGTCGCGCACGGGCGGACGCGGACTGGCGCGAGATCAACACGAAGCTGCCGAAATGGCTGCACAGCCACCCGTACAACGACATGTTGGGCGACGGGTTGCCCGAAGACGAACGGACCTGGGCCTTCGACTTCCGGGTGCTGACCCCGACCGCATGGTGGCGCGTGCCGATGCAGACCGTCGTCGGCGGCCTACCCACCGACCCCGCCGCGCAGTACCGCATCCACAAGGCGATGCTGCAGCAGTTCCAGCACCGCCGGCCGCGCAAACGTTGGGTGCTCAAGGGGTTTCACGGGTTTCGGCTCGCCGAGCTGTTCGACGCCTATCCCGATGCCACCGTGATGTGGTTGCACCGCGACCCGGTACAGGTCGCGGCGTCGCGCACGATGATGATGGCCGACATCCTCGAGGGCATCGTCGGACCGGTCGACCTGCACGCCGCCGCGAAAATGCACCTCGCGCTGACCCGTGAGAGCATCGCCAACACCATGTCCAATCCGCTGGTCGACGATCCCCGCATCCTGCACGTGCGCTACATCGACTTCATCGCCGATCAGGTCGGCACCGTGCGCCGCTATTACGCGTTCTGTGGTCGAGAGTTGACCGCCGAGGCCGAGGCCGCGATGCGCACCTATCTGGCCGACAACCCGGGCGATCGGCACGGCAAGTTCCGCTACTCCACCACGCTGCTCACCGATATCGGCGAGGAGCTCGACGCACTGCACGATGAATTCCGTCCATTCCGAGAACGTTTCGGCGTACCGATCGAGAACCGGGGCTGAGGTGACCGACGAGCGGCTGTCGGTACACAGCGTGACGTTCTACGGGACGCCGCTGCGCGAACTGGCGGAGCACTGGCGTGCGCTCGGGGTGCGGCGCCTCAGCCTGATCGATTCGCAACTGAGCGAGTCGGAATTGCCGAAGATCGTTGCCGACGAGGGCTATTCGGTGGAGACCGTGTATCACCTGTTCTCGTCGAGCGATGCGCTGCTGCGGGTGATCGACGCCGCCCATGGCCTAGGCGCACGGGCGGTGTACATGCTGACCGGCGGGCGCAGCGAGCTCACCTGGGAACAGGCGGCGGACCGGTTCGGTGAGGGGGTGACGCCGTGCGTGCCGGTGGCCGAAGAGGCGCGCCTGACGCTGGCGATCGAGAATGCGTCCAGCCTGTACGCCGACATCCACATCGCGCATACCCTGCGCGACACGATCACCCTCGCCGAGGCGACGGGACTCGGTATCTGTATCGACCTGTTCCACTGCTGGGCGGAGGCGGACCTGACCGCGCTGGTGCAGCGCGCGCTGCCGCGGACCGTGGCGATCCAGTTGAGCGACTACGTCCTCGGCGACCGGGCCTTGCCCGCCCGGGCGGTACCCGGCGACGGGGCCATCCCGATCGCACCGTTCCTCGGGTCGGTCTTCGAATCTGGGTACGCGCACGGCTTCGACTTGGAACTGATCGGTCCGCGCATCGAAGAGGAAGGCCGCTTGGCGGCGGCGCGCCGGGCGTGTGACGTGGTATCGACGATGCTTGAAGACCTCGACGGCTAGGGGGCCCGCATGGCGTTCGGAGACGGCCCGGACGATGCCGCGCTGAAATCGGCGTGGGACGACTTCTGCGATCGGCTGAGGCAGGCAGGGGAGCGGGTCTTCAAGGATCACAACGGCACATCGGGCATCCATCGATCCGATGGTTTTCGCTTCCTCACCCAGAACCTCGGGCAGGCGTTCGATCTCGCGCTGGAGACGCGCAACACGCGATATCCGCAGATCCACACCTTCTCCCACCCGACCAGGAAGCTAGGCGGTGACTGTGCGGACTTTGTGTATGAACAAGCCTGGATCGACGGCACGTCAACCTACCGAATCACCGGTGAGCGCGGCACGGCGCCGTTTTTCAACATCACCGTGCAGGGGCCCCGCCCCGACGGCCCCGGCGTGCTCCACGAGCCGTTCGGCGACGTACCCGAGGCGAATCTATCTGGCGCGCAACTGAACACGCAACCCGACGGCACCTTCGAGGTCTACATCGGCGGACCGCAGCGAGAACCCAACTGGATACCCACGACACCCGCGTCGCGCAAGCTGTTCATCCGCCAGGGATTCGACCGATGGGAGGAGCGCCCGGCCCGGATGCGCATCGAACGCGTCGACATGGCCGAGCCCAGGCCGGTGCCGAGTTCCGCAGAGATGATCTCGGCCATCGAATGGGCGGGCGATTTCCTGTCCGGGGTGATGTCCGCCTGGCCGGAATTCCCGTTCACGTACGGCGGTGTCGACGCCGAGCAACCCAACCGGTTTCCCGACGTGACGGTGACCGGTGCCGACGCGAAACGCGGTCGCGCGGCGGTCAACATGCATTGGCGACTGGCGCCCGACGAATCGCTGATCGTCGAATTCGACGCGCACGACGGCCTGTGGATGCTGACCAACATGGGACCGTTCTTCACCAGCATGGATTACCTCTATCGCCCGGTGAGCTACACACCGAGCCGCACCGCGGTCGACTCGGACCGCAAGGTGCGCCTCGTGCTATCCCACGACGATCCCGGCTACCACAACTGGCTCGACACCCAGGGTTTCGAGCGGGGCAACCTCACCTACCGGCACATGCTGGTGGGTGAACCGGCGGCGCTGCGCACCCAACTGGTCAAGCGCGGCGATCTCGCCGACGCGCTACCGCCGGACACCGCGACCGTGACACCGGCCGAACGCATCGGGCAGATGTGGGCGCGGTTCAACGGAATTCGGCAGCGTTACGGCTGGTAGGAGGCGATCAGAGTCGCTGGAGTTTGAACGTCCAGAACTGCATGCCCGGTGGCCCGTTGAAACATCCGACGTCGTAATGGGACTCGATGGTACCGACCAGGGATATCTCATCCCAGGAGTACGTTTCGCGAGTTGGCAGCCGTTGACCTGGGCAGATCAAGCCGTCCGGGACGTCGACCGTCATGGTGTAGCGGCCGTCGGCCAGGTGCGCCTCTCCACCGTAGTAGGCGTAGAACTTCAGCCGTGGAGCGGCGCTGACTTTGACGCAGTCCGGCTGCTTGTCCGGCCAGCAGTTACTGACGAACCAGAACCACGACGCTTGTGTGTAGCGGTTGGTCTGCAGATCATAGTTGCCCAGCGGCATCATGGCCTGGGCCCGCTGTGGAGCGACGAGGCTCACGGCGATCATGAGCGCAGCCACTGCAACGAAGATCCTCAATCGGGTCACCGATTTCCTCCCATCACAAGCCCGGTGCTATCAAATCACCTCGCCGAGGCGCGCGAGCACGGTTCAGGTGATGACGGCGGCTTCCTTGCGCTCGGTGATCGGCCTGGCCAGTTCCTGTTCGTCGCAGATGCGCTGAAGCTTCTCCAACGTCTCGTCGAGGCCCGGACCGAGCGGCTTGCTGGGCGTGAAGGTGGCCGGAAGGTTGCGCATGCCCTGGATCACGCCGATCGTGTCGTAATGAACCGTGCCCTCGGGATCGCACACGTAGTCGGGCATCCGGTCCAGCACGGCGGTCAGCATGGACTTGAACACCGTCCGCGCTACGTTCGAACCCACACAGCGGTGCACCCCGATACCGAAACTGAAGTGCCGGTTGCCCTTCCGGTCGAGGATCACCTCGTTCGGCTTCTCGAACACCGAGGGGTCGCGGTTGGCCATCGCCCACGACAGCCAGAGCCGCTCGTACTGCTTGAACTGCTGGCCTTCGACCTCGACGTCCTCGGAGAAGGTCCGGCCGTCGCCGGGCGCCGGGGTGAAGAACCGTAGGAACTCTTCGGTTGCCGGGTGCAACAGCGAGTCGCGCTCGCGACTGAGCCGCTCCCGCTCGTCGGGGTGCTCACCGAGCCATTCGAGGGCGTGCGCGGTCAGTGCCGTGGTGGTGTCGAAACCGCCACCGATGATCAGCCCGAGGTTGCCGAGGATCTCCATGTCGGGGGCCGGTTCACCGTCGATGCGCAACTGCAACAGCGCATTCACCAGACCGGGCCGCGGATTCTCGCGGATCTCCATCATGTTGTTGATGAGGTCGATCCCCATCTCACGGTGCTGTTCGTTGATCTTCTCCCGCTCGGGAGCGTGCTCGGGCGTGTAGACCGAGGCGTGGGTCGGCTCGCTGTAGACGTTCCACTTCTTGAGGTCGATGCCCATCATGGCCAGCGTGAATACCGCGGGAACGACGTTGGCGAGGTCCTCGACGAAATCGATGCGGCCGGACTCGATGTGCTCGTCGAGTGCCGCGCGGGTGATCTCGTCGACGAACGGCTCCCAGCGTTTGATGGCCGCCGGCGACAGATACGGGTTGAGCGCTCCGCGGTAGGCGCTGTGTTCGGGCTCGTCCATCTCCAGGATGCCGCCGCGAACCACAGTGGCACGACTGGCCTTCGGGATCGTGATGCCCTGGAACGGTGTCTCACCGGTGATGTCGTGGTGGTTGGACACCGCGGGGCAGCGGGCCAGTTCGAATACATGCTTGCTGTCCGCGGCGACCCAGTGCCCGTCGTAGGTGTCCGTCCACGCCATCGGACACCGGGATTGCATCTCCTCGGTGATCTTCTCGAACTGCAGACGGTATTCGGGTGTGTGCCGGTCGAAGTGGTACCGGTTCTTCTTGCGGTCCCCCTCGTCGGCTCCGTTGGCTCTTCGCGCCAGCGGCTCATCGCTGTGGACAGTCACGGCGTGTCTCCTATTGCGTTTGCGCGGTGTGCGGACCGCGTCATTCGATGACGATGGCCTGTTCCGGACATGAGTGGGCCGCCTCCCGCACCAGGTCTTCCTGATCCGGGGGAACAACTTCGTTCACCGCCGACGCATGGCCGTCGACATCGTCGAGCTCGAACGAGTCGGGTGCGATCATCGCGCACAGGGTGTGACCCTGGCACCGCGTTCCGTCGACCGAAACTTTCACTCTCGCAACTCCTTACGCTCAGTTGTGGTAGTCGTACCACTTCAGGTAACCGCCGGCGTCGACGCGCAACTGCGCGCCGGTGACGAAGCGGGCTTCGTCCGAAGCAAGCCAGAGCACCGCGTTGCTGATGTCCTCGGGCTCGACCCACGGCACCTTCATGGCCTGCTGGACGTAGAACACTGGTTCGGCGTCCTTGAGCTCGGGCTTCTCCAGGTCGGGCCGGAAGGACCGGTACATCGGCTCGCTCTGCAACATGTTCGTGTTGCAGTTGGTGGGGTGCACGACGTTGGCCCGGATACCGCGTGGCGCCAGCTCGGTGGCGAGATCGTGGACGTAGGCCGACAGCGCGCGCTTGGAATGCACGTAGGCCATGCCGCCGGGGTCGTTGCCGGGATCGTTCTTCTGGTGGGTGTCCATCAGCGCGGCAGTGGAACCCGTCGCGATGATCGAGGCTCCCTCCTTGAGGTGCAGCAGCGACACCTGAATGGCGTTGATGGTCCCGATGAGGTTGGTGTTGATGACGTCGATCCAGGCCTGAAGCGGCGGTTGCCCTTTCATCCCCGCGACGCCGGCCTGCGCGACGACGATGTCGAGCCCGCCGAGCTGGGAGATGCCGTCCTCGAGGGCGGCCTTGAGCTGTGCGGCGTCGCGCACGTCCGCCTTGGCGGTGACCACGCGCTGGCCGGTCTTCTCGATGAACGCCGCGGTCTCCTCGAGATCCTCCGGCGAGGCCATGGGATAGCCGATGGTGTCGATGTTCTCGCAGAGGTCGACCGCGATGATGTCGGCGCCCTCCTCAGCCAGCCGCACCGCATGGCTGCGTCCCTGCCCACGCGCCGCACCCGTGACGAATGCGACCTTTCCCTGTACGCGTCCCACTGAGGATCCTTTCCTTATTACTTGTCGCCGCTACGTATTTCGGCCGCCGTTGACGCCCAAGATCTGTCCGGTGATGTAGCCCGCCTCATCGGAGACCAAGAACGCACACGCAGCCGCGATGTCCTCGGGCTTGCCGATGCGGCGCACCGGTGTCGAGTCGATGTTCTGCTGCACCACCAGATAGCCGCGCTCCTCGGACTTGCGCAGCATCGGAGTGTCGATGAATCCGGGCGGCACGGCGTTGACCGTGATTCCGCTGGGCCCGTACTCCAACGCGAGAGACTTGGTGAGCCCGTTGACCGCGGACTTGGCGGCCACATACGGGGCCATATAGGGCTGGCCGGAATGGGTGCTCGATGACGAGATGTTGACGATGCGACCCCACCCGGCCTCGATCATGTCGGGCAGGACGGCCTGGATGCAGTGAAAGACGCCGTTGAGGTTGACGTCTATGACACGCTGCCAGTCCTCGAATTTCAGATCGGTGAACCTCTTGAACTTCTCGAGCCCCGCGGCGTTCACGAGGACCGTGATAGGCCCGAGTTGCGCCCGGATGGCGTCGAGCGCCCCCTCGACCTGAGCGCGGTCCGTCACGTCGGCCGTATACGCCGAGTCGGCGTCCGACGGATTGATGTCGATGGTGGCCACGTGCATACCGTCGGCGCGCAGACGCTGCGCGACGGCCAGCCCGATGCCCGAACCGCCTCCCGTCACGACGGCGTTCTTCATGCCTCCGCCTCGGCCTCTGTCATCGTTCCCCGCGCGTGCACCATGCCATCAAGCCACGCCATCAAGAATCGTCCTTTCGATTATGAGAACCGTACTCTCGCCTCTTACAACTCCGCAAGACAGGTGGGTGTCGCGATTCGCACTGGTGAGACGTTCGGCGGCTGATTGTCGCACCGCTATTCCCAGGCAGTGGCGATTCCGATCATTTCCTTGAGTTCTCCCTGTGCGAATGTATGATTCGCCGGTGATGAGAATGGAGTTTCCATCACACTAGTCGGCCACCACAACGAAACCCCACGATTGAGGAGGATGATGCGGGAAGCGACCCTCATCTCGAGTGACGAAACCGCCGGATCCGCCGGCGTCGATCGCCGGTTGTTGATCGGCGGAGAACTGCTCGAGACCTCCCGGACGTTTCCTTCCGTCAATCCCGCCACCGGGGAAGTGCTCGGCCACGCGCCCGATGCCACCGTGGCCGATGCCGAAGCGGCGGTCGCGGCCGCGCGTCGCGCCTTCGACGAGACCGATTGGGCGACCAACACCGAGCTGCGGGTCCGCTGCCTCGAGCAGTTCCACCGAGCGCTCGTCGAGCACCGTGACGACCTCGCCGCGTTGACCATCGCTGAGGTCGGCGCCACCGAGGCGCTCTGCCAGGGTGCGCAGCTCGACCAGCCCATCGAGATCGTCCGGTACTACGCCGAGCTTCTGAAGACCTACCCGATGACCGAGGACCTCGGAAACATCGAAAGCCGCGGCATGCAGCACCATCGCTGGGTGGAGAAGGAAGCCGCGGGCGTGGTGGCCGCGATCATCGCCTACAACTACCCGAATCAGCTCGCGCTCGCGAAGCTGGCACCGGCGCTGGCCGCCGGCTGCACGGTGGTGCTGAAGTCGGCTCCGGACACTCCGCTGATCACGCTCGCGATCGGTGAGCTGATCGCCAACCACACCGACATCCCCGCCGGTGTGGTCAACGTGCTCAGCGGCGCCGATCCCGAGGTGGGCGCCACGTTGACCGCCAGCCCGGACGTCGACATGGTGACGTTCACCGGGTCGACCCCGACCGGCCGCCGAATCATGGCGGCGGCCAGCGAAACCCTGAAGAAGGTGTTCCTCGAACTCGGCGGCAAGTCAGCCGCGATCGTGCTCGACGACGCGGACTTCAACACCGCGGCGCTCTTCAGCGCGTTCTCGATGGTCACCCACGCCGGGCAGGGCTGTGCGCTGACGTCGCGACTGCTGGTGCCGCGCAAGCACCACGATGAGATCGTCGGGCTGATCAAGAACAACTTCGGGCTGGTGCGCCACGGCGATCCGGCCGACCCAGGGACCTACATGGGTCCGTTGATCAGCGAGAGGCAGCGCGACAAGGTCGACGGCATGGTCAGGGGTGCGGTCGAGGACGGTGCCACCCTGGTGACCGGCGGCGAGAAGGTCAACCCCGGCTTCTTCTACACACCGACGCTGTTGACCGACGTGGACCCCGACAGCGAGATCGCCCAGGAGGAGGTGTTCGGGCCGGTACTCGTCGTCATCGCCTACGACGACGACGATGACGCGGTCCGGATCGCCAACAACTCCATCTACGGGCTCTCCGGCGCCGTGTTCGGTAGCGAGGACCGCGCGCTCGCGGTCGCCCGGCGTATCCGCACGGGCACGTTCTCCATCAACGGCGGCAACTACTTCAGCCCCGACAGCCCGTTCGGGGGCTACAAGCAGTCGGGCATCGGCCGCGAGATGGGCAGGGCCGGTCTCGAGGAATTTCTGGAATCGAAGACGTTCGCAACGGTGGTGAGTGGCTCATGAGTGGACCGTTGGACGGGATCCGCGTCCTAGAGGTCGCGATGTATGGGTTCGTCCCATCCGCGGGGGCGGTTCTGCGGGAGTGGGGCGCCGACGTGGTCAAGGTCGAGCACGCGGTGACCGGCGACCCGCAGCGGGGGCTGCGGCAGACCGGCCTGCTGCGCGTCGAGGGCGATCCCAACCCCAACATCGAGCACGCCAACCGCGGGAAGCGAAGCATCGGCCTGGACATGTCGGTGCCCGAAGGCAAAGAGGTGTTGCTGGAACTGGCCCGTCGGGCCGACGTCTTCCTCACCAGCTTCCTGCCTGGGCACCGGCAGCGGTTCGGCATCGACGTCGACGACATCCGGGCGGTGAACCCGAACATCATCTACGCCAGGGGCAGCGCGCTGGGCCCGCGGGGCGAAGAATCCGTCAAGGGCGGCTACGACATGACCGCGTTCTGGTGCCGCGCCGGCACCGCCGCCACGATCACGCCGCCCGGCACGCCGGGCATGGTCGGCCCGCCGGGACCCGCCTACGGGGACACGATCTCGGGCACGAACCTCGCGGGTGGCATCGCCGCGGCGCTGCTCAAGCGAGAACGCACGGGGGAGCCTTCGGTCGTCGACGTGTCCCTGCTGGGCAGCGGGCTGTGGTCGCTCGGGCACACCGTCGCGCTGACAAAACACCTCGGTCAGCGCATGGAGGCCTTTCCGCCAGGGGTGCACGGCTCGCCGATCAACCCGCTCGTGGGGCTGTATCCGACGGCCGACGACCGCTACATCTCGTTCGTGATGATGCAGCCCACCAAGTTCTGGGCCGACGTCTGCAGGCACATGGACCTCGACGAACTCGCCGACGATCCGCGCTTCGCGACCGCGGAGTCCATCGCGGAGAACACCGAGACGGCGGCGGAGATCCTCAAGGAGGCGATGTCGAAGCGTCCGCTCGCCGAGTGGAGCGAGCGATTCGCCACCCTGCTAGGGCCCTGGGCGCCGGTGCAGGACACGCTGCAGGCCGTCGAGGACGCCCAGATCCGTGCCAACGAGTATCTGGTGCAGGCCGGCGAGCTCGAACTGGTTGCCAATCCGGTTCAGTTCGATGTCAGCGCACCCCGAACCGGACCCGCGCCAGGGTTCGCCGAGCAAACTGACGAAATATTGCTGGAACTCGGATTGGACTGGGACCGCATCATCGAGCTGAAGACGGCCGGCGCCGTCACCTAGAACCGGAAAGACAGCCCATGCCCTACGTCGCCTCGATCGGCACATACCTGCCGTGCTGGGGTGCGCCGCTGC
This sequence comes from Mycobacterium sp. 1164985.4, assembly GCF_001668575.1. Classification (GTDB taxonomy): domain Bacteria; phylum Actinomycetota; class Actinomycetes; order Mycobacteriales; family Mycobacteriaceae; genus Mycobacterium. The sequence continues at coordinate 67,764 of NZ_LZMD01000058.1, forward strand.
ACCGCGAGCCCGGTGACGACGAGGACGCGGTCACCCTTGCCGTCGAGGCGGGGCGGGCGGCGCTGATCGCCAGCGGGGGGGTTGAACGCGTGGTGTTGGTCAGCCGCGATCTGCCGCTGCTCGACAGCAGCAACGCGGCAGTGCTGTTGGCGGGTCTAGGGCTCGACCCCGAGCTCGAGGTCGACGAGCGGCTCGGTGGTGCACCCGCGACGCTGGACGCAATCAGTTCGGCGAGGCCGCGGACGCTGATCATCGGAACCGACCTGAATCCCGCGGGCGCGGCGGCGATCCTGACCGCGGAGCGGGGACTGCAGGTGCGCACCGCGGCCCGCGTGGCGCGCAGCCTTCCGGTGCGCACCCGCAAGGCGACCGGCGACGTGCACGACTACGGCGACCCCCGGCTGCTGCACGAACGGGGGCTCATCGCTTCCCTGGAGGCGGCGTGGCTGGACACCCCGGCCGCGCTCGCGGGGGTGGACCCGTCGTGGGCGGCCGAGCTGACGATCGGGGACCCGCCCCCGCTGCCGACCACCGGCGCGAGCGCCGGCCTGTTCGCGTTGGCCGGTATGGCCGAACGGAATTCGACCGGCCCGCTGGTAGCCGTCGAACAGGCGAGCCTGTCGGGGATCACGGTGACCGGCGGGGCCGCCGAGTTGCACCGGCGCGAGCCGGCCGCTCGCCCACAGCCCGACGGCACCGTCGTCGGTGACGCCCAGATCCCGATCTCCCTCGCAGCGTACGAGCGGGCGTTCGAGGCCAAGGTGCGCTGGGAGGCCGGCCGCCATCCCGGTTCCGGGGACCTCGACTTCCCACCTCGTTACCGATTGGCCGACAACTCCACGCTGTCCACCGGCTATGAGCTGATTCCGTTGCCGCGCACCGGAACCGTCTACACCGAGACGACGGTGCACATCCCGGTACCGGGCCTGCGCTCGCCGTACTCCCTGGTGATCGTCGAGCTCGACGGGGTCGGGGTGCGGGCGCTGGTGAAGGTGACGGGGGCCGAGCCGGGTTCGGTGGACATCGGCACCCGCGGCCGGCTGGCCTTGCGCCGTGTCGCCGTACGGTCCGGGGTTCCGGACTACGGTTACATGTTCGAGCCGGAGTCGGTGGCCGCATGAGGGTCGAGGCATGAAAAAGGTCGCGATCGCCGGCGCCGGAATGACCGCGTTCGGCGAGCATTTCGCGCTCGGGCTCAAGGATCTTCTGCCCATGGCCTTCGCCGAGTGCGCGGCGAGCGTCGACAAGGGTCTGCGAAAGTCGGACCTGCAAGCGGCGTGGTTCGGCGCGATGGGCACCGCCGACGGTTTCCCGGCCGGTATCCTCGCCGACACGCTCGGCCTGACCGACCTTCCGGTGACCCGCGTCGAAAACCCCTGCGCCACAGGCAACGACGCGATCCGCAACGCTTTGTTCGCGGTCGCCTCGGGTGCCTTCGACGTGGCGCTGGTGATGGGTGCTGACAAGCTGCGCGACACCACGTCACGAGACATGTTGTGGGAGTGGGAGGCGATGGCCCGCGACATGGCGTGGGACTACCCCCTCGGCGTCGTGTCGCCCGCCGGATTCGCGTTGCACGTCCGGCGGTATCTGCATGAGTCGCCGGCCACCGAGGAGCACCTGGCCATGGTGGCGGTCAAGAACCACCGGCACGGAGCCAACAATCCCAAGGCGCGACTTCGATTCGAGATCACCGTCGAGCAGGCGATGGCGGCGCCGACCGTCGTCACGCCCTTTCGGCTCTACGATTGCGCGCCGCAGAGCGATGGTGCGGCCGCCCTCGTGCTCGCCTCCGAAGACGTCGTCGACCGATTCACAAACCGCCCGGTATGGATTCGTGGAGTCGGTCTGGGCCTGGACTCCGTGATGCACCAACACAAGGCAGACATGACGACGATGCCGGCGACGGTGCGGGCCGCCAAACAGGCTTTTGAGATGGCCAGTCTTGTTCCTAGCGATGTTCATGTGGCTGAAGTTCACGATTTCTTCACGGGCATTGAGCTAATCAGCTATGAAGATCTGGGATTCGCCGAGAGGTTCGGGGGCCACAAACTCGTCGAAGCCGATGTCACGACTATCGGCGGGGAGCTGCCCGTGAACCCGAGTGGAGGCCTGAAGGCCAAAGGGCATCCGCCCGGCGCGACCGGAGTCGCGCAATGTGTCGAACTGTTCGCGCAACTTCGCGGTGAAGCCGTGAACCAGGTGGACGGTGCTCGGATCGGCCTTGCCCATAACATTGGCGGGCCGACGGCGGTGGCGGCGGTGACCATCCTGGAAGGAGACTTGAGTGGCGCAAGCTAGTGGGCCAGAGCGGTGGTCTGCGGGTCTGCCGCCATTGCGGAACCTGGCGGGGCCGATGCAGGCGGTCGGGGCGTTGTTCGCGATGTCGGCCGATGCGGTGCGGTTTGTGTTCCGGCGGCCGTTTCAATGGCGGGAATTTCTGGAGCAGTGCTGGTTCATTGCGCGGGTGTCGTTGGCGCCGACGTTATTGGTGGCGATTCCGTTCACGGTGCTGGTGAGTTTCACGCTCAACATCTTGTTGCGGGAGTTGGGTGCGGCTGATCTGTCGGGGGCTGGCGCGGCGTTCGGTGCCGTGACGCAGGTGGGCCCGATCGTGACGGTGTTGATCGTGGCCGGCGCGGGGGCGACGGCGATGTGTGCGGATTTGGGGTCGCGCACGATCCGCGAGGAGATCGATGCGATGGAGGTGTTGGGGATCAACCCCGTGCAGCGGTTGGTGACGCCGCGGATGTTGGCCTCGGGGCTGGTGGCGCTGCTGCTCAACAGCTTGGTGGTGATCATCGGGATCCTCGGCGGCTACACGTTTTCGGTATTCATCCAGGATGTGAATCCCGGTGCGTTCGCTGCGGGGATCACGTTGTTGACCGGAGTGCCCGAGGTGATCATCTCGTGTGTGAAGGCGGCGTTGTTCGGGTTGATCGCCGGGCTGGTGGCGTGCTTTCGGGGGTTGACGATCACCGGGGGTGGGGCCAAGGCGGTCGGTAACGCCGTCAACGAGACGGTGGTGTATGCGTTCATGGCGTTGTTTGTGATCAACGTGGTGGTCACCGCGATCGGGATCCGGATGACGACGGGTTAACGGGGATCCAATGGGCACAGTGCAAGTTCTGCGCAGCACCTATCCGCGCCTGTCGCGGGGGGTTCGCAAGCCGGTCGATTTCCTCAGTCGCATCGGCGATCACATGCTGTTCTACCTGCGCGCGTTGGGTGGGGTTCCGCATGCGGCGGTGCACTTCCGCAAGGAGATCGTGCGGTTGATCGCCGAGATCTCGATGGGTGCGGGCACGTTGGCGATGATCGGCGGCACGGTCGCGATCGTGGGGTTTTTGACGTTGGCCGCCGGTGGCACGCTGGCGGTGCAGGGCTATTCGTCGCTGGGTGATATCGGCATCGAGGCGTTGACGGGCTTTCTGGCGGCGTTCATCAACGTGCGCATCGCCGCGCCAACGGTGGCCGGGATCGGGTTGGCGGCCACGTTCGGGGCCGGGGTGACCGCGCAGTTGGGCGCGATGCGCATCAACGAGGAGATCGACGCACTGGAGTCGATGGCGATCCGGCCGGTCGAATATCTGGTGTCGACCCGGCTGATCGCGGGGATGGTGGCGATCACTCCGCTGTACTCGATCGCGGTGATCTTGTCGTTCGTTGCCAGCCAGTTCACCACCGTGGTGTTGTTCGGTCAGTCCGGCGGCCTCTACGACCACTACTTCGACACCTTCCTCAATCCGATCGACCTGCTGTGGTCGTTCCTGCAGGCGGTGCTTATGGCGATCACAATCCTGCTGGTTCACACCTACTTCGGCTACTTCGCCTCCGGCGGACCTTCCGGTGTCGGGGTCGCGGTCGGCAACGCGGTGCGCACCTCCCTGGTGCTCGTCGTCTCGGTCACCCTGCTGGTATCCCTGGCCGTCTACGGCTCCAACGGCAACTTCAACCTGTCGGGATAGGTGGCGCTGGTGAAAAGCAGTGTGGTACGTCCCCTTACAGGCTTGGCGTTGATCGTCACGATCGCTTTGATCGTCGCTTTGGCGGTCGCGCTGTTCCAGGGCAGCTTTACGAAAACCGTTCCGGTGACGGTGATCTCCGAGCGGGCCGGCCTGGTGATGAACAACGACGCCGATGTGAAGATGCGAGGCGTCGACGTCGGCAAAGTCGAATCTATCGAAAGCCGCCCGGACGGTACGGCAGCGCTGCACTTGGCGATGGACCCGTCCCAGATGCACCTCATACCGTCGAATGTCGATGTCGATATCGCTTCGACGACAGTGTTCGGCGCGAAGTTCGTCCAGTTGAAGCCCCCGAAGAATCCGTCGGCCGAGAAGTTGCGTCCGGGTCAGGTGATCCAAAGCGGCAGCGTCACCGTTGAGATCAACACGGTGTTCCAGCAACTGGTCAACGTGCTCGACAAGATCGATCCCGCGAAGTTGAACCAGACACTCGGTGCGATCGCGACCGCCTTCAACGGCCGAGGGGAGCAGTTCGGCAAGACGTTGGTCGACTTCAACGCTTTACTGGCCAAGATCGAACCGAGCCTGCCCAATCTGGAAGCCGACATCGCAGCGTCGGTACCGACGTTCAATGCCTACGCCGACGCGGCGCCGGATTTGATGTCGACGATCCGCAGCACCACGTCGGTGAGCAACTCAATCGTCGATCAGGAGCAGAACCTTGATGAGTTCCTGGTCAGCGCAATCGGGTTGGCCGACATCGGCAATGAGGTAATTGGCGGAAACCGGGAGGCATTGGGAGACGTGCTGCAGAATCTCGTCCCCACCGCCGAGTTGCTCAACCTCTACAAGAAGTCGCTGTGGTGTGGCATCGGCGGGCTCATCCCCTTCGCGAAGTCGGCGCCGCAGTTCTCGGGCGTCCTGGTCAACGCGGGACTCACGCTTGGTGTCGAGCGGTATCGCTATCCCCGGGACCTGCCCAAGGTCGCCGCCAAGAGCGGCGGGCGCGACTACTGTAAGGAACTCGGCTTGCCCGAATTGCCCCCGGAGTTCGTGCCGCCGGCAATCGTCGGCGACGTGGGCTCCAACCCGTCGCAGTATGGGAACGCGGGAATCCTTCTAAACTCTGAGGGGCTGAAGAACTGGTTGTTCGGACCACTCGACGGGCCGCCGCGCAACACCGCACAGATCGGGATGCCGGGATGACGGGATCAACGGGCACACTCATCAAATTCAGCGTCTTCGGGGTCGTGATGACGGTCCTGACGGCGTTCCTGTTCTTGATCTTCAGTGACTCCAGAGGCGGTGACACCGAGGGCTATAAGGCCGTCTTCACCGATGCTTCCCGCCTCAAGACGGGCGATAGTGTGCGCATCGCCGGGATTCGAGTCGGCACTGTGCAGGGCGTGTCGCTGCAGGCCGACCGCAACGTTCTGGTCGAATTCGACGCCGACGCCAACACCAAACTGACCACCGGGACACGGGCCGCTGTCCGATATCTCAACCTCACGGGCGACCGTTACCTGGAGCTGCTGGACACCCCGGACTCCGCCCGCATTCTGCCGGCTGGAGCCACGATCCCCGCGGACCGGACGGCACCGGCACTCGACCTGGACCTGCTGCTCGGCGGTCTCAAGCCGGTGATCCAGGGCCTGAACCCGGAAGACGTGAACGGGCTGACCTCGTCGCTGATCCAGATCCTGCAGGGTCAGGGCGGCACGTTGGAGTCGCTGCTCTCGAAGTCGTCGTCGTTCACCAACTCGTTGGCCGACAACAACCAGGTGATCGAGCAGCTGATCGACGAATTGCGGACGGTGCTCGAAACATTGTCCAAGGACGGCGAGGAGTTCTCCGGTGCCATCGACCGGCTGGACAGGCTGGTCGAAGGGCTGTCCGCGGACCGCGATCCCATCGGCGAGGCCATCGAGCAACTGGACAACGGCACATCGTCCCTGGCCGACCTGCTCGGGCGTGCCCGCTCGCCGCTGGACAACACGATCAACGAGTTGCACCGGCTGGCCCCACTGGCAGGCAACGACTTGCCGCGCTTGGATGCGACCCTGCAGCGTCTTCCCGAGATCTACCGCAAGCTCGCACGCGTCGGGTCCTATGGGGCCTTCTTCCCGTACTACATCTGCGGAATCACGTTCCGCGCAAGCGATTTGGAAGGTCGCACCGTGGTGTTTCCCTGGATCAAGCAAGAAACGGGAAGGTGCGCTGAAGAGTAGATGGAAAAGTACCGCGGATCCCATCTCATCAGGGCCGGCGTCATCGGCGTCGTGTTGGTCATCCTCGTCATCACCATCGGGCTACAACCCGAGCGGTTGCTGTCGTATGCCACCGGGTTGCGATACCAGGCGCTGTTCACCGAAGCCGGCGGCCTCGTGGGCGGCAACGACGTCACGCTGTCAGGGATCAAGGTCGGTTCGGTCTCGTCGGTCGAACTCGTCAACGGTGATGTCTTGGTCGGGTTCACGGTCCAGAGCAAGTACGCGCTGGGCTCCGAAACCACTGCGCACATCCGGACCGGAACGCTGCTCGGCGAGCGGGTCCTGGCACTGGAGTCCGAGGGCAGCGGAACGCTGGATCGCAGCCAGACCATTCCGATTACACGAACGTCGTCACCGTACTCGTTGACCGATGCGGTCAGCGATCTCACCGCCAACACCGCGGCCACCAACACCGACACGCTGAACCAGTCGTTGGACACGCTGGCGGCAACGCTCGATCAGGTTGCGCCGCAACTCGGTCCGACGTTCGATGGCTTGTCCCGACTGTCACGGTCGCTCAACAACCGCAACGAGAGCCTCGCCGAGTTGCTGAGGACCGCCGGCGATGTCACCGGGATATTTGCCGAACGCAGCCGTCAGGTGAACTCGCTGATCCTCAACGCCAACGACCTGCTGGCGGTGCTCAACGAACGTCGGCAAGCGATCGTCAGCCTGCTGAATGCCACCTCGAGGGTTTCACAGGAGCTCACCGGCGTGGTGGCCGACAACGAGCAGGAACTCGCGCCCACGCTCGAGAAGCTCAACGAGGTGGTGGCGGTGCTGGAGAAGAACCGCGACAACCTGGCCAAGATGCTGCCCGGCGCGGCGAAATACTATTTGACACAAGGCGAGATCGTGTCCAACGGTGCCTACTACAACGCTTTGGTTCCCAATCAGATCCCGTTACCGCCGCAGATTCTCCAACCGTTCTTGGACTACGCCTTCGGATTCCGTCGCGGCATGGACGCGGGCCAGCCGCCGGACAACGCCGGACCGCGGGCCGAACTACCGTTCCCCGTCAACGCCATTCCGCAGCCAGGAGACCTTCCCGATGACGGCACCCCGTAAGCGTCTGGTAACCGCGACGGCGGTCCTGCTGGCCATCGGACTGGTCGCCGGCGCAGTGTTTCTCGTGCGTCAGGTGTTCTTCGGGCCGCGCACCATCACGGCCTACTTCCCGACCGCGACGGCCATCTATCCCGGTGACGATGTGCGCGTGTCCGGTGTACAGGTGGGCACGATCGAATCCATCACCCCTGAGGGCACACAGACCAAGATGGTCCTCAAGGTGGATCATGGAGTGCCGATCCCGGCCGACGCCAAGGCGGTCGTCGTCGCGCAGAACTTGATCGCGGCCCGCTATGTGCAGCTCACCCCGGCGTACCGCAACGGCGGCGGACCGAAAATGCAAGACGGCGCGGTCATTCCGATGGACCGCACCGCCGTCCCGGTCGAGTGGGACGAGGTCAAGACGCAACTGATGCGGCTGGCAACGGAACTGGGGCCCGAAGCCGGGGTATCGGGCACGTCGATATCCCGTTTCATCGATAGTGCCGCGAACGCGATGGGGGGCAACGGCGACAAGCTCCGGCAGACGCTGGCCCAATTGTCGGGCGCGGCGAGGATCTTCGCCGAAGGAAGCGGCAACATCGTCGACATCGTCAAGAACCTGCAGATCTTCGTCGGTGCGCTGCGCGACAGCAAGCAACAGATCGTGATGTTCGAGAACCGGTTGGCCACCCTGAGCAGCGTCCTGAACGACAACAGGTCCGACCTCGACGCAGCGCTGACCGACTTGTCGGTGGCGCTCGGGGAGGTACAACGGTTCGTGGCGGGCATCCGAGACCAGACCTCCGAGCAATTCCAGCGGTTGGCCAACGTCACCCAAGTTCTGGTCGACCACAAGTTGGCTTTCGAGAACGTGCTGCACATCACGCCGAATGCGATCGCAAACTTCGCAAATATCTACTACCCCAACGGCGGTTCGGTGACCGGGGCTTTCTCGCTGAACAACTTCTCGAACCCGGTTCTGTTCATCTGCAGCATGATCGGCGCCGTCGCGAACGTCACCGCTCCGGAAACCGCGAAACTCTGCGCGCAGTACTTCGGTCCGGCGCTGCGCCTGCTCAACGTCAACAACGTCCCGTTGCCGATCAACGCCTATCTGCGGCCCGCTATCAACCCGGACCGCTTGATCTACACCGACCCGAAGCTGGCGCCGGGGGGTGCCGGGCCCGGGGATCCGCCCGAGCCGTTCCCGGACGTGTCCGCCTACCTCGGGAACGGTGATGTCCCGCCGCCTCCGGGTTGGAACACGCCCCCCGGTCCGCCCGGGCTGTATATGCCAGACAACGATGCACCCGCCACGCCATCGCCGCCGTTGTTCCCCGGCGCACCGATCCCCGGACCACCGCGGGTGCTGAGCAACATCCCGGCGAGCCCCCCGACAGTGGAGAGCATGCTGCTGCCCCCGACTCCCGCGCCCGCCGGCCCGCCGGGACCACCCTTGCCAGCGGAGGCCCCGCGATGATCAGCAGGAGCAATGTGAAGCGATTGACGATCGCCGGTGCGTGCGTGACGCTGACGCTGACCGGCTGTTCATTTCAGGGCCTGAACTCGCTGCCGCTGCCCGGGGCGGTGGGGCGTGGACCGGACGCGGTCACCTACCGAGTCGAGGTCGCGAACGTCGCGACACTGGAATCCAATTCACCGGTTCTCATGAACGACGTGGTGGTCGGCAGCGTCGGTGAAATGACGGTCGAAGACTGGCACGCCAACGTGCAGATCTCGGTCAAACCCGATGTGGCGGTGCCCGCCAACGCTGTCGCAACGGTCGGGCAGACCAGCCTGCTCGGCTCGATGCACCTGGCGCTCGATCCGCCGCTGGGCGAGGAGCCGAGGGGTCGACTGCAGCCCGGGGCGACGATCCCGCTGAGTGATTCGTCGACATACCCGTCCACCGAGCGGACACTGTCCGCCTTGTCCACCGTCGCCAACGGGGGCGGGTTGGGGCAGATCGGCGACATCATCTCCAATTTCAACGTCGCGTTGAACGGGCGGGAACCGCAGATACGCGAATTGCTCACTCGCCTGGACAATTTCGTCGGGGTGCTCGACCGCCAGCGCGACAACATCATTGCCTCGATTCAGCAATTGAACCGGGTCGCCGGTACCTTCGCCTCGCAGCGCGACGTGCTTGACCGGGCGCTCAGAGAGATTCCGCCCGCGCTCGATGTGTTGATCCGCGAGCGGCCGCGGCTGACCACCGCGCTGCAGAAACTCGGGCAGTTCAGCGACACTGCTGACAAGTTGGTCGACGACGCCGGCGATGACCTGGTCAAGGACCTCGAGAACCTGGGTCCGGTGTTCGGTGCACTCGCCGACATCGGGCCGGATCTGAACCTTGCGCTGTTGTGGGCCACCGCGTTTCCGTATGGGCCGACATTCGCCGACCGCATCACTCGAGGTGACTACATCAACCTGTTCGCCAGTTTCGACCTCACCTATCCGCGTCTGAAGAAGACGCTTCTGCTCGGCACGCGGTGGGGTGACGAAAACGCCAAGTTGATCCCGGCGCCCGGTGATCCCTACTACATGAATTATTCCTACAGCCCGATGGCGCTCGGCGTCGCGCCTCCGCCACAGGGTCTGCCGCCGGCACCCGGGGGACCGCCCCCTCCCGCGACGCCGCCGGTGAGTGGTCCGATGCTGCCGGTCGCGCCGGCGCCGCCGGCCGCACCGTGGCTGCCTCAATCCCGGGCGATCACGTCGTCGCAGATATTCGCGGGGCCGTACGGGCCGTCGGCACCTCCGGTGCCTCTTCCGCCGGCTGAACCGACACCGGGAGGCGGTGGCTGATGCTGACTCGCTTTGTCCGAAATCAGTTGATCATCTTCACGATTGCCTCGATCCTGGGCGTCACCGTGATGATCTTCACCTACATGCAATTGCCCACCCTGCTCGGTATCGGCCGGTTGAAAGTCACGCTGGAGCTACCCGCCGCGGGCGGTCTGTATCGCTTCAGCAACGTGACCTACCGCGGCGTGCAGATCGGCGAGGTGACGTCGGTGACGTTGACGGAGAACGGTGCCGAGGCGCACTTGTCACTCGACACCTCGCCGAAGATCCCCGCAGACCTACAGGCCGAAGTGCGCAGCGTGTCGGCCGTCGGTGAGCAATACGTAGACCTGCGGCCCCGCACCGATTCGGGGCCGTATCTCGAGAGCGGACAACGCATTCCGGCCTCGCGGACGACCCTTCCGCAAGAGGTGGGCCCGATGCTGGACCGGCTCAGCGCGCTGGTGAACAGCATCCCCGGCGACCGGATCGCCGACCTGCTCGACGAGTCGTTCAAGGCCTTCAACGGAGCCGGTCCGGACTTCCAGTCTCTGCTCGACTCGGCCTCCAAGGTGACCGACGAGGTCAGCGGCGTCTCCGACCAGACCCGCGGGCTGATCGACGACAGCAGGCCGCTGCTGGAATCGCAGGCCGAGACCGCCGAGCAGATCCGCACCTGGGCGCGGAGCTTGGCCGGCGTCACCGGACAGCTGGAACAGAACGATCCGGAGATCCGGACAGTACTGCAGCGGGGACCCGGCTTCGCGCAGGAAGTGTCCCAGCTCCTCAACGACGTGAAGCCCACGCTGCCGATCCTGCTGGCGAACCTCACCACCGTCACGCAGGTCTTGCTCACCTACAACCCGGCCCTCGAGCAGCTGCTGGTCATCTTCCCGGGCATCATCGCCGCCCAGCAGTCGTTCGGTCTTCCGGGCAACAACCCCATAGGGTGGCCGACCGGCGATTTCGCGCTCACCGTCAGCGACCCGCCGGCATGCACCGTGGGCTTCCTCCCGTCGACGCAGTGGCGCTCCCCGGAGGACCAGACCACGATCGACACGCCCGACGGGCTGTACTGCAAGCTGCCGCAGGACTCACCGATCAGCGTACGCGGAGCCCGTAACTACCCCTGCATCGAACACCCCGGCAAGCGGGCGCCGACGGTCGAGCTCTGCAACGACCCAAGGGGTTTCGTTCCGCTCGCCATGCGCCAGCACACGTTGGGGCCAGAACCGTTCGACCCGAATCTCATCTCTCAGGGGATACCGCCCGACGACAGGGTCGACTTCCAGGACCGGATCTACGCGCCGGTTCAGGGCACGCCGCTGCCGCCAGGAGCGGTTCCCGCGGGTGCGCCGCCCGGCCCGTCCGCCCCGGACTCCCCGCCGTTCCCGGCACCGGACGTGTTGTCACCGCAGCCGACGCCGACGGTGGCCCCGCCGGCACCGCCGGCCCCGCCACCGCCGGCGCCGGTCGCGCCGCCGCCGCCCGGCAATTCGCTCAACGGAGCGCCGATCCCGCCGGCGTCGGGAGCCGTTCCCGCAGCGCCTGCCGCTCGTGGCGGCCAGGCCTCGGCGGGTGGTCCGTCGGTGGCGGTGGCGACCTACGACCCCAGGACGGGGAAATATCTGAGTCCGGACGGCTTCCTGCAGCAGGAAACACTGCCCGGCAAGAACTCGAAGTCCTGGAAGGACTTGTTGCCGACCTGACCGCGCGTGGGCGGTCAGGACAGCTTCTGCATCTTCACCGGCATCTCAACGGAGGTGGTCTGATTCCTGCCACAGGCGCCGCTTGCCGTCTTGGTCATGTCGCGACCGGCCAGAAAGGTGGTGTTTTTCGTGAGGCGTTCGTTCCGCGCGGGATCGAATCCCCACAAGATGAACTTCTGATGCCCGGGGGCGAATGTCCCATTGGGGCAAGGCATCCAGTTCGGGATGTCGTGATCGACGTACCAGAAGTCGTCGAGCCGGATAGAGGCGGTCCAGCCGCGGTCGCTAGTGACCGTTCCGCCGCATTCGATCGGACTGACGCAATCTGTGCTGACAGTCCAGGTTTGGACCACGGTCTGATCGTCGCGGAAGACATCGGCGCCACCTGCGCCGAAGGGCCCGACACTCTTCTTCGCCCATTCGCCGTCCGACATAACCAGGTAGGTGCCGTTGAGCGCGACGCCGAAATCATCGGCATGCGCCGGTGTTGCGGTTCCCACGCCCGCCACGAACGCGATCGCCGCGACACCCGCGGCCAAATCAGCACTGCGCATGCGGAAAGCCTATCGCGCATAGCAGTTCTCCTCTCCAATAGGGAGAATTTCGTTTCATCGTTATGTGAGAATGACTGAATGCGGTTCCTCGTCGCAGTGTTCGCTGCCCTGCTGTCGTTCGCGGCGCTTACAGCGGCGCCGCCGGTCGCCGCTCAGCCGCCGTTGCCACCGCTACCCCCGCCAGGTGCCGAGTGCAACAACCCCACATGCACGCCGGGCATCAGGCCGGGCGTCATCCTCGGGTCTTACTGCAACAACACCACCTACTATGCCTTCGGCGTCACATCGTGGGGCCGATTGGTTTTCTGCGGGTCGCCTCGGCGATACGAGCCGCGCTGGTTCCGTTCACCCGAAATGCACGGTGTGAAGAACGAATTCGACCTGTGCCCGCTATACGTGGGCGAGGTAGCCCAAGCGCCAGACGGGCTGTTCCTCACCTGCGTGGTCAAGGACGGCCGCTCGTATTGGGAGCGCGGCGACCTGTAGAGACGACGGACAACCACCAAGCGGCGACCAGAGGCGAGCGCGGAACGGTCAGCCGATCGGCTTGAATTCGATGTTGATCTCGGTCAGACCGCGCAGGATGAACGTCGGCTCGTAGACGTAGCGACGAGCATCGATCGGCCCGTGCTTCTCCTCGCTCACCGTGATGTCACCCAACCGGTCGAGGAGGCGCTCGATCGAGACACGGCCCTCCACACGGGCCAACGGGGCACCGGGGCAGGAGTGGATACCGCGACTGAACGCGATGTGCTCGCGAACGTTCTTGCGGTCCAACTGGAACTCATGCGGGTTGTCGAAGCGCTGCGGGTCGCGGTTCGCCGCGCCCGGGCTGACCATCACCGTGGTGCCCGCGGGCACCGGCGTCTCGCCGAGAGTCGTTGTCTTGCGGGCCATCCGGAACACGCTCTTGACGGGGCTGTCCATCCGCAGACACTCCTCGACGAACACCGGGATCAGGCTGCGGTCATCGCGCAACTGCTGCTGGATGTCGGGCCGGTCGGACAGCACCCGCATCGCGGCGCCGAGCAGTTTCGCCGTCGTCTCCTGCCCGGCGGCGAACAGGAAGGTCGCCGTACGCACCACATCGACCACCTCGGGTGTCGAGCCGTCCGGATACTTGGCGGTGGCGATCGATGTGAGCACATCATCGCGAGGATTCTCACGACGTTCCTCGATGTACCGCGCGAACTTCTCGTCTGCCCACTCGAGCGGATTGGCCGCGATCACCTCGTGGTCGAGACCGCCGATGTTCGAACCAGGGCGCTGCGCGCCAAACGACTCACGGAAGTCTTCGTGGTCCTCCTCGGGAACGCCCAGTAGATCGGCAACTACCAACAGCGAGAACGGCTTTGCGTAGGCGGCGAGGAATTCGCACTCGCCGTCAGCGATGAACTCGTCGATGTGCCGGTCGGCCAACCGCCACATGAAGTCCTCATTCTCCTTGAGGCGCTTGGGCGTCAGCAGGCGGGCGAGAATCGAGCGCGCGTCGGTGTGCTGCGGCGGATCCATCGTGACCATGTGCTCGTACATCGGAATCTCGGTCCGGTGCTTTTCGAGTTGTTGGCAGATGTCGTCCCCTTCGGGTGTGAACGGCATCGGGGTGAAGGGGCCCATCACCGCGACACAGGACGAGAAGTTCTCGCTGTCCTTGTAGACGGCGTTGGCCGCCTCCCATCCGGTGACCGCGAGCACGCCGTTGTTGATCGGACAACAGACGGGATCCTTCGACCGGATGTGGTCGTAGTAGGGGTGCGGGTCGGGGACGAGGGAGGGATCGGTGAAGTAGTCAACCGAATCGAAATCAGTGGTCATGGTGTAGGAGCCCTCCAGGGGTCGACGCTGGCCCGCGTGATGGTGAGCGGAGGTTGCCGCTCGTGAACGGTTGGCTGAATATGCTGAGCACTTGCTTAGCATGGGGTTAAGGTCGTGGTCAAGATCGAACGGCGAGGCGCCACTACGATCGGCGTGTCGGAAAGGGCGAAGAGAAGTGATCGGATGACTAGGGCTTCTGGGCCTGCGCGACGGATCGGGGCGCCGGACGCGAAAAACCGCGGTGTGCTGCTGGACGCCGCCGAGCAGTTGCTGCTCGAAGAGGGCTACGCCGCCGTCACGTCGCGACGGGTCGCCGACAAGGCGGGCCTGAAACCGCAACTCGTGCACTATTACTTCCGCACCATGGAGGACCTGTTTCTCGCCGTGTTCCGCCGGATGGCCGAGGCGGGCCTGACGGCGCTCACCGAGGCCCTCGCGTCGCCTCAACCGTTGTGGGCGCTGTGGCGGTTCAGCACCCAGCCGGAGGCCACCCGGCTCACGATGGAGTTCATGGGCCTGGCCAACCACCGCAAGGCGCTACGGGCTGAGATCATCTACTACGCCGAACGCTTCCGCGAGGAGCAGAACAAGGCCATCGCGTCGGTCCTCGAACGCTATGGGGCCGATGCCGAGGAGGTCCCGCCGGTGGTGTGGACGGTGTTCGCCACGAGCGTCTCTCAGGCGTTGGTGGTCGAACGGGCGCTTGGCATGACCACCGGGCATGCGGAGACATTCGCGTTCTGCGAGAAGTGGATTCGCCGCCTCGAGGGCGAACCGCTCACGGCCGGCTGAGAACGGCGCTCACCAGCTCCTGATCGAGCAGAGCGCGCCCTTCGGACCTTGATGCGTCTTCACCACGACACCGTCGACCGCGAGCACGCAGTGAATGTTGGGTTTCGCTTCGCCAGGTCCGCTGGTAGCCGTGACCATCGCCCAGTCGTCGGGGCTGGCCAGTTGCACGTCGAGATTCCACTGCTGGTCAGGTCCGATCTGGGCCTCGACCTTCGGGCTGAACTCGTACGGGTTGTGGCTGTAGGCGGCCCAGTTCGGGGGATCGACGTCGCGGTAGTAGATGTCGACGTAGAACGGCTGCTCGGAGAACACCGAGTACTTGACGTTGTGCAGCACCGGCGGTGGCGGGTCCTGCGCCACCGCCGGCGCGCTGACCGACAGCACGCCGCCGGCGGTCACCACGGTTGCCGCCACGAGGGCCGGCAAAGCGATACGGACCGAGCGACCGGAGATCATTTCCGGATCTTAGAACGTCGTCCGCGACCGAGGTCGCGAATCGCGAACCGCATCAGACCGCGAGGATCGTTGCGGACGCGGTGCCGGGTGCGCCATACACCTGCGCCAGGCCGACTTTGGGCTCGCCGGGGACCTGACGGTCGCCGGCCTCACCGCGCAGCTGACGGACGAGTTCGTGCACCTGCCGCAGTCCCGAAGCCCCGATCGGCTCACCGTTGGCGATCAGCCCGCCGTCGGTGTTGATCGGCATCGACCCGTGAATCTCGGTGGCGCCGTCGGCGAGCAGCTTCTCCTGCTCTCCGTCGGCGCACAGGCCGGTCTCGGCCATGTGAATGACCTCGGCGCCCGCATCGGTGTCCTGAAGCTGCGCGACGTCGACATCCTCCGGACCCAGGCCGGCCGCCTCGTAGGCCGCCTTGGCGGCGTAGACGGTGGGGGAGGCGTCCTCGTCCAGCGGCGCCGACGTCGCATGGACCTCGTAGGCGCCGAAGCGACGGGTGCGAATCTCGGTGGCGCGCACGTACACCGGCCTCTTGGTGAAGCGGTGCGCGATGTCTCCGCGGCACATGATCACGGCCGCGGCGCCCTCGTCCGGCGCACAGAACATGTACTGCGTCAGGGGGTAGTTCAGCACCGCCGAGTTCAGGATCACCTCTTCGGGGATCGCTTTGCGGCGGAACGCGTTCGGGTTCAGCGCGCCGTTGCGGAAGTTTTTGGCAGCCACCTTCGCCAGGGTGGCCTGCGATATGCCGTGCTTGTGGATGTAGTGGTTGGCCTTCATCCCGAAGAACTTGGTCGTGACGAACTGGCCGTTCTCCGCATACCACTGCGGCAGAGCGAGTTTCGCCGGATCGTCGGTGAACGCACCGCGCGGATGCTTGTCCAGGCCGATCGCGATCCCGATGTCGTACTTGCCGAGCCGGATGGTGTCGGCGGTCTGCTGGATCGCGCTTGCGGCGGTGGCGCAGGCGTTGAACACGTTGGTGAACGTGATGCCCGTCAGCCCGACGAGCCGGGTCACCGCGTCGGGGTTGGACACCTCATAGCTGCCGCCGAACCCGAACTGGATGTCCTTCCATTCCAGGCCGGCGTCGGTGAGCGCGGACTGGATGGCCTCGGCGCCCATCTCCATTGCGGTCTTGGGGAATCGGCCGAACGGGTGCAGCCCGACGCCGATGATCGCCACGTCGTTGGTCATCTCGATGCTCCTGTGTCTAGACGGGCTTGAAGGCGAAGGTGACGACTTCGTTGCCGTCGTCGTCGGTGGTGAACGGCACCATCGTCAGCTCGACCTCCATACCGAACTCGAGCTTGGCCGGGTCGTTCTCGGTGAGCCGGCCCTCGACGCGGATTACGTCCTCGAGCTGAACCAGACCGACGCCGAAGGGCACGAAGTCGTTCCCGGTGGGGCCCTTGTACGGGGCGCCGGGCGGGAAGCCCTGCGTCGTCCACGCGACGAGGGTGCCGCGCCGGGGCAGCTTGAGCTCGGACATGTCACCGGCGCTGCACCTCGGGCAGCGCTGCTGGACCGGGAAGGCGGTGGCGCCACACGCGCCGCACCGGCTTCCGATCAGCTGCGGATTGTCATCGGGCCAGGTCGAGATTTCGGGCGCGAGCGCCACTTGCTGTGTCGGCACGCGCCGACGATAACTGGAAATGACGTTCTCGTCTAGAGAGAACCAGGGTCGTCAACGGCTCAACGCGCTGCTAGCCTCCCCGATGTGGACGCCGACAAAGCGCAGATCGCCGAGGTGTTGATTCGCTACGCGACGGGGATCGACTTCAAGGACTGGAAGCTGTTCCGCACGTGCTGGGCCGACGAGGTCGACATCGACTACGGCGACCTGGGGACCTTCACCGATCCCGACGCCTTCACCACGTTGATGGAGCAGATCCACGGCGGCATGGGGCAGACCTACCACCGCATCTCCAACATCGTCGTCGACGTGGACGCCGACCGGGCGACTGCGCGGTCTTACGTGCGCGCGGTGCTGCAGGCCGTGCCCGATGACAACGGAAGCTGGATCGATGCCCTGGGTCACTATGACGACGAGCTCGCCAGGACCGCGGACGGGTGGCGAATCTCCAAGCGCACCACCAACATCGCGCGGGTGATGAGCGCGGCCGGCGTCGCACCGTGACAGTCGGGGACTTCGCCGCCCGGTACGGACCGTGGGCGGTGATCGCCGGGGCCTCTGAGGGCATCGGCGCCGAGATGGCCGATCAGCTGGCGTCGCGCGGGCTCAACCTCGTGCTGATCGCGCGCAATGGAACGCTGCTCAACCAGGTCGCCGCGGCGGCGCGTGAGCGCCACGGCGTTGCGGTGCAGGCCGTCGTGCAGGACCTCACCGATCCCGACGTGGTCGCGAAGGTGGCGGCGGCCACCGACGGACTCGAGGTGGGGCTGATCGTCTACAACGCGGGCGCCTCCGACCGTACGACGACGTTTCTCGAGAACGACCTCGAGTACTCGCTCAAACAGGTCGCGCTGGACTGCATCGGGCCGATGGCCTTGGCCCGCCATTTCGGACCGGCGATGGCCGAGCGCGGCCGCGGCGGCATTGTGATCGTCGCGTCGCTGGCCTGCCTGGCCGGGTCGGCCACGCTGGCGGTGTACTCCGCGGTCAAGGCCTTCCAGCACACGTTTGCCGAGGGGCTGTGGGCGGAGTTGCGTCCCCACGGCGTGGACGTGTGCTGCACGCCGCTGGGGATGACCTACACCCCGGCGCTCGCGCGGATGGGTGTCGACTACGACCCGCAGACGCAGATGCGCTCCGAGGACGTCGCCGCCGAGATCATCGCGAACATCGGAAACGGTCCCACCTACGTCGTCGGCGAGAACAATCGCGCCATGGCCTCGCAGGTGTGGACGGTCGACCGGCGCACGCTCGTCGAGATGATCAGTGCCGCCTCAACCGACTTCGCGGCCAAGAGGAAGGTCTGACATGCGCGCGGTGGTGCTTCGCGACGGCAATCTCGACGTCCGGGAGACAGCCGATCCATCGCCCGGGCCGGGGGAGTTGTTGATCAGGCCGCTGTCGGCGGCGATCTGCGCATCCGACGTCCACTACATGGACCATCCCAACTCGTCGCCGCGATTCGAATGGGACCCCGACCGCGACACCGTGATGGGCCACGAGTTCGTCGGGGAGGTCGTGGGCCACGGCCCCGACTGCACGGGCGACTTCCCGGTCGGAACCAAGGTCACCAGCATGCCGATCCTGATCCGCGCGGGTCAGGAACCGCTGGTGATCGGGCACCATCCCGACGCTCATGGCGCGTTCGGAGAGTTGATGGTGGTCTCGGAGATGATGTCGCGACGGGTGCCGGATGGCGCGCCGAACGACGCGGTCGCGCTGGTCGACGCGTTCGCGGTCGGGGAGTACTACGTCCGGTGCTCGGGCGCCGGACCCGGTGATCTGCCGCTGGTCATCGGCGCGGGCGCCATCGGGCTGTCCACCGTCGCCGCGCTGAAGAAGCGCGGCATCGAGTCGCTCGTGGTGTCCGATTACAGCGACGACCGACTGGGCTATGCCGCGAAGTTCGGCGCCGATGTGCTGGTCAACCCGGCGCAGCGCGACCCCTACGACGTGTGGCGGGAGACGTTTCGCGCCAAGGGTTTCCAGACCACGCAGGTGATCTTCGAGTGCGTGGGCGCCAACGGTCTGATGCAGACGATCGCCGACAACTGCGAGTTCCTCGCGCGCGTGCACGCCGCCGGTGGCTGGTACGACGCGGGCACGATCGACTGCACGGCCGCCACCCACAAGGGCATGACGATCCAGTTCGGCGGGGGGCCTCATCCGCAGGACTGGTACGGCACCCTCGACGCGGTCATCGACGGTCGCCTCGATCCGACGCCGAGCATCGGCGCGACGATCGGTCTCGACGAGGTGCCCGAGGCCATCGATCAGGCGCGCAGGGGGTCGGGCCCGCCGCGCATCGTGGTTCATCCGGGGGCGCCGTGAACGTCCTTCCCGGCCCGATCCGCCAGATCGGCTACGTCGTCACCGACATCGACCGGGCGATCGCGGGCTGGCTCGAGCTGGGGGTGGGGCCCTGGTTTGTCATGCGGGATCTGACGCTGGCCGCGCGCTATCGCGGCGAGCCGTGTGAGATCACCCAGTCGCTGGCGCTGAGCAACAGCGGCGATATGCAGCTCGAGCTCATCCAGCAGCAGAGCGAGGCGCCGAGCGTCTTCACCGAGTTCCTCGACATCCACGGCGAGGGATT
>NZ_LZMD01000059.1 GCF_001668575.1 Mycobacterium sp. 1164985.4
TCTGGCACGTCCCACCCGCGCTCTTTGAGCCTCTTTCGGCTCGCCGCCGCGCGATCGATCACCACCTCGGCGCGCCTCATCCTTCACGGCGGCGTGTTCGCGCTCTCGTTGTACATACTCGGTTACCTCGGGTTGGCGTGGCTCGACATGTCGGGCGCCTTCTATCGCCCCGAGGTGGGCAACGGGTATCTGTTCCGTTTCGTGGCATGGCTTCTCGGACCGCACCCGTTGAACTTCTGGTACGGCTTTGCGGAGACGATTGCTGTCGCCTCGCACCTGATCGTCGAGCCGTTGCGGATCTGCCTGATCGCATCCACGGTGGCGTATTGCCTCGAGCAGCTCGAAAAAGAAGACGCTACAGCAGCATCCGCACCAGAAGTCGACCCTCAGAGGTCGTGACGTCGAGCGCGGTGGGCACCACTTGATGAGGCAACACGAACGCGAACTGCTGTAGTCCGGGCTTCTCGCATCGCAGCGCGACGCCGTCGGGTGCGATCGGTGCCATTCCGCCCGCCTTCTCGGACGACCACCGTCGCTGACCGTCGGTGATGACACCGTTGCAGGTCGCCGGACTCTCGCGTGCCGGCCCCGACCTGTCCACGGTGACGACCGTCAACACCGCCCCCTCCGGCAGGTCGGGCCCGAATCGTAAGGGGTTACGGTTCAAGTGTTTGATCGATTCGACCCGCCACGTGAAGCCGTCGGCCGTGCCTGACTGACCTTTGGCCACAACAACTTCGGGCACCGTCGTTTGGCGGTACGTCGCCCACTGATCGCCCAGTGTGGTTGCGATGACGACGACCAGCGCCCCCGCTGCAACGACGGCCCCGATCAGGTTGCGCACCCACAGTGCCGACAGCCGCCTCATGACGCACTCTCCGCAGGAGGTCTCAGCGTCTCGGCGCGCACTCGGTCGATGTCTGCACGCGGAATATCGATGATGAGTCGGGAATCGAGTTGTTCGTCGTAGCCTGTCCACACCCGTAGCGTCACCGTCTCGGACGATCCGGGCTCGAGCAATGCCGGCGCGACGTCGAACACCCACGATCCCCGTTGCTTGAATCCGGGACTGACGTCATCGCGGAGGGTCTTGAGGAAGAACCGGTCGGTGGGGGTGTAGGTGTTCGGCCCGACGATGAGGTCACTGCGGGGTAGCTCGGTGCTGACCGGCGCCTCCAGCGTGGCATCGACCACCACCCAAATACCAGCAGGAGCAACGGCATTGACCAGCGCAGCGGCACGGACGTCGGTGACCGTCGCTACGACGTCACGTCCTGCGGTGCGTTGCCCGGCCCGGCCGTACACGTCGAACGGCCCCGTGACGTCCGGCGGTGTTGGGAGGTTCTGCCACACCACGGCGGCCGCCGCGATCGTGACGACGGTCCCGACTACGACCAGCACCCGACGCGTGCGCGGGCTCATGTGAGCCCCTGGACTGGAACGACGATCTGGCCGTAGTCGTCGGTATCGATCCATTCTTTGCCGCCGTAGGTGACCAGCAGCTGCGTGTACTCCTTTTTCCACACCCGGATCGTCACCGTCTGCACCGACTGCGCGCTCGATTCGGGTAGCAGCCACGTGAACACCAGCTGTTCGGCAAGTCCAGGACCGAGGGTTTGAAGCGCTGAACCGTCGCGGAACCGGAACGTTCCGAAAAATTCCTTGCCGGGCAGATCCTGTAGGTCGAAGAGGTTGCGAAGGCGTCCGGGCACGGTGCCGGTGTTGTCCACGTTCGCCACCACGCCGAGGTAGACCTTGCCCGGCTGGGCGGTGCCGATGGTCGCCATGCCGCCCTTGATTTCACGAAGGAACCGCGCTCGCTCCACGGTGATCGTGAACTGTCCGTCGCTGAACTTCTGCGCGACGCTGAACGGGGTGACGCGCTTGTCGACGGTGTCAAGGCCGCCGAACGCGGCGGTGGCGGCCAGAACCAGCAGAAGCGCGACACGTCGGATCTGGGCGAAATTCAATCGGGACAACCTCTGCGCCACCCGATGCGTCCGCGTCACGGGGACCGGAGGTTCGCCACCCACGTTGGCCGATGCTAGTGGCAATCGCAGGAGCCGCGCAGTTGCCGCGGCTGACGTCCGCACCGCCAGACTAAGGTCAACGCATGAACCCGATCATGCCCAAGACCGATGCCGCCGCACTGGTGATCGCCGCTAAGACCCGGAAGGGACTGAGCTGGGCCGAGATCGCCGACGCCCTGGACGCGCCCCGAGTCTGGTGCGTTGCCGCGCTGCTGGGTCAACACCCGATGTCGAAAGCGCAGTCAGAACGAGCCTGCGCTCTCCTTGGTCTGGACGAAGCAGTCGGGGAGAGCCTGCAGTTTCAACCCGCTCGCGGTATCGACCCGGAGTCGTTGTCGGACCCGACCATCTACCGATTCCAGGAGGCGCTCGCCGTGTACGGACCGGCGATCAAAGAACTCATCCACGAGGAGTTCGGCGACGGCATCATGAGCGCGATCAACTTCAAAATCGACGTCGGACGCCGCGAGGATCCCGACGGCGATCGCGTCGTGGTCACGTTCGACGGAAAGTTTCTCGACTACCGCTGGTAGCCCGCGACGCCGGAGGCGTGGCTCAAGGGATGCCTACGCCACCTCCGGCAGCACCCCAGCGTGTGGAACCTTCAACTTCTCACCCTGCTTGTCGTCGTACGCGCTGTCGTTGACGTAGACGACTCTTTCGGTGAAGTCGATGCCGAGGACGACGATCCGATGATCCGCTGCGCAGCCAGAACTACAAGAAGCACTTCGCGGCGTGAGTCTGACGAGCCGGCGAAGCGTCACCGCGTCGACAGGCATTTCTCGAGCTTGTTGAGCGAAGCCTTGTAACCCCACTTCATACCGAACGCGGCCATCTTGGCCTTCGCGCCGATATTGGTGATCGTGACGTGCAGCGTGACGACCGTCTTCCCATCGCGCTCGGTGAGGACGACGTCGTTGGTGTGCTCTATCGTCGACCCGTCTTCTTCGCCCTCGGTCCAGGACCGCGCGTCATATGTCAGCCGTGAGCGTTCCTCGATGCGGGTGAACGTTCCGCTCATCGGCCAGCGCGTGCCCTGGTACTTGCCCATGGCTTCGCCGGCCTCCATGACGATGTGAATCCTGCCGCCGACCACAAGGTCGATCTCGCATTCCGGCACGAACGTCTTCTCGGGGCCCCACCACTGCCGCACCATATCGGGATCTGTCCATGCCTCCCATACGGTTTCGATCGGAGCGGGGTACGAGCGCTCGAGGTTCAGTTCCTTGGTCTTCTTGAACATTTGCATCAGCATGCGGTCACTCCTTTGTCGATCGGTGGGACTTGGCGGGGGGAGCGGTCGGTCTTTGGGCCTGGTCTTCGGTCCTTTCGCGGATCGATTCGAGATACCGGCCCAAGGAGTCGAGGCGGCTCTCCCACAGTTGTGCAAACGATTCGGCCCAGCGGCCGATCTCCTCGAACGGTGCAGACTCGAGGTGGTAAATGCGTCGCCGGGCCAGCGCTTCGCCGGCAACGATCCCCGAATCACCCAACACCCGTAAGTGTTTGCTGACCTGTGGCTGCCGGATGTCCAGCGCCTCGGCGATCTCGCCGACCGAACGTGGCCCTGTGCGTAGCAATTCGACGATCTTCAGGCGGCTTGGCTCGGCTAGAGCTCCGAAGACCGTCGACTGCACAGTGCGACGGTACGACCGATAACATATTCCTGTCAAGGAATATGTCGAAGCAGGCTACCGTGGAGCAATGGCGCGCATTCTGATCGTCGGTGGCCACGGCAAGGTGGCACTGCCGCTGGCCCGGATCCTCAGTGAACGCGGAGACGAGGTGACCTCGGTCTTCCGCAATGCAGACCACTCCGATGAGGTCTCGGCGACAGGAGCCGGGCCCGTGGTGGCCGACATCGAGGCCCTCGATACCGAAGCGCTCGTCGAGGTTGTGAGAGGTCACGACGCCGTCGTGTTCGCCGCTGGCGCCGGAGGCGGCAACCCGACGCGTACCTACGCCGTGGACCGCGACGCCGCGATCCGGCTGGTCGACGCGGCAGAACGCGCGGGGGTAAACAGGTTCATCATGGTGTCGTACTTCGGCGCGAAATTGAATCACGGTGTCCCGAAGGAGAACTCGTTCTTTCACTACGCAGATGCGAAGGCCGCCGCCGATGCGCACCTGCGGGCCAGCGGTCTGCGCTGGACGGTATTGGGCCCGGGCGGTCTGACGCTTGAGCCGGCGACCGGTCGCATCGCCATTGGGCTCGACGCCGCCGGTGGCCAGGTGTCGCGCGAAGACGTCGCGCTGGTCGCCGCCGCCTGCCTGGCGAACGACGCCACCGTCGGGCACACCGTCGAGTTCAACAACGGCGAGGTGCCGATCGACGAAGCCCTGACTCGTCTGGCGTAACCGCCTCTTGCCAATCGTGAACCAGGGACGCCTCAGCCGATCATCTTTCGAAGTGCTGCGCGTTCATGTGCGACTTCCGATAGGTCGCCCCAGCTAAGGGTGTGTGCACGGACTCGGTCAAATGGCGCGACTCACGGAAGCCCCGTGTGTAAACCCTCGAGTGCTGGATCAAGTAGCCGTCAGTCCTCCGCGGGGCACAGCAGAGAGTGCACGACACCGGTTTCCTCGTAACGGAATTCGTGTACGGGACGCCGCAGAGGCTCGACGGTGGCGTCCTCGTGGACGATGAGCCCGCCGCCGGAGGGGATGCCCAGACCCGCCGCGGCGCCTTTCATCGTCTGGACGGTGCCGGCCAGCCGCGCCCACTCGGAGCGCTCGTCGTGCGTGTCGATGATCGCGGGAACGAACTTGAACAGGTCGATCAACTCGGTTGCCGAGGATTGCGCCTTCTTGACGATCCCGTAGAGCCCGAGCTGGACCGCGCCCGCAGAGATGCCGATCAGCAGCGCGCCCTGCGCGTAGCGCGTCCGGATCACGTCCGCCATCCCGGTTCTCTCGAAAACTTTCCAGCCGAGCCGCACATCGCCGCCCGCGAGAAGGATCACCCCGGCCTGCTCGAGGAAGTCCCGATCGTCCGCACCGAAAGACGAATCGACCATGTGGTGTCTGGTGATCCCGACGGCCTCCACGGCCGCTTCGAAGATGTCGTAGAACTCCGGACGATCGCCGTTCGAGGCGCCGATGTAGGCGGCGCTGATCGGAAGGTCATCGGCCAGATTGTCGATGGCCGATTCGAGCAGCAGCCGGTCACCGTGTCTCCAGAACAGCAGCTGACTGTCGGCAAGTAGATAGAGCGGCTGTAGGCGGGCCAAGGAATCACCCAAGGAATCAGTTGTCAACTGGCGTCCCGCGACCGCGACCGGCCCAGCCGCCACTTGTTTTTCTTGGGAGTCTGGTAGGCGTCGTGGGTCCAGGCGTCCCACATAGCCTCGGACTCCTCCCGCACGGGACTGTTTGTGACCTCCCATCCGAGGCTGACGACTTCCGTTGTGGACCACCGCATCAGGTTCCCATCAGCGCCGATCTCCTGGGCGAGGAGCACTCGCTCCTCGGGGCTGAGTTTGTCACTGAACGCCTGCATGGCGGTTTTCAAGCGCCAATAGGGCACGGCCCCGTCGCACTGCCGACACAGAGTCACGAGCTCGACCCGTGCGTGTCCGAGCAACGACGCCGGCTCTTCCTCGGTACCAGGGCTGTCCTGCGCGGTCGCGACGCTGGGTTCGTGCTGACTCTCATCGTGTTCGATCAGCCGGCGGTATTTGGCGCGTATGTCTTCGAGCTCGGCCTCGGCGGCCAGGGCTCGTTCGCGCCACCATGCGGCATGGTATTCCGCCAGCTTCGCTTTGCAGTCAGGGCAGATCGCTAGGTCGGACGCGACCTCGTCGTGCGTCGTCGGGCTGGTGAGCGCGAGGCCGCAGAGTGCCTGGTGGAGATCCCGGTTGAGGTAGTCCCCGTGGTGCACCACCGAAGCGGATGACTCCCGGACAAAGCTGTGGGGTGGTTCCACACGAGCCAAAGTAATTGAGCGGAACGGACGTTTCGGCTGGTTCGATGAAAACGGTCGCCAGCCCCGGCGCGTTATCGCCCCAGGGCTGCCGATCCGGTGAAGAACTAGCTGTTGGCGGCCTCACTCGACTGCCCGCCCCCGGGGTTGGTGCCGGTTTTTGCGCGGGCCCACCGCCGCGGCGATCCACCGCAACTACTGGACCAGCGACGGAATGTTGAACGGTTGGCCGTCCCTGGCGGCGAGGTACTCCGGCCGCGGGGTCTCGGCGGCGTAGGGCGAGACGAGTTGGTTCTCGACGGAGTTGAACACCAGGAAGACGTTCGACCGCGGATACGGGGTGATGTTCGAACCCGACCCGTGCATGATGTTCGAGTCGAACCACAGTGCCGTGCCGGCCGGCCCGGTGACCTGGTCGATGCCGTGGCGGGAGGCGGCCTCGGACAGCGTGGCGTGGCTCGGGACGCCGATCTCCTGCTTCACCAGTGATGAGGCGTGGTTGTTCTTCGGCGTTGCGCCGACGCACGGATAGAACGTCTTGTGCGAACCAGGCATCACCAGCAGCGACCCGTTGTAAGGGAAGTTCTCGGTCAGCCAGATCGAGCAGGACACCGCCCTCATCGCCGGCATGCCGTCCTCGGCGTGCCACGTCTCGAAGTCGGAGTGCCAGTAGAAGCCGGTTCCGGTGAACCCGGGCATCAGATTGATCCGCGCCTGGTGCAGGTAGACGTCGCTGCCCAACAGCTGACGGGCCACGGGCAACACGGTGTCGAGGGTGATCACCTCGGAGATGACGTCGCTGAACAGGTGGGGTTGGAACACCGACCGGATGCTGCCACCGGGTTCGCGGATGATCCGCGGATCTTCCCGACCGGCCTTGGCGTCGATGTTGTCCAGCTCGCCGCGCAACGTCGAGATCCAGTTGTCGCCCACCGCCTCATGCTGCAGCAGGTAACCGTTGGCGTCGATCGACTGGAGGTCGCCGTCACCCAGCGGACCGTCCGATTCGCTTCCCCAGGCCGTTGGCTCGGCGCGGGGGATGGGGTCGGACGGTTCCGCGAGGCGCGTGGGATATCTGTCTACAGAGTCAGTGAATCGGGTTTCGCTCAACTTGCTTGCACCGCCGGGGGTGGATAGGTACCGGTCTCGTCGTGGACCTCTTGGCCGGTCACTGGAGGGTTGAACACACACAGCATCCGAAGCTGAGTATCACACGTGACGCGGTGACGTTCATGCCCGTCGAGCAGATACATCGTGCCCGGGCGCAGGGGGTGCTCCTCACCGGTCTCGTGGTTGGTCAGGGTGCCGGTGCCCTCGACCACCCACACCGCCTCGACGTGGTGGCGGTATTGGAACTCGCTGACGGAGTTCGCGTTGATGGTGGTCTCGTGGAAGGAGAAACCGACCCCGTCAACTGCGAGGATGATGCGCTTGGATCTCCAGTCCTTCGCCGACACATCGCGATCGGTGCCGGTGATCTCGTCAGTGGTGCGCACGATCATCTCGTGCTCCTTTCACGTGAATGTGGTCAGGAAAGCGCCGCGGCGACGGACTCGGCGAGCACGTCGATGCCCGCGTCGAGGTCGGCCTCGGAAGTGGTCAGCGGCGGAAGCAGTTTGACGACCTCGTCGGATGGACCGCTGGTCTCCATGAGCACGCCGCGATCGAACCCCGCGCGGCACACCGCCGAGGCCATCGGCGCGTCTTCGAACTTGAGGCCCTGCGCCATGCCGCGTCCGCGCGCGCTGACGCCCGGATACTGCTCGGCGATGCTTTCCAGGCGAGCGCGGATCTGCTCACCCTTGGCAAGGGTGTCGTCACCGAACGTCTCGGTCTGCCAATAAATTTCAAGCGCCTTGCTGGCGGTCACGAACGCCGGGTTGTGGCCGCGGAACGTTCCGTTGTGCTCCCCGGGGGTCCACACGTCGAGCTCCCTGCGGAACAAGGTCAGCGCCATCGGCAGACCGTATCCGCTGATCGACTTGGACAGCGTGACGATGTCGGGAACGATGCCGGCCTCCTCGAAGCTGAAGAAGCGACCGGTGCGCCCGCAGCCCATCTGCACGTCGTCGACGATCAGCAGGATCTCGCGGCGGCTGCACAGTTCGGCTAATGCCTGCAGCCATTCCACACGTGCGACGTTGAGGCCGCCCTCACCCTGCACGGTTTCGACGATCACCGCGGCGGGATGGTTGAGTCCGCCGCCCGAATCGTCGAGCACCCGCTCGAACCAGTGGAAGTCCTCGGTGGCGCCGCCGAAGTAGTTGTCGTATGGCATCGGTGTGGCGTGCACGAGGGGGATACCGGCGCCGGCCCGTTTCATCGAGTTCCCGGTGACCGACAGCGCGCCCAACGTCATTCCGTGAAATGCGTTGGTGAAGTTGATGATCGACTCACGACCGGTCACCTTGCGGGCGAGCTTGAGGGCCGCCTCGACGGCGTTCGCGCCGGTCGGTCCCGGGAACTGCACCTTGTAGTCGAGGCCGCGCGGCTTGAGGATCAGCTGCTCGAAGTTCTGCAGGAACTCCGTTTTGGCGGCCGTGGCCATATCGAGCGAGTGCACGATGTTGTCGTTGGTCAGGTATTCGATCAGCGGCCGCTTCAACTCGGGGTTGTTGTGGCCGTAGTTCAGCGCACCGGCTCCCGCGAAGAAGTCGAGGTAGCGCCGGCCGGAGGTGTCGGTCACCCACGATCCCTGGGCGACGGCCATGGTGGCCGGCCAGCCCCGGCAGTAGCTGCGGACCTCGGATTCGACTGAGGAGTACACGTCGGGCAGGTCGGATTCTTCAGGGCGGGGGAGTGTTGCTGGCGTAGACATGGGTCCTTTCTGAGGTGTCTAGTCGGCCAAAGGTGTGGTGATGGGTCCGATTCGGACCGTCGGCTCGTCTTCGTGGGACTGGTCGGCGGCCAGGTGCGCGGCGGTGAACCGGGGCTCCTCCATGAGGGGCACCCCGTTTCGCCGAGCGAACGCGCCGAAGAACGCGCGGGACGCCGAGTTGCTCGGCGCCACCGTGGCTTCGACGGTGACGGGGTGGCCCCGACGCTCGGCGCGGACGCGATGAACGAGGCCGTCGAGCATTGCGCTGGCCAGTCCGGTTCCTCGGGCGCTCGCCGCGACGGCCACCTGCCAGACGAAGAGCACTTCGGGTCGCGCCGGCGGGTGGTAGCCGGTGATCAACCCGCAGATCTGGCCATCTTTCTCCGCCACAATCGAAGTACTGGCAAAGTCCGTGGCCATCAACAGATAGGTGTACACGGAGTTCAGATCGAGCACTTCGGTCTCGGCCACGAGGCGATGCATCGCGACGGCATCGCCCTCATTAGGCGACCGAAGATGATTGGTCCATGAAATCGGCTGTGCTGCGGGCACTTTCGAACCAGCATTCCGCCCATCCGGAGCCAAGGCCGGGTCGCGAATGGTCACTTGCGTTGTCACCACCGAACAAAATTATCGAGTCACATCAGTTACGTCATCGGCGTTATGACCGTAGGCCAGCAAAAACTGACAGGCAAGTTTCCACCTCTCCCTCACGCCCGTTAGGTGCGCGACGGAGCGGCTAATCACCTGCGCGGATGCCGATGCTTGAGACACCCGTCACGTGATCAAGCGTTATCAAAACGTTATCTAGCGGACCCGTCAATGTTTTGATCGGCTAACGACGGGTAGTTTGTGACGCAGCCGTCAATCCGCTTGGACTGACAAATGGAGTGTTCGGGGGTCCGCTCCGGCGTTCTTCTCGTGCGCGGTCAATGCTGACGCGCGCGCGACATCAATGAGGTAGCGAAGGAGATTTTTCGTGCGACGCATCATCGGATTGCTGATCGCTGCCGCTGCCACCGCGGTCGTGTTCGCCGCGCCCGCAGCAGCCGATCAGGCCGACTTCGTGCGCCAGCTCCAGGAACAGTACGTGTTCCTCGGCGCGGATCAGCTGATCTCCGCGGGCAACTACGTGTGCGCGGAGGCGGCACGTGGCGTGCCGGCCGCCGAGACGGTGATGAAGATCCGCGATGACCTCGGAATCTCGACCGCCGCCGCCGGCGACATCGTCAGCCTCGCGGTGGTCGAACTCGGCTGCTGACCGCGCGCCGGGCGACGTCGCGGCGGACGTTTGGTAACAAGCGGGTCAAGCGGTGCGTGGCGCGTTCTGCGCAGGGACGCGGAATTGCTAGCTTGCCCGCGTGAATTCGTCTGCCGGCAGACTCTGGGTCACTCTGATCGCGATGGTACTCGTGTGCGTGGGGGTCGAAATCCCCACGGCGGCTGCATATTCGCGGGACGGGCTCCCTGTGGAAACCCTCGATGTGCCGTCGCCGTCGATGGGCCGTAACATCCGCGTGCAGTTCCAGGGCGGCGGTCCGCATTCGGTCTATCTGCTCGACGGGCTTCGCGCGCAGGAGGACGCCAACGGCTGGGACATCAACACCGGTGCGTTCGAGTGGCTCTACCAGTCCGGCATCTCCGTCGTCATGCCCGTTGGCGGGCAGGCCAGCTTCTACACCGACTGGTACCGCCCGGCGGCAGGAAGCGCAGGCACCGTGACCTACAAGTGGGAGACGTTCCTCACCCAGGAGTTGCCCGCCTGGCTTGCAGCCAACCGGGGGCAGGACCCGCTCGGCAATGCCGTTGTGGGGCTGTCGATGTCGGGCAGTGCGGCGCTCACCCTCGCCGTCTGGCATCCGAGGCAGTTCATCTTCGCCGGTTCATTATCGGGATATCTCAACCCATCGAGTGGGTTGTGGCCCACGTTGATCGGCTTCTCGATGAAGGATGCGGGCGGCTACAACGCGACCGATATGTGGGGACCCTCGTCGGATCCGGCATGGCGCCGCAATGATCCGATGGCCAACGTCAACACGCTGGTCGCCAACAACACCGCGCTGTGGATCTACTGCGGCAACGGCGCGACCTCCGAACTCGACGACGGCGCAAACTTCGGGGCGCAGTACAGCGCGCAGTTCCTCGAGAACATCACG
Organism: Mycobacterium sp. 1164985.4; assembly: GCF_001668575.1. Taxonomy (GTDB): domain Bacteria; phylum Actinomycetota; class Actinomycetes; order Mycobacteriales; family Mycobacteriaceae; genus Mycobacterium. Next base: position 10,927 of record NZ_LZMD01000059.1, read on the forward strand.
CTGTCGACGAACAAGGAATTCCAGCGCAAGTATCTCGCGGCCGGCGGACGCAATGCGGTGTTCAACTTCCCGCCCGACGGCACGCACACCTGGGCGTATTGGGGTTCGCAACTGCAGGCGATGAAGCCCGACCTCGTGCGCATTCTCGGAGCCGCCCAACCCTGACGTCCTTCCGTCATACGATGGCCGGGATATCGATCCAGGGGTGGACATGACCGATGACTCCGGCGGTCTTCATGACGAGATCGCACGGCTGGCGCGCAGCCTGCACAGCCAAAAGGGCGCGGACATGAGCGTCGACAATCTTGTCGACGAGGTCACGGCGACGGCGGTGCGCATCCTGCCAGGTGTCGACCATGCGGGCATCTCGCTGGTCGACCCCAAGAGTCGGCGCGTCCGATCGGTCGCGGCCACGGGTCCGGTGCCCAAGGAACTCGACAACCTGCAGGAGGCCCTTCAGCAGGGCCCCTGCGTCGACACCATCCACGATCGCGTGACGGTGCGCGTCGACGACTACGAGTCCGAGGACCGGTGGTCGCAGTTCATGCGGCGTGCACTCGACGTCACGCCGGTGCGCTCCAGCTTGTCCATCCAGCTCTACACCCACGAATCGGAGATCGGGGCGCTGAGCCTGTACTCGGAGCGGGCGCACACCTTCACCGCGCAACTCGAGGACTTGGCGTTGGCCGTGGCGGCACACGCCGCGATCGGATTGGCGACAGCGCGCCGCGACGATCAGTTCCGGACCGCGCTGGCATCGCGCGACATCATCGGTCAGGCCAAGGGCATGATCATGGAGCGCTTCGATCTCGACGCCGCCGACGCGTTCAACCTGCTGGTGAAGCTCTCCCAGGAAAAGAACACGCCGCTGCATTTGATCGCTGTGCAACTGGTCGGCCGAGGAAACTCGCCCGCATAATTGCCGCGGGCCCCTCGCCCGGTGCACCACCCGTCAGTCATTGGCCATGTGGGCCCTGACCGGCGCGGATGGGTCCCCGTTTATGCATCGGTACCGTGAAGTCGCTACCCTATTGCGCGGGTTAAGACTGCAGCCTCGCGTGAACGGCCATGACCGCTACGGTGGTTGCCAAACAAGAGGTGAGGCTTGGACGGACAACTTTGTACCGAGAACTGGGTGGGACGCGTCGCTGTCGTCGCCGCCTCCGGTGACCTCGACATGCTCACGGCACCGCAGCTGCGGGAAGCCGTACAGGCGGCGTTGGGCAAGGATCCGGTCGGTCTGATCGTCGACCTGACCAGCGTGGAGTTCCTGGGGTCCGCGGGCATGCAGGTACTGATGGAGACCCACAACCAGACCGACGGCACCGAGACCCGCTTCGCGGTCGTCGCGGACGGTTCCGCCACCAGCCGGCCACTGAAGATCACGGGGATCGCGGATTTGATCGACCTGTTTTCCTCACTGGACGTCGCGCTCGACAACATCACAGCTTGAGCCGCGGCCGGACGGGGTAATCAGAGTCGACATGAACGCTCCGACGGAACTGGGTTTTTCGAGTAATGGTCCTGCCGATGCGCAGACCGTTGCCGAGTTCCGCAATGCCTTCGCACAGTGGTTGAAGTCGAACTTCGCGCTCGACGCCGACCGCTTCAGTGACATATTGCTCGCGGTGAACGAGGCCCTGACCAACGCCGCCGAGTTCGCTTACGTTGGGTCCAAGCAGGCTGGGACGATGTCCGTAACGGCCCGTTATGACGCCCAAGAGCGTCGGCTGACCGCGATCGTCACTGACCAGGGCGCTTGGTTGGAGAAGGAGCCCGACGCGGCGAGCACCCGCGGTCGCGGGATCCAGTTGATGCGGGCCCTGTCCGACCGCGCAACCGTCGACGGGTCGGCGTCAGGCACTCGCGTTCAGCTCGAGTTCGATGACTGCCGGCTCGCCTCCGAAGAGCCGTTCGCCACATCCGCTTGACTTTTGTTTGGTCCGCGGCGGACGCGGGTAAAGGCGCTTCGCTGACTTCCATCGCAGAAAGCGAGCGCAGGTATGGGTAGTGAACCCCGGGGCGTCGATCTTGCTCCATCCGGTACCTGCGGCAAGCGCGGAACCCGGTAACCGGACGCGGTCGGGAACCGAGAAATGTCCGTCGTGGCGGTCCACCGCCCGCCATCGCAGCCCAGGCGGGTGTTGTCCGTCGTCTCCACCACCTGCGCCGTCGGTGGGCCAGACCACATCGTCGTGTCGGTCACGGGTGAGATCGATGCCGCCAACGTCAGGGATTTTGCGGCGATCGTCCTCGACGCGATCACCGACGCCGCGCGTGTCACCCTCGACCTGTCCGGCTTGGACTTCTTTGCGATCGATGGGGTGACCGCACTTCACGCGCTCAATGCCCGGCTGCTGCGGGCGGGCGTGTCGTGGTGCGTGGTCCCCGGCGCCGCCGCATCGCGGGTGCTGGCGCTGTGCGACCCGGAGGAGCTGATTCCCATGGTGAATGTGCAGCCGCCGTCGCCGCCGCAAAGGCCGAGGCTGCGTCTGGTGCGGTAGTCGCTCTGCGCTCTGTGTGACGGTCGTGGCGCCTGTTGCCGATTTGCTGTCGTGTCGCCCTGTGATCTACCGCTCACTTTGGGCCGCAAAGCTAAGAATCCGTAATAGGTGCCGTCGGCCACATTCTTCGGAACGCCTTGCGGCGCCTCCGTTTACACAGGTCATTAACCGTTTGCTCAACGGCGCCAAGAGGTAACAATCGGGTAACGGGCGATTTTCTAAGCGGTGTCTGAGAGGTTCGCAGGAACGCGCGAAGCCCGCCTCCTGCGTCGCGCGGGTAGGTCCGAATTCGTCGCTAGACTCGTTGCAGACCGCGCCGAAACGGCGCGATACGACTTGGAATCTAGGGCCGGTACACGCATCCGGCGGAGGTACCGAAAGACAATGGCTGACTTTTTGATGCCCGAGCATGGGCCCACCGCGCTGGGTGCCGTCGAGTTGAGTCGAGGGCCGATCGGCGACATCGCCGCGACCGGCGCGGGTACGACGCTGGTCACCCACCCCGGTGACGACAGCGTCGCCGTGCTCAATGCCCGCACCCTGGCGGCAGAGGCGATCATCGCCGTTCACGGCGAACCTTTCGCGGTCGCGATCCACGACGACCGCGCCTACGTGAGCACCTCCTCGTGGACTCATAAGGACGAGGTGACCGTGCTGGATACGGCCACCAGGTCGGTGATCGCGTCGTATCCGCTGGCGGACAACGTGACGGCGCTCGCGGTCAGCCCCGACGGTAAACGGGTCTACGCCGGACGCACCGGCGACGGGCGCATCGACATCGCGGTGATCGACATCCCCGCCGACCGCGTGGGCACCATCGACGTCGCGACCGGTGCCGGCATCGGGATCGACGCACTCGCCGTCGACCCGACCGGAACCAAGCTTTTCGTCGCCACCACCGATGCGCGCGGCAGCGCGGTCGTCACGGTCGAACTCGAGACCGGGCGCGTCGGCGGCGCCGTGCGGATCGGTTCCCCGATTCGCGATATCGCGCTCGCGGACGACACCGCGTTCGTCCTCAGCTCGGACCGGGCTCGCGGTGGCGTGGTGCACGCGGTCGACCTCACGACGACGGGGCGTATCACCGACGTCATCGAGATCGGTGGTGCCCCAACCCAACTCGCGATGGGTGTGGACAAGAGCAGGGCGTACATCGTCGACTACGACCACGTCGCGGTGCTGTGCACGCTCACCTTGCAGATCATCGACACGATCACCCTCGACGCTCGCCCGTCCTGCGTGACGGTCGATTCGCGCGGTGGTCGCCTCTACGTGGCCGACTACGCGGGCGGTGTGACGATGTTCGCCGTCGACGCGACGATGCCGATGCTCTATTCGGAGTTCGTCGCGACCGACCCCATAGTGACGCCCCGGATGCGCGAGCTGGAGACGCTCACCGCGTAGGACGTCATCACGGCGCCCGCCGATCGGCCGCCGCGACGGCGCATATCCCGTTGCCCGAGCCGATCGCGACGAAGTGACTGGCGCCCCCGACCGGATGCCAGACCGCGCCCGGCATCGCATCGGACACCGCCTTGTTGAGCCGACGGCCGTCGCGCGTCGTCACTTCCGCCGTCACGCCATCCCTCCGGCAAGTGGTGTTGAACCTTTGGCGCCGCCGGCCCGTCGTACCCCCTGAAAGGCCGCAGGGGCCTTCACGACACGAAGGGAGCGCGCCATGCGCGCAATACTGTTGACAATGACCGGGCTCGCCGCAGCGGCGTGCGGGGCGATTCTCATGCCTCCCGCGATCGCGTCGGCCGCCGAATCGGCCCAGCTGACCATCGCCACGCTCGAGGCGCAGGGCTTCGACGTCAAGGTCAACCGGATCGGAAGCGCGCCACTCGACCAATGTGTCGTCACCGATGTGCGAAACGCCCGTGAGCGAACGGAATCGGTGCGGCGAGGCGACGACCTCATCCAGGTGGTCGCCCAGCGCACGATCACGGTCACCGCGGACTGCTCGCGCCGGTGAGGCGGATTCCTAACGACCGCTGCAGTCCAGCGACACCGAAATCGGTTTGCTGATGGTCACCGGGAACAACACGCCATCCTGGTTGCCGCCCAGAAGCGGCATCAGCTGGGTGAACTGCTGGGGATTGCGCACGCTGGTGACGACGCATTCGGACATCGGGGCGGTGCCGATCTTGTCGATCGTCACGTTGTACCCCTGGTCCTGCAGTTTGGAGATGACCTCCTGCGCCGATTCCTGGTCGTCGGCCGACGCGAGGCCCGCGGGCGCGGCAACTGTCGCGCCCACGAGGGCTGCGGCTCCGGCGAGGATCCATGTGGTCCGCATGCGGTCCATGATTCCCTATCAGCGCTGGGCGCGCTGGTAAGCGGTCACCACGGCCGCGCCTCCCAGACCAATGTTGTGCTGGAGCGCCGCGGTGACACCCTCGACCTGCCGCTTGTCGGCCGTGCCGCGCAACTGCCACGTCAGCTCCGCGCACTGCGCGAGGCCCGTCGCACCGAGCGGATGGCCCTTCGAGATCAGCCCGCCGGAGGGGTTGACGACCCAACGCCCGCCGTACGTGGTGTCGTTGTTGTCGATGAGCTTGGGCGCCTCACCCTCCCCGCACAGGCCGAGCGCCTCGTAGAGCAGAAGCTCGTTGGCAGAGAAGCAGTCGTGCAGTTCGATCACCTGGAAATCGGTGGGACCGAGCCCTGACTGATCGTAAACACGCTGCGCAGCTTGAACGTTCATGTCGTAGCCGATCAGGTTCTTGGCGCTGCCGTCGAAGCTGGACTGGAAATCGGTGGTCATCGCCTGGCCGACGATCTCCACCGCCTGGCCCGCCAGACCGTGCTTGTCGACGAAATCCTCGCTGGCCACGATCGCCGCACCGGAGCCGTCCGAGGTCGGCGAGCACTGGAGCTTGGTCAGCGGGTCGGAGATCATCTTCGCGGCCAGGATGTCGTCGAGGGTGTACTCCTCCTGGAACTGCGCATACGGATTGTTCACCGAATGCTTGTGGTTCTTGTATCCGATCTTCGCGAAATGCTCTGCGGTGCTTCCATGCTGGCGCATGTGCTCGCGACCCGCGGCACCGAACATCCACGGCGCCACGGGGAAACCGAACTCGTCGATCTCGGCCATCGCCGCGACATGCTTGGCCATCGGTGACTCACGATCGTCGTGGCCGCCCTGCAAGGAGCCCGGCTGCATCTTCTCGAAACCGAGCGCGATCACGCAGTCGGCGAGCCCACCGCGGATCGTCTGTGCGGCAAGGAAGAGCGCTGTGGACCCCGTCGAGCAGTTGTTGTTGACGTTGGCGATCGGAATACCGGTCAGGCCGAGTTCGTAGAGCGCCCGGTTGCCCGAGGTCGAGTCGCCGGCAACGTAACCGACGAATCCCTGCTCGACTTCGGAGTAGTCGATGCCGGCGTCATCGAGCGCCTTCGTGCCCGATTCTTTGGCCATCTGGGGGTAGTCCCAGCCCTCGCGGCGGCCCGGCTTCTCGAACTTCGTCATCCCGACGCCCACGACGAAAACCCTGTTGCTTCTGGCGCTCGACATACCCTCATCCTTTCGCTGCGCTGCGATTGACGACAAACATACAGCGCGCGACGTGTCTAGCGGCCCGGACAGCCACCGACGAAGGCGGGGCCCCACTCCTCGCAGCGGGGCCCCGCAAATTCGGGGGCGTCAGCCGAAAAGTACGGCGTTGCCGGGGCAGTAATGGTCGACAGACGCGATGACGAATGTCGCGACCTGTCCGGTGGTCAGGTCGGTGGTCTCGAGGATCTCCATGCCGAGGTCGACGGGATCGGTGCCGTCGTCGAGCCTCGTGCAGACGTCGTGTGCGGTGCCGGCTCCGGCGACGGCGCCCAATCCGAGCACGGCCATCATGAGTGCGGTGCCGATCGTGGCGAGGCGGTGCGAAGCGAACATCGTGACTCCTGTGGGTGTCGGTTCCCGGTGGTCCCGGGCTGACATCAGAGTCGGATGGAGCTCTTGAAGGATTCTTGAAGCAGTCTTGGCGACCGGTCAGGCGTACTTCAGCCACCAGTTGTGCAGATCGGCGAGGTTGTTGCCCTGCGCATCGCCCAGCAGGAGGTTCTCGTTGATGGTCCAGGTGATGTCCTGGTTGCCGTTGAAGACGCCGCAGGCGATGCGGCCCTCGACCTTGTCGGGAGTCTCGGTGTAGTGCCAGGTGGTGGGGGAGTCGGCGTCGCTGTTGGGGCACGGCACCAGGTCCTGATTGGCCGCGACGGAGTCGTCGAAGGCCTTGTCGAGGGCCGGCTGGTCGGCGAACAGCGAGTATCGCGCGTTCGCCGGTCCGCCCTGTGGAGAGGCGGGTCCGCAGTCCACGGTCGCCAGTGAACCCGGGGCCGGCGGGCTCACCGGCCGGCACACGCCGTCGTTGTAGCCGCGCGGCAGCATCCCGAGCAGTTTGGCGTCGAACGAGTCCGGATTCGGTGCGGGCGTCGTGGTGCGCGGTGACCTGCGGGTGGTGCGCTCCGTGGTCGGTGTCGACGTGGCCGTCGTCGTGGTCGACGCCGACGGCGTGTCGTCGGGCTTCACCGCGAACCAGATCCCGACGGCCCCCAGCACCAACACGAACACCGCGATTGCCGCGGCGATCGGCAGCCACGGGGTGCCCTTGCGCGGCGGTCCTGGTGGGCGCGGTCCCGATGCGGAAGGGGCGGCCCACATCGGGCCGCTCGGCGGTCCTGCCGGGTGCATCGGCCCGCTCGGCGGGCCGCCGGGCGGTGTGTGAAACGCGGCGGGGTGCGCGCTCGGTGGCGGCGTCGGCGGGGGCGTCGGCTGGGGCGTCCGGTACCACGCCTGCGGCGGGGGAGACCCCACACCCGCGGCCTCGCTGCGTTGCAGGATGGTGGCCGCTTGATCCTGATCCCGTTGGGTCAGAGCGTCATTCGCCGCGGCGGCGAGGTCGCCCGCGCTGGCGTACCGATCCTCGGGCTTCTTCGCCATGCCGCGGGCGATCACCGCGTCGAGAGCCGTAGGAATGCCCGGCCGCTGCCGGCTGGGTTTGGGGACCGGCTGCATCAGGTGTGCGGTGATGACGACGCTCACGCTGTCGCCCGGGAACGGCTGTGAGCCCGTGAGGCATTCGTGCAGAACGCAAGTCAGCGCGTAAACATCGGCGCGATAGGTCACCTCGTCGTTGGTGAAGCGTTCCGGCGCCATGTACGCGTAGGTGCCGACCGCGGTGCCCAATTCGGTCAGTTTCTCGTCGGTGGCGGCGTTGGCGATGCCGAAGTCGACGAGATATGCGAAGTCGTCGCGCGTCAGAATGATGTTCTCCGGCTTGACATCACGGTGCATGATGCCGCTCTCGTGTGCGGCGTCCAGAGCCGAGGCGACCTGTTTGATTATGGCCACCGCACGCGCGGGCGTCATCGGCCCGTAGTTCTTGAGCACCTTGCGCAGGTCGGTGCCGTCGATCATGCGCATGTCGACGTACAGCAGGCCGTCGATCTCGCCGTAATCGTGAATCGGAACCACATGCGGTTCCTGCAGCCGCCCCGCCGAGTGCGCCTCGCGCTGTAGCCGCTTGCGGAAGACGGGGTCGTTGGAGGCAGCCTCGGGCAAGAGCTTCAGCGCGACGATCCGGTCCTTGACGGTGTCCTCGGCTTCGTACACCTCGCCCATGCCGCCCTTGCCCAGCAGTCGACGCAGCCGATACGGGCCGATCTGGGAACCCACACGAGAGTCCCCCGGCTCGGGGTCGGTCATCGGAGCTCCTCGGGGCGGTTGGCTGGCCGGCGAGAACACACTAAACCGGCATCAGGCCGAATGCGGGTCGATCCGAAACGTGAACTCGTGGTCGCAGATGCGAATCGGGTCGCCGTCACCGAGCATCGCGGTCCCGCGGATTCGCTCGCCGCGCACTTCGACACCATTCGCCGACCGCAGGTCCGAGACGACGAAGTTGGTCCCGGTGTCGATGATCACGGCGTGGTGCCGGCTCACGCTGGCGCCGGTGAGCACGATGTCGTTGTCGGCCAACCGCCCGATCCTCGTCGCCGTCGCCGTCAGTGGATGGATCTGTCCGGTGGCCGAGTGCAGAGCCGCCACGGCGGAGGACGGGGCGATCGCGGTCCGCGCCGCGATGTCGCCGACGGTGTGGACGGCGGTGGTCTGCGCGGCCTTTCGGACATCGAGCGGCTGCTGGCGCAGGATCCGTTCGTGCAGTGCGCGAACGGTCGGACCCGGGTCGATGCCGAGGTCCTCGGCGAGCGTGGTCTTGAGCCGCAGATATGCATCGAGCGCGTCGGACTGCCGCTCGGCGAGGTAGTAGGCGGTGATCAGCTGGGCCCAAAGCGGCTCGCGGTAAGGGTGTTCACCCACCAGGCGCTCGAGTTCGGCGATGACGGAGTACGCACGCCCGCAGGCGATCTCGGCCTCGGCATGGGCGGTGTGGGCGATCACCTTGTCCTCGGTGAGCGCGGTGGCATATGCGTCGACGAACTGAAAGTCACGCAGGTCGTCGAGAACCGGGCCCCGCCACTCGTTCAGTGCGTTGCGTAGATGTCGGCTCGCCTGCTCGAACTGGCCGGTCGCAGCGGCTTGCACCCCCGCGGCCTTCTCGGCGACGAAGCGGCCGAGGTCGCAGGCGGCGTCGTCGGCGTTGAGCCGATATCCCGGTGCGGCATTCACCAACGCCGACTTGGGATCGGCGCCCACAGTGCCGAGCAGCTTTCGCAGATTCGAAATGTAGGAGTGCAGGCTGGCCCTGGCTTCGGCCGGGGGCCACTGCTCCCACGCCGCGGTGATCAACGCGTCGGTGGAGACCGGCCGATTGCGGTTCATCACGAGCACCGCAAGCACCGCCCGCTGTTTGGGGGTGCCCAACGTAACCGGGGCGCCGTCGGCCGTCATCTCCAGCGGCCCCAGCACACCGAACCCGATCTTGGTCGCGGCCATCGCGGTCATTGTGACCCGCGCGAGAGGGGTTGTGGTGTAGACCTGCAAGAGTAGAACGTGTTCTAGTTTCTTGGTGAAGGAGTCGGTATGGGCCTGCGGGTGGTGCAGTGGGCGACCGGAGGCGTGGGCGTCGCTGCGATCAAGGGCGTGCTCGAACACCCCGACCTCGAACTGGTCGGATGCTGGGTGCACTCGCCGCAGAAGGCGGGCAAGGACGTCGGCGAGATCATCGGCACCGAGCCGCTCGGCGTGACCGCGACCAACAGCGTCGACGACATCCTCGCCCTCGACGCCGACGCCGTGATCTACTCCCCGCTGCTGCCCAATCCCGATGAGGTGGCCGCGTTGCTGCGCTCCGGTAAGAATGTCGTCACACCCGTCGGATGGGTATATCCCAGCGATCGGCAGGGTGCACCGCTGCGGGAGGCCGCGATCGCGGGAAAGGCCACGCTGCACGGCACCGGCATCGCGCCCGGTGGGATCAGCGAGAAGTTTCCGCTTCTGTTCTCCGCCTTCTCGACGGGTGTGACTTTCGTTCGGGCCGAGGAATTCTCAGATCTGCGCACCTACGAAGCGCCCGACGTCGTGCGCCATGTGATGGGCTTCGGCGAGGTGCCCGAGAAGGCGCTGAGCGGTCCGATGCAGAAGCTGCTCGACGGGGGTTTCATCCAGGCGGTGAAGATGATCGTCGACAAAATGGAGTTCCGCGCCGATCCGAAAGTTCGTTCTTCGCAGGAGATCGCGGTCGCGACGGCGCCCATCGAATCCCCGATCGGCGTCATCGAACCGGGTCAGGTCGCCGGGCGCAGATTCCACTGGGAGGCCCTGGTCGAGGGGGAGCCGGTGGTGCGGGTCACCGTGAACTGGTTGATGGGTGAGGAAAACCTCGACCCCGCTTGGACATTCGGCCCGGAAGGTCAGCGGTACGAGATGGAGGTCCGTGGCAACCCGGATGTCAACATCGTCGTCAAGGGTTTTCAGTCGGCGGTCGGAGGGGAGGGGCCGGAGTACGGCATCGTCGGCACCGCGGCGCACTGCGTGAACTCGGTGCCTTCTGTGTGCGCCGCCGAACCCGGTATTGCAACGTATCTGGATTTGCCGCTGATCAGCGGCAAGGCCGCCCGGGAACTCGCTTAGCCTCGGGGGCGGCGTCGGCGGGAGTCCGTCGCCTGGCACACTCACGGGCTGTGACGAGACGCGCACTGGTACTGGCCGGCGGCGGCCTGGCGGGGATCGCATGGGAGACCGGCATCCTGGCGGGTATCGCCGACGAATCACCCGCCACCGCCGAGGCGTTGCTGGCTTCCGATGTCCTTGTCGGCACGTCCGCGGGGTCCACGGTCGCGGCGCAACTCGGCAGCGGACTCGGCTTGGAGGCGTTGTTCGAGCGGCAGACCGCGGCGACGTCGTCGGAGATCAATCCCGGTGCAGGCATCGAGGCCATCACCGAGATGTTCCTCAAGGCGATGACCACGCCCGGCTCGAAAACCGAGAAACTGCAGCGCATCGGCGCCGTCGCGCTCTCCGCCGACACCGTCACCGAAGAGGTGCGCCGGCAGGTCATCGAGCAGCGGCTGCCGTCGCACGGCTGGCCGGACCGTGAGCTGCGCATCCCCGCGATCGACGCCGTCACCGGTGAACTGGTGACCTTCGACCGCTCCTCGGGCGTCTCGCTCGTCGACGCGGTCGCAGCGAGCTGCGCGGTACCCGGAGTGTGGCCGCCCGTCACGATCGGGCCGCGCCGGTACATGGACGGCGGCGTCGGCAGCACCGTCAACCTGGCGCTCGCCGACGACTGCGATGTCGTGGTCGCGTTGATTCCCCAGGGTTTGTCGTCACCGTCGCCGTTCGGGACCGCGGCCCGGGACGAGGCGACCGGATACGGCGCCTTCGCCGTGTTCGCCGACGACGAATCGCTGGCCGCGTTCGGGGACAACCCGCTCGACCCCGCATGCCGGGCGCCGTCGGCGCACGCCGGACGCCTGCAGGGCCGCAGCGTCGCCGCTCGGGTCGCCGACCACCTCGGCCTCTAATCCCCGGCGGCGGTGACGCTTTCGGGCTGCGTGTCGAACGCGTCCAGTGCGGCGGCGGTCAACTCGATTCCGATGTCGATCACCTCGGCGGCCCGGTGGAACTCGAGGCTGCGGCAGGCCGAACGCGGCACCTCGATGAGCATGTCGGGCGGGTATCCGGCGAGCTGATGCCGCGCGAGCGCCGCCTGAGCGATATCGATCGTGCGGTTCATCACCTCGAAGCTGCCGAGCTTGGGCACCACCGCCGACGCCTCCTTGGTGGCGTCGACGAGCTCTTCCTCGCTGTCCCCTTCCGCGGGATCGCCTTCCGGGGCCATGCCGAAGCGATTCAGCACTGCGTTCGACTCGAACAGCGACGTGGTGCTGCGCCACACCCGGGTCAGCCATTCGGTGCTCGCGCGCGAGCCGTGCGGGGCCGGCTCCTCGGCGCCGCCGGCCTCGCTGCCTGCCAGGGACACCGCGATGGTGAGGTCGGCGTTGACGGCCGCGATCGGCGCCATCGGAAGCGGTTCGAGGATGCCGCCGTCGGCGAGCAGGCGCCCGTCGAGCACATGCGGCGCGATCACGCCCGGGATCGCGATCGACGCCCGGATCGCGGCGTCCACCGGGCCGCGCTGCAGCCATACCGACTTGCCGGCGATGAGATCCGTCGAGACCGCGGTGTAGGGGATCGGCAGGTCCTCGATGCGAACGTCGCCGAGGATGTCGCGGACCGCGTCGAGGATTTTCGTGGCGCGAAGGACGCCCGCCGCGGTGATCGAGGGGTCGAGCAGCCGCAGCACGGCGCCCTGGGTGAGCGATTTGGCCCATTCGGAGAACTCGTCGAGTTTCCCGGCGGCGTGCAGACCACCGACGAGGGCGCCCATGGACGATCCGGCGACGCCGACGATCTCGTAGCCGCGCTCCTGCAGTTCCTCGATCACCCCGATATGGGCGTAGCCGCGGGCGCCGCCACTACCCAGCGCCAATGCGACTCGCTTACCAGCCATGTCGCCATTGTCCCGCGCCTGGACGGGTGCAGGTCAGCCGTTTGCGTCGCAGAGGTGATCGGCGGCCGCCTGCACGGCGACGATCACCGCGGCCTGACGCGGTGGCGGCAACTGCGACCAGGGGGTGCCGTACGTGCCGGGCCCCGCCGAATCCGTGGATTGCAGCATGCCGAGGTAGGGCTCGATGTGGTCCTTCGGGTCGCCGCCGCGTTCGGCCATGAACTGCCACGCCGCTTCGCAGGCCTTGGCGTACTCCTCCTCGGTCGAGTCGGCAGGAGCACCGACCGCCGTGGTGACGCCGCCGGGGGAGACCGCGACGGATCCCGGTGCCGCGGTGGGGGTTTCCGAATCAGGAGCGGCGGAGGCCGACGCGGCCGGCGGCGACGTCTCCTCGGAGGTGCCTTCGGTGTCCGATGAACATCCCGCGACGACAGCGATCATCGCTGCGGCCGCCGCGACGCCGTGACGCATGCCCATGTCGGTCAATCTAGGCAATGGTCGGCCGGCGGCGAACACCGGCTGGACGGATCGCCGGGGTTGCGCTCACGGTGAATCTATCCTCCGACCCCGCAATCATGCGCCTGGCCTGCGGCGACGCCTCACCGGTTCGGGCGGGACGCCCACCGCCCGTGATGTGGCGGGTGGCCCGTGCCAGACTTGTGGCCGTGACGACCGGACGCCAGGAGTGTTGTTGGGCTTAGCGCCCCGCCCTGCCCGTTTCCGGTTTTCTTGGAGCTTTCATGGTCTCCCCTGCAGTCCTGCCCCCTGCCGTCCCCGCAGTCTCCGCGCCGACCCGGTTGCGCCTGCCCGATCTGTTGCTCGCCACCGACCGCGGCGCCGACGATGTGCTCAGCGGTCGTTACGACCATCTGCTGCCGGCCGGCGGCCCGCCCCGAGACGAGCGGTGGTTCACGCGCCTGCACGGTGATGACGAGCTCGACATCTGGTTGATCAGCTGGGTGCCCGACCGGTCGACCGAGATGCACGACCACGGCGGCTCGCTCGGCGCGCTGACCGTCGTTTCGGGAGTGCTGCGGGAGACCCGTTGGGACGGCGGGGCGTTGCGGCATCGTCGGCTGCGCGCCGGGGACCAGGCCGCCTTCCCGCTGGGGTGGGTGCACGACGTGGTGTGGGCGCCCGATCGCGACACGTCGGCTCCGATCACGCCGACGTTGAGCGTGCACGCATATTCGCCGCCGTTGACCGCGATGTCGTACTACGAGGTCACGGATCGGAACACGTTGCGCCGCAACCGAACCGAGTTGACCGACGCGCCGGAGGGATGATCGTGACGAGTCGTATCGACCGAATTCTGGACGACGCCCGCGCCCGGCTGCGCCGGTTGCCGGCTTCCGAGGTGCCCGCGGCGTTGGACCGCGGCGCGATCCTGGTCGACATCCGGCCTCAGGCTCAGCGCGCCCGCGAGGGGGAGGTGGATCAGGCGTTGGTGATCGAGCGCAATGTGCTCGAGTGGCGCTGCGATCCGACCAGCGACGCCCGGTTGCCGCAGGCCGTCGACGACGATGTCGAATGGGTGGTGCTGTGCTCGGAGGGCTACACCTCGAGCCTGGCGGCGGCGTCGCTAGTCGACCTCGGGCTGCACCGCGCGACCGATGTCATCGGCGGATATCACGCGTTGAAGACCGTGCTGGCTTAAGCGTTCTCGTCGTTCGACAGCAGCGGCCGGAGGCGCTCGGTTTTCTCTGGAGTCCAGCCCGGCGGCTGCAGAATCGCCGCCCACGCGTTGGCCACATCCTTGACGTAGACGTGACCGTGACCGTCGGGCACGTCGACCGCCACCGCCATGTCCGCCGACACCTGGAGGAACGTCACCACCGGAATCCACTGCATCCGACCGGAGACGTCGTATCCGCGCGGCTCCTTGAGCCAATCCGGTTCGGCGAACAGCAGATCCGGGTTGAACCACGCGATCGGGTCCGAGGCGTGCTGCAGGTACACCACCCGCGGGTTGTCCCACGGTGCGTCGGGGCGGGCCAGATTCTCGGCGCGCGCGGCGAAATGCACACTCTCACCGTTGTCGTAGATCGGCAGCCACATCGGCGAGCCGGGGTCGCGGTCGCGGGTCAGCTGCGTCCAGATCGTGTTGTTGAAGGTCGGACCGCTGAACAGGGCGCCGTCCGTGCGGGCGACGAGATTGTTGAGCGCGAGGAACGGCGCTTCGCCGCCGAACGATCCGAGGCTCTCTCCGAAGACGACCAGGCGCGGTCGCTGTCCTTCTGGCATTTCGCGGATCAGCGCGTCGACTGCCTCGAACAACGCCTGGCCCGCCTGGCGCGCGTTCTCCTTGTCGACGAGGAACGACAACCAGCTCGGCAGGAACGAATACTGCATCGACACGATCGCGGTGTCGCCGTTGTACATGTATTCCAGCGCCGAGGCCTCGGCCTCGTTGATCCACCCGGTGCCGGTGGTGGTGGCCACGGCGACGACGTCACGGTCCAGGCCGCCCGTGCGCTGGAGTTCGCGGGCTGCCAACTCCGCGGTGGCCCTGATGCCGTCCGCGGAATGCAGACCGGCGTAGGCGCGGATGGGCTCGACGGCCGGCCGCCCGTTGAACGCCGTCAACTCGTCGACCGTCGGCCCGGCGGCCACGAACACCCTGCCTTGGTGGCCGAGCGACTCCCAGCTGACCAGCGATCCGGGGCCGCCGGAGCGTAACGGTGAAGTGGGCGCGGGGAAGTCGGGATCGGTTTCGTCATTGACCGCGGCGAACGTGCGGTTCATGGTGCTCATCGCGAAGCGTACGACGACGCCGTTCAGTAGGGCGATCGTGAGCGCGAGCAACGCCACCACGACCACGACCGCCGAGACCCTCGGTGGTGCAACGCGTTCGAGCTGGCGCACCAGGAACCGGACGAGCTTGCCGATCAACTGTCCGATCTCGACGAGCACGAACAGCGTCACGATCGACAGCACCGCGGTCAGCGGGTGATCCCAAAAGCCCATGCGCGCTACGCCGTTGAGGTCGCGCACCTCGTCCTGCCAGGTGTGGAAGTAGAAGATCATCAGCACCTGGCCGATGACGCCGATGACCGCCAGCGCGATCCACGCCTGTCGCGGTGCCGGCGGGGTGGTGTCCCTCGACAGCATGTAGCGCACCAGCCACACCACGAACACGCCGAGCATGTATCCGAAAGCGCCTGCGGCGCCGCTGACGAGGCCCTGGAACAAGGGGCCGCGGGGCAGCAGTGACGGCGTCAGCGATAACCAGATGAAGACCAGGCCGAGCGCAGTGCCCGCGAAGGTGTAGCGCCGCACCCACCACGCGGTGCCTTTCGGCTTGTCGGCCGGTTCTTCCCGCACCGGTTCGTCGATCGTCGTATCGGTGGTGTCGTCGCGGGTGTCTGTCACCCCCGAAGATTAACGGTGGCGGAAGTTCGGTGGGCGTTTCTCGGTGAACGCGTTCATGCCCTCGGTCTGGTCCTCGGTCGCGAACGCCGAGTGGAACAGCCGACGTTCGTACAGAAGTCCCTCGGCCAGCGTGGATTCGAAGGCGCGGTTGACGGCTTCCTTGGCCATCCGGGAGGCCGACAGCGACATCCCAGCGATGGTCTTGGCGACGGCGTTGGCCTCGTCGAGCAGCGTGTCGGCGGGCACCACCCGCGACACCAGCCCCGCGCGCTCGGCCTCCTCGGCGTCCATGTTGCGACCGGTCAGGATCAGGTCCATCGCTTTGGCCTTGCCGATGGCGCGGGTGAGTCGCTGCGAACCGCCCATACCGGGCAGCACGCCGAGTTTGATCTCGGGCTGGCCGAATTTCGCGGTGTCGGCTGCGATCAGCAGATCGCACATCATCGCCAACTCGCATCCGCCCCCGAGCGCGTATCCGGCGACGGCCGCGATCGTGGGGGTGCGGGTCGCCGCGAACTTGCCCCAGGCAGCGAAGAAGTCGCTGGAGAAGACATCGGCGAACGACAGGCTCGACATCTCCTTGATGTCCGCCCCGGCGGCGAAGGCCTTCTCGTTGCCGGTGATGATGATGGCGCCGATCGCCGGGTCATTGTCTAATTCGGCTGCCACGGAGGTGACTTCGTGCATCACCTGGCTGTTCAGCGCATTGAGCGCCTTGGGCCGGTTCAGGGTGATGGTCGCGACGCGGTCGTCCCGCGCGACAACGATGGTGGAGAAGCTGGTCTCGTCGCTCATTTCAAAACTCCAGTTCGCGATCGGCCGGCGTGAAGTACTCCTCGACGTCGGCGGTGGTGACCGCCGCCAGCGAGGCGGGCGACCATTTCGGGTTGCGGTCCTTGTCGACGACCTGGGCGCGGATGCCCTCGACGAAATCGTGGGAGCGCAGGGCCCCGCACGACGTCCGGTACTCCTGCCGTAGCACGTCTTCGAGTGTGGCGAGTTCGCCGGCGCGGCGCAGGGCTTCCAGCGTGACGGAAACCGAGAGGGGGGAGCGGGTCTCGATGAGGTCGGCCGCCTCGGCGGCGGCATCGCCACGGCCGCGCAGCGCGGCGACGATGTCGAGCGCGGATTCGCCCGCGTAGCACTCGTCAATCCATTCGCGCTGGCGCACAAGGTTGCTCGGCGGTGGCTCGGTCGCGTGGGCGGCGAGTGCGGTGTCGATGCCGTCTGCGACGATCGCGGCCTTGAAATCGGCGAGCCTGTCGTGGGGGACGAAATGGTCAGCGAAGCCCATCGCGATGGCGTCGGCGCCGTCGAAGTTCGCGCCCGTGAGCGCGGCGTGGTAGCCGAGCCGGCCGGGAGCGCGCGAGAGGATCAGTTGGCCGCCGACGTCGGGAACGAAGCCGATGCCGACCTCGGGCATCGCCATCTTGGTGGTGTCGGTGACCACGCGCACGTTGCCGTGTGCGCTGACCCCGACGCCGCCGCCCATGACGATGCCGTCCATCAGGGCGACATACGGTTTGGCGAACCGGCCGATCTGGGCGTTGAGGAGGTATTCGTCGTACCAGAATTCCCGCGCTTCGCGGCCCTTCTCGGAGCCTTCCGCCCGGGCGCTGTGGTAGAGCGCGACGATGTCGCCGCCCGCGCACAGGCCGCGCTCGCCTGCGCCGTCGACGACCACAGCGGTGACGGCGTCGTCGCTGGACCACTCGGCGAGCACGCGCGCCATGGTCGCAACCATGGAGTGGTTCAGCGAGTTGATGGCCTTGGGCCGATTGAGGGTGATCAGGCCGACCCCGCGGTCGACTGTTACTAGGACATCCTCGTTTTCGCCCACGGGTATGCAATGTAGAACGTCGCCCGACCTGCGATTGCTTTGGGTAGGGTTTCCTGGGAACAAGCTGGGAAAGTTCGACGGCGTTGCCGGGAACCGAACCAGGGACACGGATCGTTGACGGTGTGTTCGCCGATTGACGATCGACTTCACACGAGAGGAACCGACGGTGCGGGAATCCAGCAACCCCGTATTTCGCACCCTGCCAAGGACGCAGGGCGGATATGCGCAATTCGGTACCGGGGCCGCCGGCTACGGTACGCAGGCGGTACACGCCGACCCCTATGTGACGCAGTACCCGGAGCAGCGGCAGGCGGGTGTTGCGCGGCCGCTGACCATCGATGACGTCGTCACCAAGACGGGTGTCACGCTCGCGGTGCTGTCGGCCGTCGCGGTCGTCTCGTACTTCCTGGTTGCGCAGAACATCGGCCTCGCCATGCCGTTCACCTTGGTGGGCGCGCTCGGCGGGTTGGTCCTGGTGCTGATCGCTACGTTCGGCCGCAAGCAGGACAACCCGGGCATCGTGTTGAGCTATGCGGCGCTCGAGGGCCTCTTCCTCGGTGCGTTCTCGTTCGTGGTGGCCAACCTGATGGTGTCGGGCGTCAGCGCCGGCGCGCTGATCAGCCAGGCCGTACTGGGGACCATCGGCGTGTTCGCGGGCATGCTCGTGGTCTACAAGACCGGCGCCATCCGCGTGACGCCGAAGTTCACCCGCTTCATCGTGGCCAGCCTGTTCGGCGTCGTCGTGCTGATGCTGGGCAACCTGGTGCTGGCGCTGTTCGGTGTCGGCGGCGGTGAAGGACTCGGCCTGCGCAGTGGCGGTCCGCTCGCCATCGTATTCTCGCTGGTCTGCATCGGTCTGGCGGCGTTCAGCTTCCTGATCGACTTCGATGCGGCCGACCAGATGATCCGCGCCGGTGCACCGGAGAAGGCGGCGTGGGGCATTGCGCTCGGCCTGACCGTGACGCTGGTCTGGCTGTACATCGAGATCCTGCGCCTGCTGTCGTACTTCAACAGCGACTAGCAGACTCACGAAAAGGCCCGGCACGAAACGTGCCGGGCCTTTTTCGTTTGCGGCGGTTATCCACAGAGCCGTCGCTACGGCTGTTCGATGGCGCGGATCTGTCGGTTCGGTCATCTTCAGTGCGCCTATGGAGACGCCGTTTGTCGGGAGTGAAGCGTTGCGCGATGGCCTTGTCGCCAACAAGTACCAGCTGCGGACCCGATATCGACTCTTGTACCCCGACGTCTACCTCGACGGCGGTGGGGTGCCGAACTTGGCGCAACGGACGACCGCGGCCTGGTTGTGGACTCGTCGGCGGGGCGTGGTCGCCGGCCTCGCCGCCGCTGCGCTACACAGTTCGAAGTACATCGCCGATGATGTTGCGATCGAACTGATCTGGTCGAATCCGCGTGCGCCTCGCGGGATCGTGACACGACGAGACCGACTGCTCAGCGATGAACGGCAGGACTTGGCCGGCATACCCGTCACCACGCCGGAGCGCACGGCGTTCGATCTCGCCCGGCTCACTCGCGGCGATCGGGCCGTCGCCCGACTCGATGCGCTGGGCAATGCGACGGGTCTCGACCCTGGCGCGGTTACCGAGCTCGCCATTCGACACCGTGGGTCGCCGGGGGTTCCGCGAATATCACCCATGCTCAAGCTCTATGACCCCGGCGCGGAGTCGCCCCGCGAAACGCGGTTGCGCCTCTTGCTGATTCGAGCGGGTTTTCCAAGACCGCGCACGCAGATACCCGTGTATGACGACTTCGGTCGGCCGCGATACCGACTCGACATGGGTTGGGACGACGTGATGATCGCGGTCGAATACGACGGCGAGCTGCACCGTCTCCCGTCACGGCTGGGGAGGGACATCGTGCGATCGGAGTTCATCGCCTATCGGGGATGGACGCACATTCGCGTTGTCGCAGGCGATCACCCCGCCGACATCATCAATCGAGTGCGGCGGGCGTGGGACGCTAGTGTGCACTCAGATCGCGAAATAGCCTCGTAAAGAGTAAATCTGCGATCTGAACGCACACTAGCGCCAAAAAGAGCTAGGAGAGGCGCTCGAGCACCATCGCCATGCCCTGGCCGCCGCCGACGCACATCGTCTCGAGACCGAACGTCTTGTCGTAGGTCGTCAGGTTGTTCAGCAGCGTGGCTGTGATCCGTGCACCGGTCATGCCGAACGGATGGCCCAGCGCGATCGCGCCGCCCGAGACGTTGAGCTTGTCCTCGTCCATTCCGAGTTCGCGCGCCGAGCCGAGCACCTGGACCGCGAACGCCTCGTTGATCTCGTAGAGGTCGATATCGCCGATCGACATCCCGGCGTTGGCGAGCGCCTTCTTCGTCGCCTCGATCGGGCCCAGCCCCATGATCTCCGGCGACAACCCGCTCACGCCCGTCGAGACGACGCGCGCCAGCGGCGTGAGGCCCAGTTCGCGAGCCTTGGTGTCCGACATGATCACCACCGCCGCGGCACCGTCGTTCAACGGGCACGCGTTGCCGGCGGTGATGGTGCCGTTCGGCCGGAACACCGGCTTGAGTTGGCTGATCTTCTCGTAGGTGGTGCCCGCACGCGGACCGTCGTCCTTGGACACCACGGTGCCGTCGGGCAGGGTCACCGGGACGATCTCGCGCTCGAAGAAGCCGTTCTTGATGGCCTCCTCGGCGCGGTTCTGCGACCGGACACCCCAGTGGTCCTGGTCCTCGCGGCTGATGCCGGTGTGCAGCGCGACGTTCTCCGCGGTCTGGCCCATCGCGATGTACACATCAGGCAGCACGCCGTCCTCACGCGGGTCGTGCCACTCCTCGGCGCCCGCGGCCGCCTGGTCCGAGCGGGCCATGGCGTCGGCGAACAACGGGTTCTTGCTGTCCGGCCAGCCGTCGGCCGTGCCCTTCGGGAACCGCGAAACCGTCTCCACGCCAGCCGATATGAACGCGTGCCCCTCACCGGCCTTGATCGCGTGGAACGCCATCCGGGTGGTCTGCAGCGACGACGAGCAGTAGCGATTCACCGTCGTCCCGGGCAGGAAGTCGTAACCGAGCTGGACGGCGACCGCTCTGCCGATGTTGAAACCGGCCTCGCCTGCGGGCTGCCCGCAGCCCATGATCAGGTCGTCGATCTCGCGCGGATCCAGCGCGGGCACTTTGTCCAGCGCCGCGCGCACCATCTGCGCGGCCAGGTCGTCGGGCCGGATGTCGACAAGTGAACCCTTCGCGGCGCGGCCGATCGGCGACCGCGCGGTCGCGACAATGACGGCTTCAGGCATGGTGTCTCCTCGCATCGGTGGCTATGAGGAGAACCTAGCTCGCCGACGCCACGATGGGTGCGGGGACCCCAGTCGAGCGGCGCCACAGCCTGCTCAGCCCGCCGACCCGGGCCAGCAGGGCGAAGCCTTCGCCCGAGCGCGTCCGCCACGGCAACTCCGGCGCCACACCACCGAGCCAGTCGCTCAACGCATTACACAGAGCGGGCAGCAGTTGCTGGGCGGCGAGCGCATATCCCGCGCCGGACGGATGGAACATGTCGGGCGAGAACAGCACGTCGGGGGTGGACCGGAAGTGGGGCGCCAGCAAGTCGGCCAGCGGCACGGGAACGCCGCCCTCGGCTCGCACGGCAGACGTCTGGACGCGCGCCAGCTGCAGGCCGCGGCTGCGGGTGATCGCGCGCAGGGGTTGCGGTATCGCGGTGATGACGCCGAAGTCCGGGCAGGTCCCGACCACGACGACGGCGCCCGCAGCGCGTAACCGCCGCACCGCCTTTCCCAGTCGGTGCGCCGACGGCCGGATGCCGTTGGGCCGGGTGATGTCGTTGGCGCCGATCATGATCACCGCCGCGTCGGGCGGTGGTCCTGCGACGAACATCGCGTCGATCTGGCCCGCCAATCCCTTCGATGTCGCCCCGACAATCGCCTTGGTGCCCAGCCGGATCCGTTTCCCCGAGACCTCGGCCAGCCCCCGTGCGAGCAGGACCCCGGGCACCTCTTCGGCGGTGCTGGCGCCGTAACCGGTGGCGGTGGAGTCGCCGAACACCATCAGGTGCAGGTCGAACGGCACGTCACGATGCCACCGCTCGACGGGACCCCCGCCGGGTGAATACACGCCGTCGGCCCGCGGCGGCATGTCCCACGCCTGAGGGATGACGCGTCGCGCCTGATCGGCCTGCCCGATCAGCAGGTTGCGCGCACAGACGTAAGCGGACCCGATAGTGGCCACGGCCGCAAACGCGATGGTGGTCGTCCGTCGCGGTGTGCCCACGCAAGCAAGTTTAAGGGGGTTTTCTCGGGCTACCCGCGTGGCGAGAAGCGGCAGGGGGTCACATTGCGGTATCAACTCCGGTATCGAATATGACTCGCTGATTGTTGAAATCAACGTATGGTGTCAAGCTAAGGCGCGAGTCACGTCCAGAAAATTAGGCGTACTCAGCACTACCGGCTTGAAACGTCGGAGGGGGTGGTTGTCATGACCGCACCGAGCAAGATTGGCCCTATTCGCCGGCCAGGAGTACCGCCTGTTCACGCGCGCAAACCGCGCAAATTCCCGGTCAGCGACGGCGCGCCGGTAGAAGTTGTCGAAGACGGTCCAAGCCTTGGTGGCCGCCTGGCATCCCTCGCGGCCCTGCTAACGGTGAGACCAACGTTAGCTATCGGCAGCTACGCGCCGCGACTGCCTTGGCCCTGGGGTCTGGTCGATTTCGTCTCGCGTATCGCGCGGCCCGCACCAGGCACCGTGCGCGCCACGATCTCTTTGCCGAACTGCACCGCGCAACTTGTCCGGGCTCCCGGCGTGCTGCCCGCGGACGGCAAACGCGGCGTCATCCTCTACATGCACGGCGGGGCCTTCCTGACCTGCGGCGTCAACTCGCACGGCCGACTGGTCCAGGCGCTGTCGGGCTACGCCGACTGCCCGGTGCTGGTCGTCAACTACCGGATGATCCCGAAGCACTCCGTCGGCATGGCCATCGACGACTGCTACGACGCCTACCAATGGCTGCGAATGCAGGGATACGAACCCGAGCAGGTCGTGCTGGCCGGCGACTCGGCGGGCGGCTACCTGGCGCTCGCGCTGTCCGAACGCCTGCAGCGCGAAGGCCTCGAGGGTGAGGTGCCCGCCGCGATGGTGACGATGTCCCCGCTGTTCGAGATCGACAACGAGGCCCGCGCCAACCACCCGAACATCCGCACCGACGCGATGTTCCCGCCGCGGGCGTTCTACGCGCTGGTCGACCTGATCGAAGACGCCGCGAAGCGGAGCAGCAAGGACGGCCCGGCCGAAGAGGTCTACGAGCCGCTCGACCACATCGAGCCCGGGCTGCCCCGGACGCTGATCCACGTCTCAGGGTCAGAGGTGCTGGTCAGCGACGCCCGCAAGGCCGCGCGGCGGCTGGCCGCCGCTGGTGTACCGGTCGAGGTCCGTGTCTGGCCAGGGCAGATGCACGTATTCCAGATCGCGGCGCCGATCGTGCCCGAGGCCAAACGCTCACTGCGTCAGATCGGCGACTACATCCGAGAGGCCACCTGGTAACCCAGCTGGTGACGGGGAAAGCCGCCTGACACGATGGAGTCATGCGGATCGCCCGGCACGTCAGTGAGCTCATCGGCAACACCCCCCTGGTACAGCTGAACTCCGTTGTCCCCCACGGAGCGGGCACGGTCGCGGCGAAGATCGAGTACCTCAATCCGGGCGGCAGCTCCAAGGACCGCATCGCCATCAAGATGATCGACGCCGCGGAGGCCAGCGGTGAGCTGCGGCCCGGCGGCACGATCGTCGAACCGACGTCGGGGAACACCGGCGTCGGGTTGGCCCTCGTCGCCCAGCAGCGCGGATACAAGTGCATCTTCGTCTGCCCC
The DNA here is from genome assembly GCF_001668575.1 of Mycobacterium sp. 1164985.4. Taxonomy (GTDB): domain Bacteria; phylum Actinomycetota; class Actinomycetes; order Mycobacteriales; family Mycobacteriaceae; genus Mycobacterium. The sequence continues at coordinate 34,413 of NZ_LZMD01000059.1, forward strand.
GACAAGGTCAGCGAGGACAAGCGGAACGTGCTGCGCGCCTACGGCGCCGACGTGGTCGTCTGCCCGACGGCGGTGCCGCCGGACCATCCCGACAGCTACTACAGCGTTTCCGACCGGCTGGTGGAAGAGATCGACGGGGCGTGGAAACCCGATCAGTACTCCAACCCGATGGGTCCCGAATCGCACTACGAGACGACCGGCCCCGAGATCTGGGCCGACACCGACGGCAAGGTCACCCATTTCGTCGCGGGCGTGGGCACCGGCGGCACCATCACCGGCGCCGGCCGCTACCTGAAGGATGTGTCCGGAGGCAAGGTCCGGATCATCGGCGCCGATCCGGAGGGATCGGTGTACTCCGGCGGCTCCGGCAGGCCGTACCTTGTCGAGGGCGTCGGCGAGGACTTCTGGCCCAAGGCCTACGACCCCGCGGTACCCGACGAGATCATCGCGGTCTCGGACGCCGATTCGTTCGAGATGACGCGCCGGCTGGCGCGCGAGGAGGCGTTGCTCGTCGGCGGGTCGTGCGGTATGGCCGTCGTCGCCGCTATCAAAGTGGCCGAGCAGGCCGGGCCCGACGCGCTCGTCGTCGTTCTTCTGCCCGACGGCGGAAGAGGGTACCTGTCAAAGATTTTCGACGACGACTGGATGTCCTCGTACGGGTTCCTGCGCAGTCGGCTGGACGGCTCGGTGGAGGAGTCGACGGTTGGCGACGTGTTGCGTGGAAAGTCGGGTGCGTTGCCTGACCTAGTGCACACGCACCCGTCGGAAACGGTGCGCGACGCGATCGGAATCCTTCGCGAATACGGCGTCTCGCAGATGCCCGTCGTCGGTGCCGAACCGCCGGTGATGGCGGGAGAGGTCGCGGGCAGCGTGTCCGAGCGCGAACTGCTTTCGGCCGTGTTCGAGGGCCGCGCCAAGCTCGCCGACGCGGTGGCCGACCACATGAGCCCGCCGCTACCGCTCATCGGTGCGGGCGAAACCGTCAGCGCCGCGGCGAAAGAGCTTCGCGAGTGCGACGCCGTGATGGTTGTCGAGGAAGGCAAGCCGGTCGGCGTGCTGACCCGTCACGACCTGCTCGGTTTCCTGTCGGAGGGCAGTAAGCGCCGGGTTCGCTAGCGCCTCACTGTCATCGCGCTGCCGGGACCTGGAAAAGACCCCGGCACACGGCGGCTCCGGACGTCCGCATTCCGCGCAGAAATCCCTGCACAAGGGCGCTTCTCCGGTAGTGTAAGCACGCTTGATCCCAGCTAAGAAGCAGACTGGAGTCGTCCGATGACCGATCAGCCGCAACCCCCCGGAGACTATCCGCCCCCGCCGCCAGGTGGTTATCCGCCACCGCCGCAGGGTGACGGCACCCCGCCGACGGCGACGGGTTATCCACCTCCGGCACAACCGGTTCAAGCGCTGCCGAAAGAGGCTTACACGTCGTGGTTCACCCGCGTACTGGCCTGGCTGATCGACTCGATCCCGATCTTCATCCTGTGGGGTATCGGCTACGCGTTGCTGCTCGGCACTCGAGAAACGGCTTGCATCACCGATGTTTCCGAGTACGAGCTCGGCGAGTTCTGCGCGACGGGCGCCTCTACGGTCGGCCAGCTCGCGGTTACGATCACATCGATACTCGTTCTGGCGTACGTGATCTGGAACTACGGCTACCGCCAGGGCACCACCGGATCGAGCATCGGCAAGTCCATGTTGAAATTTAAGGTTGTCGGCGAAAAAATCGGCCAACCAATAGGTTTCGGGATGTCGGTGGTACGTCAGCTGGCGCACATCATCGACGCCGCGATCTGTTACGTCGGGTATCTGTTCCCGCTGTGGGACGCCAAACGGCAGACTATTGCGGATAAACTCATCGGCACCGTCTGCTTACCGCTGTAGTCAACCGGGAAGGTCACATGACTGATCAACCGCCCCCTCCGCCGGGAGACAACCCGCCACCGCCGCCTCCGCCGGGGGGTTATCCGCCGCCACCGCCGCCGGGCGGATATCCACCACCGCCACAGGGAGCCGGTTACCCGCCGGCCGCGCCGGGCGGTTACCCGCCGGCCGCGCCGGGCGGTTACCCGCCGGCCGGTGGTTACCCGCCGCCGGGTGGGCCGGGATTCCCTGGGGCACAGCAGTACAGCGTGGGCGACGCGTTCTCGTGGGCGTGGGGCAAGTTCACCTCCAACGCTGCGGCGCTGATCGTCCCGACGCTGGTCTACGGTGTCATCGTCTCACTGCTGCAGGTGCTCTTCGGCGTGCTGTCGGCTGTCGTAGAACCCGAATCAACCAGTTATTCTACTGATGACGATGGCTTTCTCTTCTCATTCAACATATCGGGTCCTGCTAGCCTCGCAGTCACCATTGTCGGTTGGCTAGTCCTCCTGGTGGTCGGCGGAATCATCCAATCCGCCTACTACAACGGCATATTGGGCGTCGCCAACGGCGAACCGGTGACCATCGGGTCGTTCTTCAAGCCGCGCAACGTAGGTGCCGTCATCATCGCGAGCGTGATCGTCGGGTTGCTGACCTCGATCGGCTTCGCGTTGTGCTTCATCCCAGGGTTCATCGTGGCCATCTTCACGATGTTCACCGTGATCGCCCTGCTGGACCGAAACCTGTCGCCGATCGATGCCATCAAGACCAGCTTCGACATCGCGAAGAACAACTTCGGTCAGGTGCTGGTGACGTTCCTCGTGGTCGTCGCGGTCACGCTCGTCGGCGCGTTGCTCTGCGGTGTGGGCCTGCTCGTCGCACTTCCGCTGAGTGCGCTGATCGAGGTCTACGCGTACCGCAAGCTCAGCGGTGGTCAGGTCGCCGAACTGAACCCGCAACCCCTGCCGCCGGGCCCGCCGCCGCAGGTTCCGCAGCAGTAGGACGGTTCATCGGAAGGCGCTGACACCGGTCAACGCCTCTCCGATGACCAACTGGTGCACCTCCGACGTGCCCTCGTAGGTCAGCACCGACTCCAGGTTGTTCGCGTGCCGGATGACCGGGTACTCCAGGGTGATTCCGTTGGCGCCCAGCATAGTTCGGCACTGCCGGGCGATCTGGATGGCTTCGCGGACGTTGTTGAGCTTCCCGAAGCTGACCTGCTCGGGCTTGATCCGGCCCTCGTCCTTGAGCCTGCCGAGGTGAAGGGCCAGCAGTTGAGCCTTGCCGAGTTCGACTGCCATGTCGGCGATCTTGGCCTGGGTCAGCTGGTAGGCCGACAGCGGTTTGTCGAACACCTCGCGGGTGCCGACGTAGTCCAGCGCGGCCTGGAGGCAGTCCCTGGCCGCGCCGACGCTGCCGAACACGATCCCGAACCGGGCCTCCGACAGGCAACTGAGTGGCCCGGACAACCCGCGCGCCTCGGGCAGTTTCGCGTCGGCTGGGAGCCGGACATCGTCGAGGTGCAGCTCCGAGGTCACCGAGGCCCGTAGCGACAGCTTGTGCGTCATGTCGTTGGCCTGGAAACCGGGCGTGCCGGCGGGCACCAGAAAGCCGGCCACCCCGTCATCGGTCTGGGCCCACACGACCGCCACGTCGGCGACCGAGCCGTTGGTGATCCACATCTTCGAACCGTTGAGGATCCAGTCGGACCCGTCGCGCTTGGCGTTCGTGCGCATGCCACCCGGATTGGAGCCGAAGTCGGGTTCGGTCAGCCCGAAGCACCCGATCGCCTCGCCCGCCGCCATCGCGGGCAGCCACTGGTTGCGCTGCTCCTCGCTGCCCCAGCGGTGGATCGCGAACATCGCCAGCGAGCCCTGCACCGAGACCAGGCTGCGCAGCCCGCTGTCGACGGCCTCGAGTTCCTGGCACACCAGGCCGTATGCCGTCGCGGTCGAACCGCCGCAGCCGTACCCGGTCAGGTGCATGCCGAGCAGGCCGAGCTTGCCGAAGTCCGCGGCCAGTTCGCGGACCGGGACCTGACCGGTCTCGAACCATTCGGCGATGAACGGCCTCAACCGTTGCTCGCCGAACCGGCGCACGGTCTGGCGCAGCTCGATGTCTTCCGGTGACAGCAGGGAGTCCAGCTCGAGCATGTCCTCGAGGCGGGTCGCAGAGCTCATGGGACATGTCTACCCGGTCGGCGCGCCCCACAGTCGTGGCTAGGCTGAGCGGTGATGTCTGAGAAGCAAACGCACGGTCTGTCCACTCGCGGCCTTTCGACGACGGCCATCCACGCCGTCCGGCCCGACCTGACCACCGGCGCCGTCAACGCCCCGATCTACGCCAGCTCGACGTTCGCGCAGGACGGCGTCGGCGGGCTGCGCGGCGGCTACGAGTACGCCAGGACCGGCAACCCCACCCGGGCGGCGCTGGAGACCTCGCTCGCCGCGGTGGAATCAGCCGCCTACGGTCGGGCGTTCTCGTCGGGCATGGCCGCCACGGACTGCGCGCTGCGGGCGATCCTGCGGCCGGGTGATCACGTCGTGATGCCCGACGACGCGTACGGCGGGACGTTCCGGCTGATCGACAAGGTGTTCACCAATTGGGGCATCGGCTACACGGCCGTCTCGCTTGCCGATCTCGACGCCGTGCGCGCAGCGGTCACGCCGGACACCCGGCTGATCCTGGTGGAGACGCCCACCAACCCGCTGCTCTCGATCGCCGACATCAGCGCGATCGCGCAAATCGGTGCGGCGTCGAACGTGAAAGTGTTGGTGGACAACACGTTCGCCTCACCCGCGCTGCAGCAGCCGCTGCTGCTGGGCGCCGACATCGTGCTGCACTCCACCACCAAGTACATCGGCGGGCACTCCGACGTGGTGGGCGGTGCACTGCTCACCAACAGCGAGGAACTCGACGCCGCATTCGCGTTCCTGCAGAACGGTGCGGGTGCGGTGCCGGGCCCGTTCGACGCCTACCTCACGCTGCGCGGCCTCAAGACCCTGGTGGTCCGCATGCAGCGGCACAGCGACAACGCGGCCGTCATCGCGGAGTTCCTCGACGGACATCCCGCGATCGAAACCGTCCTCTATCCCGGCCTCCCCGGTCATCCTGGCCACGAGGTCGCGGCCAGGCAGATGACCGGGTTCGGCGGCATGATCTCCGTACGGCTGCGCGGAGGAGCGGAGGCCGCACGCAAATTTTGTTCGCGCACAGAGGTTTTCATCCTAGCCGAGTCGCTGGGTGGCGTCGAGTCGCTGATCGAGCACCCCGGCGCGATGACCCATGCGTCGACGGCCGGTTCCCAACTGGAGGTCCCCGAAGACCTGGTGCGGCTGTCGGTCGGCATCGAAGACGTCGCGGATCTGCTGGCCGACCTCGAACAGGCGTTGAGCTAGCCGCTGCGAAGCGCCGGACGCAGCGCCGAGGCCGTGACCGCGAGGTTCACCTCGGGCAGCGCCGTCGGGGACTCGTCGACCCAACTGCCGAGCGCGATCTCGCCGGCGCGCGCGTGCACCCACCGCCACCCGCGGTCGTTGAGGCTCAGCAGTGCGCCCAGACCGTCGATCGCGTGCAGCAGTGAGATGATCGCCGCCGTGGACGGCGTTGGCGGGCTGCGATCGAACAGCGCCGACAACAGCGCCGAACGAGCCTGTCCCGCACGGTTGCGATTGGTCAGCGGCCAGGCGAACTCGTGGCCGAACCGCTTGTCCGGCAATGGGACACGGCGGATCTGGCCGGTTCGCTCCAGGTGGCCGGCGAGCTGTCCTTCTGTGTGTTTGGCCAGCCGCTTGACCGCTGTCCGCGGCCGCAGCGGGCGGCGTTGCAACAGCTGGAACGCCGGCTCGGTCACCGGATCCGTCGGGCCCGGCACCGACAACGCGATCAGGTGGCCCGGTTCGACCGCCTCGCCGTCGACCGAGGGCCGCACCCGGCACGCCAGGGCCAGGTCGAGCAGCACCGCCGCGGCCAGTACCCGCTCCCGGCGCGCACGATCGAGAGCGGGCTGCGCGGACGCGTTGTCGAGCAGCAGCAGGAACAGGTCCTCGGCGATCTGCGCCATGAGCGGATGCTAAACCGCACCCGCACCCGGACCCGAATTCAGCCGGAGGACTCGGTCAGGCGTGGTAGGGCTCGGCCTCGAGCAGCTTCACCTTGACCGTGCTGCCGCTGGGCACCGTGTAGGTGCGCACATCGCCGACCTTGGCGTCGATGAGCGCCTCGCCCAGCGGCGACTTCGGCGAGTACACCTCGAGCTTGCCGTCGCTGATGCCCTCCTGGCGGGTGGCGATCAGGAAGGTCTCGGTGTCGTTCTCGTCGTCGCCGTACTGCACCTTGACGACCGAGCCGGGCAGCGCGACGCCGGATTGCTTGGGCGCCTCGCCGACCTTGGCGTTGTTGAGCAGTTCCTGCAGCTGACGAATCCGGGCCTCCTGTTGGCCCTGTTCCTCGCGGGCGGCGTGGTATCCGCCGTTCTCGCGAAGGTCGCCCTCTTCGCGACGGTCGTTGATTTCAGCGGCGATGACGGGCCGGTTGGCGATCAGCTGGTCGAGCTCCGCCTTCAACCGGTCGAATGCCTCCTGCGTGAGCCAGGTGACCTGCGTATCGGTCATGTCGTCGCGCTCCTGTCTATTGCGTGTTCTCGCGCTCTTCTCGCGTAAGAAGTCCGGTGGTACGGCGCCGGGGCTTGACGTGTATTGCCGCATCGGCGCGTTCGATCACAGCCAAATGCAGCAATACACGGCTCCAGCAGGAACCGTGTACCCGACCATGGTAGCACCGAAGGGTCAACCGGTTTTCACAAATTCGCAGTTCGCCGTTCGCTGAGCCGCCGAATCAGCGTGATCTCAAGGCGCCACGAGATAGGACGGCACGTCGGCGCCGCAGCCGTAGATATCGCCGATGACGGGCCGGCGGGTGGCCTTGACGGGCGCGGTCACTTGCACGGTCTGTTGCGTCGACGGCGGGATCAGCACCTCGCGGCGCCCCGTCTCGGCGCCGTCGATGGAGCGTGCCCGAACGATGCAGACGGCCGGTTGGGACGGGTCTTCTCGCGTGACGCTGATCGTCACCGACACCGTCTGGTCATCGATCAGTTCGTATGCGTTCAGCTCACCCTTGACGGGCTCGCCTTCGAACCGGTCGAACGCGACGACGGCGATCACCACCCCCACCACGAGGGCGAGCAGTGTGAAGCCGACGACGATCCAGCGGCGGCGGCCGCCGGAGAGCCGCTGACGCCCATAGCGTGCGGCGGGGCGATCGATCATCTAGTTTTCTATGCCCGTCGGTCGGATAGATCTACAGAACTGGAACTATAGGGACTACTGAAAAGTCTCCGCGGGTTGATATGGCCGGAGACGACAGCGCGATGGTAAGGCAGAGCAGGTTGAGCGAACTGCGGTTGATGGCGGTGCACGCCCACCCGGACGACGAGTCCAGCAAGGGCGCCGCCACGATGGCTCGGTACGTGGACCAGGGCGTCCGTGTGCTGGTCGTGACGCTCACCGGCGGCGAACGCGGCGACATCCTCAACCCCGCCATGGACCTGCCCGAGGTCCACGGCCGGATGGCCGAGATCCGCCGCGACGAGATGGCCAAGGCCGCCGAGATCCTCGGTGTCGAACACCACTGGCTCGGCTTTGTCGACTCCGGCCTGCCCGAAGGCGACCCGCCGCCACCGCTGCCCGAAGGCTGTCTCGGCGTGGTCCCGCTCGAGCAACCGGCAGAGGCGCTGGTCCGCGTCGTCCGCGAGTTCCGGCCGCACGTGATGACCACCTACGACGAGAACGGCGGCTATCCCCACCCGGACCACATCCGGTGCCATCAGGTGTCGATGGCGGCTTACGAGGCGGCCGGCGACCACCGCTTGTTCCCCGACGCCGGCGAGCCGTGGAACGTTCAGAAGCTGTACTACACCCACGGCTTCCTGCGGCAGCGGATGCAACTGCTGCAGGACGAGTTCGCCAAACACGGCGAGGTCGGGCCCTTCGACAAGTGGCTCAAGCACTGGGACCCCGACCACGACATCTTCGCCAAGCGGGTCACCACCCGCATCGAGTGCGCCAAGTACTTCGCCGTGCGCGACGACGCGTTGCGCGCGCATGCCACTCAGATCGACCCCAACGGGGACTTCTTCCGTGCCCCGATCGAGTGGCAGCAACGGCTCTGGCCCACCGAAGAGTTCGAGCTGGCCCGCTCCCGGGTGCCGGTATCGCTGCCCGAGGACGACCTCTTCGCCGGGATCGAGGACCGATGAACCTGCTGCTCGCCGTCGGCATGCTGGCCCAGGACCCGCCACGGGACACCGGACCCGACTTCGGAAAGGCCAGCCCGATTGGACTTCTGGTCGTCGTGCTGCTCCTGATCGGCACGTTCCTGCTGGTGTGGTCGATGAACCGGCAGCTGCGCAAGGTGCCGAAGTCGTTCGACGTGCAGGCACCGGAGTCGGAGCAGATCGCCGAACCGTCCGATGGGGCGCAGGCGCCGACCGAATCGGAGGCGCCGCCCGACGGGACGAAGCGTGAGCCAGGGGGCTAACACCCTCTCGCGGGCCACCAGCCCGTATCTGCGCCAGCACGCCGAGAACCCCGTGCACTGGCGCGAATGGACGCCCGAGGCGCTGGCCGAGGCGGCCGATCGTGACGTGCCGATCCTGCTCTCGATCGGGTATGCGGCCTGCCATTGGTGCCACGTCATGGCCCACGAGTCGTTCGACGACGACGAGGTAGCCGCGGCGATGAACGACGCATTCGTCTGCATCAAGGTCGACCGCGAGGAGCGGCCCGACCTCGACGCGGTGTACATGAACGCGACCGTCGCGCTGACGGGTCAGGGCGGCTGGCCGATGACCTGCTTCCTCACCCCGGACGGCAGGCCGTTCTTCTGCGGCACCTACTACCCGAAGCCGACCTTCCTCCAGTTGCTGGCCGCGGTGACCGACACCTGGCGCAACCGCCGCGGTGAAGTGGAGCAGGCGTCCGACCGGATCACCGACGAGTTGCGGTCGATGGCAGCCGGACTGCCCGACGGAGGGCCGCCGCTGCAACCGGCCCTCTGCGACCACGCCGTCGCCGCGGCGCTGCAGGACGAGGACGTGGTCCACGGCGGGTTCGCCACGAATCCCGCGGGCGCTCCGAAGTTTCCGCCGTCGGCGTTGCTCGAGGGACTGTTGCGCAATCACGAGCGCACCGGCGACATCATGCCGGCGGAGACCGTCGAGCGCACTTGCACGGCGATGGCCCGCGGCGGCATTTACGACCAGTTGGCCGGAGGTTTCGCGCGCTACAGCGTCGACGCGGCCTGGGTGGTCCCGCACTTCGAGAAGATGCTGTATGACAACACCCTGCTGTTGCGGGTGTACGCCCACTGGGCGCGGCGTACCGGAAACCCGTTGGCGCACAGAGTCGCCGCCGAGACTGCCGCGTTCATGGTCAACGAGCTCGGCGTCGACGGCATGTTCACCTCGTCGTTGGACGCCGACGCGGACGGGGTGGAGGGGCTGACCTATGTGTTCACTCCTGCGCAGCTGCGCGAGGTCCTCGGTGGCGACGACGGCCGTTGGGCCGCAGAACTTTTCGCGGTGACCGACGAGGGAACCTTCGAGCGCGGCGCGTCGGTGCTGCAGTTGCCACACGACCCCGACGACCCGGAACGGTTCACCAGCGTGCGAGCGGCGCTTCTGGCGGCCCGGCTCACCCGGGCCCAACCGGGCCGCGACGACAAGATCGTCACCGCGTGGAACGGGTTGGCCATCACCGCGCTGGCGGAAGCCGCCGTCGCACTCGACCGGCCCGAATTACTCGACGCCGCAACACGATGCACGCAGGCGATCTGGGATCTGCACATGGTGGACGGCAGGCTCCGTCGGGCCAGCCTCGGCGGGGTGGTGGGCGACAGCGCCGGAATCCTCGAGGATCACGGCGCGCTGGCCACCGGCCTGCTGACCGTTCACCAGATGACTGGCGACGCGCAGTGGCTGGAGGCGGCGACGACGCTGCTCGACATCGCGATCGACCACTTCGCCGACCCGCAGCGGCCCGGCCGGTGGTTCGACACCGCCGACGACGCCGAGGCGTTGATGGTCCGTCCGGCCGACCCCCTCGACGGGGCGACGCCCTCGGGAGCGTCGCTGATCGCCGAGGCACTGCTCACCGCGGCGCACCTGGTACCGGCCGATCGGGCCGACCGCTACGCCGCGGCGGCCGACGCGACGCTGGCGGCGGCCACACCGATACTGACCCGGCTGCCGCGTTCCGGAGGGCACTGGCTCGCGGTCGCGGAGGCGGCCGTGGGCGGGCCCATCCAGATCGCGGTGGCGTGCGACCCGGCACGGTCGGAGCTGTTGTCGGCCGCGCGGCGGCTCGCGCCGGGCGGGGCGGTCGTCGTCGGTGGTGCGGTGAACTCGTCCGAGCTGCTGACCGACCGCGACCAAGTCGACGGTGCCGACGCCGCCTATGTGTGCCGCGGCAGAACGTGCGATCTGCCGGTCACCACCGCGCCGGAACTCGCTGCCGCACTGGGCGCGTCCGTGTAGCGTTCGGCGCATGCCGACGCCGGAAGACAACGCCAAGACCGTCACCCGCTACCTCGAGTTGGCCGCCCAGGGCAAGGCCGACGACATCGCCGAGCTGTACGCCGACGACGCCACCGTCGAGGATCCGGTCGGCGGTGAGGTGCACATCGGTCGCAAGGCGATCCGCGGGTTCTACGACGCGCTGCCCACGATGGGTGCCCAAGCCGACGTCGTCACGCTGCGTGCACTCGGAAGCGAGGTGGCGTTCTTCTGGTCGCTGACCATCGACCTCGGCGACAACAAGATGCGCATCGAGATCATCAGCGTCATGACCTTCAACGACGAGGGCAAGATCGCCTCGATGAAGGCCTACTGGACCCCGGAGAACGTCACCCAGCTGTAGGGAACGCTCTAGAAGACGGCGAACCACATCGCGATGTAGTGGCAGATGGCCGCCACCGCGGTGCACGCGTGGAAGAACTCGTGGTGGCCGAACACCGTCGGCCACGGGTTGGGCCACTTGAGCGCGTAGAGCACGCCGCCGATGCTGTAGAGCGCGCCGCCGACGATCAACAACACCAGCGCGGCGACCCCCGCGCCGTGGGTGATCGGCCCGACGAACCACGCCGCCACCCAGCCCAGCAGGATGTAGAGCGGTACGCCCACCCACCGCGGCGCCGACGGCCAGAAGCACTTGAGCAGCACGCCCGCGATCGCCCCGCCCCAGACGATCCAGAACAGCACCATGCCGTCGGTCTTCGGCAGGGCCAACAGGGCGAACGGTGTGTAGCTGCCCGCGATGAACACGAAGATCATCGAGTGGTCGAGTCGCTTCATCCACTTACGGGCGGTCGGGGACTTCCAGTTGACCCGGTGGTAGGCGCCGCTGACGCTGAACATCGCCACGATGGTGAGCGTGTAGATCAGGGTCGCGATGCCCGCGCGCGTGGACTGCACTGACCAGGAGACGGACACCAGCGTGGCGCCGCAGATTGCGGCTATCACCGCCGCGTAGACGTGGATCCAGCCTCGGGCACGCGGCTTGTTGATGAAGTTGGCGACACCGTCGACGACGGCTTCCGGGAAGTCCTCCGGGCTGCTCTGCGGGTCGCGCACTTTGTCGGAATCGGTTTCGTCGATGGATCGCGTCATGTCACCTCCACTAATGCCATGGGGGTTATCGAACCTCACAGTAGTCTGGATCTTCGTGGAGCTCATTCCCCCGCGCCTCAAGGAGCCGGCCTACCGGCTGTACGAGTTGCGGCTTCGCCAGGAGCTGGCGCGGGCCAAATCCCAACTGCCACGCCATATTGCCGTTTTGTGCGACGGCAATCGCCGTTGGGCGCGTGACCTTGGCCACGACGACGTCAGCGTGGGATACCGGATGGGCGCCAGGAAGATCGCCGAGATGCTGCGCTGGTGCCAGGAGATCGGCATCGAGATGGCGACGGTGTATCTGCTGTCGACGGAGAATCTGCAGCGCGCCCCCGACGAGCTGTCCCCGCTGATCGAGATCATCACCGACGTGGTCGAGGAGATTTGCGCACCCGCCAACCACTGGAGCGTGCGCACGGTCGGCGATCTGGAGCTGATCGGCGAGGAGCCGGCGCGCCGGCTGCGCGACGCGGTCGGGTCGACGCAGTCGGAGGCTCCTACCCACACTTTCCATGTCAACCTCGCCGTCGGTTACGGCGGCCGTCAGGAGATCGTCGACGCCGTGCGCCAACTGCTGTCCAAGGAGCTGGCCAACGGCAGCACCGGCGAACAGCTCATCGAGGCCGTCACCATCGACGCGATCTCGGAGAACCTCTACACCTCCGGACAGCCCGACCCCGACCTGGTCATCCGGACATCGGGAGAGCAGCGGCTATCGGGCTTCCTGTTGTGGCAGAGCGCGTATTCGGAGATGTGGTTCACCGAGGCGTACTGGCCCGCGTTCCGGCGAGTCGACTTCCTGCGCGCGCTGCGCGATTACACCGGCCGCCATCGCCGGTACGGAATGTGATGCCACACTGAGAACATGGCTGCGCTGTCGGCGGTGGTCTTCGCGCTCAGCTGGTGGTTGGGGCTCTATCTGCTGGCCCGCGACCCCCGAAAACCCGTGCTGGTTTTCGCCGCGATCGGGTTGACGAGCTTCGCGGCGGTGGTGGCGCTGGACGCCGTGCGCACGATCAGCGGCGCCGACGTGCTCGGCCGCATCGAGGTCTACCTCGTCGCCGTTCCCGGCATCGCATGGTTCGCGGTGCTCCTCGAGATGTCCCGCCCGCGCGACACCTGGCGCGGCCGCGCGGGTGAGCTCGGGTTGGTGGCGGCGGTCGCCGCGGCGGCGTTCGTCGGCGCCGCGATGGCCGGAACCGTCGACGGCCCACTGCGGCTCGGCCATTGGGTGATGTTCGCGGCGGTGTCTCTGTCGTCGCTGGGCGCTCTGGCGCACGCGGTGATTCGCCGGTCGCAGCCGCGCCCGGTGGTCGGGTTCGTGGTGATCGCGACGCTTTTCTTCGCGCTGGGCAACGCGATCCTGGTGATCCCGCTGGGTCTGGTGCCGAGCTGGCTGGCGCTGGCGTCGACGGGGTTCGACGTGGCGCTGCTGGGCGTGGCGGTCGCGATCGGCGACGCGTTCGACGAGGGACAGGCGTTGCGCGCCGACATGTTGCGCTCGTTCGCGGCGACGACGGTGGTGGCGGTGTTGTTCGGCGGGCAAGCCCTGGTCGGCTTGGCCGTGACCGGCCACGACACCGCGCTTACCGTGCTGCTCTTCACCAGCCTGGCGGTCGCGATCGCGATCAACGTGCTGGCCGACCCGTTGGCCGGCGCGCTCGACAGGTTGGCGTTCTCGCGGTCGCCGACCCTGCGGGCCGACCGCGCCGCGCTGCGCAGCACCGAGGCCGCGCTGCCGCTGCGCAAGGACAACCCGCTCGACGGCGTCGACGAGGAGGCGTTCGCCCGGCTGACCCGCCGCGCGCTGGGCCACTACGGTGATCTCTCGAAACTGATCGCCAGCCCGCTGACCCGATTGCCGATCATCGACGAGCGGTTGGCGGCGCGCGGTGCACCCGATCAGCCGCTGGAACGCGCGACCGAACTCAAGGCGCTGCTGGCCGAGCGCATCGCCCGGCTCAAGCCGCGCGACGGCGGCGAGTTCGGCACCACCGAGGAGTGGCGCCACTACAACTCGCTGTACTTCCCGTACGTCGTCGGGGTGCGGGCCTACGCGCAAAACGCCACCGCCGCCGGGCTCGATCCCGTCGCCCGCCAGGCCTGGCAGTGGTTCGTCACCGAGGTACCGCAACGGTCGCTGCACAACTGGCAGAACGCGGCCGCCCGGCTGATCGCCGCCGACTTGCGCGGCAACCTGGTGGCCGCGCGAAGCGACGCGTGAGTGCCCTCGGGCGCTGACCTGCGGTTGGCAGTAGCTGGCAGCGTTCTGCGTCGATCTGGCAGCGCGATCTGAGCAGTGTCGGTGCCATGACCACAGCAACCCGCCCGATCCGCGACACCGCCGACGACGGCGATCTCGGGGCCGACTCCCTACTGCGTTTCGCGTTGCGCGCCGACGCGACCCTGTGCGGCGGCCAAGAAGAGCGCGAGACCGTAGCCGACGAGCGCGGCGCCGGCGATCCACTCGCTGGTGGCCGACAGACCG
>NZ_LZMD01000060.1 GCF_001668575.1 Mycobacterium sp. 1164985.4
AGATGATTTTTGAACATATCGGGCGGCTCGACGATGTGATCATCGACGCTGATCAAGATCATGTCGTCCTTGTTCATGCCCGTTCCTTTCGTCGCGTCCCCCGAGGCTATCCATCAGAGCAGTTCTCGATGTGAGGAAACTATCTTCTCACCCTACGAGAATCAACGTCCGAAAACCACCCTAGGGCCTCCTGTCAGGGCGATCACCTCTCCGCGAGCACCCTCGTGACCTCCCCGGATGACCTCCCGCGTTGACCATCGGCGAGAAAGGTGGAAATCTATTGGCGAAATATGAGAACCTGATTCTCATCACCGAGAGCACACCGAAGGGAGGCGCCTTGCGCGTGCCGCCGCTGCCCGCAGCAGAGTGGGACGACGCCGTCGACCAAGCTCTGTCGAGCATGTCTCCCGAACGGCGGAATCCCGAGTTGGCGGGCAACCTGCTGGCGACGTTGGTCCGCCATCCGAAGCTGACCCGCGCCTTTCTGCGGTTCAACTTCCACCTGCTGTACGGATCGACGCTGTCGCCGCGGCTGCGCGAGTTGGCGGTCCTGCGCGTGGCGCACCTGACCAAGTGCGAATACGAGTGGCGCCACCACGTCAAGATGGGCCGCGAGGAGGGGCTGACGGACGAGGTCATCGATGCCCTGCAACGCGGTGAGGCCCTAGACGAGCTCGACCGCGCCGTGCTGCAGGCGGTCGACGAACTACAGGACAACGCCAACGTTTCCGACGCAACGTGGGCCGCCTTGTCCGAACACCTCGAGGAACGTCAGCTGATGGACCTCGTCTTCACCATCGGCTGCTATGGCGCACTGGCCATGGCCATCAACACTTTCGGCGTGGAACCAGACTCCGAAAATCTCGCAGAGAGGTAAGACACCGTGGCATTTTTCCCGAAACCAGAAGAGGGTAGCTGGACGGAGCACTGGCCCGAACTCGGCACCGCACCGGTCGATTACACCGACTCCATCGACCCGGAGCAGTGGAAGCTCGAGCAGCAGGCCATCTTCCGCAAGTGCTGGCTCAACGTGGGACGCGTGGAGCGGCTCCCCAAGAAGGGCAGCTACTTCACTCGCGAGATGCCGTCGGCGGGTGCCGGTACGTCGGTGATCATCGTCAAGGACGGCGACAACACGGTGCGTGCGTTCCACAACATGTGCCGCCATCGAGGAAACAAGCTGGTGTGGAACGACTATCCCGGCGAAGAGGTCTCGGGCACGTGCCGCCAATTCACGTGCAAGTACCACGCCTGGCGCTACAACCTGAAGGGTGATCTGACGTTCATCCAGCAGGAGGGCGAGTTCTTCGATGTCGACAAGGCCGACTACGGGTTGGTGCCCGTGCGCTGCGAGGTGTGGGAAGGCTTCATCTTCATCAACTTCGACGACGACGCCGAACCGCTGATCGACTACCTGGGCGACTTCGCGAAGGGCCTCGAAGGCTACCCGTTCCACGAGATGACCGAGACGTATTCCTATCGGGCCGAGGTCAACTCGAACTGGAAGCTGTTCATCGACGCGTTCGTCGAGTTCTACCACGCGCCGATCCTGCACATGAAGCAGGCGGTCAAGGAGGAGGCCGAGAAGCTGGCGAGCTACGGCTTTGAGGCTCTGGCTTACGACATCAAGGGCAGGCATTCCATGGTGTCCTCCTGGGGCGGCATGAGCCCGCCGAAGGACATCAACATGGTCAAGCCCATCGAACGCATCCTGCACAGCGGGCTGTTCGGACCGTGGGACCGGCCCAAGATCAAGGGCATCCTCCCGGACGAGCTGCCGCCGGCGGTCAACCCGTCCCGGCACCACGCGTGGGGTCAGGACTCCTTCGAGTTCTTCCCGAACTTCACGCTTCTGCTGTGGGCGCCGGGCTGGTACCTGACGTACCACTACTGGCCGACCGATGTGGACAAGCACATCTTCGAGTGCACTCTGTACTTCGTGCCCGCCACCAACACCCGCGAGCGGCTTGCTCACGAACTCGCCGCAGTGACGTTCAAGGAGTACGCGTTCCAAGACGCCAACACACTCGAGGCAACCCAGACGATGATCAACACCCGTGTGGTCAAGGAATTCCCGTTGTGTGACCAGGAGGTCCTGCTGCGTCACCTGCACAAGACCGCGTGGGATCACGTGAACGCCTATAAGAAGGAGAAAGGCCTCTCCAACGGCCAGACCTCCGCCAGCGCGAGCGAGAAGGACGCGATCAATGCCTAAGTTGCCGGAAGAATTCGCCGACCTGGAGCGGTTCACCGACTGGTGCCTGCCCACCGAAGAGGAGCGCTACCAGAAGCGACTGTCCTCGACGATGGAGGAGATGCAGGAGTTCTACGACGCCGGTATGGAGCGCCTCGAGGCCGTCATGGAGTACTGCGACGCCCGCTTCCCGCTGGACGGGATGCCCGATGACGCAAAGGCTCTCATCCACATGATGCAGTCGCTGGTGAACGTGTCATTCCCGATCGAGGTGTGGAAGCAGCCGCGGGTGCTCGACAGCGGCGCCACCTACATCACCTGTATCCGGGAGCCGGTGGTCTAACGGTGCCAGATGCTCTTCGCGCAAGCGGTCCCCCGCAAGCGGGAGGTGCCCCCACATCGCAGCTGACCCTCAAAGCGGCGGGTCTGCTCGACGTCGATGCCGGTGAGATCGTCCGGCCGGGCATCGTACGAATCGATGACGACCGGATCGTCGGTCTCGGCGGTGCGGCCGAAGGCGACGGTGAGGTCATCGATCTCGGTGACGCGATCCTGTTGCCCGGGTTGATGGACATGGAGGTCAACCTCCTGATGGGTGGCCGGGGTGAAAACCCCGGCCTTTCCCAGGTTCAGGACGACCCCGCGACCCGGGTGCTGCGCGCGGTGGGCAACGCGCGCCGCACATTGCGGGCCGGTTTCACGACCGTGCGCAATCTCGGGCTGTTCGTCAAGACCGGCGGCTACCTGCTCGACGTCGCGCTGGGCAAGGCGATCGACGCCGGATGGATCGACGGTCCGCGGGTCATTCCGGCCGGTCACGCGATCACCCCGACCGGGGGCCACCTCGATCCGACGATGTTCGCGGCCTTCATGCCGGGCGCGCTGGAGCTGACGGTCGAAGAGGGCATCGCCAACGGCATCGACGAGATCCGCAAGGCGGTGCGCTACCAGATCAAGCACGGCGCTCAACTGATCAAAGTCTGCGTCTCCGGCGGCGTGATGTCGCTGACCGGCGAGGCTGGCGCGCAACACTATTCAGACGAGGAACTGCGGGCCATCGTCGACGAGGCGCACCGACGCGGCCTGAAGGTGGCCGCGCACACGCACGGCGCCGAGGCCGTCAAGCACGCCGTCGCGTGCGGCATCGACTGCATCGAGCACGGCTTCCTGATGGACGACGAAGCAATCCAGATGCTGGTCGACAACGACCGGTGGCTGGTCACCACGCGCCGGCTGGCCGAAGCCATGGATGTATCGAGGGCACCGAAGGCGTTGCAGGACAAGGCCGCCGAGATGTTCCCGAAAGCCCGCACGTCGATAAAGGCCGCCTACGAGGCGGGGGTGAAGATCGCGGTCGGCACCGACGCCCCCGCTATCCCCCACGGCAAGAACGCCGACGAGTTGGTCACGCTGGTGGAATGGGGCATGCCTGCCGCCGCCGTGTTGCGCGCGGCCACCGTCGTCGCCGCGGATCTGATCGACAAACCCGACCTGGGCCGCATCGCCGAGGGGTACCTCGCCGACATCATCGCGGTGCCCAGTGACCCGCTCGCCGATATCGGCGTTACACGGGATGTCAGCTTTGTAATGAAGGGCGGTAAGGTCTTCCGACATGACTCGAACTGACGATCTGGTCGAGATCCAGCAGCTGCTGGCCAAGTACGCCGTCACCATCACCCAGGGCGACATCGAGGGGCTGATCTCGGTGTTCACCCCGGACGGGACGTACAGCGCGTTCGGCTCCACGTACACGCTGAACCGCTTCCCCGAGCTCGTCGACGCCGCGCCGAAGGGCCTGTTCATGACCGGCACGTCGCTGGTGCACCTCGATGAGAACGATCCGGACAAGGCGACGGGGACGCAGCCGCTGTGCTTCATCGAGCATTCCAAACACGACATGCGGATCGGCTACTACAACGACACCTATGTCCGCACCGACGACGGCTGGCGGCTGAAAACCCGTGCCATGACGTTCATCCGGCGCAGCGGCGACCACGACTCCGGCCGTCCGCACGCCATCGGAAGGCCCGAAGCTGGATGAGCGACGACCTCCTCGAACCCGCCACCTTCCGCGCCAAGCTGCGGGAATGGCTCGACACCAACGACCTGAGCCCTCCCGACGACCACTCACTCGACGCCCATCAGGCCCAGCACCTGCGGGTGCTCAAGGCGCTGTACGACGCCGATTGGATGCGCTACGGCTGGCCGGAATCGGCCGGCGGCCTTGGCGGTCCGGACATCCTGCGGGCCATCGTCGGCGAGGAGGTGGTCGGGCGCGGACTCGACCACCCCGGGCCGTATTCGATGCTCGACGTGCTGACGCCAACCATGATCGACTACGCACGACCAGAACTCGCGGCGGAGATGGTGCCGCGGCTGTTGTCCGGAGAGGAGTCGTGGTGCCAGGGTTTCTCCGAGCCCGGCTCCGGTAGCGATCTGGCCTCGCTGAAAACCCGTGCGGTGCCCCAAGGCGACGACTGGGTGGTCAACGGCCAGAAGGTGTGGACCAGCTTCGCGCAGTACGCGAAGCGGTGCATCCTGCTCACCCGCACCGGCGACGCGAACACGCCCAACCACGAGGCGATCACCGCGTTCTTCGTCGACCTCGATTCGCCGGGTGTATCGGTGCGTCCGTTGCGAACCATGCACGATGTCGACGAATTCTGTGAGGTGTACTTCGACGACGTGGTGGTGCCGGCGGACCGTATGCTGGGCAACCCCGGCGACGGGTGGAAGGTTGCGATGGACCTTCTCCCCTACGAGCGCTCCACCTGCTTCTGGCAACGCATCGCCTACCTGTACTCGCGGTTCGACGAGCTCGTGAACGAGGTCAAAGGCCTTGGCACGGCGTCGGATTCAGATCTGGGCGAGGTGTACTTGGCGCTGCACACGTTGCGCTGCCGTTCTCGCGCCACCCAGCATCGGCTGGGCGACGGACAGAGGCTGGGTGCAGACACGTCGATCGACAAGGTGCTGCTGGCGGGCGCCGAACAGCGGCTCTACGACACCGTGCGCGATCTGCTGCCCGGCCGCATCGAACTCGAGGACAACCCTTGGCGCACCGAGTACCTGTATTCGCGCGCGGCGACCATCTACGGCGGCACCGCCGAGGTGCAGCGCAACATCATCGCCCGTCGTCTGCTCGATCTGGGTAAGGAGTGAGGAGTGGAATCCGGTTTGGATGCCGAATCGCTGGTGATGCTCGAAGACACCCTGCGAAAGACGATGCTGTCGACCTCGGGCGCCGAGCTCGACGCGGCGCTCGCCGAACTCGGCTGGGCGGAGATGCTGGCGGACACACCCGACCAGGCGATCCCGCTGGTGTTCCGCCTGCTGGGCGAAACCGGTTCGCACGCCTCGGTTCTCAACGACGTGCTGCTCGAGACCATCGGCGGTTTGCCGGGGGGCACCCCGCCAATGCCCTATACCGGCGGCAGCTGGGTCGTGTGGGAACGCAACGCCAACAGCGAGCCGACGCTCGGCGGCCTGCCCCTACGCCGCGTACCGGACGGCGAGCTGATGCGGATGGGCGAAGCGCGTCGAGCGGTCGGCTGGTGGCTGGTCGGGTCGGCTCGGGCAATGCTGGCGCTGGCGCGTCAGCATGCGCTCGATCGGGTGCAGTTCGGCAAGCCGATCGCCTCATTCCAGGCGATCCGGCACCGGTTGGCCGAGACGCTGGTGGCGATCGAGGGCGCCGAGGCGACGCTGGGCCTGCCCGGCACGGAAAGCGCGGACCTGACGGCGATGTTGGCCAAGGCCGCCGCGGGTAAGGCGGCGCTGACGGCGGCCAAGCACTGTCAGCAGGTGCTCGGCGGCATCGGCTTCACCGCCGAGCACGATCTGCATCGCCACATCAAGCGAGCACTCGTGCTCGACGGATTGCTCGGCAGCTCACGCGAACTCACGAAGAGGGCCGGCGCGGGCCTGCGTGCCCGAGGCTCGGTCCCGAGGTTGGCCCACCTCTGACCTCTTGTTCCGTGAGCGTGCGTGTTTGCACACGACACGCCGCGGATTTTCAGCACCTTGTGCACGCTCGGCCTCACCGACCGTGCACAAGGCCAGATCCATCCACAGGCAGCCCTATTGACGGGCGGAGCGTCGTCTGCGCGGCTAGACGATGGCCGACATGGATACCGCGCTCAAGCAGTTGTTCGACGACCAAGGCGGGGTGGCGACCAGCAGCCAGATCCTGGCGCTCGTCCCTCGGTACACGTTCGAAACGGTGTTGAAGGCCAACGATCTGGAGCGCCTCTGGCACGGGGTCTACTGCGTCGGTGAGCCGACGGACGATGTGAGGCTGCGCGGCCTGGACCTGTCCTGCGGCACAACGGTTCCGGTATGCCTGTCGACCGCCGCAGCGCTGTACGGGTTCGACACCGAACAACCCGCCGACCTCCATGTCCTCAACCCGGACGGTCATCAGTTGCGGTCGGCCGACGGTCCGGTCGTCCATCGCCGCTACAGCGCACCGCTGATACAGGTGGCCGGTCGCACTGCGACAGCACCGGCGTGGACCGCGGTCGAAGTCGCCCGCGCGCTGCGTCCGCCGCGGGCGCTGGCTACGCTCGACGCCGCCCTACGGTCGGGCGCATGCACCCGGGCCGAATTGTGGCGTGCGGCAGTCAAACAGGCCGGCCGCCGCGGCATCGTCGCGGTGCGCGACCTACTTCCTCTCGCCGACGCCCGCGCCGAGTCCCCAATGGAGAGTGAAGCGCGGCTCGCGATTATCGACGGCGGGTTGCCGATACCGGAACTGCAGTACGAGGTCGTCGACGGCAACGGCGAGCGACGCCGCCTGGACTTCGCGTGGCCCGGCGCCCGCCTTGCCGTCGAGTACGACGGCGTCGATTGGCACACCGAACCCGAGGCGTTGCGCAACGACCGTCGACGCCGACTGGCCCTGCAGGATGTCGGATGGACGGTCATCGCGATCGTCTCCGACGATGTGCGGCACCGGACGTGGGAATTCGTGTCGAGGGTGGACCGAGAACTTCGTCGCGCTCGCGCCGCGTGAGCGTGCGCAAACCGTCGAAAAGAGGCGGCGTGTCGTGTGCAAACACGCACGCTCGCGCCACAAAGGGAAAGCAGCTACTGGATGCTGGCCTTCATCTCGTCGAGGTTCACCAGCACCGGCCAGCCCCCGACGCTCAAAGCGTTGCCATGGCCGGTCTGGTGGATGTCGAATACCGACTGAATGGCCGCGTAGAAACCCTGCACGTCGAGGGTCTGGTTGACGGCACGCTTGGCCTGCCGTAGCGCGAACGGCGGCATCTTCGCGATCTGTTCGGCCAGCGCCCTGGTCTCCGCATCGAGCTGGTCCCGAGGCACCACCTTGTTCACCATGCCAGTGGCGGCCACCTCGTCGGCGGTCATCGCGCGACCGGTGAAAAGAATCTCCTTGGCCTTACGCGGCCCGAGTTCCCAAGTATGGCCGTGGTATTCGACGCCGCCGAAACCCATGAGCACCACCGGATCGGAGAACTGGGCATCGTCGGCGGCGATGATCAGGTCGCACGGCCAGCACAACAGCAACCCGCCGGAGATACAGCGCCCCTGCACCGCCGCGATCGACGGCTTGGGCACATTGCGCCAGCGCAGCGTGTACTCCAGATAGCGCTTCGCCTCGTGCTGGATGATGAAGTCCAGCGTGATCTTGTCCGGCACCGGTCCCCCGCCCCGCAGATCGTGGCCGGCCGAGAAGTGCTTTCCGTTGGCCCGCAACACGATCACCGATACCTCGGGATCCTCCGCCGCCCGGGTCCACGCGCCGTCGAGCTCGTCGAGCAACTCCGTGTTCTGCGCGTTGGCGGCCTCGGGCCGGTTCAGCGTGATGGTCGCGATGCGGTCGGCGACCTCGTACTCGATGTACATGTTGCAGTCCTTCTAGTTTCGAGGCAGTCCCAGCAATCGCTGGGCGATGATGTTGCGTTGGATCTCTGAAGTGCCACCGGCGATGGTGCCGCCGAACGTGCGGACATAGCGCTCGAACCACCCGCACCGGTACAGCTCGAGATGCTGCGCGCTGTACGGCCCGGAGAACGTGGGATGGTCCAGCGCGTCGGCACCCGCAGCTCCCAGTGCGTACTCGGCCGCAACCTGCGACGCCTCCGAGCCGAACAGTTTGAGCACCGATAGCGCGGCCGCGTCCTCGTCGCCACGCTCGGCGCGGGCCAGTGCCACCGAGCCGAGCAGGCGAAGCGCCTGATTGTCCATCACCAGGCGGGCATACCGGTCGCGGTCGAGGGCCGAGGCGGGACGGAAGTCCTCGACCAGCTCTTGCAGGCGGTCTGCATAGCTGAGCCACAACATGTTTCGTTCGTGCCCGAGCGAGCCATTGGCGACCCGCCAGCCCTCGTTCAACGGCCCGACCAGATTCTCCGCGGGCACCCGTACGTCGTTGAAGAAGACCTCGTTGAAATCCAGGTCATCGGCGTCACACAGCGAGGCGAACGGCCGGCGCACCACACCCGGGAGGTCCGTCGGGATCATCAGCACGCTGATGCCCTTGTGCTTCGGCGCTTTCGGATCGGTGCGAACGAAAGTCAGCAGGACATCGGCGTCGTGGGCCCCTGAGGTCCACACCTTCTGGCCGCTGACGACGAAATGGTCACGGTCGGGGACCGCGCTGGTGCGCAGCGACGCCAGGTCCGAGCCGGCGCCCGGCTCGCTCATCCCCAACGACGCGGTGATCTCTGCGCGCAGAATCGGGATGGCCCAGCGGCGCTGCTGCTCGGGCGTGCCGAACGAGATCAACGAGGCCGAGATGATGCCGACGCCCTGCGGGTTGTAGGTCAGATACACGCGCCGACGTGCCAGTTCCTCCTGGTGCACGTACTGCTGCAGGATCGTGGCGTTGCGGCCGCCGAACTCGGGCGGGTAGCCGGGCAGCAGCCAGCCGTGGTCGAACATCAGCCGCTGCCAGTCCCGCGCCCAGCCCGGCACGTCACTGCTCGAATGCGACCGCTCGAGAGCGACGGCGTCGGAGGGAAGATGATCGTCGAGGAAGGCGTTGAACTCGGCGCGAAACGCCTCGACGTCGGCATCGAAGGTGAGCTGCACGGAACTCCCGCCGGATCAAATCTTTGGTAGGACTATTGTTATCTCCAAAATGAGAATACTATTCTCATCGTGAGAAAGTTACAATCTCTGACACGTTGGCCGCGAGGGGGTCGAGGACCGCAATGGCGAGACGTTCTCCGGTACAGTCAGTTCATGTTCTCCCCGCCCGGCCAGCGTCTGAGCCGCCGGTGACAAGTCCGAGTGAAGAGCCTGCCTGGAAGCAGCGCGCGGTCGAACGCTCCATCAAAACCGCGAAGCTCCGGGCCGCGCAGCGAGTGCAGCGCTTCCTCGATGCCGCGCAGGCCATCATCATCGAAAAGGGCAGCACCGACTTCACCGTGCAGGAGGTCGTCGACCGCTCGCGGCAGTCGCTGCGCAGCTTCTACCTACAGTTCGACGGTAAGCACGAGCTGTTGCTGGCGTTGTTCGAGGACGCCCTGAGCCGGTCGGCCGACCAGATCCGCGCCGCCACGACCACGGCCGACGAGCCCATCGAACGGCTCAAGGTCGCGGTGCAGTTGCTGTTCGAATCCTCGCGTCCGGACCCCACTGCCAAGCGGCCGCTGTTCACCGACTTCGCGCCCCGGCTGCTGCTCTCGCACCCTGCCGAGGTCAAGGTCGCGCATGCGCCGCTGCTGGCGCTGCTGACCGAGTTGATGGAAGAGGCCGGCGCCGCGGGCCAGCTGCGTGAGGGCATCAACCCGAAGCGGATGGCGGCGATGACCATGCAGACGGTCATGTTCGTCGCCCAGTCCAATGGCGCCGAAGACGGCACGACTCACCCCATCACCGCCGACGAGGTCTGGGACTTCGTCTCGCACGGGTTCGCCGCCGGCTAGTCGGAGAACTCCGTTCTCACATCCGAGGCGAGAATCACATTCTCGTCTCCTTGAAGCATCTCTTGCGGCCGTTCCCGCACCATCCGGAGAATCATATTCTTCTGAGCGAAGAGCTTAAATGTTCCGATTTGAATCCGTTGTTGACACCCCTTCGTGGCGAATGCCAGAGTTGTGAGACAAATGCCAGCCCCATGTCTTATGCGACCTGACCGGTGAGAGGCGATCCGGTGACGATCAGCGCCGAAAATCCCGACGTACACGATGCGACGCAAGAGAAGCTGTACTACGACCCGTACAGCGTCGATCTCAACATGAACCCGTATGCGGTCTTCGCGCGTCTGCGCGAAGAGGCCCCGCTGTACTACAACGACAAGCACGACTTCTATGCGTTGAGCCGATTCGAAGATGTCAACAAGGCCGTGATCGACCACCAGACCTTCATCTCGGGGCGTGGCGCCTTGCTCGAGGTGATCAAATCGGGAATGGAGATCCCGCCGGGCACATTGATTTTCGAGGATCCGCCGATCCACAACATCCACCGCAATCTGCTCTCGCGAGTGTTCACCCCGCGCAAGGTTCAGGCGCTCGAACCCCAGATCCGCGAGTTCACGTGCCGCTGTCTGGACCCGTTGGTCGGCGCCGAGAAGTTCGACTTCGTCAACGATCTCGGCGCACAGATGCCGATGAGGGTCATCGGAATGCTCTTGGGCATTCCGGAAGCCGACCAACGCCGCGTCACCGAGCACGGTGAAGCGACGTTGCAGAGCGATTCGGTCGACCTGATGGCCACCGGCGAGGTGTTCGCCGAGTTCATCGACTACCGCACCGAGCATCCCTCCGATGACATCATGACCGACCTGCTGAACGCCGAGTTCGAGGACGAGACCGGCACCCGTCGCAGACTGCGCCGGGAAGAACTGCTGATGTACCTGACGGTCATCGCCACCGCGGGCAGCGAGACCACCACCCGCTTGATCGGTTGGGCGGGAAAGACACTCGCCGATTACCCGGACCAGCGCGCGGAACTGGCCGCGGACCCAAGCCTCATCCCCCAGGCGATCGAGGAGATCCTGCGCTGGGAGCCGCCGGCACTGCAGATCGCCCGATACGTGACCCGCGACGTTGAGTACTACGGCCAGACGGTCCCCGCGGGTTCGGCGATGCTGATGCTGGTCGGCGCGGCCAACCGCGACCATCGCCGCTTCCCGCCGAATGGTGACGTCTTCGACATCCATCGAGAACTGCACTCCCACATGACGTTCGGCGCCGGGACCCACTTCTGCATGGGCAATGCGCTGGCGCGCCTGGAGGGCCGGATCGCGCTCGAGGAAATCCTGAAGAGATTCCCGACGTGGGAGGTCGACTGGCCCAACGCCCGCCCGTCGCAGACCACCGCCGTCCGCGGCTGGGAGTCGATGCCGACCTTCATCAGCCCGAAATAACACCGAAACCCCTGTAACCACAACGAATTGAGGTACCCGATGACCGGACGTGTCGAAGGCAAGGTCGCTTTCATCACCGGCGCCGCCCGCGGCCAGGGCCGCGCCCATGCCGTGCGGCTGGCCCAGGAAGGCGCCGACATCATCGCCGTCGACATCTGCAGGCAGATCGACAGCGTGCAGATCCCGCTGTCGACCCCGGAAGACCTTGCAGAGACCGCGGATCTGGTGAAGGGCCTCAACCGGCGCATTTACACCGCCGAGGTCGATGTCCGCGACTTCGATGCGCTCAAGTCGGCCGTCGACGCCGGTGTCGAGCAGCTCGGCAGGCTCGACATCATCGTCGCCAATGCCGGCATCGGTAACGGCGGCGCCACGCTGGACAAGACCAGCGAGGGCGATTGGACCGACATGATCGACGTCAACCTCGGTGGCGTCTGGAAGACCGTCAAGGCCGGTGTCCCCCACATCCTGGCCGGCGGCCGCGGCGGCTCCATCATCCTCACCAGCTCGGTCGGCGGCCTGAAGGCCTACCCGCACACGGGCCACTACGTCGCAGCGAAACACGGTGTGGTCGGCCTGATGCGGACGTTCGCGGTCGAGCTCGGCGCGCAGAACATCCGCGTCAACTCCGTGCATCCGACCAACGTCAACACGCCGCTGTACATGAACGAGGGGACGATGAAGCTGTTCCGTCCCGACCTCGAGAACCCGGGCCCCGACGACATGAAGGTCGTGGCACAGCTGATGCACACTCTGCCGATCGGCTGGGTGGAGCCCGAGGACATCGCGAACGCCGTGCTGTTCCTGGCCTCCGACGAGAGCCGCTACATCACCGGCGTGACGCTGCCGGTCGACGGCGGCAGCTGCCTCAAATAGCGGCGCGCCCAGATGACCGCTGCCGAGCTGTCGCTTCCGCGCAGCTGGGAGGAGATCACACCGGGCTGGATGACGGCGGCGCTCGGAAAACACTTTCCGGGCGCCACCGTCGACGGCGTCACCGTCGCGCTGCGTGACGACGGTACGAATCGCCGTGCGCGCCTTGCATTGTCGTATTCGGCGGGCTCGGGTCCGGCGACGGTGTTCGCCAAGGCCGTCGACCCGGACCACGCCGAGCTCGTCGCGCTCACCAGCGGCCTGTTCCACGAACCCCGGCTCTTCAGCTCGGGAGTGTCGCTGCCGCTGGACCATCCGACCGTTTACGCCGCGCTGATCGACGAGCCCGGCTCGAACTTCGTGATGATCATGGAAGACGTCGTCGCACGCGGCGCGGACCCCCGCGACTCCACCCGGCCGATGACGGTCTCGCAGGTCGCCAACGGAGTTCGCGGGCTGGCGCGAATGCACAGCCAGTTCTGGGGTGAGCGGCTGAGCACGAACCAGGCGCTGAGCTGGCTCGAGCCGTTCGTCGCCTTCGAAGGCCTCGAGTATGCCCCGCTGGACATCGCCCGCGAGCGACTGGGCAACACGGTCTCCTCCGAGATCCTCGGCCTCAGCGGCACAGACCTGTTCGTCGACATCTGGGCCCGCTACATCGGCACGCTCACGACCTCGCCGCAGACGCTGCTGCACGGCGATCCCCACATCGGCAACACCTATGTTCTGCCCAATGACGATGTCGGGTTCCTCGACTGGCAGATGGCCCGACGCGGCAACTGGTCGCTCGATCTCGGCTACTTCCTGCAGGGTGCGTTGACGATCGAGGATCGCAGGCGGGCCGAGCGGGACCTGCTCGACGAATACCGGAACGCGCTCACCCTGCCCGCCGCCGAACTTCCGTCGGCCGAGGAGGTGTGGCTGCGCTACCGCGCCTCGGTCGCGCACGGGCTGGCCATCTGGATGGCCACGCTCTCCGGCGGTGACGCCTGGCAAGGTGCCGACATCTGTTTGGCGTTGGCCCAGCGGTATTCGGCCGCGTTCATCGACCTCGACACCCGCGCCGCGCTGGCGGCGCTGGACTAGCCTGGCGCCTCTAGATCTCGATGACGACCTTGCCCAGCGCCTTGCGCTCGGCGACGTGCCGTAGGGCGGTCGCGGCATCGGCGAGCGGAAAGCGCGCACCGATGTGCGGGCGCAGCTTACCCTCGGCGAAGAGCGCGTCCAGTTCTTCGTCGTCGCGCACCACCTCAGGCGGGTAGTCGGAGGCGAAAGTGCGAATCTCCATACCGCGCACGGTGATCCCCTTGAGCAAAACGAGATTCAACGGAACCGACGGAATCTCACCCGCGGCGTATCCGAGCGTGACGAAGGTTCCGCCCCGCCCGAGCCCCCGTAGCGCACGCAGCGAGTACGGACCGCCCACCGGGTCGACGACGATCTGGGCGCCGGCCTTGCCGGTGATCTCCTTGATACGGTCCCGCAGATCCTCGCGGTCGTAGTCGACGACCACCTCAGCGCCGCGCTCGTGGCACAGATCGAGCTTGTCCCGGCCGGATGCCGCCGCAATCACCCTTCCCCCGAGGAGCGTCGCGATGTCGAGCGCGGCGAGGCCGACGCCGCCCGCGGCGCCGAGCACGACGACCCAGTCGCCGGACTGCACCGGCGCAACCGTACGCAACGTGTAGTACGCGGTCCGATACGTGACCCCGAAGGCGGCGGCCTCGGCATAGTCGACCCCGTCCGGGATCGGCGACACCGCCCGCGCGTCGACGACCGCCTGCTCGGCGAAGGCGCCGACGAACGTCGTCGCAGTCACTCGATCACCAACTCGGACGTCGCCCCCGTCCCCGACGGCGACCACATCACCGGCCATCTCGCTGCCCGGACTGAACGGCGGCGGCACCTTGACCTGATAGTTGCCGCCGATCAGCAGCACGTCCGGATAGTTCACCGCGGCGGCACGCACCCGGATGACGACCTGGCCGGGTTGCGGTGTCGGGTCGGGGAGTTCGTCCAGCACGAGGTCCTCGGGTTGACAGTACTCGCGGCACACGATGGCCCTCATCGGCACACTCCAATCATTCGGCCACCTAACAATAGTCAGGGTCAGGACCAGCGTTCGTGCTGACCGAAACCCCCCGATCATGGCCCTCCGAGTGGTTCGATGGAGCCCTTGGACACCGACGGTCCGCAGGGGTGGGGATGTGAAGCGACTAAACGGTATGGACGCCATGCTCCTCTACAGCGAGACGCCCAACCTGCACACGCACACGCTCAAGGTCGCGATCATCAACGCCGCCGAGTTCGACGGCGAATTCACCTTCAACCACTTCCGGCGGACCATCGCTCGACGGCTGCATCTGCTCGACCCGCTGCGCTACCGGCTCGTCGACATCCCGTTCAGGTTGCACCATCCGATGTGGCTCGAGGACTGCCCGGTCGACCTCGACTACCACCTGCGCCAAGTCCGGGTGCCGAGCCCTGGCGGCCGCCGCGAGCTCGACGAGGTCATCGGCCGGATTGCCAGCACCCCGCTGGACCGCAGCCGCCCGCTGTGGGAGTTCCACTTCGCCGAGGGCATGGCAGACGACCGGTTCGCGCTCATCGGCAAGGTGCACCACACCCTGGCCGACGGTGTGGCATCGGCGAATCTGCTTGCGCGGCTTATGGATCTGGCGGACGGCACGAGCGACGAGCGCGAGGACTACGACACCTGTGAGGCGCCGAATCGGACCGAACTGGTGAAGGCCGCGATGCGCGATCACGCCTCGAACGCCGCCGCGTTGCCCTCGCTCACCCGCGACGCGGTCCGCGGCTTCACCAACTTGCGCCGACGGGCCAAGGAGCGCACCGAACAACCGGACCTGGCGAAGATGTTCCGCACCCCGCCGACCTTCCTCAACCACGTCGTATCGCCGGGCCGTACCTTCGCCACGGCGTCGGTGTCGCTGGCCGAGGTCAAGGAGACGGCCAAACACCTGATGGTGACGTTCAACGACATCGTGCTGGCAACCGCGGCGGGCGGGCTACGCGAACTGCTGTTGCGCTATGACGGACGCGCGGACCGACCGTTGATGGCGTCGGTCCCGGTGAGCACGGATCTGTCACCGGACAGGATCACCGGGAACGAGATCGGTGGCCTGTCGGTCTCCCTCCCGGTTCACATCGACGATCCGCTCGAGCGCGTCCGGTTGACCTCCCTGGCCACCACGCGGGCGAAAGAGAACTACGAGCTTCTCGGGCCGAAATTGCAGGGCCAGCTGATGGAGTACCTGCCTCCCCCGCTGACCCCGGCGCTGCTGCGATGGCAGAGCCAACGCGCCAAGCACAACCCGCTGATGAACGTCGCCGTGTCGAGTGTGCCGGGGCCACGCCGGCGCGGTCACATCGGCGGCGCGCCGGTGAGCGAGATCTATTCGATCGGCGTGCTGTCGGCGGGCAGTGCGTTCAACATGACGGTGTGGAGCTACGTCGACCAGGTCGACATCTCAATCCTGTCCGACGACCGCACCTTCAGCGACATCCACGAGGCCACTGACGCGATGGTGCACGGCCTCGACGAAATCCGCTCGGCGGCCGGGCTTCCCGCCCTGTCCATGGTGGACACGGCGATGGCGCCGGCGCGGGCGATCGGCTAGTCGAGCAGGCCCAGCAGGTCCTTGCGCACGACCTTGCCGGTGCTGCCGCGGGGCAGTTCGTCGAGCACGGTGATCTGCCGGGGCACCTTGTAGTTCGCGAGATTGTCGCGGACGTGCTGTTTGAGATCGTCGGGGGTGGCGCTCCCCCCGTCGTTGAGTACGACGAAGGCGACGAGGCGCTGACCGTACTGCTCGTCGTCGACGCCCAGCACCACCGCCTCCTTGACGTCGGAGTGCCGGGTCAACGTCTTCTCGACCTCGATGGGGTAGACGTTCTCCCCGCCGGAGACGATCATCTCGTCGTCGCGGCCGACAACGAACAACCGCCCGGCCTCATCGAGATACCCGACGTCCCCCGAGGCCATGAACCCGTCGTGGAAGTCTTTGGTGCTGCCGGAGGTGTAGCCATCGAACAACGTTCCGCTGCGCACGAAGATCGACCCGGTCTGCCCGGCGGGCAATTCGTTGAACTCCGGGTCGTAGATGCGGATCTCGGTGCCGTCGGCGGGCGTTCCGGCCGTTTCCGGTGCCGCCCGCAGATCGGTCGGGGTGGCGGTGGCGATCATGCCCGCTTCGGTCGCGTTGTAGTTGTTGTAGATCACGTCGCCGAACCGGTCCATGAACTTGATCACCACGTCGGGACGCATCCGCGAACCCGACGCCGTCGCGAAGCGCAGCGACTTGCCGCTGTAGCGGTTCAACACGTCGTCGGGAAGGTCCATGATCCGGTCGAACATCACCGGCACGACGACAAGGCCCGTCGCCTTGTAGCGATCGACCAACTCCAGCGTCGCTTCGGGGTCGAACTTTCGTCGCGTCACGATGGTGCAGGCCAACAGCGCAGAGAACAGAAGCTGGGAGAAGCCCCACGCGTGGAACATCGGCGCGACGATGACGGTCGCCTCCTCGACACGCCAGGGTGTCCGGTCCAGCACCGCCTTGAGATCGCCTGCGCCGCCGCTGCCTTCACCACGCTTGGCACCCTTCGGGGTTCCGGTGGTGCCCGACGTCAGCAGGATGATGTCACTCTTGCGTTCGACGGGGGCGGGCCGCTTGCCGAGATTGGTTTCGACGAGCCGATCGAGCGTCAAGCCGTCGGTGAGTTCGTCGGTCCAGGCGAGAATGCGTGTCGCGTCCGGCTTGTCGGCCATCGCCCGCTCGACGATCGCGGAGAACTCCTCGTCGTAGATGACGACGTCGGCGCCCTCCCGATCGACCACCTCGGCCAGCGCCGGCCCGGCGAACGAGGTGTTGAGGAGCAACACGTCGGCGCCGACGCGGTTCGACGCCACCAGGGACTCGATGAACCCGCGGTGGTTACGGCACATCACGGCAACGGTTTTCGGCGTACCGCCGGGCAGGTTCTGCAGCCCGGTGGCCACCGCGTCACAGCGGTCGTCGATCTGCTTCCAGGTGAGGGTGCCGCGTTCGTCGACCAGTCCGGGCCGGTCCGGACAGCGCTGCGCGGCCGCGGCGAAGCCGACCGTCGCCGTCATCCCCACGCGGCGCATCGCCGCGCCCATGCGCAGATACTTGTCGGGGCGCAACGGCGCGATCAGGCCGGCCCGCCACAACGTCTGCACCAGTCCGACAACGTCAGCCATGACTCAGCCCAGAACCGGGAACCGGCGTTCGGCGGCCAACTCGTCGAGCGCGGACTGCATCACCGAGCGCACGTGCGCGTCGACCTCCTTCACGTCCGGGTCCTTCCCGAACTGCTCGACCACATTAATCGGCGGCAGCACCCGCGTGGTGATCTTGGCGGGCAGCGGGAGGTTCGGCGGGAAGAACACCGACACCCCGAACGGGAACCCGACACTGATCGGCAGGATCTCGGCGCGCAACCGTTTGAGCCCGATGCGTCGGGCGATCGAGTCGCCGCGCGCGAGGAACAGTTGCGTCTCCTGGGCGCCGATCGAGACCATCGGCACGATCGGAACACCAGCGTCGATCGCGGTGCGGACATAGCCCGTGCGGCCGGCGAAGTCGATCACGTTCTCGGTGAATGTCGGGCGGTAGGAGTCGTAGTCGCCGCCGGGGAAGACCAGGACGACCGCGCCCTCGCGCAACGCCTTGGCCGCGTTCTCGCGGTTGGCGCCGATCACCCCGGCGCGACGCAGCAGCGTGCCGACGGGCCCGACGAAGATGGCGTCGTGTCCGAGCGTGTACACGGGACGGTCGAAGCCGAACTTGGCGTAGAAGGCCGGCGCGAAGACGAGAACGTCGGGGGTGAGCATGCCGCCCGAGTGGTTGGACACCAGCAGCGCTCCACCTGCGGCGGGCATGGTGTCCAGGTCGCGCACCTCGGCGCGGAAGTACCGCTTGATGAGTGGGCCGACGGTATTGACGATGCCGCGCGTGAACGCGGGGTCCCACTTCGCGACTTCGGGCTTCTCGCCCCCATTGCTACTCATGCCGCACCAGTCATACCCGCGCCTGCCCTCCCCGCCACGTGAATATGCTAATTTCGGAAAAAGAGAATGTCATATTCGCAGGTGGGAGGCGTAATGGCGGGGACGGTATTAGTGACCGGCGGCTTCGGCCTGGTGGGTTCGGCGACCGTGCGCCGGCTGACCGAACTCGAACGCCCCGTCGTGGTGGCCGACTTGGACACCCCCGACAACAGGAAAGCACAGGCGAAGCTCCCGCGGGGCGTCACCGTTCGGTGGACCGACCTGACCGACGAGGCGGCCGTGCAGCGCCTGGTCTCGGAGGTCGCGCCTGACGCGATCATTCATCTCGCTGCCGTCATCCCGCCGCCCATCTACAAGAACCCGAAGCTCGCCCACCGCGTGAACGTCGACGCCACCGCCACCCTGGTGCGCATCGCCGAGCAGCAGCCGAACCCGCCGCGCTTCATCCAGGCCTCGAGCAACGCTGTCTACGGTGCCCGCAATCCGCACACGGCCACCGCGCCCGTGCGCGCCGACGATCCGATGCGGCCATGCGATCTGTACAGCGGCACCAAGGCCGAGGCCGAAGCGATCGTGCGGGCGTCGAAACTGCCATGGGTCGTGCTGCGGCTGGGTGGGGTGTTGAGCACCGACCCCAACGCGATGCCGCTGAGCGCCGACGCGCTGTACTTCGAGAGCCTGCTGCCGACGGACGGCCGCCTGCACAGCGTCGACGTCCGCGACGTCGCCTGGGCGTTCGCCGCCGCCACCACGGCCGATGTCGTCGGGGAGATCCTGCTGATCGCCGGCGACGATTCGCATCGAATCCGTCAGGGTGAGGTCGGCGTGGCGCTGGCCGCTGCCCGCGGCCTTCCCGGGGTGCTGCCGCCCGGCCGGCCCGGTGACCCGAACCGCGACGACGCCTGGTTCGTCACCGACTGGATGGACACGGCTCGGGCGCAGGAGGCCTTGCAGTTCCAGCACTACTCGTGGCCCGACATGCAAGCCGAGGCCGCCAAGAACGCCGGCTGGACGCGCTACCTGATGCGCTTGCTGACGCCGATCGCGCCGCTGCTGCGCGCGATCCTCGAACGCCGCGGCGCCTACCGCAACACCCCCGGTCAGTACGCGGATCCGTGGACCGCGATCCGCGCCCGCCTCGGCGAGCCCGCGTGGGATCAACCCCGCGAGCTGTCGTGACCGCCTAGTCTTCGGCGGGTGGAGACGTTCAATGGACGCGCGGCGGTCATCACCGGCGGCGCGAGCGGTATCGGTTTCGCGGCCGCACAGGAGTTCGCCCGGCGCGGGGCGCGCGTCATGCTCAGCGACATCGACTCGGCAGCGCTCGACCGTGCGGTGGCCGAACTGCGCGCCGGCGGCGTCGACGCCCATGGCGTCGTCTGCGATGTGCGCAAGCTCGACGACGTCAGCCGGTTGGCCGACGAGGCTTTCGGCGTGTTCGGTGACGTGCACCTGGTGTTCAACAACGCCGGTATCGCGTACGCCGGACCGATCGCGCAGACCAGCCACGACGACTGGCGATTCGTCATCGACGTCGACCTGTGGGGCCCGATCCACGGCGTCGAGGCGTTCCTGCCGCGGCTGATCGCGCAGGAGGCCGACAGCCACATCGCGTTCACGTCGTCGTTCGCCGGGCTGATCCCCAATGTCGGGCTGGGTCCCTACTGCGTCGCCAAGTACGGCGTTGTCGCCTTGGCGGAGACGTTGTCGCGCGAGGTGCGCGGCAACGGCATCGGTGTGACGGTGCTGTGCCCGATGATCGTCGACACCAACCTGCTGGCCAATACAGAGCGCGTGCGCAGCGACGACTACGGCCCAGCCACGGCGTCGGCGGCGGACTCGGTGCAGCAGCTGGCGTCGGATCCGAGCGACGAATCCGTGCTCGACGTCGACGAGGTCGCCCGCCTGACCGCCGACGCGATCGAGGCCAACCGGCTCTACGTGTTGCCGCACAGCGCGGCTCGCGGTTCGATCCGTCGCCGCTTCGAGCGCATCGACCGCACCTTCGACGAGCAGGCTGCCGCCGGCTGGACGCACTGACCCCGGAGGGGGGGCGATTTCGGTGCACTATCAGTCGCTGAGCGAACAGCAGTGCACGAAATCACCCCGGAGGGCCCAGCGTCGGCCTGCCCGTCTGGGGATGGTGATACCAGCCGCCCGCGGCGTGGGTACCGCCGTCCACGTGAATCGTCTGGCCGGTGATGTAACTGGCCATATCGGATGCGAGAAAGACCGCGGCGCCTGCGATCTCGTCGACATGCCCGGGCCTGCCCATCGGTATGCCGGGCGCGGCGTCGGCTCGCAGCGCGCCGCCGGAGATCTGCATCAACCCCTCGGTCAGCGTGAGGTCCGGGGCGAGCGCGTTGACCCGTATGCCGTGCGGTGAGAGCTCGAACGCCGCGGTCTGCGTGTAGTTGATGACGCCGGCCTTGGCCGCGGAGTATGCGGCGTATCCCGGTGCGGCGCGCGCACCCTCGATCGAGGTCACGTTGATGACGCTGCCGGGCCTGCCCGCCTCGACGAGCCGACGGGCCACCCGCTGGGTGCACAGCAGCACATGCCGAAGGTTGGCCTTGTACAGCGCATCCCATCCGTTCTCAGTCGTCTCGAGCATCGGCGAGTAGAACACTCCACCGGCGTTGTTGACCAGGATCGAGACCTCGCCGAGTGCGCCGACGGTGGTGGCCAGCGCGGCGTCGACCTGCGCACTGTCGCGTACATCGGTGACGACGCCCAGCGCGCTTCCGCCGGCCGAGCTGTTGAGGCTTTCGGCGGTCGCGGCGCAGGTCGCTGGATCACGTTCCCAGATCGCGACGGACGCCCCGAAGGCCGCGAGCCCTTCGGCGATTCCCCTGCCGATGCCCGCGCCACCACCCGTGACGACCGCCACGCGCCCGGTCAGCAGGATGTTCGACGGATCGATGGCCACGGCTCGAGTCAACCAGTTTTGGTGGTGCGAATGGTGAGACCCGCGGGAGCCGACCCGATGACCCCCTGATCCTCCAGCTCGGCGATCTCGTGGTCGCCGAGGCCGAGCCCGCTCAGCACCTCGCGGTTGTGTTGTCCCAGCAGCGGTGCGGGGCTGTGATGGAACTTGCGCATCGACGCGATGCGCATGGGCAGCGTGCTGTGGCGCGCCGGAGGGTTGACCGGGTGGTCGACTGTCTCGTAGAAGCCGCGGTGCACCAGCTGCGGAAGGTCGCCGACGCGGTGCGGTTGCATCACCCTGGCCACCGGTACGCCTGCCGCCCATAGGGTTTCGACGATCTCGTCGCCGGTCCGCTCGGCGCACCAGTCGCTCAGCTGCTCGTCGATGGCGTCGTGGTGGCGGCGCCGCCCGTCGACCGTGGCCATCTCGTCGGTGGCCCATGCCGGTCGCCCGAGGGCGTCGAGCAGGCCCGCCCACTGCTCGTCGCTGGCCACCGCGATGGCGACCCAGTCGTCGGAGCGGCCGAATTCGTCGAGCTCACCGGTGCGGTACAGGTTCTGCGGCGCCGCGGTCGGTCCGCGATTCCCCTGCCGCTGCAGCAGGTTTCCGTACGCCGAGCACTCGATGACCTGTTCGGCGGCGACGTTGAGCGCGGCGTCGACCATCGCGGCCTCGATCCGAACCCCCTCCCCCGTCCGCCTGCGATGGGCGAGCGCGAGCAGCAACGCGTTGAGGCCGTGCACGCCGGCGTTGGGGTCACCGACCGAATACGGCTCGACCGGATTCTGATCGGGATGCCCGGTGAGCCAGGTGATTCCGGAGCAGTCCTCGATCACGTAGGCGAACGCCGGCTTGTCGCGCCACGGGCCGTCGAGCCCGAAGCCCGGCATGCGCATCACGATCGCATCGGGACGCAACCGGTGCACCGCGTCGAAGTCGAGGCCGATCTGGTCGAGGACCCGCGGGGTGTAGTTCTCGACGATGACATCGCAGGTCGTGATCAGCCGGCGCAACAGTTCGACGCCACGCTCGGAGCGGATGTCGAGCGTGACGCTCTTCTTGTTGGTGTTCAGGCCGGAGAAGATCGGCGAGCGTTCCCACCACTGCTCCTCGGTGATCGGCACCCCGGCGATGAGCCGGGTCCCGTCGGGCCGCGCTGCCGACTCGACGTGGATCACTTCGGCGCCGAGCAGCGCCAGCATGTGGGTGCACGACGGCCCCGCCCAGAAGCTCGTCATGTCGAGCACGCGAAGACCCTCCAACGGTGTTCGCGAAACCCCGCCCAGGGTCGTGATCTCGGCAGAATCGCGACCCAGGGGTACCGTTCGCGAACGATACTGCTCGGTGTGCTCACCGAGCCGAGGGGCGGGCTGCGGGTCGCGTAGCAGCGACGGCGTGGTGCGGTACGGGGCGCCGGGCTGGGTGAATCCGTCGCGGGGGTTGGTGACGAAAGTGCCGCGTTCCACGAACTGATCGAAACCCGTTACGGTGGCCCCGTTTCCGACCGGGGCGTTCGGAATCCGGAAGGCGCTGGACAGCTCGAGGATGTCCTCGACGCGGTTCTCGCGCACCCACTCGTAGATCTGCTCGGCGTGGATGTTGGCCTGTTCGGTGATCGACAGGTCGCCGCCCTCGTCGATCCACTCGTCGTGGCCGACCATGGCGCACAGGTCGAACCACTGCTGCGCGGTGCCGCACCCCAACGCCACTAACCCGTCGGCGGCCGACGCGACACCGGGGACGGTCAGCCGGCGGCGATCACGGAACGGTCGCCCCAACGCATCGTTGAACGACACCGAATAGTAGGTCAGACACAGTATCTGGGCTTCGAGTATCGCGACATCCACCAGACCCGACGCGGTGGCCGTGGTGCCCGCGGCCGCATAGGCACCGGCGAGCCACTCACCGATCTGACCCCCGACGAACACCGGCGCGCGATCCGGGGCACCCCGGCCCAACCCGATCACGCCGCCCGACCACGCCTGCAGGGTGAACTCCGTGGCGGGTTTGTCGGCCCAGGGTCCGTCGAGCCCGAACGGGGTGATTGCGGTGACCGTCAGGTGACCGTAGGCGTCCGCGAGCGCGGCCGGGGCGAACTCGCCGAGTTCCGCCACCTGTGATCCGCGCGACCACACCACCGCGTCGGCCGACCTCAACAGCGCGCGCAGCACGTCGAGATCGTCGGCGCGCTGCGGGTCGACAACGACGCTCTGTTTCGAGCAGGCCAGAAAACTGAACAGCGCGCCGTCACCGCCGGGTTCGATGCGAGCACCGGACGCCGACCACATCCGCAGCGGATCGCCTTGCGGTGACTCGACTTTGATCACCGTGGCGCCACCGTCGGCGAGCAGCTTGGTGGCGTATCCGCCGGCGATGCCGCTCGACAGGTCAACGACGGTGTACTCGTCCAGCGCCGGCACTAGTCCTTCTTTCTGCGGTTCGTCTTGCTCAACCGGAACTCCGGCGGGAACTTGTCGTCGTTGTCGTTGACGGCGTCGGCGAGGCCCGCATCGATCGCATCGCCGAGCATGAAGTCGTCGCCGTCGGATCGCGCCGCACCGCCCATCGACTCGAACATCGCCGACAGCAGGCTGCCCAGGTACTCGCCCTGGAACTGCTTGACCACCTCGAAGAACACCTTCTGCTGAAAGACGCTGTCCACCGGCCGGTTCCGCGCACACGCGTGGGCGTACTTGGCGACCTCGGCCTCGAGCTGGTCACGCGGCACCACCTTGTTGAGAAAGTTGCACTCTTTCATCTCCGAGGCGGTGAACGGCCGACCGGTGAACACCATCTCCTGGAACGGCCGCAGCCCCATGGTCATCACCCACGTCCACATCCGCGGGCCCCACCCGAAGTACCGGAACGAGGGATGGCCGAACAACGCATCATCGCTCGAGATCACCAGGTCCGCGTCGGCGCACTGGTAGAAGTGCCAGCCGTAGCAGTACCCCTTGGCCTCGACGATGCTGATCTTCTTGAGTTCCTGCAACGCCCGGTTGCCCGCCGCGACGTTGGCGTACCACTGCCCCATTGTCGCGCCGTGCCGGAACGACCCCTTCGGCGGATAGGTGACGTTCGGATCGTCGACGCGCAGCTCGGCCAGCCGCGCGGCGTCGTCACCCTCCATGAACTCGGGTAGGTCCGCACCGCTGCCGAGATTCTCCCCGACACCGCGGATCACGACCACCTTCACGTCGTCATCGACGCTGGCGCCGCGTAACAGGTCGGCGTAGCGCAACCGCGCGGCCGACGTCGGCGCGTTCAGGTACTCCGGCCGGTTGAACGTGATCGTCGCGATCTTGGTCGCCGGATCCTTCTCGTAGAGGACGATGTCCTCGGGGGCGGGCCGACTCCCGGAGTCCGACATGTCAACCGATTCCGACGCCCGCACCACTCCACAGCGGGCTGGAGGTAAGCACCTCGGCCCCGTCGGCGGTGACGTGCACGGCGTCGCGGCTGAACACCGCACCCACACCCTCCTGCCAGACGTAGCCGCTGACCGCGAGCACCATGCCGGGTTCGAGCAGTTCGTCGGCGATGGTGGACCGCAGGGCCGGGGTCACGACGGGCGAGTCGTAGCCCAGGCCGAGGCCATGGGCGACGGGCATCGAGGGCAGCGGCTCGCCGGCCGCCTCGTAGGCGGTGAGCAGCCCACTCGCGGGGCGACCCGCCCGGCACGCGTCCAAGAGGTTGTCCCACAGCCGGTTCCAACGATCGTAAAGCCGCGGGACCGCCGATCCTTCCACCTCACCGACGGGCCACGTGCGGCCGACTTCGCCGACGTAGCCGTCGGCCAGGGTACCGGCAGAGAACGCCACCAGATCGCCGTCTTCGATACGGCCGTCGCTGCGGGCACGCCGCCACGGGTGTTCCTTGCTGGTCACCCAGGCGCCGTCCTGGGTGGCGGGCGTGGTGACCCCGCCGGCGGCCATCGCTTCCATCAGCGCACCGGTCAGCGACTTCTCGGTCGTTCCGGCCGCCAACTCGGCTCGGGCCGCGTCCAGCGCCGCTTCGGCCACGGTGAGCGCGCCGCGGAGCACCGCGATCTCGTCGGGAGTCTTGATCCGCCGGGCCGCCCGCAGCGCCGGCTCGGCGTCGACGAGTTCAGCGTTGGGAAACGCCATCGGCAGCAGTTGCGCGAATGTCGGTGTCAGCGAATCGGTTCCCACCCGCTTGGCGGTGGCGGCTCCGGGCAGCGCCTTGAGCACCTCGACGAGTGTCATCGGATTCCACGCCAGCCCGTAGAGGTGGTCGTGAGGAATCTCGTCGGGGATGCCCTCGTCCCAGGTGCTGTTGAGGTGTATTTCGCCGGTCGAGCGGACGACCTCGCAGATCGGTCCGAACGGCCGGGTGCCCGCCACCCACAACTGCGGGGCACCGGTCACATAGCGCACATTGGCCTGCCGGCCCAGCACCAGGATGTCGATGTCGCGTTCTTCCATCTGGGCCAGCGCGCGCTCACGGCGACCGCGCCGCAGATCGGCTGCGTCAGGCAGAATCTCGAGTGCCATTCAGTTCAGTTCCGTCCGTAGGGGGCGTAGGGGTAATCGGTGATGGACTGATAACCGTCGTCGGTGATGACCACGATCTCCTCGCTTCGATAGCCACCGGTGCCGTCCTCCCACACCACGGGTTCGAGCACGAGCAGCATCCCGGCCGGGAACACGAAGTTGTCGTCGAATTCCTCACCCAGATCCGTTCCGATCATCGGCATTTCGGCGGCGTTGGTGCCGATGCCGTGACCGAGGTAGAAGTGCGGTAGCCACGGCTTGGCTCCGCCGTTGGCGGCGATCCCCGCGCGGGCCAGGTCACCGCTCGTGGCGCCGGCCTTGGTGACCGACAGCACGGCCGACAGGATTTCCCGCCACTTCTCATACTGCGCCTGCTGACGGTCGTCCGATTCGTCGCCGACCAGCCAGGTGCGGCCGAAGTCGGAGCAGTATCCCTTGTAGGTGATGCTAACGTCGGTCCACAACACGTCGCCGCGTTCAAGTTCGCGTTCGGTGGTCAGCAAGGGCAGCGCCAGGTCTCCGGTGGTGGTCCAGACCGAACCGCTGGTCTTCGTCGTGGGCATCACCTGCCAGATGGCCTCGAGCATGTTGGCCGTCGCGCCGAGTTCGAACGCGCGCCGGACGAACGCCGCCGAAAGGTCGACCTGCCGAACGCCGGGGGCAAGCGCCTTCTGTACATCGACCATCGCCTCTTCGGTGATACGGCAGGCGGTTCGGACGCATGAGATCTGATCGGGCGTCTTGACCAGCTTGGCCGGCCCGACGACCTGCGCGGCGTCCGACGGTGGACCCGACGGGAACAACGTCGCCGACGCTCGGCGCATGGCGCCGGTGAGCTCGTCGACCGCGACCTTGCCTCCGGCAGGAACCAGATCGGCCAGCACCTTGGCGAATTGTTCGACGCCCTCGTCGAATTCGAGGTACAGCGGCCCGTGCACATGGTCCTCCGGTACCTCGCACTGCCATGACGACCCCTCCCGCAACGGCATGAACAGGTGCGGATGCGGGTCGTCGGCGAGCACGATCGCCACCGGGCGTTCCACGTGTGAGAGCCCGGCGTCGAGCAGCGGCCAGCTAACGCCGGTCGCATACACGACATTGCCGTTGCCGAGCAGGACGAGCGCGTCGACACCCTTGTCCCTCATCGAATCGCGCAGCCGGGCACCGCACTCGCGGTACATGCGGGCGAGGTCGGGAAGGTCCGGAATGTCGAACTGCGCCGCGTGCGGAGCGAATGCGGTCACGAGATCCCCAGGAAGTTCTTGATGTTGGTGCTGACGATCTTCACCGCCTTCTCGGGTCCGACCGCGTCGACGACCGTCTTCAGCGACTTCTCCGAATAGCCGAACGTCGACTCGTTGTGCGGATAGTCCGACGACCACATCACGTTGTCGACGCCGATCTTGTCGATCAGCTCCAGGCCGAGCGGGTCGACCATGAACGACGCGCACATGTGGTTGTCCCAGTAGTGCCGGACCGGATGTTCGAGCTGATGGTTGAACATGTGCCGGTACGACGCGAGCATGTGCTCGGCGTCCTGCAGAGCCGTTGGCACCCAGGCGATACCGCCCTCGAACCAACCGATCTTCAGTGACGGGTGACGGTCGAGGATGCCGGAGAACACGTACTTGGCGAACTGTTCGCGGAACGAGTCGACGTTGACCATCATGCCGACCACGACGCTGTTGTGCTGGCACGGCGTCTTCGGCGGCGTCTCACCGATGTGGTGGCTGACCGGCACGCCTGAGGCCTCGATCTCGTCCCACACCGCGTCCATGTCGGTGCTGCCGTAGTCGTAGATGTTGCCGTCGTCGTCCTTACCGGGATTGAGCGGCAGCAGAAATGTCCGCAGCCCGAGCGCCTTCAGCTCCTCGAGCGTGCTCCTGGTGCCCTTGGGGTCCCACCAGTTGATCAGCCCGACGCCGTAGAAGTGACCCTTGCTGCGCTCCTGCAGATCGGCGATGTGCTCGTTGTAGATCCGGAAGACCCGCTCGCGCAACGCCTTGTCCGGATAGTGGAACAGCGCCAGCACCGCGTTCGGGAACGCGAGCTCTTTGTCGATGCCGTCCTCTTTGAGCTCGCGGACCCGGGCCTCGATGTTGTTCGACGCCGCGCCTGCCAGGTCGTCGTACTGCATCAGCACGCGGCCGAAGTCACCACCGGTCCAGGCTTTGCCCTTCATGCCGACCATATAGGCGCCGTCCTCGTACCAGATGCGCGGCGCCGCGCCCTTGAGCTCCTCGGGGAAGCGGTCGTAGAAGATGTCGTCGGCCACCGAGATGTGATTGTCGGCGGAGAAGATCTCGGTGCCGGTGGGTAATCCGAAATCGCCTGTGGCGTGGCCCTTGCGGTGCTTGGGTGCGCCGAACCCCTCGGGGGGATACAGGGTTGCGGTACTTGGTGCTGACATCGTTGACACTCCAATCGGGCTGGGGAACGGACCTGACTACCAGGTCACCGGAAGTTCGTAGACGCCGTAGGCGAGCCGGTCGTGTTTGAACGGCACATCCTCGAGCGGCACGGCCAGTTGCAGCGTCGGGATGCGCCGCAACAGGGTGTGGAACACGATCTGCAGTTCGGCGCGGGCGAGCTGCTGCCCGACGCATTGATGCCTGCCGTAACCGAAGCCGAGCTGCTGCCCGGCGTCCCGACCGAGGTCGAGTTTGTCGGGTTCGGGATAGGCGCTCGCGTCCCAGTTCGCCGGGGCCAGGTCGAGGATGATGCCCTCGCCCGCGCGGATGGTCTCACCGGCGATCTCGATGTCCTCGATCGCGACGCGCCGCTGGCCGTTCTGGATGATCGACAGGTAGCGCATCAATTCCTCGACCGCGTTCGCGATGAACTTCGGGTCGTCCGAATCCCGCAGGAGCGCCGCCTGTTCGGGGTTCTCGAGCAGCGCCAACACACCGATTCCGATCATGTTGGCGGTGGTTTCGTGGCCGGCGATGAGCAGGCCGGTACCGA
This sequence comes from Mycobacterium sp. 1164985.4, assembly GCF_001668575.1. Taxonomy (GTDB): domain Bacteria; phylum Actinomycetota; class Actinomycetes; order Mycobacteriales; family Mycobacteriaceae; genus Mycobacterium. Next base: position 28,870 of record NZ_LZMD01000060.1, read on the forward strand.
GCTGCGCGGCCTCCTTGACGCTGATCTCGCCGGCGTTCACTCGCTCGGCCAGGTCGGAGACGGCGTCCTCCGACGGGTTCTCCATCTTCGCCTTGACCAGGTCGCTGAGGTACTTCGCCAGGCCCATCGCACCCTTCTGGCCGTCCTCGGCGGAGGCGTAGCGGGCCAGGCCGACGTTGGCGTGGTGCTGGAAGAACTCGTGGTCTTCATAAGGCACGCCGAGCATCTCGCTGATGACCCGCGTGGGCACCGGCAGTGCGAGCTTCGCGACGATGTCGGCCGGTTGCGGGCCGGCGAGGATGTTGTCGATGCACTCGTCGGTGACCGCCTGGATGGCGGACCGCAACCCTTCCACCCGTTTGAAGGTGAACGGCTTGGACAGCATCCGGCGGAACCGGGTGTGCTCCTCGGCGTCGGAGGTGAACACCGAGCGCGGCCGTTTGTACACCGTGGACAGCATGTGCTCGTTCCAGTGCGGGAAGCCCTCGATCCGGTCGTCGACACTGACCCGGGAATCGGCGAACAACTCGCGGGCCACCGCGTGCCCGGTGATCAGCCACGGAGTGGTGCCGTTCCAGATCCGCACCCGCGAAAGCGGTTTCACCTCACCCATCTCGAGCATCTGCGGCGGCGGGGCGAACGGGCAGCGGGCGTCGCGCTCCATCGGGTATTCGGGGATATCCGCGGAGACGTCGGGGGTTCCGGTCAAGGTCTCAGACATTCAGTCCTTCTCATTCCTCGATGTGGATGGCGAGTGCGGGGCAGGCCGCCGCCGCCTTGCGGGCGTCGTCGGCCTGGTCGTCCGCCGGGCTGGCGTTCAGCAGGACCACGACACCGTCGTCGTCGCGCTGATCAAAGATTTCGCTTGCGTTGAGCACGCACTGACCGGATGACACACACTTGTCTTGATCGACAGTCAGTTTCATGATGTCGGGTGCTCCGTGACAGGCGCCTGCCACAACCCGACGATCGCGTCGATGAGCCCGGACGCCGCGGAGTTCCAGGTGGTGCGCGGCATGTCGGCCCCCTCGGCGAAGGCACGTTCGAAATCGGCGCAGGTGTGCATCATCAGGTTGCGAGCCATGATGTTTCGTTCGGTGACCACCGCGGGCGGCAGGTCCGGCAGGCAACGGGTGATGCCGACGACGACGCGTTGCACCGACGGCGACTCTAGAGCGCCCTTCACCACGATCTTGTGATACTCGGGGTCGGCCAGGGCCTGCGCGGCGAAGCGCGCGTACCACGTCGGGGTCCCGATCTGGGCCAGGTGTTCGGTGAGCGAACGCACCAGGCAGGCGACCCAGTCGCGCAGATCGGTCGAGTCGCCGATCTCGCCGACCATCCGCGACAGCAGACGCTCGGTCGACACGCGGTGCTTCTGCTCGATGGCCCGCACCAGGTCGGCCTTCGTGCCGAAGTGGTAGCCGACCGCGGCATTGTTGCCCTGACCGGCGGCCTCACTGACCTGACGGTTCGATACCGCATAGACACCGTGCTCGGCGAACAGTCGCTCGGCGGCGGCCAAGATCGCTTCCCGCGTGGTGCTGGCTCGTTCGGTGCGCACGCTTCTGGCAGTGGTCACCGTCACAGTCAACCGCTCCCCGGCCCTTAAGTCAAGCGACTGATTTAAAGTTGTCATGGCCGTCATGACTTCGGTTTACGGACGATCACCTTCCCGGCACTGGTGCCGCCGTCGATGGGAAGGACGGTTCCGGTGACATACCGGGAACGGTCCCCGGCGAGGTACAGCGCGGCCTCGGCGACGTCATCGACGGTGCCCTCGCGTTTCAAGGGCCGGTCGTTGCGCATCTGTTCGCGAATCTTGGCCTCGAACGCCTCGAGCCGTTCGAGGTCTTCCCCCGTCGCCGACTTGCGCACGATCGCGGTCCGGATGTTGCCGGGCGCGAGTGCGTTCACGCGAATCTCGTAGTGCGCCAAGTCGATCGCCGCCGACTTGGTGAACTGAATGACGGCTGCCTTGGACGCCCGGTATGTCATCACTCCGCCGCCGGCCTGGATGCCACCGATCGAGGTGAGGTTGATGATGGACCCACCACCGTGTTTCGACATGTGCCGGGCCGCGTCGCGTGTTCCGGCCATGACGGCAAGCACATTGATCGCCATCACCTGATGAAAATCGGCCAGGTCGTCGTCGAGGAACTTGGGGAACATCTTGCCCGACACGCCCGCGTTGTTGACCATCACGTGCAGGCCGTCGAACTCCTCGACCGCCGTCGTCACCAACCGGGTCACCTGATCGATCTCGGCCACATCGGTTTCGACGAAGCGGATGGAATCGCCGAGGTCGGCCACGAGTTGGGCGCCGCCCTCGCGGTCGATGTCACCGACGACAACCTTCGCGCCCTCGGCGCAGAACCTTCGCACCAGCCCTTCGCCGAGCCCGGATGCGCCGCCCGTGACGACCGCAACCTTGCCCTCGAGTTCGCCGCTCATGCCGCCCCTTCGTGTAAGTCGGCCAGGAAGCCGAGCAGTAGTTCGTTGACCGCGTCGGGCTGTTCGATCTGCGGGCAGTGCCCGGCCGCGTCGATCACCGTCGACCGGCCGCCGCGGATCTGTCCCGCGATCTCGGCCGCCCACCCAGGGGGCAGCAGTTTGTCACCGCCGCCCTCGACGACCAAGGTGGGCACCGTGATGCGATCGTAGGCCCGGGTGCTCGACGGCAGCGGCGGGGCCTCCAGGCCCGGTCGCCGAAACCGGGCGGCCGCCAGCGCTTCCCACGCCCCGGGCGCGATGCTCGCCTCGTAGCGACGTTGGACGTATGCGTCGTCGGCGGGATAGGACGTGTCGTAGAACAGCGCTGTCACGATCCGGCGCATCCCGGCGATCGTCGCGTCGTAGTCGTAGAGCGCGGCCGAGTGCTCGTTGCGCTGGATCTCGCCGCCGCCGCAGATGGCCACCAGGCTTCGTGCCGGCAGCACTGGCGCTTCCGAGGTGGCGTCGACGAAGAGGTTGACCGCGCCCATCGAATTACCCACGAAATGCGCCGAGTCGACGCCGACGACCTCGCAGAACCGGGCGATGTGCCGGATCCGCATGCCGCGGCCGTCGTTGAAGTCGATGACCTTCGCCGACTCGCCGAACCCGAGCATGTCGAGCGCGAGCACGCGGTAGTGCGTCGCGAGCGCGGCGATGTTGTGTTCCCATCCGATCTCTGCGCCGGCGCCGAATTCACCGCCGTGCAGCAGGACCACCGGATCGCCATCGCCCGCTTCGAGATAGCCGGTGACGTGGCCGTCGACGAGCACCGATTTGCGTTCGGCCTGCGTCACGCGGTCTCCCGGGCGGTCTTGGCGAAGAAGAGCACCTGCGTGGCGAGCATATCGAGCTGATTCTTGGTGGCGTCGTGGACCAATTCCCCTGCTGCGTCCCAGATCTCGTCGGCGGAGTTGATCGCGACCCCGAGCGGGGTCGGCCACGCGCGCAAGGCGTGCCCGATCGACCGCAACTGCCCGAGGGTGCCGACCGCGGCCTGCCAGCCGTAGGCGCAGCTGATGCATCCCCAGGGTGTGTTGTCCAGATAGACGCGTGGATCCTCGCGCAGGTCCTCGATGTAGTCGAGCGCGTTCTTGACCAAACCGGAGATCGCCCCGTGGTATCCGGGCGAGCCGACGACGACGGCGTCCGCATCGCGCAGCGCGCCGACGAGTTCGAGGGCAGCGGGCGTGCGCTCCAGCGAGTGCGGCGCGTACATCGGTAAGTCCAGATCGGGGCCCGCGAACAGCCTCGTCCGCCCGCCTTGCTGCTCGACCGATGCCAGGCAGTATCGCAGCGCGCGTTCGGTCGACGAGTTCGCTCGCAGGGTGCCGCCGAGTCCGACGACGAACGGCGCACCGCCGGTTGTGGTGCTTGCGGTCATGTCCTCACCTACTACTTGATTGCGATCGGACTGACGGGAGCGCCCACCGCGCCAACGACTTTCAGCGGCGGGGCGATCAGCTGGAACTCGTAGACGCCGTCGGCGGCACAGTCGGCCGTCAGCCCGGTGAGGTCCCAGTACTCACCGAACATCAGGCCCATGTCACGCAGGCAGACCATGTGCATGGGCAGAAACGTGCCCTCCACACCGTTGGCCGGATCGGGGTCCTCGACCATCAGATTGTCGGCCGCGACCGCCGCGACGTCGTGGTCGTGCAGCCACTGTGCGCACGTCCAGTCCAGACCGGATCCCGGCTCGGCACCGTCTCCGGTCGACAGGAATCTCGTCCACCAACCAGTGTGGACCACGACGATGTCCCCCGCCGTGATCGTCACGCCCTGGGCCTTGGCGATATCGTCGAGTTCGGCTGGGGTGACCGGATTTCCGGGTTCGAGGAAGACGTCGGCACCGCGGTGCTTGACCGCATCGAGCAGCACACCGCGGGAGGTGATGCCTTTGACGTCGACCTTCTCGATCCCGAGATGGAACGCGCCGAAACTGGTCACCGAGTCCGCGGGGAAGCCGTTGTAGAGCTTGTCCTCGTAGTAGACGTGCGAGATCGCGTCCCACTGCGTCGCCGCCTGCAGGGGCATCACGATCATGTCGTCGTTGAAGCGGAACGGGTTGTCGACGAAGAACTCGCTCAGTTGGTGCGCCACGGAGTTTCGCAGCCACTGGGGCCCGTACTGCACAAGTGTGTTCGCATCACCGCCGTCGACCGTCATCACATGGGTCGGGTTCGGCCGAAACTGAAACGCCCCCTGCGGACCGTTGGAGCCGAAGTCGCCGCCGAGCGGGATCACGGTTCCCTTCTTCACCAGTGACGCCGCCTCGGCGACCTTCTCGGACGTGATGAAGTTCAGCGTGCCCAGCTCGTCGTCGTCGCCCCAACGGCCCCAGTTGCGCACGTCGTCGGCGACGCGACGGAACTCTTTCATGCTGGCCATGAATTGCCTTTCACCGTGCCGATCTCCCCTTCACCGTCGCCGCACCGAATCCGCCAGGTCCGTCTCCCCCGTTGTGCCGCCGTCCACCCAGATCACCTGTCCGGTAAGATAACTGGCCGCGCTGCTGTTGAGGAAGGTCAGCACGCCGGCCTGCTCCTCGGGCTTGGCGGCCCGGCCCAACGGAGTCCGGAACGAGTCGAGGAATTCTTGGCCGTACGCGCTGCGCAACTGGTCGAGGATCGGCGTGTCGGTTACACCGGGTGCGGTGCAGTTGATGCGAATCCCCCTGGCCCCCAACGCGCTGACCTGAGCCATGCCGTAGAGGATGATCGCCTCCTTGGACAGCCGGTAACCGCCGCCGTCGGCGAGCGCCTCGGGATGGCGTTCGCACCATTCGATTCCAGCCTCGATCGAGTCCGTATCCACCAGCCCCGCGGTGACGGGGGCGTTCTGCCGGTACGCCGACGCCGCCAGCGACGACACGTTGGCGATCGCGGATCCGGTCCGCATCCGGGGCACCAGCGCCTCGGTGAACCGCCGGGTGCCCAGGAAGTTGATCGTCACCACGCGCAGCGGGTCTCCGATCCCCGACGAGACGCCGGCGACGTTGAACAGCGCGTCGACCGGGCCACCGATCGCGTCGGCGGCCCGGTCGATCGACGCCTGATCCGACAGATCGAGTTGGACGAACTCGCCCGCGCTTTCGGTCGGCGGCTTGATGTCGAGTCCGATCACCTCACCGCCGAGATCGTCGACCTGACGGGCGACATGGGCACCGATGCCCGAGGCGCATCCGGTGACGACCACACGGCGCCCGTCATAGCGCCACAGTTCCTCAGTTCGGCCCATGGCTCATCTCTGGCCGGCCCCGATCACTTCGCGGTCTTGGCGTCCGCGTCGGGGTTGCGGCTCGTCCACCCTTCTCCTGACTTGAGTTTCGCGGCCGCCGCCTCGATGCCCGCGTTCATCTCGTCCATGGCCAGCGACACCTCGTTGGCGGTGTAGTTCTGGCGGCCGGTGGGCAACCCGCCGAATGCGTAGCTCTCGTCGAAGACCGGCGCCTGCGACGGTGGCCGACGCGCTTCGACCTTCTCGATGACCGGTTCCAGTCGCTTGGCCTTCTCCGCCCGCGCCTTCTCATCGCGTTCGATGAATTCGGGCAGCACCTCCTTGCCCATCAGCTCGATGGACTCCATTGTCTCCTCGTGCCTGCGTGGCGTCAGCAACAGGATCAGCTCGTCGACACCGCTTTCCTCGTAGCCGCGGAGGAAGTTGCGCACCGTATCCGGGCTGCCGATGGGACCGCGGTCGGGCCCGTAGACGATGCTGGGATCCTTCTCGATCTCCTCGAGGTGACGCTTCCACACCCCGGTCCGGCCCGGCGTGTGCATGCCGGTCATGTAGTAGTGCATGATGCCGAACGCGAAGAAGCCGCCGCCCTTGCCGAGCCGTTCGATGGCCTGTTCGTCGGTGGGGGCCACCATCATCGACAGGTCGCCGCCGATGGCCAGGATGTTCGGGTTCATCTGCGGGGTGACCGGCGCCCCGTTGTCCTCGAATTCCTTGTAGTAGCCGTCCACCCGCTCCTTCAGCGGCCCCGGCCCGGTATAGGCGAAACTCAGTGCGCCGAGCCCCTTCTGGGCGGCCATGGCGACCGATGCGGGCCGGGTGCACGCCACCCACACCGGTGGGTGCGGCTTCTGCAGCGGTTTGGGCACCACGTTGCGCGGCGGCATCTCGATGTGCTGTCCCTTGAAGCCGGTGAACGGCTCCTCGGTCATGCATCGGATCGAAACCTCGAGCGCTTCCTCCCACTGCGCGCGCTTATCGGCGGGGTCCACACCGAAGCCGCCGAGTTCACCGACCGACGACGACTCGCCCGTGCCGAATTCGACTCGGCCATTGGAGATCAGGTCCAGGGTCGAGACCCGCTCCGCGACGCGTGCCGGGTGGTTGACAACCGGCGGCAGATGCATGATGCCGAAGCCCAGCCGGATGTTCTCGGTCCGTTGGCTGGCCGCCGACAGGAAAATCTCCGGGGCGGTGGAGTGGCAGTACTCCTCGAGGAAGTGGTGCTCGGTCAGCCATACCGTCGAGAACCCGGCCTTGTCGGCGAGCTCCACCTCGTCGAGGCCGTCCTGGAAAAGCTTGTGCTCGTCGTCTTCGCTCCACGGCCGAGGCAGTGGGAATTCGTAGAACAGCGAGATCTTCATTTCGTTACCTTTCGATGTGTATCGAGTGACGAATCGGTACTAGTGCCGGTCTGAACACCAGACCCGGACAGCTGCTCGGCGATGTGCTTGGCCGCGACATAGCCGAAAGTCATGGCGGGCCCGATGGTGGCGCCGGCGCCCGCATAGCTACGGCCCATCACCGCGGCCGAGGTGTTGCCGACGGCGTAGAGACCCTTGATGATCCCGTCGTCGGCGCGCAGCACCCTGGCGTACTCGTCGGTGCGCAGGCCGCCCGAGGTGCCCAGGTCGCCGAGAATGATCTGGAACGCGTAATACGGCGGTTCGCCCAACGGGTGCAGATTCGGGTTCGGCAGCGTTGGATCGCCGTAATAGTTGTCGTAGGCCGAATCTCCCCGGTTGAAATCGTCGTCGTGACCCTTGCCCGCCAGTTCGTTGAAACGCTCGGCGGTCCGGCGCAGTTGGTCCGGCGGCACGCCGATCTTGCCCGCGAGTTCCTCGAAGCTGCTCCCCTCCTGCACGACACCAGATTCCAGCCATGCCTTGGGCACCTTCCAGCCGGTCGGCACGGGCGCGAACGGGATCTTCGGAATTGGCAGGTGCCCGGCGACGACGTACCGGTGGAACGACCGGATGTCGGTGATCAGCCAGCACGGTATGTGGGTGACCCCGCTGTTCTGGCCTTCGATCATCGCGTGCGCGAAGTCCATGTAGGGCGCGGCCTCGTTGATGAACCGCTTACCCTCGCCGTTCACCACGAACTGCGATGGCATCATGCGTTCGTTGAGCATGAACTGCAGCCGTCCGTCGGGCCAGCAGATCGCGGGAAACCACCACGCCTCGTCGAGGAGATCGGTCGAACCGCCCACCTTCTCCCCGGCCCGGATGGCGTCACCCATCGATGCGGGATTGCCGAAGCTCCAATCCTTTTCGAGCACTGGAAGGTGTTGGCGGCGCCATTCCATGTCGTGGTCGAAGCCGCCCGCGGCGAGGATGACGCCGTGGCGCGCCTCGATCCGCTGCTGACGGCCGTCACGCTCGACGACCGCACCGACGACTGCCCCGGCGACGTCGGTGATCAACTCGGTCATCGGGGCGTCGAGCCACAGCGGGATGTTCTGCTGTTTGAGCGCGAGCCGCATGCGAGCGGCCAGCGACTGGCCGATGGCCGCCATCCGGTCGCCGAAAACCCGCGCGCGGAACATCCGCCAGATCAGCTTGACCAGAACGGCTTTGCCTCGCCAGTTCTGCCGAACCTGATAGAACAGCCGAAGGTCTTTGGGCGCGAACCAGATTCCCTTCGGCGCCAACGCGAGCGGCTGCAGCAGGTGCTGCTCCTCGTCACCCAGTTTGCGCAGGTCGATGGCGGGCACGTTGATGGTGCTGCCCTGCGCGGACCCGCCCGGCACCTCTGGGTAGTAGTCGGCGTACCCCGGCTTCCACACGAATTCGAACCAGGGGCTGAGCTTTTCGAGGAACTCCATCATCTCGGGCGCGGTGCCGACGTACTGGCGCAAACGCGCGTCGCTGACCAGACCGCCAGTGATCTGGCGCAGGTACTCCACGACGCCGTCGGGATCCGGGACGCACCCGGCCTTGCGCTGCGCCGGAGCGCCGGGCACCCAGATGCCACCACCGGACAACGCGGTGGACCCCCCGAAGTGCGAGGACTTCTCGACGACGAGCGTGTCGAGACCGAACGCATCGGCGGCGAGCGCCGCGGTCATCCCGCCTCCGCCGGAGCCGACGACGAGCACGTCGACGCTGTGGTCGAACTTGTCAGACATCCAAAACCGCCGTCCTGACTGCGAACCCTGCGATCAATTCCGGCACCGCCCGGTAGAACCGTTGCTCGGTGCGGTACGGCCCATGCGCTGCCAGTGCGGCGAACGCCGCGATCCACGTGCGGACCTCGTGGGCGGAGTGACCGGCTTCCCGCTCTATCCAGTCGTTCGACCAGCCGTCCACTTCGGCCAGTCGGTTGTTGTCGATCAACTCGAGGAAGGCGGCGTCCCAGTCGGGGTTCAGCGGCTGCAGCGGGCTGTCGCCGTGTGCGAAGGCCTGCGCGGCGTCCATCACCGCGGTCTGCCTAGCCTGCCGCTGTTCCGGTGTCATCGCCACGCCGTGCACGATCCGATCCAGCGCGGCCGGTGGCGCGGTGGCCAACGTCGGCACTGGCGGATCATGCGACAGCCCACCGGATCCCACCACGAGAACCCGCTTGTCCAGCGTCGCGAGGAAGGTGCCGAGCGCCGCGCCCAGCGCCCGCACGCGGCGCACCGGGCCGAGCGGGGTGGCAACCGAGTTGATGAAGACGGGAATCACCGGCACGGCGGTCACATCACCGAACAGGTTCTGCAGCGGTTGGACGGTTCCATGGTCGACGTCCATGCTCGCCGAGATCGCGACGTCGATACCGGACTCGAGAACCGCTCGCGCACAGTCGGTCGCGATGTCTTCGGGCACGTTCAACGGCCCCGAGTGTGAGCCGTAGTCGCCGACGCCCTGGGCGGCCGTGCCGATGCAGAACGGCGGCATCGTCCGATAGAAGAACCCGTTGTAGTGGTCCGGGGAGAAGATGACGACGAGTTCGGGGTCGTACTCGCTGACGAACCGGCGTGCACCGGATATCGCCGTCTCGATGTCGTCAAGGAGTTCCCGTGACGGTCCCGGAAGGTTCAGTAGCGGGCTGTGCGACATGCAGCACAGGGCCAGTGTGCCCATGAGAACCGGTGCCTCCTTCCTGGGTCAGACAAAGGACGTCGAAGAGCGCTTCGCTGACGTCGGCGGCGCGCTGGGCGATGCAGGCCCCCGCGATGCAGCGATCGGGCCGCAGGAACAGCACCGAGTCGGTGTAGGTGTCGAACCACGACTTGAGCGCACCGGTCTTGTCGCCGACCACCACGACATCGTCGTCGTCGTGGCCGGGCCAGCGCAGCTGGGTCATCGGGCGGGCCTCGATGAACTCCGCGCCCAACGCTTTCCATCGGTTGAACGCGCTCTCACCCAGAATCGCGCGCAGATTGTTGCTCCAGCACAGCACCGCGAAGCCCGGGCCAAGGACGTCGTCGAGCAGCAGGTTCTGCTCGGTGCGGGTGTCGACGCGGGGTTGGATGAACAGCGTGCCCGTCGGCGACACCGCCCCGGTGGCACCCGCGCCGGGCGCGGAGTGGAACACAGCGCCCTGCTGGTAGCGCGGCATCGGCTTGAAACGCATCTCGAGGATGTAGCGTTTCAGGGACGGCACCACGGACGCGGCGTGAATGACCTTGTCCCGCAACGCCGCGACCCGGCGGTTTGTCGGCGAGATGACGCGGCCGACCATCGTGGACAGATCGATCATGGCGCGGGCGTGCTTGCGCCGCTCGACATCGTAGGTGTCCAACAGGGCAGCCTCGGCCTGACCGGTCACCACCGCGGCGAGCTTCCACCCCAGGTTGGCCGCGTCGCGGATGCCGCTGTTGTACCCCTGCCCCTGCCAGACCGGCATCAGGTGGGCGGCGTCACCGGCCAGCAGCATCCGGCCCTTGCGGAACGACCCGGCGATGCGCGAGTGATGCGTGTAGACCCGGTGCCGGATCATGTCGACCCGTTCGGGGTACGAAACCCGTTGCGCCAACATCTTTCTGACGAAGGCTGGGTCGTCGGCCTGCGCATCGGTCTCGTGCGGATGGATCAGGAACTCGAAGCGGCGGATGCCGTGGGCGATCGAGATCGACACATAGGGACGTGCGGGGTCCGCGCCGACCTCGCTGTTGGGGTGACCAAGCGGGTCGTTGGCAACGTCGACGACCAGCCATCGGGTGGAGGATGTGGTGCCGTCGAACGACACTCCCATCAACCGCCGGGTGACGCTGCGGCCGCCGTCGCATCCGACCACGTATCGGGCCGTCACCGGTGGGTTGCCGTCGGCGAACTGCACCGTCACCGCGTCGTCGGTCTGGTCGCAGTTCTCCATCCGGCATCCGAACCGGACCTCCACATGGTCGAATCGGTCCAGGCCGCTGAACAATTCGGCATCGACCATGGGTTGTACGAAGCCGTTGCGCTTGGGCCAGCCGAATCGGGCGTCGGGTGGTGCCATCTCGGCGAGCAGTCGTCGCTTGGCGTCGAAGAACCGCAGGATCTGATTCGGCACAGTGTGCGGTAGCACCCGGTCGACCAGGCCGATCGCCTGGAACGTCCGCAGCGCCTCGTCGTCGAGACCGACACCACGCGGATAGTCGATGAGCGTGTCGCGCTCCTCGACCACCAGCGTCCGAACCCGATGCAGGCCAAGGATGTTGGCCAGCGTCAGGCCCGACGGACCTGCGCCCACGATGACGACGTCGACGTCGGTCGCCGTCATCGCCGCCCCAGCAGGAAGTCCAGGTGCAGGCGATTGAACGTCTTGGGATCCTCGTACTGGGGCCAGTGACCGCAACCCGGCATCAGCTCGAAGCGGGAACCCGGAATCATCGAGGCGATGCGCCGCCCCTCGGCGACGTCGGCCGTGGGATCGTCACTGGTCCACACCACCAGCGTCGGCGCGGTGATCGATCCGTATTCCTGGGGCCCGAGCAGGTTGCGGGCCCGGATCTGCGGATCCTGCAGCGCCATGATGTCGCGCATCGCCGCCACGAAGCCGGGCTGGCGGTACACCCGCTGCCTGCTGGCGACGATGTCGTCGTAATCCTTTGTCTTGTCGGCCATCAGCCACTTGATGCGGGCCTGCACCGTCTCCCATGTCGGGTTCTCGGCGGCGGCCATCGACAGGGTGATGATCCGCTTCATCACCTCGGGATCGGCCTGCGATCCACCCGCGGTGTTGAGCACCAGCCGATCCAACCGGTCGGGATGGTCGACGGCGGCTCGGGCGGCGACCCAACCGCCGAGCGACTCGCCGCTGATGTGGGCACGCTCGGCGCCGACGGCATCGAGGAACGCCACCAGGTGGTCGACATAGTGGCGGACTTCGAGTGGGTGCCCGGGCTTGTCGGTGTAGCCATGGCCGAGCATGTCGATCGACCAGACCGAGAAGTATTCGGCGTGCGCCTCGAGGTTGCGCACGTATGCCTCCGCATGTCCGCCGGACCCGTGAAGGAAGACGAGCACCGGCTTGTCGGCGTCGCCGGCATGCAGATACCGGGTGCGGATTCCGCCGGCGTCGAGATAGCCCTGGGAGAACGCGACGCCCTGCAGATCGCTCCAGACGGACTCGAATTCGGCCGAGGCGGAACGCCCGTCGGCCGCCGCGGACGCCACCAGCGAATCCGGCTCAGACACGCTCACCCTCTCTTGACCGTGAGAATTGAATTCTCATATTCTGTAAGCACTTTGCTCATTTATCGCACATCCACGTGCACTATAGTCAGAGCATCACTCTCGTGACAGCTTGATGTCAAGGGAAGTCGAGGAAGGGACGCCATGCCTTCGGAGGGCGGAGCCCGACATCGGGTCGAGCAGGGCGGAGCCCGACATCGGGTCGAGCACGATCGAACCCGGCAGGGGACGGATCCGACCAGCGCCGTGCCCAACGGAGCGCCCGGCTCGCAGACGCTGGCCAGAGGCTTGGCCGCGTTGCAGCTGGTGGCCAGCTCTCGGACCGGCCTCACCGCCCAGCAGGTCGCCGACGACATCGGTGTCCACCGGACCATCGCGTATCGGATGCTCTCGACGCTGTCGCAGTTCCGGTTGGTGCTCAAGGGTGAGGACGGCCGTTACCGGTCGGCGGCGGCGCTGGCGGTGCTCGGGGCGTCGTTCGACAACAACGTGCGCCAGCTGAGCATCCCGACGCTGCGCGCGCTCGCCGACGAACTGTCGAGCACGGTGTCGCTTCTCGTCGCCGAGGGCGATCAGCAGGTGGCAATCGCCGTCATCGTGCCGACGAACGTCTTCTACCAACTGTCGTTTCACGAGGGCAGCCGTTATCCGCTGGACCGCGGCGCCGCGGGGATCGCGCTGCTGTCGAGCATGCCGCCGCGCCCCGGCGAGCGTGACCTGGTTCCGGTGACCCGGGAGCAGGGCTGGGTGATCACGCACGGTGAGATCGAGCCGAACACCTACGGGCTCGCGGTCCCGGTGCGCCGGCGGGCGCCGGCGCCGCCGACGTGTATCAACCTCATCTCGCATCGTGAAGACGTCCTGATGCGCGGTAAAGACGCGGTCGTCCGGGCGGCCAACGAATTGTCCGCGATCCTCAGCTAGATATCAGTCCAGCCGGAAGGAGCAGCACGTGACCGAATGGGATCATGACGTCGACGTGGTCGTACTCGGCAGCGGCGGAGCCGGTCTGACCTCCGCGCTGGCCGCCGCCGCCAACGGCGCGTCGGTGGAGGTCTACGAGAAGGCCGCCACCGTCGGAGGAACGACGGCGGTGTCGGGGGGGATCATCTGGATTCCGGCGCACAATCGGGCCGCCGAGGGTGAGTTGACCGTCGAGGACGCGATGGCCTACCTGCGGGCACAGTCGCTGGGCTACATGGACGACGACCTCGTCGAGACATTCGTACGCACCGGGCCGGAAATGCTCGATTTCGTTGAGGCACACAGTGATCTGCGGTTTGAGGTCGCCGAGGGGTTCCCGGACTACAAACCCGAGCTTCCCGGTGGACGCCCGGCGGGCGGGCGGTCACTCAACGCCAAACCGTTCGACTTGGGTCGGCTCGGTGAGTGGCGTGACCGCATCACCTCGTTTCCGGCCGATTTCAGCAACGTCGGCATCGACGCCGAGACCCGCGCGCGCATCCACGCCTCGGTCGACGACGAGTCCGGTGACTACTGCGTGGCGGGCACGGCCCTGATCGCCGGACTGCTCAAGGGCCTGCTCGACCTCGGCGTGGTACCGCACACCAACGCGCGTGCGGTCGAACTGCTCGCCGATCCGCTCGGCATCACCGGTGTGCGAATCTCGCAGGGCGACAAGAACTCTAATGTTCGCGCCCGCCGCGGTGTGGTGCTGGGAACCGGTGGGTTCGAGTGGGACCGCAAGCTGGTGGAGGCGTACCTGCGGGGGCCGATGCGCGGACCCGTCTCGCCGCCGAACAACACCGGCGACGGCCTGCGCATGGCCATGGCGCACGGCGCCGATCTGGCCAACATGGGCGAGGCGTGGTGGGTGCCGATCGTGCAGCTTCCCGGCGACAAGTTCCAGGGTCAGCCGCGCAGCCGCAGCGTGCGGCTGGAACGGACACGACCGCGCAGCATCATCGTCAACCGGGCGGGCAAGCGGTTCCTCAACGAGGCCGGCGAATACAACTCGATGGCGGGCCCGTTCCACTATCTCGACCCGAAGATCGGGTACGCCAACGACCCGGCGTGGATCGTGTTCGACTCGCTGCACCTGAAGAAGTACGGGTTCCTGGGCATCGAGCCGGACGGCCCTGCACCGGATTGGTTTTCGCCGTCGAAGGATCTGGATGAGCTCGGCGAGAAGACCGGCATCGATCCCGACGGGCTGGCGCGCACGCTGCGGACGTGGAACGACAGCGTGGCCGACGACGCCGACCCCGACTTCGGGCGCGGCTCGAGCGCGTACGACGGCTACTGGGGCGACGACAAGGCGCCGACGCCCGCCCGTCGCACCCTCGGCCCGATCGACACGCCGCCGTACTACGCCGTGCCGGTGTCGATCGGGGCGATGGGCACCAAGGGCGGCCCCCGTACCGACGCCGACGGTCGGGTGCTGCACGTCAGCGGGTCGGCGATACCGGGGCTGTTCGCCGCGGGCAACGCCATGGCGGGCGCGACCGGTAAGGCGTACGGCGGCGCCGGCGGGACGATCGGCCCGGCCATGGTCTTCGGATACCGCGCGGGTCTCGCGATCTCCGCCCGCGTGTAACCCCCTCCCTTTCCCTCGCGAGCAGACGCAAAACTGCCTATTTCACGCGGAAATTGGGCAGTTTTGCGTCTGCTCGCGAAGGAGTCAGGCGACCGCCATACCGATGAAGTAGCTGCTCAACAGGCAGGTCGCGACGAGAACCACCCAGCCGTCGGTGAGGCGGCACAGCCAGGCCGGGGCGTGGCGCACCTCCATGAACTCCCGGAAGATGATGCGCACCTTGATCAGTGCGATGGCGATCGCGCTGACGGTCACAACGGTACTCGCCTGCAGCGTGCCGTTCTGGTCGACCGCTTCGTCCATCCAGACGTAGGCCAGCGTCAGCAATGTCAGGACCGCCCACGCGATCACGAGCCTCTTGTTCGCTGCGTTGGTCACCGATCACCTCACCACGTAGAGCATTGCGAAGATCAGCACCCACAGGAAATCCACTGTGTGCCAGTATGTTGCGCCGGTTTCCACGAGTTCCTGCGAGCGTCGCGCCGGACTGCGTAACTGGTACACGACCACGCCCAACACGATGAAGCCGATGAGCACGTGAATGCAGTGCAGCGACGTGAGGAAGAAGTAGTGCTGGAAGAACTCGTCGCTGGTGAACGTGTTCCCCATCCGGATCTCCAGGATCCATTCGCACACCTTCGAGATGACGAACGTCGCACCGAGACCGACTGTCACCCAGGCGAACGTCATCGCCGAGCGGTAGGAGCCCTCGCGTGCGGCGCGAACACATCGAGCGATCGCCCACGAACTCGTCAGCAGGACAATGGTGTTGAACACTCCAATCCGCAGATCGAGATCCGCTTGGGACTCCAGGAAAAGATCCGCGTTCTGCGTGCGCAGTGCCAGGTAGACGGAGAAGTAGCCGGTGAAGAGCATGGCCTCGAACAGGACGAACAGCCACATGTCCGGCTGACCGGGAACGTGCCGTTGCGGCTTTTCCCCTAGCGTCTTCGATTCCGCGCCAACGAGATCGGTCATCGAAGCGCCTCCGCGGACTCGGACGGTTCGGCCGTGGCCTTCGGTGCAAGATCAGGCAGCGGACCCGTGCCGAAGTCCTCCCGCTCGATCATCTTTCGCAGCAACATGATGAACGCCGCGGTGTAGAGGATGAACACGACCATGTTGATCCACCACGCGATCGCACCGTTCCAGGCGAAGGCACCGCGCTGAAAGATCCAGGCCGGCGCGACGACGACTTCGGTCAGCGCGTTGCACAGCCCCAGATATGCGAACCACTTCGGGAACACGTTGTTCTTGTCCAGCAGAATCGCGACCAGCCAGACCACCGATCCGACCAGGAAGACCCCCATCGTTCCGCTGAACGATAGGAACGCGAAGTCATACATCCACACGATCAGTTCGGGGTCGCGGTCCGGCCGCAAAGCACCGACGGTCATCGCGATGGCCATCACCAGCATGCCGGGCAGGGCGGCGAGCGAATACATGATCAGGTACGAGTAGGCGAACACGCGGCTCACCGACATCCGCCACATCGAGTACGCCAGAAGGGCGTTCATCGGCGCGCACATGCCCGAGATCAGGAACACGACACCGAAGCCCGTCAGCAGGCCCAGATGGCGCGCCTCGAACCACTGGACGATCAACGGGGTGTCCCAGTCCGGGCTCGGCGGCGGTTGCACCCGCGTGACGAGGAAGAACAGCACGCCGTACAGCTGATAGAAGACCACCATCACCCACCACGCGAACCACAGCTCCCGCTTGGGGTGGTAGCGGAAATTCCAGATCAAGCGGCGCACCCGCGAATCGGTCGGTGCGTCGGGTGGCGTCGTCGTCGCCACTGTCGAGGTCCTCATGGGGCGACAGCGACTTCCGCTCGTTGGCGGCGGATGTTTTGGGCGAGAACGATTCCCATCACCGCGATCCACACGGCGATCGCGATGTTCTTGACCCAAAACGACAGCACTCCGTCCCACGCCACCGGGCCCTCGAACGTCACCGCCCCGAAGGCCGCCGGCATGAGGGCGAGGGCGATGAGCAGGTTGAAGTGGGCCACCCACGAGCGGAAAACAGGCCGCTCCTGGCGATCCCAGTAGATCGCCAACGCCAGCACCAGGCATTGCGCGATGAGGTACGGCACCAACACGGTGAAGGTGACCCAGGCCAGATCGTTGAGCAGCTGGGTGAGCTCGGGCGACCGCTCGGGCCGGAAGGACCCCAGCAGCCAGAACATATTCGCGATCAGGAACAGCGTCGGCGGACCGCCCGCACAGGCGATCAGGCAGTAGGACAGGATCGGCGTGCGGTGGGCCATCTTGCGTACCTGCATCGCCAGGAGGACCACCGTCGGGATCAAACCGACGCCGAACCAGTTGAACAGGATCATGCTGTAACGGATCCGTGCGGTCTCGTCGCGGTAGAACGCCGCCACTTCCTCGGCCGACATGGTCGGCGACATCGGGTGCAGAAAACCGGGAAACAGGAAGAACGCGGACACCCAGATGATCAGCATCGCGGGCAGCGCCCACAACATGATCAACTCACCGTCAGTTCGTCTCATCGTCCACTCCACGTTAGTTGCCGATCGGCTACTCGCACGGTAGCCGATCGGCAACCAAGCGGTCAATGCTCGGCTACCCTCGTGGATGTGGCCACGGCGGAGCAGAAATTCAGTGCGATCACCCGCACCGCTGCGCAGACCAGAGTCCTGGACGCTGCGCTCAAATTGATCGCCGAGCACGGCGTGAGCGGCACCTCGCTGCAGATGATCGCGGACGAGATCGGCGTGACCAAGGCCGCCGTGTACCGGCAGTTCAAGACGAAGGAAGATATCGTCATCGCGATCACCGAGCGGGAGATGGGCCGACTCGAGGACGCGTTGGAAGCCGCCGAGGCGGCCGGCCACGGGCTCAAATCCCGGGAGATCCTGCTCGACCGGATGATCGACCAGGCCATCGAACGCCGTGGCGTCGTCAGCGCGCTGCAATTCGACCCCGTGATCATCCGGCTGCAGGGCGAACACGAGCCGTTCCAACGATTCATCGAACGGCTCTACGCCACGCTGCTGGGCACGCACGCCGGACCGGAGGCGCGCCTGCACGCCGCAGTGCTGTCGAGCGCGATCAGCGTCGCCGTCATGCACCCGCTCGTATCCGATCTCGACGCCGAAACCCTTCGTGCCCAACTGATTCGGATGTCGCGCCGGATGCTCGACATACCCGAGCCGGCTCAGGATTCGTCGCGTACGGCGAAGAGGCGCTCGGCGGCGGTGTAGGGGTCGTCGTCGCCGTCGGCCACCGCCGCGGCCAACCGGTCGAGTTCGGGATGGGTGCGCAGCAGCGTCTGCGCCAGCGACAAAATTTGGGACCTGGCCCGCGCTGCGCGCCGTTCCGGGCTGTCGGAGCGGTGATGCGCCTCGATCGCGTCGACGAGTTCGGGCAGGCCCTCACCCTGCGCCGCAACGAGTTTCAGGACCGGCGCCATGGTCTCGGCACGCAGATCGCGCACGGTCTGGTCGGCCCCTTCGCGGTCGGCCTTGTTCACCACCACGATGTCGGCCACTTCCAACAGGCCGGCCTTGGCCGCCTGCACGGCATCGCCGGCGCCGGGATTGAGGATGACGACGGTGGGATCGGCGACGGCCGCGATCTCGATTTCGGACTGTCCGACGCCGACGGTCTCCAGCACCACCAACCCGTAGGACAGCGCCGCGAGCACCCGGATCGCCGCGGGCACGGCCGCGGCCAGTCCACCGAGGTGTCCGCGCGCGGCCACGGACCGGATCAGCACGTCGGGGTCGTTGATGTGGGCGGCCATCCGGATCCGGTCGCCGAGCAACGCTCCGCCGCTGTACGGCGACGACGGGTCGACCGCCAGCACCGCGACACGTTCACCGCGTTCCCGATATGCGCCCACGAGCGCCCCGACCGTCGTCGACTTCCCCGCTCCCGGCGGACCCGTCACGCCCACGACCCGCGGCAGGTCGACAGGTCCGAGCGCTTCGAGAAGCTCGCTGCGCCGGGGGCTTTCGACAACGCTGAGCAGCCGGCCGGTCGCGCGGGCCGATCCGTTGCGCGCCGCCTCGATGAGCTCGGCGAAGCGGTCTGAGCTGGTCATCGATTGGCAGTCTACGGAGCCGGCACCTCGATGACCGTGGCCGATCCCATCCCGCCGCCGGCGCACATCGCCGCGACCCCGATCCCGCCGCCACGCCTGCGCAGCTCGTGTACGAGGGTGACGAGCATCCGCGCGCCGGTGGCCGCGACCGGATGGCCGAGTGAACAGCCACTTCCGCTGACGTTGACGCGATCGGGATCGATGTCGAGCAATTTGACGGTCGCCACGCACATCGCCGCGAACGCCTCGTTGATCTCGAACAGGTCGACGTCGGCCATCGAAATGCCCGCGCGCTTGAGCGCTTTCGGGATCGCCTCGACGGGCGCGAGCCCGGTGAAGGCGGGGTCGACGCCGACCGACGCCCAGGCCTTGACGGTGCCCAGCGAGGGCAGGCCCAGCCGGTCGCTGGCCAGTGTCAGCACCGCGGCACCGTCGTTGGCGCCACACGCATTGCCCGCGGTGATGGAGAAGCCCTCGATCTCGGGATGCAGCGGTTTGAGCGCGGCGAGCTTCTCGATGCTGGTGTCGCGGCGCGGATGCTCGTCGGTGTCGAACATTCCGTACGGCGTCTCGATGCCGACGATCTCGTCCTTGAAGCGGCCCTCGTCGATCGCCTGGATCGCCTTGCGATGCGAGCCGAGCGCCCACTCGTCCATCTCCTCGCGGCTGACGCCCGCGCGGACGGCGGCGTTCCAGCCGACGGTGATCGACATGTCCATGTTGGGCGCGTCGGCGCGGTCGGGATGGGTGGGCGGGAACCAGTCGAGCATCGCGGCGTCCTTGGCGCTGCTGGCGCGGCGGGTGAAGCGCGGTGTGGTGGACGCGGAATTCACGCCGCCGGCGATCACCACCTGGTCCATGCCGGCGCGGATGCTCGCGGCGGCACTCTGCACGGCGGCCTGTCCTGCCGCGCAGTGCCGGTTGTTCGACAGCCCGGGCACCGAGGGCAGGCCCGCGGTGATTGCGGCGTGGCGGGCGATCACGCCGCCGCCGTAGAGGCCCTCGCCGAGGACGACATCGTCGATCGTCAACCCGTCGATCTCACCCGCCGCCGCGTCGACGACGTGTTCGGCCAGCTGATAGGCGTCGGTGTCTCGCAACGTCCCCTTCATCGCAGTACCGATGGGGGTGCGCAGGGCGGTGACGATCGCGGCTTCAGGCATGGGTTACTCCGTCTCGACAGTATGAGAATGCTATTCTCTCAAGCCGAGAGTGCCAGTTGCAAGAAGGGGAACCACATGCAAATCGCGGGTAGCTCGGCAATCGTGGTCGGCGGGGCCGGTGGCCTCGGCGAGGCGACGGTTCGGCGTCTGCACGGCGCCGGAGCCAAGGTCGTGGTCGCGGACATGGCCGATGACAAGGGCAAGAAGCTCGAAAGCGAACTCGGCGTGCGCTATGTCCGCACCGATGCGACGTCGGAGGAGTCCGTCAACGCAGCGATCGCCGAGGCCTCCTCGCTGGCTCCCCTGCGCATCTCGGTCGACACCCACGGCGGACCGGCGAGCGGCGGCCGGCTCATCGGCAAGGACGGCTCACCGCTGGCCCTCGACGGGTTCAAGACGACGATCGAGTTCTACCTCACGGCGGTCTTCAACGTGATGCGGCTGGCGGCCGCAGAGATCGCGAAGTCCGAGCCGCTCGATGAGGGCGCCCGTGGCGTCATCGTCAACACCGCGTCGATCGCCGGTTACGAGGGCCAGATCGGACAGCTGCCGTACGCCGCGGCCAAGGGCGGCGTGATCGGCATGACTCTCAATGCCGCACGCGATCTTTCGCCGCTGGGCATTCGTGTGGTCACCATCGCGCCGGGCACCATCAACACCCCCGCGTATGGGCGGGCCGCCGATCAGCTCGAGCAGTACTGGGGTCCGCAAGTGCCGTTCCCGAAGCGGATGGGCCGGTCGACGGAGTATGCGCAGCTGGCGCAGAGCATCGTCGAAAACGACTATCTCAACGGCGAAATCATCCGCCTCGACGGAGCGCTGCGCTTCCCGCCCAAGTAACTCCCTTCCCCTTCATCCGCGAGCGTGCGTGTTTGCACACGACACGCCGCGAAAGTTCAGCACTTCGCGCACCGTCGCGCCACCGCGACGGTGCGCGTTTGCATATGACCAGCCGTGCCTGTGTAAAGCAGGGCGCCAGGTGGCGACATCGTGTGCACGCTCGAGCTCCCCGAACGTGCACATAATGCCGAGAATGACCGGCGTGTCGCGCAGCAGACACGCACGCTCGCGCCAAGCCGAGCGCGCGCTACTTTTTCTTCGCGTTGAGTCGCGTGACGATTTCGCGGAAGTCGTCGGTCTTGAACGACTGCTCCTCTGCGGTGTTCGCGTAGTCGAGAACCGCCAGCACCGACCGCTCGAGGTGAATGTTCAACAGCCGCTTGGTGCTTTCGACCGCTTGGCGAGGCAGCTCCATGATCTTCTTCGCGCAGGCGATCGCCTCGCTCAGCGGGTCTTCGACGACGTGGTTCGCCAACCCCAGTTCGGCGGCGCGCTGCGCCGAAATACGCGCACCGGTCAGCGCGTACTCCTTGGCGTGCAGCAGGCTCATCTCCAGCGGCCACACCAACGGTCCGCCGTCGGCGGCGACCAGGCCGACCTGGACATGCGGATCGGCCAGGTAGGCGTCCTCTTTGATGTAGACGATGTCCGACAGCGCCACCAGGCTGCAGCCCAGGCCCATCGCGGGGCCGTTGACGGCCGCCACCACGGGAATACGGCAGCGTGCCATGCCGAGCACGATCTCGCGGCCGTGCAGGATCGTCTTGGCCCGCAGGTCGGCGTCCTGGCGCAACTCCTCAAGGTAACCGAAGTCGCCGCCGGCCGAAAAGGCCCGTCCCGCACCGGTGATCACCGCGGCGCGCGCCTCGCGGTCCTCGGCCAGCCGCGGCCACAGCCAGGCGAGCCCGCAGTGCAGGTCGTCGTTGACCGAGTTCAGCGAGTCCGGTCGGTTCAGCGTGATGATGCGGAGCGCACCGTCGGCCTGGA
This sequence comes from Mycobacterium sp. 1164985.4, assembly GCF_001668575.1. Classification (GTDB taxonomy): domain Bacteria; phylum Actinomycetota; class Actinomycetes; order Mycobacteriales; family Mycobacteriaceae; genus Mycobacterium. The sequence goes on from NZ_LZMD01000060.1 coordinate 50,829, forward strand.
CGTCGATCTCCGGGGGTAGGTCGTACAACTCAAACTCCTAATCCGAGAATGCGCGAAGCGATGATGTTCTTCTGAATCTGCGACGTGCCGCCCATCACGCTCTGCGCGCGGCTGTACATGTAGGCGCCGAACAGTTCGGGATCGCTCGTGCCCACGGTGGCCAACGCAGCATGCCCCACGGACTGCTCGACCCACGTCATCAACAGTTTGTCCAGCGACCCCTGCGGCCCGTGGGTCAACCCGTCGAGCTGTTCGGAGAGCCTCCTGCGCACATGCAGCCTCAGCATCTCGGTCTGCACCCACGCCCATGCCAGCTCCTCGGGAGCCGATCCGTCTACCCGGGATGCCAACTGCCGCACCAGCTTTCCGTAGCGCGCCGAGAAGCCCAGCGTCGAGGGTTCCCGCTCGTGGCTGACGACGGTCATCGCCAGCTTCCAGCCCTCGCCGGGCGCGCCGACCATGTTCTCGGCGGGCACCCGGGCACCGTCGAACAGCACCTGGCCGAATTCCTTGGTGACGCCGCTGATCATCTTCAACGGCCGCTGTTCGATCCCGGTCTGGTGCATCGGCACGATGAACGCCGAGATGCCCTTGTGCTTCGGCACATTCTTGTCGGTGCGGGCCAACAGCAGACACCAGTCGGCCACATCGGAATAGCTGGTCCAGATCTTGTGCCCGTGGATGACGTACTCGTCACCCTCACAGGTCGCCGTCGTGGTCAGCGACGCCAGATCCGAACCCGCCCCGGGCTCGGAGAAGCCCTGACACCACCGCTCGGTGCCGTTGATCATTCCGGGCAGGAACCGTTGGCGAAGCTCTTCGCTGCCGTGATGCGACAGCCCGACCACCAAGTATCCCAGGCTGGGCCGCGCCGGCGCCCCGGCCTTGGCGATCTCCTCGTCGACGATCACATCGTAGACAGGCGGCAGATCCTGTCCGCCATACTCTTTCGGCCACGATGTGCCGAAGAACCCGGCTTTGTAGAGTGCCTGATGCCATGCGCCCTGCGCGGCCCAGTACTCGTCGCCCGATGTCGGGAACTTCCCCTTCTGCTCGGTCAGCCAGCCGCGCAACCGCTCGCGAAATGCGGCTTCGTCCGGTGAGTCACGAAAGTCCAATGGACAACTCCTCCAACTTCACGGGCCAGGTCTCGGTGGCGGCCAACACCCGGCGCAGGTAGACGTGGGCCAGGCACTCCCAGGTGTTGCCGATGCCGCCGTGCACCTGAATCGATGTCTCGCAGACGGTCAAAGCCGCTCGCGCACAGTAGATCTTGGCCACTCGGGCCGCCTCGATCGCCTCGGCGGCCGGGAGTTCGTCGACCGCCCATGCGGCGTGCCGCGACACGCTGATCGAACCCTCGATCAGCGCGATGCCCTCGGCCAGCAGGTGGCCGACCGCCTGGTATGAGCCGACGGTTGCACCGTACTGCTCACGAACCTTGGCGTATTCGACGGCCAGGTCCTGTGCTCCCCTGGCCGACCCGACCAGATCGGCACACGTGACCGTCAGCGCCAACGCCCGCCACCGACCGGCGTCCTCCTCCGACAAGTCGTCGAGTTCCGCGGGCGATTCGACGACCCCGGCAAGGCTTTTGGTCAGATCGACCGACTCGGGCGACTCGGCGACGGCCGGTTCATGCCCGCTACGTGCCCGCAGGTCGTCGGCGAGCACCGGCCGGATGAACGGCACGTCGACCAGGCCACGGGCGAACTCCTCGGCCACGATCGCCACCTCGACACCGGAGGCCCCGTCCGAGCGCAGCGTGCGAAAACCGGTGGCGTCCACCGCCTTCTCCAGCCTGGCGACCCTGGTGGCGTCCTCGAGGTCGGCCACCGACCCGGGACCCAGGTCGTCGGCCAGGCTCGCCGCGGCGGCCCGCAACTGTTGTTGTTCACTGGTCAGACGGACGTCCACAGACGCTCCTTCAACACTCGACGAAGAACCTTTCCCGACGGCAGCCGCGGGATCTCGGGCACGACAATCACCCGGCTGGGCCCCTTGTACGACGCCAGTCGCTCCCCTACCCACGACGCCAACTCGTCTTCAGGCACTGAAGCATTCATCTTCACGGCGGCGACGATGGCTTCGCCGTTGGCCGTGTCGGGCACACCGAAAACTGCGCAGTCGTCGACCGCGGGATGCCCGTGCAGCACCGCCTCGACCTCGGCGGGCGCGACCTGGAAGCCGCGCACCTTGATCATCTCCTTCGACCGGTCGGTGATTCGCAGCCAGCCATCGTCGTCCAGATAGCCGACGTCGCCGGTCCGGTACCACCCGTCGTCGAATGCCGACGCCGTCGCCGACTCCGGCAGGTAGCCCGCCATCACCGAATCCGACTGCACCTCGATCTCGCCGGCCTGCCCCGTCTCGAGGACCGAACCGCTGTCCAGTGACACCACCCGCACCCGCACACCGGGCACGGCGCGGCCCACGGTGTCGAGGTGTCGGCCGTCGACGTCGTTGCATGAGATGACCGGCAGCTCGCTGGCGCCGTACGCCGTCGCCCACTTCACCCCGGTCCTGGCCGTCACGGCCTCCGCGACGCTCTGGGTCACCGGCGTCGCACACCACATGATGTAGCGCAGCGACGACAGATCGTGGGACTCCAGATCCGGGTGTGCGGCCAACGCCAAAGCGATTGGGGCCACGGCCATCTCGATGGTGATCCGGTCGCTTTCGATATGCCGGAGCATGGTGTCGATGTCGAAGCGCCGATGCAACCGGATCCACGTCCCCGTCTCGAGCGCCATCACGATGTTGAGCAGACCCAGGATGTGCGAGGGCGGCGTCATGATCTGCAGGCGGTCCGACGACGACAGCTGAAGAGCATCGCGCCAGTGCCGAACCGCGACGTCGAACGCGGCGTGGGTGTGGCGCACGGCCTTCGGCATGCCGGTGGTACCCGAACTGAACACGAACAGCGCGTCGGCCTGAGGATCGGGTGCGGTGACCTCCCGCTGCCCGGGTTCGATCGGATCGTCGAGCGAGAGCATCGGCATGATCTCGGCCAGCAAGGGATGATCGCCCACCGCGTGCGCCGGACGGGTCAGCGCCAGCGCGTGCTCGATCTCCGTGCGCCGCCACGCCGGGCTGAGCAAGACCGCCGAGGCGCCCAGCCGCCAGACGGCGCGCAGCGCCACGACGAACTCGGGTCGGTTCGACGACATCAGCGCGACCCGGTCGCCGGCGCGTACGCCGCGGGACTTCAGGGTGGCGGCCATCCCGGCGCTCAGCGCGTCAAGCTGCGACAGCGTGTATTCACGCTGCTCGAAGGCGAGCGCGATCGCCTCACTCACACCCTGTCCTCACTAGTGTCCGCGACGGATTTCGCTTTGAGAATAGCGTATCATTTAACGAGAATGATATTCTCGCCCAGTTAGAACCGATATGCCAGGAGAGTTGTTGATGACGGCGGATCCGATGCCTGACCAGCCAGCACAAGGCGGACAGGTGACGATCGTGCTCGACCGCAAGAAGGTGTCGGTGACGCGCGTCGCCGACGAGACGCTCCTGGAGAGCGCCAGGCGGGCCGGGTTGTCGCCGCCCTTCTCGTGCGAAGCGGGCAACTGCGGCACCTGCATGGGCAAGCTCACCGAGGGTCGCGCCACCATGCGGGTCAACGACGCTCTCGACGAGGACGAGGTCGACGAGGGATACATCCTCACCTGCCAAGCGATCCCGGACACCGACACGATCTGCGTGACCTACGACGACTGAGCCGCGATGTCGCCGTGCTCATCGACGCGGGGGGCCGGCCGGTATTCCGGCTCATAGCCGACGATCTGAATCGGGCTGCGCACCAACCGGAAATCTCCCGCCTGCACGATCACCTCGGGCGTCTGCTCCAACGCCTCAGGCAGCGTGCGCACCGCGGCGACCGGGATACCCAAGGGGCGCAAGCGCGCCTCCCAGCTCGCGGCGGTGTCGGTGGCCAGCGCGGCGGCCACCACCTCCAAGACCTCGTCGCGCTTGGCCGCGCGCTCCGCCATCGTCGGAAAGCCCTCGATGCCCGCTTCGGCCGCGAACGCGCGCCAGAACCCGTCGTGGGTGATGAACAGCGCCAGGTAGCCCTCCGCCGTCGCAAACAGTTGCGCCGGAACGTAATACGAGTGCGCGCCGAACGGATAGCGCAACGGCGCCGCGCCGTCGTTCAGGTACGCCGAGGCGCGGTAGTTCAGCTGCGAGAACATCACGTCGCGCAGGGACACGTCGACCTGACCACCGCGGCCGGACACGATCTGCGCCAGCAGACCGAGCGCCGCGGCCAGGCCGGTCGAGTTGTCGGCCGACGAGTATCCCGGCAGGGTCGGCGGTTCATCCGGATGACCGGTCATCGCCGCCACCCCGGTCGCGGCCTGAATGACGTAGTCGAACGCGGGATCGTCGCCGCCCTCGAGTCCGAAGCCCGTCATCGCGACACAGACGATGCGTTCGTTGAACCGCCGAAGCGATTCGTATGTGAGGCCGAGCTTCTTGATCGCCGACGGCTTCATGTTCACCAGCAGCGCATGGGATTCCGCGACGAGTTCGCCGAGCCGCCGTCGGCCGTCGTCGGACCGCAGGTCAAGGACGACGCTTTTCTTGTTGCGGTTCAGGCTCGCGAAGTAGCTGTCACCGACCTGCCGTGAGATCTCACCACCCGGCGGCTCGATCTTGATGACCTCCGCGCCCAGGTCGGCCAGGAGCATGGTGGCGTACGGGCCGGCCAGCATGACTCCGACCTCGATGATCCGGATGCCGGCCAGCGGCGGGCCGCTAATCGAACCCAGCGGTGCGCCAGCGCTCACCGCACCGCCTTGGCCAGTTCGGCGATGACCTCGCGCGTGCGGTACTTCGATGCGATCAGCTCGTCCCGGTTGTCACCGATCGGCAACAGGCGGACCGAGAGGTCGGTCACTCCTGCGTCGGCGAACCGCTGGAAACGGGCCAGGATCGCGTCCTCGTCGCCGGCGGCGCACAGATCGCCGACGTCGCGCGCATCGCCGCGGTCCAGCAGCCGCTGATAGTTCGGCGACGTCTCGGCCTCGGCGAGGATGCGGTTCGCCCGCTCCTTGGCCGCCTCGATCTCCGAATTCGCGCACAGACACACCGGAATTCCGGCGACGATGCGCGGCGCAGCCCTGCCCGCCTCGGCGGCGGCCTTGTTGATCTTGGGGGCGATGTGCTCACCGATCGCCTTCTCGTCTGCCATCCACAAGACGGTGCCGTCGGCGCGCTCCCCGGCGATCTGGAGCATCACGGGGCCGAGCGCGGCCACCAACACCGGCAGCGGGCTCTCCGCGCCGAGCACCGTCGGGTTGTGCACCGTGAAGGTGTCGTTCTCGACGTCGACGTCGCCCGGGCCCGCGAGCGCCGCGTTGAGCACCTCGAGATAGTCGCGGGTGTAGCCCGCCGGCTTCTCATAGGGAATGCCGAGCATGTCACGCACGATCCAGTGATGGGACGGCCCCACGCCCAGCGCGAGCCGTCCGCCGGCCATCGCGTGCACGGACAGGGCCTGACGCGCGAGCGCGATCGGGTGCTGCGCCTGCAGGGGCACCACCGCGGTCCCGAGTTCGATCTTCGAGGTGTGCGCGGCCATCAGCGCCACCATGGTCAGACAGTCGAAGTCGTTGGGCACCTGCGGCATCCACGCAGTGTCCAGCCCCGCGGACTCGGCCCACTCGATATCGGACACCAGCTTGTTGACCTTGCGCGCCATATCGCCGCGCTCGGCCCCGATCATCACGCCAAGGCGCATGTCAGTTCTTCCTTCGAGAGTTCGGCGCCGAGCGAGTCACTGCCCGCTCACCGTCAGCTTGCGCACCTCGTCGACCAAGGTGTCGAGCGGAGTGCCCGTCGGGAACACCGCGGCCGCACCGGCGGACAGCAGCTTGGGCACATCGCCCTGCGGGATGGTGCCGCCGACGACGACGGCGATGTCACCCGCGTCGGCCGCACGCAGGGCCTCGACCGTTCGCGTCGTGAGCGCCACGTGTGCGCCGGACAGGATCGAAAGCCCGACCAGCGCAACGTCTTCCTGCAGGGCGATCGACACGATGTCCTCGATGCGCTGGCGGATCCCGGTGTAGATCACCTCGAAGCCGGCATCACGCAGCGTTCGCGCGACGATCTTCGCGCCGCGGTCGTGACCGTCGAGGCCGGGTTTGGCGACGAGCACCCGCACCGGGCCGGCGGCAGAAGCGTCCGCCATCAGAACACCACCGGCTGCTGGAACTCGCCCCACACTGACTTGAGTGTCGAAACCATCTCTCCCACAGTGCAGTAGGCGTTGGCGCAGTCGATCAGCTTGTGCATCAGGTTGTCATCGCCTTCCGCCGCGCGCGCCAGGGCCGCCAGCGATTCGGAGACCGCGGTGGCGTCACGCTCGGCCTTGACCTTCGAGAGCCGTTTGAGTTGCAGATCGCGGCCCTCGGCGTCGAGTTCGTAGGTTGCGATCTCCGGCGGCGGCTCGTCGGAGACGAACTTGTTGACCCCGACGACCGGCCGCTCGCCCGACTCGATCTCCTGGTGGATCTTGAACGCCTCGTCGGCGATCAGGCCCTGCAGGTAGCCGTCCTCGATGGCGCGGACCATCCCGCCGTGGGTCTCGAGATCGTGCATGATCTCGATGATCTTCTCCTCCGTCGCGTCGGTGAGCGCCTCGACGAAGTACGAACCGCCCAGGGGGTCGGCGACCTTGGTCACGCCGGTTTCGTAGGCCAGGATCTGTTGGGTGCGCAGTGCCAGGGTCGCCGATTCCTCACTCGGCAACGCGAACGGCTCGTCCCACGCAGCGGTGAACATCGACTGCACGCCGCCGAGCACCGCGGCCATCGCCTCGTAGGCGACCCGCACCAGGTTGTTCTGGGCCTGCGGCGCGAACAGCGACGCACCGCCGGCCACACACCCGAACCGGAACATCGACGCCTTGTCCGACGTCGCGCCGTAGCGCTCTCGCACGATCGTCGCCCAGCGCCGCCGGCCGGCCCGGTACTTGGCGATCTCCTCGAAGAAGTCGCCATGGGTGTAGAAGAAGAACGAAATCTGGGGTGCGAACTGGTCGATGGTCATGCGGCCGCGTTCGACGACCGTGTCGCAGTAGGTGACGCCGTCGGCGAGGGTGAACGCCATCTCCTGGATCGCGTTGGCCCCGGCATCGCGGAAATGCGCGCCCGCGACGGAGATCGCGTTGAACTTGGGCACCTCGGCGGCGCAGAACTCGATGGTGTCGGCGATCAGGCGCAGCGACGGCTCCGGCGGCCAGATCCAGGTGCCGCGCGACGCATACTCCTTGAGGATGTCGTTCTGGATGGTGCCGGTGAGCTTGGCCCGCGGCACACCCTTCTTCTCCGCTGCCGCGACGTAGAAGGCGAGCAGGATCGCGGCGGTGCCGTTGATGGTGAAGCTGGTGCTGATCTTGTCCAGCGGGATGCCGTCGAAGAGGATCTCCGCATCGGCCAGCGTGTCGACCGCGACACCGACGCGGCCCACCTCCTCGCCGTACTCGGGGTCGTCGGAGTCGTAGCCGCATTGGGTGGGCAGATCGAGTGCCACCGACAGCCCGGTACCGCCCTGATCGAGCAGGTAGCGGTAGCGCCGGTTGGACTCCTCGGGGGTACCGAACCCGGAGTACTGGCGGAATGTCCACGTCTTCCCGCGGTATCCCGTCGCGAAGTTTCCGCGCGTGAACGGATAGGTGCCGGGCGGAGGCGGCTCCGTCACCCTGTCCGCTGGTCCATAGACCGGCTCGAGCGGGAGCCCCGACGGGGTCTGTACTGGCTCGCTCATCACGGATAACGTACTTGCAAAAAATGAGAATGCCAATACCGCACGCCGGAAACGTGCACCGAGCAGGGGGCGTCCGGACGCACCGAAACCCCGCGAAGACCCGGTACACAGCGAATATGGCACTTGCGTAAAATGAGAACGCCAATACCGATCGCATCCCGGGTCCGCTAGCATCGTGGGGCGACTCAGGTCGCAGCCAAAGGAGGTCCATGTCCGCCTTCACTGACCGCACGCTCGTCGTCTCCGGCGGCAGTCGCGGCATCGGTCTCGCGATCGCTCTGGCCGCGGCCAGGCGCGGCGCCAACGTCGTGCTGCTGGCCAAGACGGCCGAACCGCACCCAAAGCTCCCCGGCACCGTGCACACCGCCGTCGCGGAGGTCGAGGCCGCCGGCGGCAAGGGTGTCGCGGTGGTCGGCGACGTGCGCAAGGAAGAGGACGTGCAGCGCGCGGTCGACGCGGCCGTCGAGAATTTCGGCGGGGTGGACGTCGTGGTCAACAACGCCAGCGCCATCGCCACGGAGCCCACCGAACAACTGGCCGCCAAGAAGTTCGACCTGATGATGGACATCAACGTGCGCGGCACGTTCCTGCTCACCAAGGCGGCGCTGCCGTACCTGCGCAAGTCGGCCGCGCGCACCGAGGGCGCGGAGGCGGCGGGAGCGCACGTGATCACGCTGGCACCGCCCCTGAACCTGAACCCGCACTGGCTGGGTGCCCATCCCTCCTACACGTTGTCTAAGTACGGGATGACGTTGCTCTCGCTCGGGTGGGCCGCCGAATACGCGGACACCGGCATCGGATTCAGCTGCCTGTGGCCCGAGACCTACATCGCCACCTCGGCCGTCGCCAACGCACCCGGCTTCAAGGAGATGCTCGAGCGGTCCCGCGATCCGCAGATCATGGGTGACGCCGCCGCGTTGGTCCTGTCGCGCCCCGCGGCCGACGTGAACGGCAGGTGCTTCATCGATTCGGATCTGCTTGCCGAATCCGGCGTGACGGACCTGTCGCGCTACGGCGGTGGGGATGACCCCATCCTTGATATCTTCGTCGACAAGTCATGAGCATCTCACTGCTGCTCGAGATGGCCTCGAGCAATCCGGACCGCACCGCCGTGGTGTCGGGCGAATTGCGGCTGACCACTGGTGAGTTGAGTGCGTTGGCCGACGGCGGGGCGGGTGTCATCGCCGCGTCCGGCGCGTCCCATGTGGCGTACGTCGGCACGGGTGGCGCGATGCTGCCGCTGCTGTTGTTCTCCTCAGCGCGGGGCGGCGTCGCGGTGACGCCGCTGAACTACCGGCTCAGCGCCGACGGCCTCCGCGAGCTCATCGATCGCCTCCCCCAGCCGCTCGTCGTCGCCGACGCCGAGTACCGCGAGATGGTCGCGGGCGCGGGCAAGCAGGTCATCGGTTCCGACGAATTCCTCGACGCCGCGCGCACGGCCGAGCCCAGCCCCGATGTCCCTGTGTTCGCCGACCCTGAGGACGTCGGGGTCGTGCTGTTCACCTCGGGCACGACGTCGCGTCCGAAAGCCGTTGAGCTGACGCACAACAACCTCACCAGCTACATCACCGGCACGGTCGAGTTCGATTCCGCCGAATCCGGCGACGCCGCGTTGATTTGCGTCCCGCCGTATCACATCGCGGGTGTCAGCGCCGCGCTGTCCAATCTCTATGCCGGCCGAAAGATGGTGTACCTGCCACAGTTCGACGCCAGGGAGTGGATTCGGTTGGTTCGCGACGAAGGCGTCACGTCGGCGACGGTCGTGCCGACGATGCTGGACCGCATCGTCACCGCCCTCGAGACGGAGAACGCGTCGCTGCCCACCCTGCGCAGTCTTGCGTACGGCGGCTCGAAGGTGCCACTTCCGTTGGTGCGCAAGGCGCTTTCGCTGTTGCCCGAGGTCGGATTCGTCAACGCCTACGGGTTGACCGAGACCAGTTCGACCATCGCGGTGCTCGGACCCGAGGACCACCGCGAGGCGCTGGCCTCCTCCGACGAGGCCGTCCTGCGCAGGCTCGGCTCGGTCGGCCAGCCGGTGCCGGGCGTCGAGGTGCAGATCCGCAATGCCGACGGCGAGGTGCTCGGCGCAGGCGAGACCGGGGAGCTGTTCGTGCGCGGCGACCAGGTGTCGGGCCGCTATGCCGAGATCGGGTCGGTGCTCGACGCCGACGGTTGGTTCCCCACCAAGGACATCGCGATGCTCGACGAGGACGGTTACCTGTTCATCGGTGGGCGCTCGGACGACACGATCATCCGCGGCGGGGAGAACATCGCCCCCGCCGAGATCGAGGACGTCCTCGTAGAACATCCGGCGGTGCGCGACTGCGCCGTGGTGGGGCCCGAGGACCCGCAGTGGGGTCAGATCATCGTCGCGGTGGTGGTTCCGGCCGACACTCCGGACGGCCCGGCCACCCCGGACGCCGACGAACTGCGCGAACACGTGCGGCGGCAGCTACGCGGGTCGCGCACACCCGACCGCATCGTGTTCCGTGACGAGTTGCCGACAAACGCGACCGGCAAGGTACTGCGTCGAGAACTGATCGCGGAGTTGACAGCCACCAATTAGCAAGGAGCCCAGCATGATCAAGAACGGCACGCGACTGCAGAGCCAAGTGTGCGACACCCAGGTCATCGTCGTGCGCAGCTCGGACAGCCTCGACGATCTGCGTGCGGGCGGTGTTCCGATGGTGCCCCTGGACGCCGAGAAGTCCGCCGACGCCCAGATCGACCCGGAATTCTCCGGCGGCAACGCGATGGGCAAACGCTACGTCGACGACAACGGCGCCGAAGTCCTGGTGACCAAGGCCGGGGCCGGAACGCTGAGCGTGGGCACCACGCCGCTGTCTCTCAAGGAAGCCAAGCCGCTACCGGCGAGCGACTGATACCTTTCACCGGGTGAGGCCACGCCGCCTGCTCACCCGGTATGTGGCCGGCCTCGCGTCGGCCTACCTGCTGACGGCCGTCGAGGTCATCGCTATCGTCGGACTCCTCGCCGGGCGTAGCGTCGTCACGCTCGAGAACGTGCTCACCGCGGCGGCACTGCTCGCGGTCGGTACTGCAACCGTCGGCCTCAGCGCCGCGTACATTCTGCTGCAGCCACTGCGTCACCTGCGCGCCGGGCGCGAACCCACCGCCGCCGAACGGCGCTCGACGCTGATGATGATGCGCCGCCAGGCCGCGGCCACGCTGGCACCCTGGATCCTCACCGCCGCCGTCCTGGTACCGCTGAACCTCGACTCCGGATCCGAAGCGCTCGCGGTGATCGGGTCCGCCATGCTCTTCGGGGCGATCGCCACCGTCTGCACCGGGTTCTTGTTCACGCTGCGGACGCTGCGACCCGTATTGGCCAGCGTCGCACCGGATTCCACCACGCCGCGATTGACGGCGCCCGGCGTCCGGGCCCGGCTGTTGCTGATGTGGACCGTGTGCACGGCTCTGCCGGGCGTGGCGATCGCCTCGCTGTTGATCATGCGGAACAACGGCTGGCTCGTCGAAAAGACCGCCGCGATCGAGCTGGCGTTGATCGTGCTCGCGTTGGTCGCGGTCGTGCTCGGCCTGCGCTCGCTGATCCTGACCTCCATGTCGATCTCCGACCCCGTTGGCGAAGTCGTTCAGGCGATGGCCGACGTCGAGCGCGGACAAATCGACCGAAGCGTCGAAGTGTACGAGTGGTCCGAGATCGGCCGCCTCCAGCGCGGTTTCAACAGCATGGTCGCCGGGCTGCGCGAGCGCGACAGGCTACGCGACCTGTTCGGGCGCCACGTCGGCGAGGATGTGGTCCGCCGCGCGGTCGAGGAAAACGAGTCGCTGTCGGGCGACGAACGCGACGTGGCAGTGCTGTTCATCGATCTGGTCGGGTCGACCAGGTTGGCGGTCACCCACCAGCCGGCCGAGGTCGCCGAACTCCTCAACGACTTCTTCCGCATCGTCGTCGCGGCCGTCGACCTGCGGCACGGCCTGATCAACAAGTTCCAGGGCGATGCGGCGCTGGCCGTGTTCGGCGCTCCCCTTCGCGTCGACGAACCGGCGACGGCCGCGCTGACCACCGCACGCTCACTCGTCACCGACCTGCAGCGCCTGCAGCTCGACTTCGGTATCGGGGTGTCGGCCGGGCCCGCGTTCGCAGGCAACATCGGCGCGGAGAACCGGTACGAATACACCGTCGTCGGGGACGCGGTCAACGAGGCGGCCCGGCTCGCCGACCGCGCCAAGGAGTTCCGCGCGCGGGCGCTGTGTTCGGGCACCGCGCTCGAACGTGCCTGCGATGCGGAACGACGGTGCTGGGTGCTGCAGGGGTCGGAGACGCTGCGCGGCCGGTCTGCGCCCACGGAGATATGGGCGCCGGCCACCGACGCTGGTTAGAGACGCGAACCGTCGGGGAATACAGCGGCATGGCTGTGCGCACCGCGGACTCCCAGACCATTCGCACGGCGGTTACCGGCGCGTCGATCGGCAACGCCGTCGAGTGGTTCGACTTCGCCATCTACGGGCTGTTGGCGACGTATATCGCCGAAATGTTCTTCCCGCCGGGCGACGAGACCGCCGCGCTGCTGAGCACTTTCGCCGTCTTCGCCGCCGCGTTCTTCATGCGGCCGTTGGGCGGGTTCTTCTTCGGCCCACTCGGCGACCGGATCGGCCGCCAACGTGTACTCGCGCTGGTGATCCTGCTGATGTCGGCCTCGACACTGGCCATCGGCCTGGTTCCCAGCTACGAATCGATCGGCGTGGGGGCGCCGCTGCTGCTGCTGTTCCTGCGGTGCCTGCAGGGCTTCTCGGCCGGCGGCGAGTACGGCAGCGGCGCATGCTTCCTCGCCGAATACGCCACCGACCGGCATCGCGGGTTCATTGTGTCGTTCCTGGTGTGGTCGGTGGTCGTCGGTTTTCTTCTCGGTGCGCTGACGGTCACCGGACTCGAGACTGTGTTGTCCGAGCCCGCGATGGACTCCTACGGCTGGCGGATCCCCTTCCTGATCGCCGGTGTGCTCGGCGTCGTCGGCCTGTACATCCGCCTGCAGCTGAGAGACACACCGGAGTTCGAGAACCTGCGCGAGCACGGCGAGGTCGCGTCCTCGCCGTTACGCGAGGCGTTCCGTACATCATGGCGGCCCATCCTGCAGATCGCCGGCCTGGTGGTCATTCACAACGTGGGCTTCTACATCGTCTTCACCTACCTGCCAACCTATTTCACTGAAACACTCGATTCCAGCAAGGTCGATGCCTTCGTGTCGATCGCTGTCGCCAGCATGGTGGCGATGATCCTGATACCGCCTCTCGGCGCGCTGTCCGACCGGATCGGGCGCAAGCCTCTGCTGTACGCGGGCGGGATCGGGTTCGCGGTCTTCGCCTATCCCCTGTTCCTGCTGCTGAATTCGGGCTCGCTCACCGCTGCGGTTGCCGCCCACGCCGCGTTGGCGGCACTCGAGTCGGTGTTCGTGTCGGCGTCGTTGGCCGCCGGCGCCGAGTTGTTCGCCACGAGAGTGCGTTCCAGCGGCTACAGCATCGGCTACAACGTGTCGGTCGCCGTTTTCGGCGGCACCGCGCCGTATGTCGCGACCTGGCTGGTCGACCGCACGGGCAACCAGATCGCACCGGCCTACTATGTGATCGCCGCGGCCGCTGTCAGCGTGGCGACGCTTCTGACCATGCGGGAAACCGCCCGACAGCCACTGCGCACCACGGTCCACACATAGCGCACACCACATCGGCGATTGCGGTCGTACTCAACGCAACCGGGTGCACCGCAGTCGTGCATGGCACACAATCGGTGCATAGCGACGGTGACTTCGCGGGTCCCCCGTTACGCGTGGGGCTGGACAGCTTCATCGGAACAACGGTCGAGTTCTACGATTTTTCATCTACGGCATCGCGGCGGCGTTGGTGTTTCCGAGGCTGTTCTTTCCTGCCGTGTCCCCCGCGACGGTGCTCATGGGGCTGCTGCCGACCTATGCGCAGATCGGCCTCGTGGCACCGCTCCTGCTGACGACATTGCGGCTCACACAGGGTTTCGCGGCCGGAGGGGAATCGGGCGGCGCGCCGCCTGTCTCGTTGCGGTTTCGGTGATCTCGGCGATATCGGCCTGCTTCCTACCGGGAGCGTAAACGCGGTCGTCGTCGGAGCAGCCGCGCGAACTCGACCGTCGAACGGCGGACCGACTCCAGTTCGAGTGACACCAGAAGCGTGTCGACCATCGCGAAGGGCAGGGTGGTGACCACTGCGCCGCGCCCGTACTCGATGTGCCACGAGCCGGGGTGGATGGTCATGCCTCGCGCCTGCCCCCTCCCGAGGCACGTTCGCTCACCGGGCAGCAGCGTCATCGCCGTGTTGTCGTCGGATTCGAGGTCGTAGGAATCGATCCGCCCGGCCAACAGGAACTTGTGGATCTGCACCCGCTTGTAGCGGCCGGAGAAGCCCTGGGTGCCGGTCGGAGAGCCGAAGATCACGATGTACTCCCGCGGGCTGAAGTAGACGAACCGGACCTTGCCGAGGATTCCGCCCGCCCTGCTCGCGACCCACCGCCCAGGCGTGGCATCGATCAGGTCGGGGTACGCGTCGGCCAGCAGTTCGATGGCGCGCGAGCTGAGCTCGTCACCTTCGGCAGACAGTCCGACCACCTGACGCGCGATGTCGTGCACCACGTCGGGGTCGATCTTGTAGCGCATCAGCCGAACTCAATCGGCAGGCTGGTCGGCCCGCTCATACCGAGCAGCGGTTTCCACGGCGCCGGTCCGACGACCCGCGGGTTCGGCATTCGTCGCGCGATGATGGTCAAGGCCTCGCAGAGCTCACGCCGTGCGAGGTTGGCCCCCAGGCAGTAGTGGGCGCCACCGCCGAAGGTCAGGATCGGCGGCGGGTCGTCTCGGGTGATGTCGAAGCGGGTCGGGTCGTCGTAGACGGCCGGATCCCGGTTGGCCGCATAGGTGTTGACGATGATGAACGATGCGGCGGGGAACGTGTATTCGCCGACAGCCACGTCCTCTGCGACGGTGCGCACCGTGCTACACATCGACGGTGAGTGGCGCATGGTCTCTTCGACCGCGCGCATCGCGAGGCCGGGCTCATCGCGCAACAGCACCCATTGGTCGGGGTGCTCGCTGAGCACCTGCATGGACGCCGCGAGTTGGCTTCGGGTGGTGTCCGTTCCGGCGATGAGCACGCTGAAGGCCAGCATGCGCAGCTCGCCCGCGTCGAGTCGGTCGCCGTCGTCCTCGGCCCGGATCAGTGCGGAGAGCAGATCCTCGGTGAGGTCCTCGCGGCGACGGGCGATCATCTCGTCGATGTAGCCGTCGAAGTCGTCCCAGGCCGCAAGCACCGCCGCCTCTTCAGCGGCGAGATCGCAGTCGAAGCTTACGATCTTGAAGATGTCCTCGGCCCATCGCGAAAACCGTTGCCAGTCCTGCCTCGGCGCGCCAAGCAGGGCACAGATGACCGGGATGGGGTATGGCCGTGCGATGTCGTCGACGAACTCGCAGCGGCCACGGTCGGCGACGCGGTCGATGAGTTCGTTGACGACGGTGTGGATCGTCGGATCCATCCGCGCCGTCGCCCGTGGCGTGAAGGCCTTCGACACCAGTCCGCGCAACCGGCGGTGCTCCTCCCCCTCCATGTTGAGGATGCTGCGAGTCACCCTGTCCCACAGCTCACCTGAGGTGATGCCATGGGCGGACAAATGGATGCCCTGCGGGATTCCGAAGCGCGGGTCGCGCAGGACGACCCTCGCCAGTTCGTACGACAGCACCTCCGGTCCGATCGGACCGAGCGCGATCGGTGCCTGCTGCTGGGCCGCCCGGAACTGCGGATAGATCTCCTGGGGCGTCGCGGTGACGTCGTAGGTCAGGGTCGGCAGGCCAACATCGAAGACGCTCGGTCTCGCAGCTCCGACGCTCATCGGGTGTTCTCCGACCCGAACCTCAGCGGAAGCTCACGCAGCGAACAGGTTGCCGACGGCCACGTGATCTCGGGGAAGTAGCCGGGAACGAGCTCGAAATCCGGTATGCGCGCGAGCCATTCGCTCACGACGAGCCGCAACTCCATCCGGGCCAGGTGGGCGCCCAGGCACCGGTGCGGCCCGCCGCCGAAACCCCAGTGCTTGTGCAGCTTGCCGTCCATCACCAGGTCGTCGCCCGAGTGCGGATCGCTTCCATCCCGGTTGATCGCGCCGACGCAGAGCCGCACTTGGGAACCGGCGGGCAGGGTTACGCCGGCGACCGTGACCTCTCGGGTGGCCACGCGGCCGAGTACCGGCGCCGCGGGTTCAAGCCGGATCACCTCCTCGACGAAGGCGCCGACGTGCTCGGGTTCCACCCGGAGTTGCCGGCGCAGGTCCGGACGGCGGGCCAGCTCCAGCATGGCGGCGCCGATCGAGGCGGTGACGGTGTCGAGGCCGGCGAGGACGAATACGAGCGACATTCCCGTCGCTTC
Organism: Mycobacterium sp. 1164985.4; assembly: GCF_001668575.1. GTDB lineage: Bacteria > Actinomycetota > Actinomycetes > Mycobacteriales > Mycobacteriaceae > Mycobacterium. Next base: position 67,020 of record NZ_LZMD01000060.1, read on the forward strand.
GGCGTCGGTGAGCGCATCCTCGCTGTGCAGGACATCGGACAGTATGCCCGTCTGTGGCGCTTCCCGCTGTGCGCGAACGGCTTCGGTGAGATATCCGAACAACTCTGCTGCCGGGGTCAGGTCCACGCTGTTGGGATCGGTCGCCAAGCTGACGGCGATGATCGCGTCCTTCCACGCGATCAGGCGTTCGCGGTCCTCGAGCGGGAGGCCGAACAAAGTCAGGAACACCTGTGACGGATACGGGATCGCGAGGTCGGCCATCACCTCGCAGCCGGGGCGGGTGGCGATCTCGTCGATGATGTCGACCACCTGCGCCAGTAGCGACGGCAGCAGCGCGCTGAGCGTCTGGGGGCTGAAGTAGGGATGCAGGAGCCGGCGGTAGCGGGTGTGCTCGGGAGGGTCGAATCCCAGCGGCACCAGCGGCACGGGGCTGATCATGTCGTCGTAGTCGGTCTTCGACGAGTACGTCTCCGGATCCCTCAGCGCGGCGAGCACGTCGTCGCGGCGCGTGAAGTAGTACCAGCCGTCGCCGTAGAGCACCGGCCCGAGCTCGCGCAGCTTTGCCCAGCCCGCGCCGCGGTCCCCTGCCATCGGCAGGTCCTCGTACAGGACGTGCGGCAGCCCCAGCGTCTCGGTCATGGCACGTTGGTGGCCAGGAACGTCAGTGGGAGCCCGAGGGCCGACAGATCGATCTCATCGAGGTAGGAGCCCTCGCCCGAGAACCCCTGGCGGAAGCGGGTCGTCGAGCCGTAGCGCTGTGTGACGGATTCCGCCGCCGAGGCGTCCGGCACCCTGAGCACGACGGTGTACACGCCGTCCCCATGGCGGTCGAGGAACTCGTTGACGTAGGTTGCGACCGAGGCCGTCGAGCCGGGCACCGGGCTGATCAGCTCGATTCCCCGGTTCCAGTCCAGATGGACGCGCACCCCGAGTTCGGCTAGTTCGGCCTCTTCGAAGTCGAACCCGAGGTCGGTGAACATTGCCACCGTCGTTTCCCGCCGTTCCGGCGCCACCGCGAACACGACGTGATGTAGCCCCAGCGTGGACTGATCGGTGCTCATCGCCGTACCAATCCGCGCGGTTGCACCAGGCCGAGGTCCAGGTGGGTCAACCAGCCCGGCGGGCCGTCGCACACATCGGGGATGGCGTTGATGGCGCCCATCGCGGTCCACGTGTAACCCGGATGATCCATGGTGCCGTCGGGCTTCACCAGGCCGTGCATGGTCAGTTCGGTGGGCGGATCACCCTCGATGACGATGCGGTACCGCGTTCGACCCCAGTCCCACGGCGGGTCGAGCTGGTCGGGTCCACCGGTTACGTAGATCGCGTGGTACACGATCAGTGGTTCGCCGTTGACCCGTGCGGACCACGTGTGGTGTTGTGCGGCAACGGTTCCCCGCGGTATCGCACCTTCGTCGTGCGGGATGTCTCGGGTGGCGACAGCCGCCTCGACCTCTGCGCTCACGTCGTCGATACTTACACCGAGTCCGTCGGCGACCATGTGCATCGACTGGGCGAAAAAGGGTACCCCGAGCCCGAGAATCGTTGGCTCGGTGAGGAAATTGTCCTTGTCCTTGCCGAAACCCATCCAGTCGATGTGATCCATCGGGGCGTCTCTCAGCACGTCGACGACCTCCCACACCTCGATCTTGTCGATCCTGCTGGCGACGCGCGCGAGGGTGAGAGGCAGGATGTCGCCCGCGTAGCCGGGATGGATGCCGCCGGCGTGAAACGACGTGCCGCCGTCGGCGCAGGCGGCCCGGATCTTGTCGCCGCCGTCGCGGAAATCGTCTGTGGGATGGAAGAAGCCGCTGGTCGTGACGATGTTCTTGCCCGAACGCAGGAGTCCGCAGACGGTGTCGATGTCCATGATCACGGGCGTGTAGAACACGCAGTCGGCGTCCAGCGCGCTGATCGCGTCCACGTCGTCGGTCGCGATCACGCCGGTGGACCCGATGCCTGTGATCTCGCCGGCGTCCTTGCCGACCTTCTCCTTGCTGTGCACCAGCACACCGACGAGGTCGAACATTGGGCACTGCGCGAAATGCCGGATGCCGGCCTGACCGACGTCTCCGGTCATCCACTGGATGACCCGGTAGGTCTTCTCGGACGTCCGCTCAGACATTGAGGACTCCCCGCGGAAGTAGCAGCGGCAGATCGTTGTACGTCGCGATGCCCGGCGGCGCCGCCACGACCGCCGGGATCGCGGTGATCGCGGGCATCGCGACGATCGACAGCCCCAGCATGATGTAGTCGTCGATGGTCTCGCCGACGAAGCCCTCGGGCGGAAGGAAACTCAGCGTGGTCTTGATCGTCGGCGTGCCCCGGACCTCGACGGTGTAACCCATGTCCAGTTCCCAGTCGGGTTCGAGTGTCTGGCCTTTGCGCCACCGGCCGCGGATCTCGATGACCTCCTTGCCACCCGCGACCCCCTTCCACCCGACGTCCACCCCCGCGACGCAGCCCTTCTCGATCAGCCAGTCTCCGGGAAGATGGAGGTCCGTGGTGGTCTGGGCGTAGGCGACGTCGCAGCGGACTTCGTCGAGGCGGACGCCGAGGGCGTCGGCGACGAGAAGAACACCGTCGCGGAAGATGGCGGAACCCTTCTCGGTGATCGACTCCAGCTCCGGGTGGTCGATGGGATAGCCGAAGCCCATGGGCTTTTCGGTGTCGGGCGAGTTGTAGATCGTGGTGTCGATCGCCTCCACCACCGACACCTTCTCCACGCTCTCGGACAGGCCGGCCGACACGATGGCGAACAGTTGGATGAAGCCGGGGTTGATCCCGCTGCCGAAGATGGTCGACCCGCCGTGGTGGCAGGCCTCGACGATGCGGTCACGGTCCTCGCCGAAGAAATGCCCGGTGATGAATTCGGATGTCGAGACGATGTTGACACCCGCGCCCAGTATCCGCACCATATCGTCGACGTCGGCGAACATCGGGTTGTAGACGACGCAATCCGGTTCCAACGTCAGCAGGGCATCGACGTTGTTGGTCGCGGTCACGCCCAACGGGTCGATACCGCACAACTCCCCCACATCACGACCGACCTTGTCTTTCGACCACGCGTAGCAGCCGACCAGCTCGAGCTGCGGGTTGAGTGCGATCGCGCGCACCGAGCGCTTGCCGACGTTGCCGGTGGTCCACTGGACGATGCGGTATGTCATGCCGCGGAATTTTCGGCCGGGTCGAACACGACGGGAAGCGAACGGAAGCCCCGGGTGATCGAGTTGCCGACGAACACCGGAGGTTTCTCCGGATCCAGTGCGAGTTTCGGCATCCGGGTCAGCACCTGTTCCAGGCCCACCTGCAGTTCGAGCCGGGCGAGGTTCGAGCCCAGACAGCGGTGCACACCGGCGCCGAAGCCCAGATGGCGGTTGTCCTTGCGGTCCAGGATGCACCGGTGTGCGTCGACGAACATCTCCTCGTCGCGGTTGGCCGAGGCGTAGTTCACGATCACCGACTGTCCGGGGCAGAAGGTGCGCCCGCCGAGTTCGACTTCTCTGGCGACGGTGCGCGGGATCCCGTGAATCGAACCGCCGAAGCGAATGAACTCCTCCACCGCGCGCGGCAGAATCTCGGGTTCACGGATCAGCCGATCCCGTTCGTCTGGGTGCGTGGCGAGATAGTGGAAGGCCCACGACATCGCGCTGGCCGTCGTCTCGAGTCCGGCCTGCACCAGCAGCATCGCGTTCGCGACCACGTCGTTGAACGGCAGCGGCTGTCCATCGATTTCGGCGCCCAGCAGCACGTCGATCATGTCGTCGCGGGGCGGCGCGTCACTGCGTGCGCTCACGGTGTCGTGGATGTGCTGGTACAGCCCGCCCCACGCCGGTCCGCGCTCTTCCTCGGTGGCGCCGTTGAGGGCGGTGTCGGTGAGTTCGATGCACAACGGGACGTCTACGACCGGCATCCCCAGCAGGTACTTGAAGAACACGATGCCGGGCTGACGCCACGCGACCTGAGCGAGGTCACCCCGACCGGTACTGATGAAATCGTCGATCAGCCGGTCGGTTTCGTCGCGGATCTGGGGCCGTAAAGCCTTCATCCGCGCCGGCGAGAAGTACGGGTTGAGCACCTTGCGAAACTTCTGCTGCCGGGGCGGGTCCAACGTGATCACCAGATCGCCGCCGAAAGCCTCGGCCGCATCCGGAGTGGGATTGCTGGAGAAGTGTTCCCAGTCCTGCAGGATGCGGTAGCACTCGGCGTAGCGCACCGCCACCCATGCACTGTCCGGCATCGTGGTGAGAAACGGGGTGTCGGTGTGGACGAACGGCGCCTGCCGCCGCATCACGTCGTAGACATCGTAGAGGAAGTCGGTGTCGTTGAAATCCCCGTGCCGAAGATCCCAGTTCTCTGCGTGTTCCTCCGGCGGTTTTCGAGTCACGGAGCCGGATCCCCTTGCGACTGCGCGGCTTGGCGCGCTTCCCGTTCCTCGTGGATGCGAACCAACTCGCGCCAGCCGATCCGGTTGTACTTCGGCACCGGTTGAATGCCCCATTCGTCCCGAGCGGTGTCCTTGCCCTCCGCACCCTCAGGGGAACCCAGCGGCGGGTACGGCACCTTGCACTCGAGCGTGTCATCCGAGTAGCGCACCTTGAGGAGCTCGCTGCAGATCTCGGTGAGGCTGAGGGTCGGATAGCCGTAGTAGACGGCCATGAAGGGCAGCGTGAACGCGCCCTCGATGACCAATGCGACCAGGCAGACCAGCACCGCCCTCTTGATGTAGAGGTGCATGCGGGCGTAGTAGGGCGTGGTGCCCGGTGGCAGATCGTCGGCCTTGTCTTTTTCGGTGCTGTCGGGGGTGAGCGAAGACGATGTCATGGCTCGGCTCCTAAACCTGTTCAGTCGGTGAAGATTTCACGGTTGACCGTGTGGAGATACGGGATGGCCAGGAAGGGTGTGATGTAGAAGATGTCGTAGAGCCACCAGCCGATGACCGGGAAGACGACCCCGGCGAAGCGGACGTCGGCGTACATCGTCATGTTGAACACGTACAGGCACCAGATGAGGACACCCATCCAGCACGTGATGATCATCCACTGGTGACCCCAGCGCTTCATCTGGAGGAAACCGATCGCCGCGGCGCACCGCATCGCGAAGACCGTCAGGATCATGCCGAAAACCATCGACTTCTCGCCCGGTCCGGCCGCACCACCGACCCAGAACTCGTTGTAGTGCCAGAAGTATCCAGCGTCGAACATCGCGCCCCAGCCGACCATCAGCACGCGGTTGATCAACGTGTGGTTGGCGACCAGGTCGAGCGCCCAGCCGAGGCTGTTGAGCATTCCGTCGATCAGCACGAGATAGCCGATCAGCGTGACGATCATCGGCCGCATCGACAGTCCGGCCCGCGCTGCCTGACGTTGTAGCCACACACCGCGCATGAAGATGGGGAAGCCGATCAGGCCGGGCGCCCACATGCCCATCAGCGCGGCGCCGACGATCATCCACTTGTCGGCACGGCGCTGGGCCAGCCGCGACTCCTCGTGGTGTTCCTCGAGGCTGACGCTCGCGTCGGACGACTTCGGTGCGCTGGACCGACGGTTCAACAGCGGCAGATTCACAATTCCCACCATCCGCGTGCGAACGACATGTAGAGCTGGATGGCGAACATCGTGAACAGGTAGCCGTAGATGACTATCTGCAGGATGATCAGCGCCTTCTTGCGCTTCCGCTCTTTTTGGTCCATGGCGGCGGTTCCTTCCTAACCGGAGGTGCTCGGGGCGTCGGCGGCCAGGCTGGCCACGGCGACTTCACGCAAACCGTCGGTGATGGCACCGTCGGTGGACAGGGGTGCGAGGATGCAGGCCTCGGCGGCCGCCAATTCGGTTGCGCCCGCGACGATCAACTGCGCGGCCGTCACAAGGACGCGAGTCGACGGCGGCTCGAAGTGGAATGCCTCATCGGCGGTGCGGATGGCCGTGGCGCACCGCACGAGCCGTGCCGCGGTCGCTGGATTGACACCCGTTTCCGAGACGACGACCTCCCCTTCGCGCTCGGGCGGAAGGTACTTCATGGGCAGTGTGACGAAGCGTTGACGAAAGGAGGGTTTGAGTTCCTTGAGCGAACTGCGGTAGGCCGGGTTGTACGAACACACCAGCATGAAGGTGTCGGGCGCCTTGACCACCTCACCCGCGCGGTCGAGGTACAACGCGCGGCGGTGGTCGGTCAGCGAGTGCAGGATCGCCAGCGAGTCGTGGCGCGCCTCCACCACTTCGTCGAGATAGCAGATCGCACCGTCCTTCACCGCCCGCGTCAGCGGGCCGTCGGTCCACACCACGTCACCGCCGGTGACCATGAATCGCCCGACCAGGTCCGAACTGGTCAGGTCGTCGTGGCAGCTGATCGTCACGACCGGTCGTTGCAACAGCACCCCCATGTGTTCGACGAGGCGGGTCTTGCCGCAGCCGGTCGGCCCGGTCAGCATCACGGGCAGGCGTTGCCGATACGCCTGCTCGAACAGCTGAATCTCGTTGCCGTTCGCGTAATAATCGCCGTTGACTGTCCGCTCTATCCGCTGGCTGGCGTCGCTCATGCGGCCACCAGTTCGCGATGGACGTGGGCAAGCACTCGGGGCAACTCCTCGATTCGTCGGATGCGTTGTGAGCGCCGGGGACCGAAAACCTCCGGCAGTGGATCGACACGGGTGGGCCCGACACCGACGTAGTAGATGCTCACGCCGGCGTCGTTCGCCTCTTCGACGGCGTGCGCAGCGTCGGCCCAGGCGTAACGGCCCTCGTATCCCTCGTCGGAGATCAGGCCGTCACCGATCACGATGAGCAGTCGCCGCTCGGACGGTTGGGCGAGCAGCCGGCTGGTCAGATGGCGCAGCGGTGCGCCGAGCCGGGTGTAACCGCCGGTGGCCAACCCGAGCCGGCCGGGCGGCACGAACCTGCGGTCCTCGAAGTCCTTGAGGCAGCTGACCTCCACGCGGTGGCGAGTGTTTCCGGTGAACACGAAGATGCCGTGCCGTTCACGGGCCAGTGTCATCGCCCGCGAAAGGGCGTCGGCGCAGGCCAATTCGAGCTTGAAGATCCGGCCACCGTGCACGCCGAGCGACGAACTGCCGTCGAGCAGAAGCGCCGTGGTGACATCCCGGTTGGTGGGCAGCAGCTCGCGAAAGATGCGCGGCTCGATCGCCTCGCCGGTGGCCAGGTCGATGTAGTGGTTGACGTACTGCTCGACGTCGAGGTCGGAGCCGTCTTCCAACCGGTTCTTCATCGTGCGATGGGTGTGCTCCTCGAACCACCTGCGTAGCTCGGTGGATACCGATTCCGGTTGGCGGGTGCGCGACGCGTGCGCCTTCTCGAGCACCGCGACGTGATCGCGCATGAAACTCTTCGTCCACGCGTTCCATTCGGGGTACGGGATGCCGGGCCGATGGTCGGGCGTGATGTCGAGGTCGTTGTCCTGTGGCCGACTCGGCGGCGGGAGGTTGGGGTTGCGGATCCCGCCGTCTCCGCCGACGGGTATGGAATAGGGCCGCGGTAAGCGCTTCTCCGATGTCGTCCAAGGCATCCTGCCGAGCGTGCGGCGCAGCCTGTCCGAAACGCTCTGCGGCGCGGTGTAGACCACCGGGAGCCGGCCGAACAGCGGATCGACGCCGAGCGGTTCTGTTGTGCGTGCCAACGCGATCGCCCGATCCAGCATCGCGGTCGCGTCGAGATCACCGTCGAGGATGTCGACATCACCGAGCACGCGCCGGAACTCGGGCAGCAGGCCGGGCCAGCGCTCGGACACCCACCCCAGGGCGACACCACCCTCCACCCTTGTCAGCGCGCGCAGTTCGCGCGTCGACAGTTCGTTCAGCCGGAATCCGAGAATCCTGTCCTTCGACGGCGAGCACTGCAACGCAATCCCGCACGTGATGGTTCTGCGGGTCCAGCCGCGGTGGATCGGGTAGGGCACGTGGACGAAATCCAGCGCCGCGTTGAGCCCGAAGACGCGATGCTCCCCGGAGACGAGGCGCACGCCTTGGCGGCGTTGCCCGCTCAAGGCCACGGCCGTCACCGCGCAGCTGCGCTCGACCGCCATGGCGTGAGAGTCGGAGAGTTCGGCCATCGATTCGAAACCCTCAGAAGGTCCCGATGTTCGAGAACATCCAGTACCAGAACCAGATGATCAGTCCGGTGCCGCCCCAAGCGGCGACGTAGCGAAGTATCTCCCAAATCCAGTCCACGTATGCGCCTCCTCGAGCGGGTTGACTGTCAGCGGAACTCGTGGCGCCGTGCGACCGGTCGGGTCGGCATCGAATCAACGATCACGGCGTCGCCCGCGGTCGGCACCCCGTGCCGGCCTTGTCCGCGCGCCAACTGCGTGGCCTGAGCGGTCATGGTAAGCCCCTTTGTAGTCCATCTGCTGACTGCAGTCAATGAGTTGAGTCAGTCTGAAAAGATTTCGCGGTTGACCGTGTGCAGGTACGGGATCGCCAAGAACGGCGTGATGTAGAAGATGTCGTAGAGCCACCATCCGATGACCGGGAAGATCGTGCCCGCGTACCGCACGTCGGCGTACATCGTCATGTTGAACACGTACAGGCACCAGATGAGCACGCCCATCCAGCAGGTGACGATCATCCACTGATGCCCCCACCGCTTCATCTGCAGGAAGCCGATCCCGGCGGCGATCCGCATCGTGAAGACGGTGAGGATCATCCCGACTTCCATCGCCTTCTCCCCCGGTCCGGCGGCGCCGCCGAGCCACAGCTCGTTGTAGTGCCAGAAGTAGCCGGCGTCGAACATCGCGCCCCAGCCGTTCAACAGGATTCGCGCCAGGATGGTGTGGCTCGCCACGAGATCGAGCGCCCAGCCCACCGTGTTGATGGCGGCGTCGATGATCACCAGATAGCCGATGAGCGTGACGATCATCGGACGCACCGACAGGCCCTCGCGCTGGGCCTTGCGCAGCAGCCATACGCCCCGCAGGAAGAGCGGGAGACCGAAGATCCCGAGCGCGGCGGTGCCGATAAGCAGGCTTCCGGATATCAACCACTTGTCCGCCTGGCGCTGGGCCAGCCGGGAGCGCTCCATGTGCTCGTCCAGACCGCTGCCCGCGACGGGATCTGTGCGCAGAGTCAAGGCACCCTCCTGAGAGTCGGCCTCCCGAGCATCGCAGGAAGACTGACCTCAGTCAACCAACTAGCGGGCTTCGATCCCTCGCAGGGTTCGCGCCACGTAGTCGTCGAGCATGGAGCTCTGTGTCGGCCACTCGTGCGTGGTTGTCAACAGCGCATAGAGCCCAAGCAGGAAGAACACGGCGCTGTTCATGGGGTTGACGTCGGGCGCGACCCGTCCCATTTCCTGTGCACGCTCGATCTCCTGCGCGACTCGGACGATGACCGGGTGCTCGTTACTCTCGTCCGCGGGGCGGCTCTGTGAAAAGTGCAGAGCAAGAAAGTCCTTGAACAGGATTGCGCCGAGGCGGCGCTCCAGTCCCAGGACCAGTCGCACAGCCTCTTGAAGCACGGACGGCAGGCCGCGAGTGGAATCGGCATACCGGCCGAGCTGCTTGGCGATGCGCTCTTCCTCGCGCCGCTCCAGCTCGAGCAGTACGTGTTGCTTGGTCGGAAAGTGGAAGAAGAACGTGCCGTGCGCGACCCCCGCGGCGGCGACGATCGCACCCACGTCCGCCTCGGCCATCCCCGAACGCTTGAACTCGGCAATGGCCGCGCCCATCAATCGCTCGCGTGTCTGTAGGCGTTTCGCCTCGCGCGCTGAGGGTTTGTCCACCACGGCCATGACCCGACGATAGCAACACCGACCGGGTATTGACACGTGTGATTGACTGCAGTCAATTTCGGAAGGAGTCCGATGGCGCTGGAACAATTCAATCTCGACGGGCAGGTGGCCATCGTCACCGGTGCGGGCAAGGGTGTCGGGCAGGGTATCGCGAGGGTCCTCGCGGAGGCGGGCGCCACCGTCGTCGGTACGGCCCGCACCGAATCCGACATCGTCGCAACGATCAAGGGCATCGAGGAATCGGGCGGTAAGGGACTTGCCCTGGTGGCCGATGCGATCAGCCGACCGGACGGTGAGCGCGTCGTCAACACGACGATGGACCGCTTCGGCCGCATTGACATCCTGATCAACAATGTGGGTGGTTCGACGTTCGGGTCGTTTCTCGACATCACCGACGAGGACTTCCGGCACACCTTCGACTGGTGTGTCACGTCAGCGTTCATCATGAGTCAACTCGTCGCCCGTCACATGATCGAGGCCGGACACGGCAACATCGTCAACATCTCCTCGGGATCAGCACGTTTCGGCATCCGCGCGCTGACCGCGTACTGCGTCGCGAAGGGTGGGCTCGAAGCGCTCACCCGGGCGATGGCCCAGGAGTTGGCGCCGAAGATCCGCGTCAATGCCATCGCACTCGGCTCGTTCGCCACCGAGGGACTGCAAAGCGGCCTCGATATGATGCCGGGGGCACTGGACACGATGCTCTCGCTCACGCCGCTGCATCGACTCGGCAACGTCGAGGATCTCGGTAGGCTCTGCGTTTACCTGTCGACCAAGGACTGCTACGCCACCAACGCCATCTTCCACGTCGATGGCGGGATCGACTCGAATAACCTGCCGCTGCCCATACCCGACTACTGATCGAGGCTTGAAATGCGAAGAGTGGTCCAGTTTTCCACCGGCAATGTGGGTCAGCACGCGCTTCGCGCGCTCATCGGTCGTCCCGACATGGAACTCGTGGGAGTGCACGCCGCCAGTCCGGAGAAGATCGGGCGCGACGCCGCCGAATTGTGTGGGCTGACCGAGCTTACCGGCGTCATCGCAACCGATGACATCGACGCGCTGATCGCCTCGAAGCCGGACTGCGTCGTCTACACCGCCCTCGGCGAGACGCGTCCGATGGAGGCCCTGGAGCAGATGTCGCGCTTTCTGTCCGCCGGGATCAACGTCGTCGGGACATCGATGGTATGGCTGGTGACGCCGCGCCAGGCCGACGACTGGCTGCGGGGGCCGCTGGAAGAAGCCTGTACTGCGGGCAATTCGTCGCTGTATGTCAACGGGATCGACCCGGGCTACTCCGGTGACACCGCGGTGCTCGCGGCGCTGAGCCTCGTGACGCGGGCAGAGTCGGTCATCGTCCGCGAAGTCTTCGACTACAGCAACTACGACGATTACGAATACACCGGCACGGCAATGGGATTCGGCAGCAAGCCGGGTGATGACCCGGCGATGGCCTTCCTGCCGGGGGTCATCACGACCATGTTCGGGGGCTTGGTTCGCAACATCGCCGCACACCTGTGCGTCGAACTCGACGATGTCACCGAGCGTTTCGAGCCGTGGTACACCGATCGTCGCATCGAATGCAAGATGATGACGGTCGAACCCGGGGGGATGGCCGGTGTGCGCTTCGCGGCCGAGGGATTCCGCGGTGGCTCACCGGTTATCACCGTCGAGCACACCACCCGGCTCACCCCCGAGGCCGCACCGGACTGGGAGTATCCGCCGGAGGGCCACTCCGGCGTGCACAAGGTGATCATCGAGGGTGAACCGCGCGTCGAGGTCGACACCCTGCTGTCGCACCCGATCCTCGACGTCACCGAGGCGGGCTGCGTCTCCACCGCCGCCCGCGTCGTCAACGTCATCGACTGGGTGTGCCGCGCTCCCGCGGGCCTGATCTCGATGGAGCAGATCCCGCCATCGGAAATGGCTCGCGGCCTGATGTGGTGAGGACAGTCGGCACTGCGAGACGTACACCAGGGTCGCGAATACCCACGCGGTAACGACCCTGGCGTAGAACTCGCGAAAAGGACGCCGGCCGAACCTATGCCGCGGCAGCCGCGCCGGCCGAACCTATGCCTCGGCGAGCTGCTTCTGCTCGTAGAGTCGCGCCCATTCCTTGCGCGGCCGGATCGACACGTCGACGTCGGTGGCCTTGGCGCGCAACGCTCCTGCGGTCGCCTGCTCCCTCGGGGTGAGCTTGAACGGATCCCAGCTGAAGAACCGGCAGGAGTTCTCCCACGTGATCTTGTTGATGTCGGAATCCGACGCACCCGCCGCGTTGAGTTCGGCGAGCACCTGCTCGGGAGCATCGGGCCAGAAGCAGTCCGAGTGCGGGTAGTCGCATTCCCAGGCGATGATGTCGATGCCGATCTCGTGGCGCAGCTTGAGCGACGTCTTGTCGGTGACGTAGCAGGCCAGTGAGTGCGCACGGAACACGTCGGACGGCAGCTTGTCCCCGAAGTCGCGCCGCAGCCACTTCTGATTCGTGTAGTGGCGGTCGCTGCGGTCCAGGTAGAACGGGATCCAGCCGATACCGCCTTCGGAGAACGCGAATTTCAGGTCGGGATAGTTGCGCATCGCCGGACCCCACAACAGATCCTGCGCGCACATCGCCGACACCTGGGTGGCCAGGATGATCAGGTTGTCGATCGGGGCGTTGGGCGCCATGCTGATCGCGCCGAAGCCGGTGCCGATGTGCAGGCACATCACGACGTTCTCCTCGGAGAGCGTGCGAAACACCGGGCCCCAGTAGTCCTCGTCGTGATAGCTCGGAAGTCCTTCGAGGTGCGGCAGTTCCGGCATCGTCACCGCGCGGCAACCCTTCGCCGCGACGCGGCGGATCTCGGCGCACATCGCTTCGGGATTCCATGTCGGCAGGATGGCGATCGGGATGAAGCGGTCCGGGTAGGAGCCCGCCCACTCGTCGATGTGCCAGTCGTTGTAGGCCGACACCATCACCAGCGTGGCATCCTCGCGGTGCATGTTGAGATGACGCGCGGAGAACCCGGTGAACGTGGGGAAGCACATCGACGCGAGGATGCCGTTGCGGTTCATGTCGCGGACGCGCTCGTGCACGTCGTACACGCCGGGACGCATCTCGGCAAAGCCCGCCGGGTCACGGCCCCACTCCTCGGCCGGCCAGGACACCACGGCGTTCAGCCCGCTGACGCCTTGCGGACGGCCCTGATACATCCACTGGTCGACGCCCTTGTCATCGGTGACCACGATCGGCGCCTCGTCCTTGTACTTCGCCGGGACATGCCGGAGGAACATGTCGGGCGGTTCCACCACGTGGTCGTCGATGCTCACCAGGATCAGGTCGTCAACGTTCATACCTCAGTAGTACCGTCTATCGCCGTGACCGTCTCTGCGCTATCGGACAGAGGTTTGACCGAACCGGCCAACCTGATCGCCCGGCCGAGTCGACGCGTCATCGATCTTCGGCGGGGCGGCCGAGCCCTCGGCGGCAGCTACCTCTACGAAGGCGACGCGCTCATCACCGGCTGGCACTCGCACGACGTGCACCAGATCGAATACGCACTCGGCGGGGTCGTCGAAGTCGAAACCGACTCGGCGCACTACCTGTTACCGCCCCAGCAGGCCGCGTGGATCCCGGTCGGACTCGAGCACCAGGCCACCATGAACCCTGACGTCCGGACCGTCGCGGTGATGTTCGATCCCGAGTTGATCCCCCAGGCGGGCGACCGCGCGCGCATCCTCGCAGTGTCACCACTGATCCGCGAGATGATGATCTACGCGTTGCGCTGGCCGATCGACCGGCCGCGGGGCGACGAGGTTTCCGACGCCTTCTTCAGGACACTGGCCAACCTGGTGGCCGAGGCGCTCGACCACGAGGCGCCGCTGAGCCTGCCGACTTCGGAGCATCCCATCGTCGCCGCCGCGATGGCGTACACCAAGGAGCATCTCGACGGCGTGAGCGCCGACGAGGTGAGCCGGGCGGTTTCCGTTTCGGAACGGACACTGCGGCGACTGTTTCAGGATTCGGTCGGAATATCTTGGCGCACATACCTTCTCCACGCCCGGATGCTCAAGGCCATGGCGTTGCTCGCCGCACCGGGGCAGTCGGTTCAGGAGACGTCGTCGGCCGTCGGCTTCGACAGCCTCAGTTCGTTCACCCGGGCCTTCGCGCAGTTCTGCGGGGAGACGCCGACCAGCTACCGCAAACGAGTAGGCGGTGCCTCGCTGTAGACGTCAGGATTGGTGGCGCATCTGCCCATCACGCAGGAGCGAGTCAGTGGCCTCTTGCCACCGCCGCAATTGTGTCGGCGTCTCGAGCGGTTCGGGAAGATGGCGCTCGATGTGGGCGCGCAGCACCCACGCCCCGAGCGCCAGCACCAGCGGATTCAGCGTGCCCCAGATCGGATCGAGATCCGGTCGGGTCAGATTCTGCTCGGCGCGCACCCGCCACCGCTCGGCACCGATGTCCGCCAACGCATCGAATACCTCTCGCCCGAGCGCGCTGCCGTCGGTGAGCGCGCGGCCGACGTACGCCACCACATCCGGCTCGTCGGCGACGAGCGACGTCACCCTGTTACCGATGTCGGCGATGGAATCTGCCGGCGGTTCGGGAATGGGTTTCGCGAGTGCGGAGGCCATCACTCCGAGCACATGGTCGTCGACGACCTTGATCAAATTCGCCTTGGTGTCGAAGTGGTGTTGCACTAATCCGAGCGAAACACCCGCTTCCGCAGCGACCGCGCGCAGTGACGTCGCCGACGTGCCCCGGTCCGCGAAGCATCTCAGCGCCGCGTCACGGATCCGTTCGACGCTCGGACGCTGATCACCACCGGAGGCGTACCGATCCATCCGTACCGCCGTCATCGATACCCGCAGGCGAGAGAGTTCACCCCCACACCCTAGCCAGTGCGAAAGTGTCGCCAGCAACGATACACGTGTATTGTCGGCCGAGTCGGGGACCGCACGACCGAGAGGAGACCAAGATGCCCGTCGACGAACGGCCGACCGGCAGGACGGCTCGCCCCTTTTCGGTCGGCGCATTGCAGAACGCTCCGATCGGCGCCTGCGCCCAGGACCCCGACCGATGGGCTCTCGGGGCCGACGACGGGGCCAAAGAGGTGTGCCGGACATGTCCGCGACGCTGGCTCTGTGCGCGGGAGGCGTGCGAGACGCCTGGGGCCGTCGGGGTGTGGGCCGGCATCCACATCCCCGACACCGGCCGGTCACGCCAGTTCGCGTTGCGGCAACTGCAATCACTGGCCGAACTCAACGGGTTCACGGTCCGAAGGGCGGGCTGAACCGGGTCTTTTCGGGCGCGGGTTTCGCGGGGGTTGCCAGTGGGCAACCTCTGCGCAACCGTAACCCGCGAGCCAACAGGAGACCTCGATGCGCGAGCGCGCCCTCGCCCCCGCTGACAACCCGGCCGCCGAAGCGCTCGCTACGACCGGCCTCTTCCTGATCTTCACCGCGATCATCGCGGTCGCGGTCGGCCTGGCGAGCTGGGGCGCCTCGGATGCGCCGCTGGCCGCCACCGCCGGTGTGGTCGCCGTGTTCAGCTTCACCGCAAGCCTCGTCTGCTTCGGCAAGCAGAGCAGAGACGATTGAGCCGCTCCGGCGCTCGCCTGCGATGATGGCCAGCTATGGCCCGCTGGTATCCCCTCGTCTCCGCCGACGCTGACTTCCTGGTCTCGGCCCCGCACGTCTTCCGCTACGAAAAGCTCTTCGCAGCGACACCGGAGCGGGTGTGGGGCTCGCTGACCTCCGACGAGTCGCTCGCCGCGTGGGGACCGTCGATCAAGGACGTCACGTGGACATCACCACGCCCCTTCGGTGTCGGCACCACCCGCGACGTCACCGCCCCAGGCGGCGCCGTCCTGCGTGAGCGCTTCTTCCACTGGGACGAAGGCCATCAGAAGTCGTTCTACGTTTACGAGGCGACGCTGCCGCTGTTCAAACGGTTCGCCGAGGATTACATCGTCGAACCGGAGGGCCGCCAGACGCGGTTCACATGGGTGCTCGCGATCGAGCCGAAGAGGGCGACGAGCCTGCCGGTTGCGATCCTGTCGCCACTGCTGCGAGCCGGATTCGGCCGCATTCCCAGCGGCGGGCAGAAGTACTTCGTCGGCTGAACCCGCAGGCGTGGATCACGATCGTGGCGCCGACACCGCCGATCGGCTTGAGTGCGCGAGGGGGGACTCGAACCCCCACGTCCACAGGACAATGGCACCTAAAACCATCGCGTCTTCCATTCCGCCACTCGCGCATGGGCCGTCCAAGGGTAGCGCGGTACCGTTGGAAGGTGTCCACTACACGGCGTAGGAGGCCGGCGCTCATCGCACTGGTGATCGTCGGCGCCGCCGGCTGTCTGGCATTGGCGTGGTGGCAGTGGACTCGCTTCGAGTCGGCCTCGGGCAGCTTCCAAAACCTCGGCTATGCGATGCAGTGGCCGCTGTTCGCGGGTTTCGTCGTGTACGCGTATTACAAGTTCGTGCGCTACGAGGAGGCACCACCCCAGCCCACGAATCGCGACATCACCCAGATCCCTGAGGACCTGCTCCCCCAAAAGCCCGCAGCGTCAACCCGCTTCGACGACGACGTCGACGACCCCGCACTACGCGAGTACAACGCCTACCTGGCCGAGCTCGCGAAGAAAGACAAGGAACATCCGGCCACATGACCGAACCGTCGATCACCTCCGCCGAAAACATCCGCAAGGCGCTCCTGGGTTACCGGGTGCTGGCCTGGACGACGGGCATCTGGCTCATCGCGCTCTGCTACGAAATGGTGATGAAGTACGTCTACCACGTCGAGGGCCTGAACTGGATCGCGGTGGTTCACGGCTGGGTGTACTTCGTGTATCTGCTCTTCACCGCCAACCTCGCGGTCAAGGTGCGCTGGCCGATCGGAAAGACCGTCGGTGTCCTGCTGGCAGGCACCATTCCGCTCGTCGGCATCATCGTCGAGCAGGTTCAGACCCGCGAGATCAAGGAACGCTACGGTCTGTAGTCAGCGCCAGGTCCGGCTCTGACTCCTCAGATTCTTCGGCGTTCGGAATCGCGAGCGCCGTGAGGGCGGCGATGACGGCCGCACCGGCTGCGATCAGCAGCGCCACGCGCAACCCGCCCAGCGACGGCACCTGCTGCCCCGCCACGGTCGTGGTCATCACCGTGAGCACCGCGCCGATGACCGCGCTCGAGATCGACGTGCCCAGCGAACGCGCCAGCGCGTTGATACCGTTGGCGGCCGCCGTTTCCGACACGGGCACCGCCGCGTTGATCAGCGCGGGCAGCGACGAGAACGCGAATCCGACACCGACGCTGACCATCACGTTGAACACGCACAGCTGCCACGCGCTGTTCATCAGCAACAGCCCCGACAGGTAGCCGACGGCCACCACCGCCGACCCCACGAACAGCGTGAACCGCGGACCGTGCACGCCGGCGATCCGCGCGGCCACCGGGGACGTCAGCATCATCGCCAGACCGCCGGGCGCCATCCACAGACCGGTCTGCAGCATCGACTGCCCGAGCCCGTAATCCACCCCCGACGGCATCTCGAGAATCTGCGGGCCGATCAACGACATCGCGAACAACGAGAAACCGACCGCGATCGAGGCCAGATTCGTCGTCAGCACCGGGCGCTTCAGCGTGGTCCGCAGGTCGACGATCGGCGCGGTCGTCCGGAACTGCCACAGCGCGAACAGCGCGAAGACCACCATCGACGTGGCGAACATCGTCACGGTCATCCCGCTCGTCCAACCCCAATCCCCGCCCTTGGAGATGCCCAGCAGCAGCGTGACGAGCCCGCCCGCCAGACCGATCGCGCCCAGCGCGTCGAAGCGATCGCCGGAAACCGACGGAAGGCGTGGCACCAGCGCGGCGAACGACACCGCCGCCACCACCCCGAGCCCGGCGCCGAACCAGAACAACGCGTGCCAGTCGAAGCGATCGGCGATCATCGCCGACAGCGGAAGCCCCAACGCACCACCGACGCCCAGCGAGGCACTCATCAGCCCCATCGCGGTGCCGACCCGATGCGCCGGCACCGAGGCACGCATCACGCTGATGCCCAGCGGAATGATCGGCATGCCGAAGCCCTGGAGCCCGCGGCCCACGATGACGGGGACCAACGCAGTCGTCGTCGCCGCGATCAGCGATCCCACGGTGAGCAGTACGGCGCAGATGATCAGGATGGGCTTGGGCCCGTACATGTCGCCGAGCCTGCCGAACATCGGCGTCGCGACGGCCGCCGTCAGCAGCGTCGCGGTGATCACCCACGACGCGTTGGATGCGCTGGTGTTCAGCAGCGTGGGCAATTCGGGGATCAGCGGGATGACGAGCGTCTGCATCAGCGACACGCTGATGCCCGCGGCGGCGAGCACCGCCACGACGATCGCCGGGTGCCGCGTCCTGCCGACTTCGGATTCGACGGAGGAGCGGGGCACCCCCGGGATGCTACCGCTTAGAGGAGCTATACAAAATTTCAGCGCCGAACGTGAGCTTGTGCTCGAAATACCCGCCGAATCTCGCGCACAAGCTCACGTTCGCAGGGCCAATTCGCGTAACGCGGGAAGCAGGGCCGTCAGCGCCCGCCCACGATGCGACGCCGCGTCCTTCTCGGCGGGATCGAGTTCGGCGGCCGTGCGCGTAGAGCCCTCCGGCAGGAACACCGGGTCGTAGCCGAAACCGCCGTCACCGCGCGGTTCGCGGACGATGCTGCCCGGCCACTCGCCCCGCACGACGACCTCGCCGGCGCCGTGCACCAGCGCGCACGCCGACACGAACGCCGCGCCGCGCCGGTCGTCGGGCACGTCGGCCAATTGCGCCAGGAGAAGCGACGTGTTCGCCCCGTCGTCGCCGTGCCGACCCGCCCACCGCGCCGACAGCACCCCCGGCATCCGGTTCAACGCGGCGACCTCCAGCCCGGAGTCGTCAGCGACCGTCGCAAGACCCGTCGCCCGAAACGCGTCGCGCGCCTTGGCCAATGCGTTCTCCTCGAACGTCGCGCCGGTCTCGGGCGCCTCGTCGAACGCGGGCACGTCGTCGAGTGAGCGCAGCGTCAACCCCGACACCCCTGCCGCCGTCAGCACGCGGTGCAACTCGGCCAGCTTCTTCGGGTTGCGGCTGGCCACCAGCAGCTCGGTCAGCTTCCGAACGCCTTCTTCGGCGGCTCTTTCGACTCCGGCAACACTCCGGGATACGGCAGCTCCAGGGCCTGGCGCTGGATCTCGAAGATCTGCTCGCACGCACCCATCGCGGCGTCGAGCATCTTGTCCAGCGTCGAGCGGGGGAACGTCGCGCCCTCACCGGTGCCCTGGATCTCGACGAGGGTTCCGGTATCGGTGGCGACGACGTTCATGTCGACCTCGGCGCGCGAGTCCTCGCTGTAGGGCAGGTCGACGCGGACCCGGCCGTCGACCACGCCGACGCTGACGGCGGCGATCGCACACGACAGCGGGCGCGGGTCGGACAGCTTGCCAGCGGCGCCCAGGTAGGTCACCGCGTCAGCCAACGCGACGTAGGCCCCGGTGATCGCCGCGGTGCGGGTGCCCCCGTCGGCCTGCAACACGTCGCAGTCGATCGCGATCGTGTTCTCGCCCAACGCCGCGAGGTCGATGCACGCCCTCAGCGACCTTCCGACCAGCCGGCTGATCTCCTGGGTGCGGCCGCCGACGCGGCCCTTGACGGACTCTCGGTCGGACCGGTCGTGAGTGGCGGCGGGCAGCATCGCGTATTCGGCTGTCAGCCAACCTTTTCCGGAGCCCTTACGCCAACGCGGCACCCCCTCGGTGACGCTCGCCGTGCACATGACGCGCGTCTGGCCGAATTCCACCAGCACGGAACCAGCGGGATGGGTGGTGAAACCGCGGGTGATGCGAACCGGCCTCAGCTCGTCGTCAAGCCGGCCGTCTTCTCTCTGGGACACGAACCAACCCTATCGGTCGGTTCGGACCCCATCGCTTGAGACCGTCAGGCCGCGCGGACGACGTCGAACGTCTCGTTGCACACCACCGCGTGCACCGGACCGTCGAACTCGGCCTTGGCCTCGCTGATGACGTCCTCGCGCGACGTCCACGGCGGGATGTGGGTCAGCAGGAGTTCCCCGACACCGGCCTCGGCGGCGGCCCGGCCCGCCTCGGTGCCCGACAAGTGCAGCCGCGGGGGCCGTTCCGGCGAGTGCGTCCAGGACGCCTCGCACAGGAACACGTCGGCGCCGCGCGCCAGATCGATGAGGGCGTCGCAGTAACCGGTGTCCCCGCTGTAGACCAACGTCGCACCGTCCTGATCGGTGATGCGCATCCCGTAGGACTCGGTGGGGTGGCAGACGAGCTTCGGCGTCACGCTCAGCGAGCCGATGGTGACCGCCTCGTTGTCAACCCAGTGCCGGATCTCGAAGATGTCGGAGAAGTCGTCGACCTCCCCACCTTCGGGCGACGACGCCGCGCCGAGCCGCGCCCAGGTGTTGGCGGGGCCGTACATGATCCCGCGCTCCTGCGCGGGGGACGGGTGATAGCGCCGCCACACGAACAGCCCCGGCAGATCGAGGCAGTGGTCGGCATGGAGATGGGACAGCAGCACGTGCACGTCGTTGGGATCGGCATGGCGCTGCAGCGCGCCGAGCACTCCGCCGCCGAAGTCGAGCACCAATGGCGGGGTATCGGGTGCGGAGACTAGATATCCGGACGCTGGCGAATCAGGTCCGACAACACTGCCGGAGCAACCGAGAACGGTGATTCGCACACTCACTAGCTTGCCATGCCCGATAGGCCTGTGACGAAAACATGGCCGGTTTGAGCGACCGAAATCATCTTGGCGCGCCGACGTGACGTTGAACAGGTCGAACGCCGTCGAGTGTGGGCCCGAGAAACCGTGCGGCCAGGGCGGTGAACGCGTCTGGATCGCCCGTCGCCTCGAAGATTCGCCGCACCGGAGGACCGTCGTGCGGGCGCAGCAAATCGAGTTCGGTGAGCACCTTCAGCAAGTCCTTGGCGGTCTCCTCGGCGCTCGACACCAACGTGACGTTGTCGCCCATTGCCAACTGGATCAGCCCGGACAGCATCGGGTAATGCGTGCAGCCCAGAACGAGCGTGTCGACCTGTGCGCGCTGAAGCGGTTCCAGGTACCCCTCGGCGAGGCCCAGCACCTGCCGCCCGCTGGTCACGCCGCGCTCGACGAAGTCGACGAAGCGTGGGCAGGCCACCCCGATCACCTCGGTGTCGCGGGCCGCCGCGAACGCGTCCTGGTAGGCGCCGGACGCGATCGTCGCCTCGGTGCCGATGACGCCGATCCGGCCGTTGCGGGTGGCGGCGACGGCCCTGCGCACGGCGGGCAGGATCACCTCGACGACGGGCACCGGGGCGTAGCGTTCGCGGGCGTCGCGCAGGCACGCCGACGACGCCGTGTTGCAGGCGATGACGAGCGCCTTGATCCCGCGCGAAACGAGATCGTCCCCGATCGCCAGCGCGTGGGCGCGAACTTCCGGGATGGTCAGCGGCCCGTACGGCCCGTTGCCGGTGTCGCCGACATAGACGATGTTCTCGTCGGACAACTGGTCGATGATCGCGCGGGCGACCGTGAGCCCGCCGACTCCCGAATCGAATATGCCGACGGGCGCGTCCGCAGACACTGCCGGACTCACGACGTCAGGTACGGGTTCGTCGCCACGCTCTTGCGCTTCTCGCGTGCCTTGCGCTCCGGACCGGACAACAGATACGCCGCGATGACGCCCGCGACGGCACCGCTGAGATGGCCCTGCCACGAGACCCCCGGCGTGCCCGGCAGCACGCCGAGCAGAACGCTGCCGTAGACGAGCAGCACGATCACGCCGACGACGATCTCCCACGCCTTCCGGGTGAAGAACCCGAACACGATGAGGAACGCCAGCCAGCCGAAGATCAGCCCAGAAGCGCCGATGTGGTTGGCCTCGCACCGCACCCCGACGTACGGGCAGTGCATGCCGATGTTGCCGATCAGCCAGGTGCCCAGCCCGCCGACGATCCACACGATGGCCGTCGCGAAGATGAACCGCGACATGCCCGCCAGCGTCATCAGGAAGCCGAGTATCAACGCGGGCACGGTGTTGGCGATCAGGTGGTCCCAGTTCGAGTGCAACAACGGAGCGAACAGGATGCCCAGCAGGCCGTCGGACTCCAGCGGCCGGATGCCGTTGTCGTCGAGCCGGTGGTTCGACAGCGAGTCGAACAGCTCGATGACCCACAGCAGCACGACGAAGCTGAAGACCGCGACGGCGCCGATCACCCACGCGGGCCGCTTCCTCGGTTGCGACGGTGTGGTCCCCGGGTACCCGGTCATGCCCATAGCTGCCCTTCAAGCGCGTCTTCGGCGTCATCAAGGCTACCGGCGTACGCACCGGTCGACAGATACTTCCACCCCGCGTCGGCGACGACGAACGCGATGTCGGCCTGCTCCCCCGCCTTGACCGCCTTGGCTGCCATGCCCAGCGCCGCGTGCAGCACCGCGCCGGTGGAGATGCCCGCGAAGATCCCTTCCACCTGGACCAGGTCGCGGGTGCGTTTGACCGCGTCGTACGAACCGACGGAGTACCGCGTGGTGAGCACATCCGGGTCGTAGAGCTCGGGAATGAACCCCTCGTCGATGTTGCGCAACGCGTAGACGCCCTCGCCGTACCGCGGTTCGGCGGCGACGATCTTCACGTCCGGCTTGCGTTCGCGCAGGAACCGTCCGGTCCCCATCAGAGTTCCGGTGGTGCCGAGGCCCGCGACGAAGTGGGTGATCTCCGGAAGGTCGGCGAGGAGCTCGGGGCCGGTGCCCTCGTAGTGCGACAGGGAGTTGGCCTCGTTGCCGTACTGGTAGAGCATCACCCACGAAGGGTTCTGCAGCGCAAGCTCTTTCGCATGCGCGACGGCGGTGTTCGAGCCGCCCTCGGCGGGTGAGTAGATGATTCGCGCACCGTAGAGCTCGAGCAGCTGACGGCGTTCGATCGAGGTGTTCTCCGGCATCACGCAGATCATCTGGTAGCCCTTGAGCAGCGCCGCCATCGCCAGCGAGATGCCGGTGTTGCCGCTCGTCGGCTCCAGGATCGTCGCGCCGGGTTGCAGCCGGCCCTGCCGCTCGGCCTCCTCGATCATCCGCAGCGCCGGACGGTCCTTGATGGAGCCGGTCGGATTGCGGTCCTCGAGCTTGGCCCATAGCCGCACATGGGGCTCCTCGTCCCAGCGGGGCGAGAGCCGGCGCAGGCCCACAAGCGGCGTCTTGCCCAGCGCTTCGAGCAGTGAGTCGTATCGCGCCAAGATCAGCCGCCTGCCACCGCGGGCAGGATCGTCACCGAGTCGCCGTCGGCGATCGTGGTGTCGAGCCCGCCCGAGAACCGCACGTCCTCGTCATTGACGTAGATGTTGACGAAGCGGTTCAGCTTGCCGGGGTTGTCCTTGTCCATCAGGCGCTCGGAGATGCCGGAGTAGTTGGCCTCCAGGTCACTGATCACCGCCGCGAGGGTCTCGCCGGACGCGGTGACGCGCTTCTCCCCACCGGTGTGGGTGCGCAGGATGGTCGGGATGGACACGGAAACAGACATGCGACGACTCCTTTGGGGCTCAGGTCTTTTCAGTACTGCTCGACGATCTTGACGGGTTCCTCGGTGACGACGCCGTCGACGATGCGGTAGCTCCGCAGTTCGTGTTTCTCCGGGTCGCGGGTCGACACAAGCACGTAGTGGGCGTCGGGTTCGGATGCGTATGCGATGTCGGTGCGGCTGGGGTACGCCTCGGTCGCGGTGTGCGAGTGGTAGATGATTATGGGCGCCTCACCTGCGTCTTCCAATGCCCGCCACACCTTGAGCTGTTCCCCCGAGTCGAACCGGTAGAACGTCGGCGACCGCTCCGCGTTGGTCATCGCGATGAAGCGCTCCGGGCGGTCCGAGCCCTCGGGACCCGCGATCACGCCGCAGGCCTCGTCGGGATGATCGGCGCGGGCGTGGGCGACCATGGCGTCGACCAGATCCGCTCGGATGACCAGCACAGCAACTACCCCTTTCTGCACGAAACTGTATTCCAGCAGCGAAACATCGAGTAAACGGCTGCTGGAATGCAGTTTCGCGATTACTCGAACGCTCCGGGCAACAGGTCCCGGTACGCGGGTATTCCGGCCACCGACGAGGCGGCCAGCACACCGACCATCACCGCGCGGGCCAGGCAGTCCGCGGCGGCGGCGCCCACCTGAGTGATCAGCGGCACCTCCGGCGACATCGACGCCGGCGTGGTGGGATCGGGAGGCACCTCGACGGCACCGGTAGCCAGCGCGAAGACGGTGTCCCCGTCGAGCGGCGTGTGACACGGCCGGATGGTGCGTGCCAGCCCGTCGTGCGCGGCGACGGCGACCCGTCGGCACCCCGCCGGACTCAGCGCGGCGTCGGTGGCGACGACGGCGATGGTCGTGTTGAGCGGGCTGTACTCCTGGTGCCGGTCGGCGTACGCCGCGATCTGGTCGGCCGGCGGGGCGACCAGACCGAACTCCTCGATCTGGTACGCCAGCCACGGCAGGCCGGTCGCGGTGTCGACCGCATCCCCGGCGGCGTTGACCACCACGAGCGCACCGACGGTCGCGCCGCAGTCCAGGACCGTCGACGCGGTGCCCACGCCGCCCTTGAGCACGCCCACACGCGCGCCGGTGCCCGCGCCCACGGTGCCGAGCGCCACCTCGGTTCCGGCGTTGGCGGCCGCGGCGTACCCGAACTCCGCGGTGGGCCGGCACTGCCATCCGCCGACCGGAAGGTCGAACACCACCGCGGCGGGCACGATCGGTACCACGCCGCCCTCCAGGGCGACGCCGCGACCCTGTTCCTCGAGCCAGCGCATCACCCCGTCCGCGGCGGCCAGACCGTAGGCGCTGCCACCGGTCAACACCACGGCGTCGACGTGGCGAACGGAGTTGATCGGGTCGAGCAGATCGGTCTCGCGGGTGCCGGGCGCCCCGCCCCTGCCGTCGACGCCGCCGACGGTGCCCGGCGGTGTGAGCACGACCGTGGTGCCGCTCGCCCAGCCCGAACCCAGCGTCACGTCAGGGTCGAGGCGATGGTGCTGGCCCACCCGGATGCCCGCGACGTCGGTGATCGAACTCATCTCGACTTCCCCATCAATCCCAGCACCAGATACTCCTGCAGCACGGTCAGCCACTGGTAGACGTCGAGATGCCCGGCCATCGGATGGTCGGGCGGCAGTTCGTCGGGCCCGTCCGGTGAGATCGCGAGCATGGTGCCCAGGGCCAGGCGCATGTCGTTGACCGCCGCGGCCCAAGCGTGCGCGTCATCCTCGGTCAACTCGAACTTGCCGCCCTGCACGGGCATGGTATCCAGAAGTGTCTGCGCTGCTTGACGTTTCGCGTCGATAATTTCGGGCTCATGCAGGCTTCGCAGTGCGCTGTTGAGGCTCTCGGTGGCATTGGAGCCGGCCGGGTGGTCGCGCTGCGGCCGGTAGAAGTCGGGCAGCAGACGTTTCATCGTGTCGTCGTCGGGCGGCGTCGAGTTACCGGTGCGCATACCGGTGATCTCTTCGAGTTCATCTGCGGGCGCGGATGATTCGCGCTCCTCGAGCATCCCCACGACCGAGGTGGCCAGGCTTCGCAACAATGCGGCCTCGTGTGGCGCGATGGCCGACCGGAAGCGTGCGCCATCGGCGGTCTCCACCCGCTTCCATTTACGCACTTGTCTGTCAGCGGTCCTGCTGCATGGTCGCCCACAACCCGGCGGCGTGGAGCTTGGACACGTCGACCTCCATCGCCTCGCGGCTGCCCGCCGAGACCACCGCCTTGCCCTCGTTGTGCACCTGAAGCATCAATTTGGTCGCGTGCGCTTCGGGGTAGCCGAACAGCTTCTGGAAGACGTAGGTCACGTAGGTCATCAGGTTCACCGGGTCGTCCCACACGATGGTCACCCACGGAGTGTCGGTGGCGGCGTCTTCCGTCGCGACGGACTTGACGCCCCGCTCCTCGCGAGTCCCCGGTCGAGCCTTCGCCGGCGTAACCATGTTGTTCAGGATAGCCAACGCATAACCGGCACTTCGAGCTACTACGGTGACACCTGTGACCGCCGCATCCCCGGCCCTGCTCACCGACAAGTATGAGCTGACGATGCTCGCGGCCGCCCTGCGCGACGGCACCGCGCACCGACGCACGACCTTCGAGCTCTTCGCGCGCCGACTGCCCGAAGGGCGTCGCTACGGCGTCGTGGCAGGGACCGCACGGTTTGTTGATGCTTTGGCGCAGTTCGAATTCGACGATGCGACGCTCTCGGCGCTCGCGGACTTCCTCGACGAGAAGACACTCGCCTATCTGGCCGACTACCGGTTCGGAGGAGATGTCGACGGATACGCCGAGGGCGAGCTGTACTTCCCGGGCTCGCCGGTGCTCTCGGTGCACGGCACGTTCGGCGAATGTGTCGTGTTGGAGACCCTGGCGTTGTCGATCTTCAACCACGACACCGCGATCGCCTCCGCCGCCGCCCGCATGGTCAGCGCGGCCCAGGGAAGCCCACTGATCGAGATGGGCTCGCGGCGCACCCACGAACGAGCCGCCGTCGCCGCGGCCCGCGCCGCCTACCTCGCAGGTTTCGCCGGATCGTCCAACCTGGCGGCCCAACGCGACTACGGCGTTCCGGCGCTGGGCACCAGCGCGCACGCGTTCACGCTGCTGCACACCACCCCCGACGGCCCCGACGAACGGGCCGCCTTCCGCGCGCAGGTCGACGCACTCGGGGCGGGTACGACGCTGCTCGTCGACACCTACGACATCACCGAGGGGGTGGCGGCGGCCGTCGACGTCGCCGGTCCGGAACTCGGTGCGGTGCGCATCGATTCCGGTGATCTGGGGGTGCTGGCGCGTCAGGTTCGCACGCAGCTCGACGACCTCGGCGCCACCAAGACGCAGATCGTCGTGTCGGGAGATCTCGATGAGTTCGCGATCGCCGCGTTGCGCGCCGAACCCGTCGACATCTATGGCGTTGGAACGTCGCTCGTCACCGGTTCCGGCGCTCCCACCGCGGGCATGGTCTACAAGTTGGCCGAGGTGGACGGTCTGCCGGTGGAGAAACGCAGCAGCCACAAACAGTCGCACGGCGGTCGCAAACAGGCGATGCGGCTGGCGAAGAAGACCGGCACGATCGTCGAGGAGGTCGTCTACCCCTTCGGCCGCCCGCCCGCCGACACCGACGGGCTCACCTCGCGACCGCTGACGGTGCCCTTGGTGGAGCGCGGCGAACCCGTAGGTGAACCGTCCCTCGATGCGGCCCGCGACCGGGTCCGCGCCGGCCTGACGAGCCTTCCCTGGGACGGGTTGAAACTGTCGCGTGGCGAGCCGGCGGTGCCGACGCGGCTGATCCCGCCCGGCGCGTAGGGGGGTCATCACGTCAGACACGCCGGACATCACCGAACTACTGGCCACAGCCGTCGCGGGTCTGGGCGGCCGCGAACGCGAAGGCCAGATCGAGATGGCCAAGGCCGTCGCCAACGCCTTCGACACCGGCGAGCACTTGGCCGTTCAAGCCGGGACCGGAACCGGGAAATCGCTGGCCTACCTGGTGCCCGCGATCGCACGCGCGGTCGACGCCGACGAACCGATCGTGGTGTCGACCGCGACCATCGCGCTGCAACGCCAACTCGTCGACCGCGACCTACCGCGGCTGGCCGAGTCGCTGTCCCACGCGCTGCCCCGCGCCCCGGAGTTCGCGCTATTGAAGGGCCGCGCAAATTACCTGTGCCTGAACAAGATCCACAACGGGACCGCCACTGAGCCCGAGGACCGCCCGCAGGAGGAGCTGTTCGAACCCGTGGCCAGCAGCGCCCTGGGCCGCGACGTCAAGCGACTCATCGCCTGGTCTTCGGACACCGAGACCGGCGACCGTGACGAGTTGACACCCGGTGTCGGAGACCGGTCCTGGTCTCAGGTCAGCGTGTCGGCGCGCGAATGCATCGGCGTGGCGCGCTGCCCGTTCGGCACTGACTGCTTCGCTGAGAAAGCTCGGGAGAAAGCCGGCCACGCTGATGTCGTCGTGACCAACCATGCGCTCCTGGCCATCGACGCGATCTCCGATGCCGCGGTGCTTCCCGAGCACCACCTGCTCGTCGTCGACGAGGCGCACGAGTTGGTCGACCGGGTGACGTCGGTGGCCACCGGCGAGCTGTCGGCGACGTCGCTCGGCGTCGCCCACCGCCGGGCCGCGCGCCTGATCGACGAGGAGCTCTCCCAGCGGTTGGAGGCGGCGACGGCGACGCTGTCGTCGGCCATCCACGACACCGAACCGGGCCGCATCGACGTGCTCGACGACGAATTGGCGACCTACCTGACCGCGGTGCGGGACGCCGCGCATCGGGCCCGCTCGGCGATCGACACCGCGCCCAGCGACCCGGCGGCCGCCTCCGCGCGGACCGAAGCCGTGACGGCGTTGACCGACATCGGCGACACCGCCTCGCGCATCATCGACTCCTTCGTCCCGGCCATCCCCGACCGCACGGACGTGGTGTGGATCGAACGCGAGGAGACGCGCGGGTCCGTGCGGACGGTCTTGCGGGTCGCGCCGCTTTCGGTGTCAGGGTTGTTGCGCGCCAGGCTCTTTGAGAACGCGACGACCGTGCTGACATCGGCGACGTTGACCATCGGCGGCACGTTCGACGCGATGGCCTCGGCGTGGGGGTTGAAAGGTGAGGACGCCCCGTGTTCGACGCCGCCGCCAGAGCGGCTCCGGTGGCGGGGCATCGACGTCGGATCGCCGTTCGAGCACGCGAAGTCCGGGATCCTCTACGTCGCAGCGCATCTGCCGCCGCCGGGACGCGACGGCACGGGATCGGCGGAACAACTCGACGAGATCGCCGGCCTGATCGCCGCGGCCGGCGGTCGGACGCTTGGGTTGTTCTCCTCGATGCGCGCGGCCAAGGCCGCCGCCGAGATCATGCGCGACCGTCTCGACACCCCGGTGCTGTGCCAGGGCGAGGACACCACATCGGCGTTGGTGAAGCGGTTCGCCGACGACCCGGAGACGTCGCTGTTCGGCACGTTGTCGCTGTGGCAGGGCGTCGACGTGCCCGGTCCGTCGCTGTCGCTCGTGCTCATCGACCGCATTCCGTTCCCCCGCCCCGACGACCCGCTGCTGACGGCCCGGCAGCGGGCGGTGGCCGCCCGCGGGGGCAACGGATTTATGGCCGTCGCGGCCAGCCATGCCGCGCTGCTGTTGGCACAAGGGGCGGGACGACTGCTGCGCACCGTCGACGATCGCGGTGTGGTCGCCGTGCTGGATTCCCGGATAGCCACCGCCCGCTACGGCGGATTCCTGCGGGCCTCGCTGCCGCCGTTCTGGGCGACGACCGACTCGCACCGCGTCCGGGCCGCGCTCGAACGTCTACGCGCGGGCTGATTCTTTCTTATTCTGTCAAACGCTTCATTGTGCGCGCCCCAGGCCGCCTCGACGCGAAAGGCGGCGTCCATGAAACCAGTCCGCGCCGTGGCGGTGTTCTCGGCGGTGCTTGTGATGGCCGGGTGCACGACCACGCTACGGGGCGAACCCGTTTCGGTGTTCAGCGATCCGTTCCGCGTCGCGGGCATGCCGGCGACCGACGGCCCCACCGGTTTACGGCCGGACGCACGCGGCCCGTCACGCGTGGTGGTGGGCACCGACGGCAGCGAGATCGACGAGCTCGGCCGCCAGGCGATCAGCGACATCGAGGAATTCTGGGAAGGCGCCTACGGCAGCGCCTTCGACGGCCAGTTCGAGCCGGTCGATCGCGTCTACTCCTGGGACGCCAACGGATTCGACAGCACCGGATTCTGCGACACCGACACCTATGGTCTGGTCAACGCCGGCTACTGCAACACCGACAACACGATCGGATGGGATCGCGGCGAACTTCTTCCGAGCCTGCGGCAGGAGTTCGGCGACATGGGCGTGACGATGGTGCTCGCCCACGAGTACGGGCACGCGGTGCAGAAGCTGGCAGGCCTGGCCAATGACGACACCCCGACTCTGGTCTCCGAACAACAGGCCGATTGCCTCGCGGGTGGCTACATGCGCTGGGTCGCCGAAGGCGACTCGCCGCGCTTCACACTGTCGACAGGCGACGGGCTCAACAACGTGTTGGCGGCCGTCATCGCTTTCCGCGATCCGCTGCTGAGCGAGGACGACCCTGAAGTGGGTGTCGACGAACACGGTTCGGCGTTCGAACGCCTATCGGCCTTCCAGTTCGGCTTCACCGACGGGCCCTCGGCGTGTGCGAGCATCGACATGCGCGAGATCGGCCAGCGCCGAGGCAATCTGCCGGTGCTGCTGGAAGAGGACGAGACCGGCGAGTGGCCCGTCTCCGAAGAGTCGGTGCGATCGGTCATGGACGCGATGGGCATCCTCTTCAAACCCGCGAACCCGCCGCAGCTCAGCTTCGAACGCGCCGAGTGCACCGACGCGCGGCCGAGCCCGCCGGTGTCCTACTGTCCGGCCACGAACACGATCGCGGTCGATCTCGATGAGCTCGCAGAGATGGGCGCCCAGCCCGACATCGAGGATCCGGTCGGCCTGGCCAGCGGCGACAACACCGCCTACTCGGTGCTGGTGTCGCGCTACATGCAGGCGATTCAGAACGAACACGGCGGCGTCGCACTGGACAACGCCGAGGCCGCGCTGCGCACGGCGTGCCTGACCGGGGTGGCGACCACCAAACTGTCCAAGAGCGTGACAACCCCTGACGGCAACACCGTGGCGCTCACGGCCGGCGACGTCGACGAGGCCGTGTCGGGCATCCTCACCAACGGCTTGGTGGCCAGCGATGTCAACGGTGAATCGGTGCCGTCGGGGTTCTCCCGCATCGACGCCTTCCGCGTCGGTGTCCTGGGCGACACCGAACGCTGCTTCAAACGCTTCGACTAGGCGGCACTCAGATCTTTTTGGTCACGCCGTACCAGGCCAGCACCGCGTCGGACTGGTCGGTGGAGTGCACCAGATAGGCGTAGGACCGGATGAACGACTCGCCGACGCAGCCGTCGATCTTCACCCGAAAACCGCTGACCATCACCCACGGGTCGGTGCCGGTGAACTCCTTCTTCGTCACCGGAACCACGTTCACCAGGCCCGGCTTGAGGCCGACGGTGATGCCGCCGCCGAAGTTGTTGCCGAGGCTCGGCAGGATTCCGAAGTCTGAACCCTGAGCGACGGTGAGGCCGAGCAAGCCGATCGACGGGTTGATACCGGCGGTGCCGGTCAGCGAGACACCGTTCGACGTGCTCATGTCGATGCCGCAACCGATTTCGTAGCCGACCTCGAGCGTGCCCTGGGGCGCTTCACCGTCTTCCGAGCCGACCAGCGACCCCTGGTACGTGCCGCCGACGACGTACTCGCGGGACGACAGGGCGGTCGTCAGCGGCGGTATCGGCGCCTGCGTCTCCTCTCTGGCCGACAACGTCAACGTCCACCCGTTCGGGGTGTCGGTCACCGCGGGCGGCGTCGACTCGACGGCCCCGTCGGGCGGAGGCGGAGGCGGTGCACCCTCGGCGGGCACCTCGGCGACGACCGGCTCGACCTCCGGATCGGCCGAGGCGGGTGCAACCCCCAAAGTGCCCAGGACACCCGCGACCGCGACCAGCGTCATACCTCGTCGCACCACAATTCCAACCGCCACTGCCCACCCTCCATCGTTAGCAACGCTTCGGAACCTACCGCGCGAGATGTGAGCCGCGGGCGGATGCTCCCAGAATCGGTCCGATCACCCGGTCAGGAGGGCATGCGTAGGACGTGACCTGCCTCCAGCGCGACCCACACGGCGCCTTCGGCGTCGACCGCGAGCCCGTGCGGTTCGCTGCCAGGCGGCAGGTCGATGGTCACGACGTCACCGTCTCCCCCGACACGGGCGAGCTGGCTCGAACCCCAGAGGGTCACCCACACGCCGTCGCTGGGATCGGCGATCACCGCGTGCGGCTTCCCGGGCAGTTCGATCTCCTGGATCGCGTCGTCCATCGGTATCCGGCCGAGTCGTTCGGCGAGGATCTCGGTGAACCACACCGCATCGTCGTGCGTGGCGGTGATGCCAACGGGACCCGAAGCGGCGGTGGGGGTTTCGCGCACGGTCAGTTCACCGGACAGGGTCAGCCGGCCGATTGCACCGGCCTGGTTCATGGTGAACCACAGCGCGTTGTCGGGGCCGGAGACGATCATCGACGGGGCGCCGCCGACCGGATGGGTTTCCGTCAGCTCACCGTCGACCGAGACTCGCCCGACGACCCCGGACGTCATCGCGGTGAACCAGAGCGCACCGTCGGGTCCGACGGTGATGCCGTAGGGGTCGCTGCCGTCGGGCAGATCGACGGCGCTGAGCTCGCCGGCGGTGGTGACGCGGCCGATCCTGTCGTCGTTGCGGGTGAACCACAGCGCGCCGTCCGGGCCCGCGGTGATGACCATCGGGCGGCTGTCGGGCCCGACCGGGTACCGCGTGACCTCGCCGGTCGCCGTCACCCGGGCGATCTCGTGTGCCTGGGCCAGCGTCACCCACATCGCACCGTCGGGCCCGGCCGCGATCCCGTACGGACGGCCGTCGACGGCGACCTTGAGCGCTTGCGTCATGCCGTCACGCGAGCGTGACGAGGCCGAGCTCGTTGTCACCCGCCAACAGCGGATGATGCGGCAGCACCCGGACCGTGTAGCCCACCGGTCCCGCGACCGGCAACGGCGCGGTGGCCGAGAACACGTCTTTGCCGCCGTCGGCGGGCCCGGTGTGCGCCATCGGCACGGTCACCGGATCGACCAGGTGATCGCCGGCGTCGACGCGGCCGAGCACCGCTTGCACCGCGACCTCGTCGGGCCGCAGACCGGCCAGGTACACGGTGGCGGTCAGCGTCAGCTCCGAGCCAAGCAGCGGGGTGTCGGGCAGCCCGTAGCTGTCGACGTCGGTGATCTGAAGCTTGGGCCACGACTCCTGGACGCGCAGCCGATAGTGCGCCAGATCCCTTGCGGCGCCGAATGGTTCACCATCACCACCCGGTTCGACGGTCCGCCGCAGCGACTGCGCCGCCGGCGCGTAGTACTTCTCCGTGTAGTCACGCACCATCCGCGAGGCCAGCACCTTGGGCCCGAGCACGATCAACGTGTGCCGCACCATCTCGACCCACCTCGCCGGGACGCCGCGCTCGTCGCGGTCGTAGAACTTCGGCGCCACCGAGGTCTCGAGCAGGTCGTAGAGGGCGGCCGCCTCGAGGTCGTCGCGCCGGTTCTCGTCGGCCAGGCCGTCGGCGGTCGGGATCTCCCAGCCGTTCTCGCCGTCGTACCACTCGTCCCACCACCCGTCGCGGATCGACAGGTTCAGCCCGCCGTTGAGCGCGCTCTTCATGCCCGATGTGCCGCAGGCCTCCAGCGGACGCAGCGGATTGTTCAGCCACACATCGCATCCCCAGTACAGCTGGCGGGCCATCGACATGTCGTAGTCGGGCAGGAACGCGATCCGGTGCCGGACCTCGGGCCGGTCGGCGAACCGCACCACTTGCTGGATCAGCGCCTTGCCGCCGTCGTCGGCGGGGTGTGACTTACCGGCGACGATGAGCTGGATCGGTCGTTCGTCGTTGAGCAGCAGCCGTTCCAGGCGTTCGGGGTCGCGCAGCATCAGGGTCAGACGCTTGTAGGTCGGCACCCGCCGGGCGAATCCGATCGTCAGGACGTTCGGGTCGAAAGCCGTTGCGATCCAACCCAGCTCGGCCTCGGCCGCACCGCGCTCCAGATAGGAACGACGCAACCGCGCGCGCACGTCCTCGACGAGCTGCTCGCGCAGCTGCGAGCGGATCCACCACAGGTGCCCGGTGTCGACCTGCTGCAGCCGGCCCCACACCGCGGGCTCTCGCGCACTGCTGAGGTCCTCGCTGCCGAGCAGTTCGCGCCCGAGTTCCATCCACTGCGGCGCCGCCCAGGTCGGTGCGTGCACACCGTTGGTGATCGACCCGATCGGCACCTCTTCGGGATCGAACCCCGGCCAAAGCTCGTTGAACATGTGCCGGCTGACGTTGCCGTGCAGCAGCGAGACGCCGTTGGCACGCTGCGCCAGGCGCAGGCCCATATGGGCCATGTTGAACTTGGTCGGATCGTCCTCTTCGCCGAACGCGACGATGCGATCGACGGGAAGGCCCGGCAGCAGCCGCGACATCTCCCCCGATGGGCCGTCGGTGGAGCCGCCGAAGTACCGCCGCACCATCTCCTCCGGGAACCGGTCGATACCGGCGGGCACAGGGGTGTGCGTGGTGAACACCGTCGACGAACGCACCACGGTCAGCGCGGTGTCGAAATCGAGCCCGGCGTCGATGAGTTCGCGGATGCGCTCGACACCGAGGAAACCGGCATGCCCCTCGTTCATGTGGAACACCTCGGGCGAGGGCCGGCCCTCGAGCTCGATGAACGCCCGGATCGCGCGGACGCCGCCGATGCCGGCGAGGATCTCCTGCTTGATGCGGTGCTCCTGGTCGCCGCCGTAGAGCCGGTCGGTCACGCCGCGCAGTTCGTGGTCGTTCTCCGGGACGTCGGAGTCCAGCAGCAGCAACGGAATTCGGCCCACCGGGGCGATCCAGACCCGGGCCCGCAGCTGGTTGTCGAGGCCCTGTTCGCTGGGCATCGCCACCGAGACCAGCACCGGGTGCCCGTCGCGGTCGGTGAGCAGTCGCAGCGGCAGACCCTGCGGGTCGATGGCCGGGTAACTCTCGTGCTGCCAGCCGTCGGCGGTCAGGGACTGCCGGAAGTAGCCCGAGCGGTAGAGCAGTCCGACGGCGATCAACGGCAGCCCGAGATCCGATGCGGCCTTGAGGTGGTCGCCGGCCAGGATACCGAGTCCGCCCGAGTAGTTCGGCAGCGACTCGGCGACCCCGAACTCCATCGAGAAGTACGCGATGCCGTTGGGCAGCTGTGCGCCGTTCTCGACCTCCTGCTGGTACCACAGCGGGCGGCTGAGGTAGTCGTCGAGATCAGCGGCCAGGCCGTCGAGGCGGTGCAGAAACCCCTCGTCGTCGGCGAGCGCGTCCAGGCGCTGCGGGCTGACCTGACCCAGCAGACCCACCGGATCGCATCCGACCCGCTTCCACAGCTCGGGGTCGATCGCCTCGAACAGATCCTGCGTCGGCCGATCCCACGACCAGCGCAGGTTGACCGACAACCGCTCGAGCGCTGCCAATCGATCGGGCAGATGCGCGCGGACGGTGAACCTTCTCAGGGCTTTCATCGGGCCATCACGCGACCCAACATTACTGACAATCCGCCGTTGCGCAGGGTCCGCGGCCGGACTGCTTCGCCCGCTTCGGGTTGGGTCGCGCACTAACGTGGGTATAGGGCGCGACGAGGCTTATTGAACTTGACTTGAACACGACCGAGAAGAACAGCGGCCACGTCGGCGGTGCCGGCGGAGCACTTCGGTGGCCGCGCCAGAAGAAGGAGTGGTAGGTGGCCGGTCGAATCGAAATCGATGACGTCGCGCCTGTCGTCTCCGGGGGGCGGTATCCGGCCAAGGCGGTCGTCGGAGAGATCGTTCCGGTCGCGGCCACGGTCTGGCGCGAGGGCCACGACGCGGTCGCCGCGACCTTGGTGGTGCGCTATCACGGCACGGCCTACCCTCGGCTCGCCGACGACCCGCCGGGGCTGGCCAAGACCACCGAGGCGGTGCCGATCGAGACCGTGCTCACGGCCGGACCCCGCAAGAAGCCGCAACACCTGCCGATGTCGACCGGTCGGACCCCCGACGTCTTCCACGGTGCGTTCGCCCCTGATTGCGCGGGTCTGTGGACGTTCCGCGTGGACGGTTGGGGCGATCCGGTCGCGACCTGGCGCAAGAACGTGACCGCCAAGCTGGACGCGGGTCAGAGCGAATCGGAGCTGTCCAACGATCTGTTGATCGGGGCCCGGCTGCTGGAGCGCGCCTCGGCCGGCGTGCCCCGCCAGCACCGCTATCCGCTCATCGAGGCGGCGGCGCGGCTGCGCCAACCCGGGGACCCGTTCACCCGCGCCGGCGCCGCGCTCGCACCGGAGGTCACCAGCCTGCTCGACGAGTATCCGCTGCGCGAGTTGGTCACCCGCGGCGAGCAGTACGGCATCTGGGTGGATCGTCCGGAGGCGCGGTTCAGCGCGTGGTACGAGTTCTTCCCCCGCTCCACCGGTGGCTGGGACGCCAAGGGCAACCCGGTGCACGGCACGTTCGCGACCGCCACCAAGGCGTTGCCGCGCATCGCGCGCATGGGCTTCGACGTCGTCTACCTTCCGCCGATTCATCCGATCGGCAAGGTGCACCGCAAGGGCCGCAACAACAGCGTCACCGCCGCACCCAATGACGTCGGCTCGCCGTGGGCGATCGGCAGCGATGAGGGCGGGCACGACGCGGTCCACCCCGACCTGGGCACGATCGAGGACTTCGACGAGTTCGTGGCCGCGGCGCGCGACGACGGCATGGAGGTGGCGCTCGACCTCGCGCTGCAGTGCGCGCCCGACCACCCGTGGGCCAAGGAACATCCCGAGTGGTTCACCGTGCTGCCCGACGGCGCGATCGCCTATGCGGAGAATCCACCGAAGAAGTACCAGGACATCTACCCGCTGAACTTCGACAACGACCCGGCCGGGCTCTACGAAGAGGTGCTGCGGGTCGTTCGGCACTGGATCGCGCACGGCGTCAAGATCTTCCGGGTCGACAACCCGCACACGAAGCCACCGAACTTCTGGGCCTGGCTGATCGGCCAGGTGAAGAACGAGCACCCCGACGTCCTGTTCCTGTCGGAAGCGTTCACCCGTCCGGCACGGCTGTACGGATTGGCCAAACTCGGCTTCACCCAGTCGTATTCATATTTCACCTGGCGCACCGCGAAGTGGGAGATCACCGAGTTCGGGGAGCAGATCGCCGAGCACGCCGACTATGCGTGCCCGAACCTGTTCGTCAACACGCCCGACATCCTGCACGAGAGCCTGCAACACGGTGGCCCAGGGATGTTCGCGATCCGCGCGGTGCTTGCGGCGACGATGAGTTCGGCCTGGGGGGTGTACTCGGGTTTCGAACTCTACGAACACCGCCCGGTCCGCGAGGGCAGCGAGGAATACCTCAACTCCGAGAAGTACGAACTGCGACCCCGTGACTTCGACGCCGCGCTGGCCGACGGTGAATCGTTGGAGCCGTTCATCACCCGGCTCAACGAGATCCGCAAGCTGCACCCGGCACTGCACCAGTTGCGGACGATCAAGTTCCATCACGCCGACAACGACGCGCTGCTGGCGTACAGCAAGTTCGATCCCGTGACCGGGGATCAGGTGCTGGTGGTGGTCACGCTCAACCCGTTCGGGCCAGAGGAGGCCACGCTGTGGCTCGACATGCCCGCGCTCGGGATGGAGCCCTACGACCGTTTCTGGGTGCGTGACGAGATCACCGGTGACGAATACCAGTGGGGCCAGGCCAATTACGTGCGTCTGGACCCGGTGCGCGCGGTGGCACACGTCTTGAACATGCCGCAGGTGCCCGCCGACCAACGACTCAATCTGCTGCGTAGGGAGTGACGAGATGACGCAGACCCGACAGGCGAGCAGCCCACATCTGCGGCCGCACACCGCCGACCTCAACCGGCTGCTGGCCGGCGAACACCACGACCCACATTCGGTGCTCGGTGCGCACGAGTACGACGACCACACCGTGATCCGGGCCTATCGGCCGCACGCCGTCGAGGTCGTCGCCGTCGTCGGCGGTGAGCGATACAGCTTCCAGCACATCGAATCCGGGCTGTTCGCGGTGGCGTTGCCGTTCACCGATCTGGCCGACTACCGCCTCGAGGTGCACTATCCTGGCGGCGACGGCGCGACGCACGTGCACACCGTGGCCGACGCGTACCGCTTCCTGCCCACGCTCGGCGAGATGGATCTGCATCTGTTCTCCGAAGGTCGCCACGAGCGACTGTGGGAGATCCTCGGTGCTCACCCGCGCCGCTACACCACGCCTGACGGCGACGTCGAGGGCGTCTCGTTCGCGGTGTGGGCGCCGAACGCCAAGGGCGTCAGCCTCATCGGCGAGTTCAACCACTGGGACACCAACGAGGCGCAGCTGCGTGTGCTCGGTTCGACGGGCGTCTGGGAGGTGTTCTGGCCGGGTTTCGAGGTCGGCGGGTTGTACAAGTTCCGCATCCACGGCGCCGACGGTTCGGTCAGCGAGCGCGCCGACCCCATGGCGTTCGCCACCGAGGTTCCGCCGAAGACCGCCTCGAAGGTGACCAAGAGCAGCTACACATGGGCGGACGACGAGTGGATGGCGCGCCGTGCCGCGCAGAACCCGGTCTTCGAGGCGATGAGCACGCTCGAGGTCCACCTGATGTCGTGGCGGCCGGGCCTGAGCTACCGCGAACTCGCCACGCAGCTCACCGAATACGTCGTCGAGAACGGCTTCACCCACGTCGAGTTGATGCCGGTGGCCGAGCATCCGTTCGGTGGCTCGTGGGGGTACCAGGTCACGTCCTACTACGCGCCGACGTCACGGCTGGGCTCACCCGACGAGTTCCGGCACGTGGTCGACACGCTGCACCAGGCCGGCATCGGCGTGATCATGG
The DNA here is from genome assembly GCF_001668575.1 of Mycobacterium sp. 1164985.4. Lineage (GTDB taxonomy): Bacteria > Actinomycetota > Actinomycetes > Mycobacteriales > Mycobacteriaceae > Mycobacterium. The sequence goes on from NZ_LZMD01000060.1 coordinate 105,274, forward strand.
ACTGGGTGCCCGCCCACTTCCCGAAGGACGCCTGGGCGCTCGGCCGTTTCGACGGCACCGCGCTCTACGAGCACTCCGACCCGCGCCGCGGCGAACAATTGGACTGGGGCACTTACGTCTTCGACTTCGGCCGCGCCGAGGTGCGCAACTTCCTGGTGGCCAACGCGCTGTACTGGCTGCAGGAATTCCACATCGACGGCCTGCGAGTAGACGCGGTCGCCTCGATGCTCTACCTGGACTATTCACGCCCCGAGGGCGGCTGGACGCCGAACATCTACGGCGGTCGCGAGAACCTCGAGGCCGTGCAGTTCCTACAGGAGATGAACGCGACCGTGCACAAGGTCGCCCCCGGCATCGTGACGATCGCCGAGGAGTCCACATCGTGGCCCGGCGTGACGAGGCCAACAAACCTTGGCGGCCTTGGCTTCTCGATGAAGTGGAACATGGGCTGGATGAACGACACGCTGGAGTTCATCAAGCGCGATCCGATCCACCGCAGCTACCACCACCACGAGATCACGTTCTCGATGCTCTACGCGTTCAGCGAGAACTACGTGTTGCCGATCAGCCACGACGAGGTCGTGCACGGCAAGGGCACGCTGTGGGGCCGCATGCCGGGTAACGACCACAACAAGGCCGCCGGCCTGCGCAGCCTGCTGGCCTACCAGTGGGCGCACCCGGGTAAGCAGCTGCTGTTCATGGGTCAGGAGTTCGGCCAGCGCGCCGAGTGGTCCGAGGAACGCGGCGTCGACTGGTACCAGCTCGACGAGAACAGCTTCTCGACCGGCATCCAACGCATGGTGCACGACATGAACACCATCTACCGCAGCAGGCGCGCGCTGTGGTCGCAGGACACCCGCCCCGAGGGCTACAGCTGGATCGACGCCAACGACTCTGCCAACAACGTGCTGAGCTTCCTTCGCTACGGCGACGATGGCTCCGTGCTGGCGTGCGTGTTCAACTTCTCCGGCACCGAGCACACGCACTATCGCCTGGGCCTACCGCACGCGGGCACCTGGCGTGAGGTGCTCAACACCGACGCCGACATCTACAACGGGTCGGGCATCGGCAACTACGGCGCCGTCGAGGCGACCGACGAGCCGTGGCACGGTCGACCGGCGTCGGCGGTCATGGTGCTGCCGCCGCTGTCCGCGCTGTGGTTCGAGTACACGCCCGACTAGCGTTCTCCCGCGAGCTAATAGAGCGCGTTGGCCAGGTTGCGACGGCCGGCGATTACCTCCGGATCGGCCGGGTCGAACAGGTCGAACAGCTCGATGAGGCGGGTCCGCACCTTGGTGCGGTCGTCGCCGGTGGTCCGCTTGACCAGCCCGATGAGCCGATCGAAGGCCGCGGCGACGTTCTGCTGCAGCACCTCGACGTCGGCGGCGGCGAACGCCAACTCGATGTCGTCGGGGGCCGCGTCGGCGGCGGCGATCGCATCGGGCGTCTGCGAGGTCGCGCGCTGCAGGAACTCGATCTGACGGACGGCGCCCTTGGCCTCGACGTGATTGGGGTTCGCATCGAGGATCGCCTGGTACGCGGTGCGCGCGGCATCGAAGTCGCCTTCGTCCAGATACGAACGCGCCTGGGCGAGTTCGGGATCGACCTCTTCGGCCTCCTCCGCCTCACCGCTGCCGGGCAACTTGCCCGCGACCGCGTTCAGCAGCGAGTCGACCCAGCGGCGCAACTGCTCCGGCGGCTGCATGCCCTGGAAGCTCGCCAGGGGTTGACCGGCGGCCAGCGCCACGACGGTCGGGATCGCCTGAACGCCGAACATCTGCGCGACGCGCGGGACGACGTCGACGTTGACCGTCGCCAGCGACCACTTACCGCCGTCGGCGGAAGCCAGTTGGCCGAGGGCATCACCCAGCTGGACGCTGGCGTCGCTGCGCGGTGACCAGAGCAGCACCACGACGGGAACCTGGTTCGACCGGACCAGCACCTCGTTTTCGAGATTGGCCTCGGTGACCTCCACTCCACCCGAGGGCGCCGACGCACCGCCGTCACCCGTCGAGGGCCGCTGTTTGAGGGCGGACAGATCAACCGCACCGGCCATGGAGGCCGCGATAGAGGGGCGTGGACGACTCACGTCCATAAGTTTGTCACGTCGTTTCGGGCACCGGCCGCCCCGGTTGCGCGACGGCCGCGACCGCGGGGGCCCCCAACCGGCCGGTGCGATCCGCCCACATGAGGAAGATCACACTGGCCAGGGGCACGATGCTCGCGACAATCCCCAGCAACCAGGTGCCCGCCGCCCACCGGAACGCGATCGCCGCCAGAATTCCGAACACGACGAAGGCCACGAAAACCGCCCCGTGCACCGGCCCGAACACCTTGACGCCGAGCTCGGTGCGCGGCGTGCCGACGTACTTGAAGTACATGCCGATCAGCAGTCCGACCCAGCTCACGGCCTCGAGCAGGGCGACGAAACGAAACCACCCGGCGACGGTGCGCTGGTTCAGCAGGCGAGTCATGGCCGCCATTGTGCCCGAAAGCCGGGCCGATTACTACGCGGTGTCGTAGGTCTTACGGTGCGCGGAGGATCAGCGCGTCGCCCTGTCCGCCCGCCCCGCACAGCGCCGCCACGGCGTAGCCAGAGCCCCGCCGGGACAGCTCGAGCGCGGCGTGCAACGTGATGCGGGCGCCGGACATGCCGATCGGGTGGCCGATGGCGATTGCGCCGCCGTTGACGTTGACCTTCTCGGGATCGACGCCCAACTCCTTGGTCGAGGCCAGCGCGACGGCGGAGAACGCCTCGTTGATCTCGAGGACGTCAAGCTGATCGACGGAGATGCCCTCGCGCGCAACGGCCTTCTTGATGGCGTTCGCCGGCTGCGATTGCAGCGTGGAGTCCGGGCCGGCGACGACGCCGTGGGCACCGATCTCGCAGAGCCAGGAGAGCCCGAGTTCCTGCGCCTTGGCCTTGTTCATCACCACGACGGCGCAGGCACCGTCGGAGATCTGCGACGCCGAGCCGGCGGTGATGGTTCCGTCCTTGCGGAACGCCGGCTTCAGGCCGGCCAGCGACTCGACGGTGGTGTTGGCACGGATGCCCTCGTCCTCGGAGAACTCCAGCGGGTCACCCTTGCGCTGCGGAATCTGTACGGGCACCACCTCGTCGGCGTAGACGCCGTCTTTCCATGCGGCAGCGGCCTTTTGGTGCGAGCGCGCGGCGAACTCGTCCTGTTCGGCGCGGGTGAACTGGTCGACGTCGTTGCGCTGCTCGGTGAGCGCGCCCATCGGCTGATCGGTGAACACGTCGTGCAGACCGTCGTAGGCCATGTGGTCCAGCACGGTGACGTCGCCGTACTTGTAACCCGCGCGGCTGTTCATCAGCAGGTGCGGCGCCTGTGTCATGGACTCCTGGCCGCCGGCCACGACGACGTCGAACTCGCCGGCGCGGATCAACTGGTCGGCCAGGGCGATCGCGTCGATTCCCGAGAGGCACATCTTGTTGATGGTCAGCGAGGGGACGTCCCAGCCGATACCCGCCGCGACGGCCGCCTGGCGGGCGGGCATCTGCCCGGCGCCCGCGGTCAGGACCTGGCCCATGATCACGTACTCGACGGCGGAGGCGGGCACGTTGGCCTTCTCGAGGGCCCCCTTGATCGCGATCGCGCCGAGATCGCTGCCCGAGAAATCCTTCAACGAACCCATCAACTTGCCGACGGGCGTGCGCGCTCCAGCAACGATCACCGACGTGGTCATTTACTACCTCCAAAGAGTGGGTATAGCCATGTGTGTTTCATGACACATTCCGCAAACATCTGTCTCAAGGTTACCGTTACGTTATGACCACCGAACACGTAGACGCACGTCCCGCGCTCGCGAGCGCGCTCGTGACGGCGATCGATCACGTGGGGATCGCAGTGCCGGACCTCGACGCCGCGATCAAGTGGTACCACGACCATCTCGGGATGATCGTGCTGCACGAGGAGATCAACGAGGACCAGGGCGTGCGCGAGGCCATGCTCTCGGTGCGTGGCGCCCCGGTCGGCAGCGCCCAGATCCAATTGATGGCGCCGCTCGACGAGACCTCGACCATCGCCAAGTTCCTCGACAAGCGCGGCCCCGGCCTTCAGCAGCTCGCCTATCGCGTCAGCGACATCGACGCGCTCAGCGAGCGCCTTCGCGCCGACGGCGTGCGGCTGCTCTACGACGCGCCGCGCCGTGGCACCGCCAACTCGCGGATCAACTTCATCCATCCCAAGGACGCCGGCGGAGTGCTCGTCGAGCTCGTCGAGCCCGCGGCGGACGCGGAGCACTAAGACCACTTGCGAGTCGGGCCTCGTGTGCCCCGGTGCGCCCAGCACGGCGTGTGCCAGTGTCGACGCTCGTCGAGCGCCCGCTCCCCCTCCTCGGCCGGTAACACCACGAGATGCGCTGTCCCGGGCCGGATTTCATGGTCACATCCCGGGCACCGGTACGTTTTCGTAGCGCGCGCGGCGGCGATCGGGCGCACCTCGTATTCGTAGCCGTCCGGCCCGATCTCGATCCGGCGGGGCGCCGGCAACGGCGGCGGACGCTCGGAACGCCGATGAGGGCGCTTGCGGGGCATCAGAACAGCCGGAACTCGTCGCTGTCCATGCCGCGCATCTTGTCGTAGTCGAGCGTGAGGCAGCGGATGCCGCGGTCGGTGGCCAGCGTGCGCGCCTGCGGCTTGATCTGCTGGGCTGCGAAGACGCCGCTGACCGGGGCCAGCAGGCTGTCGCGGTTGAGCAGCTCGAGGTAGCGGGTGAGCTGTTCCACCCCGTCGATCTCGCCGCGGCGCTTGATCTCGACCGCGACGGACCCGCCGTTCGGGTCGCGGCACAACAGGTCGACCGGGCCGATCGCGGTCATGTACTCGCGGCGGACCAGCGTGTAACCCTCACCGAGCAGCTCGACGTGCTCGGCCAGCAGCTCCTGAAGGTGGGCCTCCACGCCGTCCTTGACCAGACCGGGATCGACTCCGAGCTCGTGCGTGGAGTCGTGCTCGATGTCCTCGACGGTGATCCGCAACTGCTCCCCGGCCTTGTTTTCGACCACCCAGACGGTCTCGGGCCCCGAGGTGTCCTCGGTGAGCCGACACGGCGGGGTCATCCAGTTCAACGGCTTGTAGGCACGGTCGTCGGCGTGCACGCTCACCGAACCATCCGCCTTGATCAGCAGCAGCCGCCGCGCCGAAGGCAGGTGTGCGGTCAGGCGTCCGACGTAGTCGACGCTGCACTGGGCGATCACGAGACGCACCCGACCACCTTAGGTGGCCGATCGGCAATTTAGGCTGAGGGGACGATGACCGCCAATAGGAGCGTCGCACACAGGCTGGGTCGCGTCCTGGAGAAGGTCACGCGCCAGAGTGGACGGCTGACCGACGCCCCGGACTACGGGTCATGGCTGCTGGGCAAGGAATCCGAAAGCCAGCATCGGCGTCGCATCAGGATCCAGATCATCCTGACGACGATCGTGGTGATCGCCAACCTGATCGGCATCGGCGTCGCGGTCCTCGTTGTCACCGTGACGTTCCCGGTTCCCAGCGTCTTCGACCCCGACGTCCGCTGGATCACCGCGATCGTGGCGCCCGCCTACATCCTGGCCGCGCTCGTGGTCGGCGTCATCTGGGCGACCCTCCGGGTGATGAACAACGTGCGTTGGGCCATCGAGGAGCGCACACCAACCCTGCGCGATCAGCGCAACACGTTCTACGCGCCATGGCGGCTCACGCGGGTGCTGCTCGCGCTGTGGGGCGTGGGCACCGCGCTGATCACCCTGCTGTACGGGTTGGTGGACGTGAACTTCATCCCGAAGGTCGCGCTCGGCATCAGCTTTCCCGGCATCGTGGTGTCGGCGAGCTGTTACCTCTTCACCGAGTTCGCGCTTCGGCCCGTGGCCGCCCAGGCGCTCGAGGCGGGCCGCCCGCCGCGCCGGTTCGCCGCGGGGATCATGGGCCGCACGATGTTGGTGTGGGCGTTGGGATCCGGGGTCCCGGTGCTCGGCATCCTGCTGGCAGCGATCCTCACCCTGGCTCTGCGCAATGTGACCCCGACGCAGTTCACCGTCGCCGTGATCATCCTGGCACTGTTCGCGTTGGCATTCGGTTTCGTGCTGATGTGGATCCTGTCGTGGTTGACCGCGACGCCGCTACGGACCGTGCGCGCCGCGCTCAAACACGTCGAGCGCGGCGACATGAACTGCGATCTGGTCGTTTTCGACGGCACCGAACTCGGTGAGCTGCAACGGGGATTCAACTCGATGGTGCAGGGGCTGAAGGAACGCGAGCGCCTGCGCGACATCTTCGGACGCCACGTCGGACGCGAGGTCGCCGCCGAGGCGGAAAAGCAGCGGCCCAAACTCGGCGGCGAGGAGCGTCACGTCGCGGTGATCTTCGTCGACATCATCGGGTCGACGAAGTTGGTCACGGCCAAACGCGCCACCGAGGTCGTCGACCTGCTCAACCGGTTCTTCGCGGTGGTCGTCGAGGAGGTCGACCGCCACCACGGCTTCGTCAACAAGTTCGAAGGTGACGGTGCGCTCGCGGTGTTCGGCGCCCCGGTGCGGCTGGAGAACCCCGAGGATTCGGCGCTGGCCGCCGCCAGGGCGATCGCCCGCCGCATTCACGAGGAGGTGCCCGAGTTCGACGCCGGCATCGGGGTGGCCGCAGGCGAGGCGGTGGCGGGCAATGTCGGGGCCAGGGAACGCTTCGAGTACACCGTGATCGGCGAGCCCGTCAACGAGGCGGCCCGGCTGTGCGAACTGGCCAAGGAGACACCGGGTCACGTCCTCGCCAGCGCGGACGCGATATCCGGTGCCGGCGAAAGCGAGTGTGCACATTGGCGATTGGGTGACGAGGTGACACTGCGCGGGCACGACGAGCCGACGCGGTTGGCCCTACCCGCCTGACACCCCGGGCGCGGTCGCCGCGGCGCGGAGCGCCTCGTCGAGGCTCCCGAACACCCGGGCGACCGTGCCTTCCGTCGGAGTCTCCTCCAGAACCCGGTCGGGATCGACGACGAATCCCTCCTTGCCCGCGGCGACGAGCGACTCGCGCATGCCGGCGAACATGCGACGCGCGGCGTCGTCGATGTCGTCGACCCGCGACAACTCGAGGATGGCGACGTCGAACGCGTCGCGTTCGCGTTCCACCCTGCGCAGCACCTGCTCGGCCCCCGCGAACAGCAGGTCGCCGTGCAGCTCGAAGATCCGCACGCCCGCGGCGACGTCGTACGCATTGCGGATCGTGGAGCGGGACTCGCGGGTGTGCGCTAAGAAGTGCAGCCCCAGGTTCGCCGACATACTGCGGCACACCTGTACGCCCCGCACGCTGTTGCCCTTGGCGTCCAGCAGCGGTGAGTACACCCCGATGCCGAGCTGTCCGGGGAGCACGGCCGCGATGCCGCCGCCGACACCGCTCTTCGCGGGCATGCCGACGGCGCTCACCCAGTCGCCCGTGGCGTCGTACATGCCGCAGGTGGTCATCACGCTCAGCGTGCGCTGCACGACCGCCGCGGTGGTCACGCGTCGGCCCGTCACCGGTTCGACGCCACCACGCGCCAGAGTCGCGGCCATCCTGGCCAGATCCGTGCTCGTCACCTCGATCGAGCACTGCCGGAAGTAGACGTCCAGAATCTCGTCCGGGTCACCGTCGAGAACGCCGAAACTCTGCAGCATATAGGCGATCGCGCGGTTGCGGCTGCCGCTCGCTTGCTCCGAGGTGTAGACCCCGTGATCGACGGCGAGTTCGCGGCCCGCGAACGTCGAATAGAACTCGTGGATCTTGGCGAACCGGTCGTCGGCCGTGGCCCCGGGAACGAGGGAGACCGCGGCGATCGCACCGGCGTTGATCATCGCGTTCTTCGGTGTCTTCGTGCTCTCGTCGACGCTTATCTCGTTGAACGCCTCACCAGAGGGTTCGACCCCGATCTTGGCGTCCACGGCGTCCATGCCGATGCACTCGAGCGCGAGCGCGTAGGTGAACGGTTTGGACACCGATTGGATGGTGAATTCGACTGCAGTGTCGCCGGACTCGTAGACATAGCCGTCAGCCATGGACAGCGACAGGCCGAATCCGTCGGGGTCGACGCGGTCGAGTTCCGGGATGTAGTCGGCCAGCTTGCCGTCGTTGTTGTCGGCTTGTTCCGCGCGGATCTGGTCCAGGTACCGCTGCACCAGTTCGGCCATGAGCGAATCCTAGGACGGCACCCAGTTGCCGTGGAAGCCCGCGGGCACGCGGTGGGGCAGCTTGATGCTCGCGACGTCTTCGAGGGTCTGCGCGTCGAGCAGAGCCAACTCGCTGCGGTCGGTGCGACGGTCGTAGACATAGCCCATCAGCACGCCGTCATCCTCGGCGGCGTCGGCCGACAACGGTTCGAAAACGAACTCCCCGAGCACCTTTCCCGTACCGAACGACCGCGACTGGGTACGGTCGCCGACGAAGTCGTGCTTGAGCAGGACGTCGCCGGCCTCACCGTCTGCGACGCTGGGGGCGTACCCGTAGCGGTGGCGCTTACCGACCCGGCGTTCGTCGACACGCGGGAACTCCTGCCCACGATCGTCGATGCGCGATTCGCGGACCTTACCGTCGGCGAGGTCGACCGTCCAGCGATCGAGCGTCGGGGGTCCCTCGTCCGGGCCGAGGTGGTTGGTGTCGAACATCTTCGGATGCCGCACGACGTCGAGCACGATGGTTCCGTCGTCGTCATAGGCGTTCATCGGATGGAACACGTAGCAGGGTTCGACGTCGAACCAGCGCACATCGGCATTGCCTCCGTCACGTGGCATCACGCCGATCCGCGCGGGGTAGCGCGGATTCCAGGAGTACGGGAACCGGCGATCTTTGGTCTCGCCGCGCGGCTGCCGCGCGCTGACCGGATCAGGAATGCGCACCCGCCCGATGAGGGACGACAACACGAGCCGCGAGACGAGGCGCAGACCGCGCGGCACCGTCATCTGCACCGCCGTCTCGGCGTCGAACGTCACCGGTAGGTCGTAGAACACGACATGGTTCTCGGTCAGCGAGAAGTCGTGCATCATCGGGCTGCCCGCGACCTCGATGTCGACAGTGCGCCGTGCGCGCCCGTCGGCGCCGATCACCGAGTACTGCACGGTGTTGCCGCGGTACATGCTGTACGAAACGGCGTGCAGCTCAACTGTTTCCGGATCGCGCTTGGGATGCGCTGTGTACCCGCCGGTCAGCGTGCCGTCGAAATCACATGCCCCGACGGTGTCCAGTTCGTCGGTGAGTTCGACGGTGGTGACACCGGACTCGATCAACGCGAGTGTCTTACCCGCGTGCCCGATGACATTGGTGTTCGCACCGATGCCCGAGATCGGGAAATCGCCCCTCGGCGACTTCTCCCCCAGCGCCCTAGCGGTCTGCGGACCACGGACCCACCGGTTTCGGTACCACTCCGCCCGGCCTTCGCGGATGCGGATGCCATGCACCATTCCGTCGCCGATGAACCAGTGGTACAGCTCGGGATCGAGCGCTCCGATCGGGTTCGGCCCGTTGCGCAGGTACCGGCCGTCGAGATGGTCGGGAATCGTCCCGACGACCTCGAGATCGGTCAGCGTGTGCTCTTCGTGGATCGGCGCGAAGGCGCCTTCGAGGTAACGGTTCGTCATCGGGACACCCTTATAACAGCGTTATGGTGTGTCCTGTATAACACCGTTATGGCAGCATGGCAAGGGTGAACGGCGGTGGTCCGCGGGAGCAGCTGGTCGAAGCCGGCATCCGCATCCTCGAACGAGATGGTCTGGCCGCCCTCAGCGCGCGCAAGCTCGCCGCCGAGACCGGGACCTCCACGATGGCGGTGTACACGCATTTCGGTGGGATGTCGGGGCTGATCGACGCGATTGCCGGAGAATCGTTCGTCCGCTTCACGCGCGCGTTGACCGAGGTGCCCCAGACCGAGGATCCCGTCGCCGACTTCTTCGTGATGGGCGGGCGCTACCGCGAATTCGCGCTGCAGAACCCGCAGCGCTACCAGATGATGTTCGGCACGGCGGCCGAGTCATTGAACCGGTATCACGCCGACCTCACCGTCACCGGCAGTGCGACCGCCCGCAGCGAGTGGGCGATGTCGTTCGAGGCGCTCCTCGACGGCGTGCGCCGGATGATCGAGGCCGACCGCATCCGCGACGACGGCGAGGCCGCGGTCGCGGGACGGCTGTGGAGCATCAGCCACGGTGCGGTGCTTCTCGAGATCGCGGGCTTCTTCGGGCACGAGGGCCACGGCCTGACGCAGATACTCGGCCCGCTGATCGTCGACACGCTGGTCGGCATGGGCGACGAGCGTGACCGGACCATGGAGTCGCTGAGCGCCGCGCTGGCCACGCTGCCCGAACAGTAGGCGCTACTAGCCGGCGCTCACCCGAGCCGTTGGAGTTCGATCGGCAATGAGTCGGCGGGGGTCGGCCCGGTGCCCCACGTGAGCGGGACGCGGTACCCGTCGCGCACGCTCCAACGGAACCGGCGCAACAGCTTGAGCATCACGGTCTTGACCGTCATGTCGGCGAACTGCTGGCCGATGCACTTGTGGGCGCCCCCGCCGAAGGGCGCGAATGCGTACCGGTTGACGGCCACGCGGTTGTCGGCGTCGCTGAACCGCGAGGGGTCGAACGTGTCGGGGGCGGGCCACCAGTCGGGCAGCCGCATCGACGCGTGCACACTGATCGCGATCTGGCTCTTGCGCGGGATGTAGTGTCCGCAGATCTCGGTGTCGCGGATGGCCTGTCGGAACAGGGTTCCGGCAGGGGCGTACATACGCAGGACCTCCTTGAACGCCGCGTCCAGCATCGGGTACCGCTCGAGGTCGTCGAGGGTGGGCGCGTCGATCGGACGATCGACGGCCTCTTCCCAAAGAATGTTCTGCCAGTGCGTATTTCGGCCCAGCTCGTAGACGAGCATGGCCAGCGCGATCGCCGTGGTGTCGTGAGCGGCCATCAGCAGGAAGATCATGTGGTTGACGATGTCGGCGTCGGTGAAGCGTTGCCCGTCTTCGGATTCGCTGCGGCACAGCATCGAGAACAAATCGGTGCCGTCGCCCCGGCGCCGGTCCGCGATCTGCCCGCCGAAGTAACGCTCGAGGCGCTTGCGAGCCCGCAGGCCGCGCGCCCACGTCCCGCCGGGAACGTCCGCGCGGATGATCGCCTGGCCGCCGTGGACGGTGTCGTGGAAGTCGCCGATGAGTTGATCGGATTCCGCGCCGAGCGCGGTCCCGACGAACACCTCGGCGGCCTGTCGCAACAGCAGTTGCTTGATCGACGGATACATCGGGAATCGGGTGGCCGGTTGCCATGTCGCCAGACCGCGGTCGATGCCGTCGGCGGTGCACGCGAGATACGTGTTGAGCGCCGTGCGCGTGAACGCCCGCTGCATGATGCGTCGATGATCGCGGTGTTCCTCGAAGTCGAGCAGCATGATGCCGCGATGGAAGAAGGGGCCGATCACCGGTTGCCATCCGCGCGTGCTCGACAGCGCCTTGTCGCGATTGACCCACGCGGCCTCGAGCGCTTCGGGTCCCATCAGCGCGACGACGCGAAACCCAACGCCGCCGGCCCACGACACCGGGCCGTACTTCGCGTAGCGGTGCCGTGCGAACTCCAGCGGATCGGCGAGCGAGGCGAGGACATGGCCGAGGTACGGCGCCCCGTAGTTGCCCATCACCGGGGCCAGTCCCGACCCAGCCGGCGGTTTGGCCAGCGGGCGGTCGGGGCTCGGCCAGCGGTTCGCGATCGACGCGCCCATTCCCTGAAGTCGTTGCCGCGCGTCGACCAGTGAGGTCGGCGGAGCGACGGCATCCAGGAGGTTGATCATCGGCCGAGCCCTTCGTCGACTATCTGGTACGTAACCGTGCCAAATTTGCCGAACTGTTGTCAATGGCTTCTCCCTCGACGCGCCGGGGGTGCGACGATCGACCCATGGCCCCGTCGTCACCGCGCAGCTACGGGGGCGTTTCCGGTGCGGAACGCCGCCAGCAACGCCGCTCGCGCCTGCTCGAGGCGGCCCTGGAGGTGATGGGCCGCGACGAGTGGCGCGACATCACCGTCGAGCGGCTGTGCGCCGACGCCGGACTCAACAAGCGGTACTTCTACGAAAGCTTCGCTGATGTCGACGCGGTCGCCGACGCGGTGATCGACGAGATCGCCGCGGCGGTGCGCGAGGCGACCGTGACGGCGGTGGCCGCTGCGCAGTCGGAATCCCTTGCACAACAGGCGTTCGTGGCTGTAGGCGCCCTCGTGCACAGCTTGGTCGACGACCCGCGTCGGGCGCGGGTGCTGTTGGGTGGCGTGGCGGCGACTCCGGCGATGCGCGCACACCGGGTCGCGGTGATGCGCAGCCTGACCGGTGTTCTGATCGGTCACGCGCGTGCCGTTCACGGTGTAGAACTCGAACACGATCCGCTGGCGTTGATCGCGCCCGCGTTCGTCGTCGGCGGCACCGCCGATGCGATCTTGGCCTTTGTCGATGGAAGCGCCCGCATCACGGTGGACGACCTCGTCTCGCAACTGACGACGCTGTGGTTGATCACCGGCGACGGAGCCGCCGGGGTCGCGCGAGCGCGGCTAGTCCAGGAACGCGACTGACAAAGGCGAGGTTTCGAGTTCTGCCGCAGATCGTCGATAAAAGGGTCACCCTCAGCTGTCGGTGTGCCCCTCTTCCGCCGGCAGAGGCGGCGGCAGGGGCTTCGCGGACGTCGTCGGCGTCGAATCCGCTGGGGGCGGCGACATTCCGGGCCCCGACGGAGATGAGGAAGAAGAGGAGGCACCCTGAAAATCTAGCCACGCCTCGTCGCGGATGACCCGCGAGCCCTCCGCGAGAACCAGCGACTTCTCCGAGACGGTGTAGCTGAAGCCGTCGTTGTAAACCGTGAAAGTATCGCCCGATTTGGTGGCCATTCTGATCAGTTTCGCGCCGTCGCGCAGCCGCACGCCACGGTATTCGTAGCTGCCCTTGGGCGTCTTGCAGATCGCCACCCGCGAGGTCGCGGTGGTGCCGTAAACCACGGCCTCGTCGGACGCGGCGCAACGCGCGGTCGAGTCGGCGTAACCCTGGCCATCCGTCGCCGGCGCGGCGAGCGCCGGCGGCACGGCGAACACGGCCGCGGTCGAGCATGCGGCCACAGCACCAAGGAGAAGCAAGGTTGGTTTCGACATCGCTTCCACGACACCACGACATTCCTCGTTGCGCACCTGAGATCGAGAAGCACGCTCGAATCGTTAGCGCGCCGAAACCGGTTCGTTAGCAGGGACTTCGAAGGTCCGCTCAGACGGGTGTGAACCGGACGGGAAGAGAGGACAGGCCCGAGGTGAGGCTGGTCGCCGCCCACGTCTCAGGGCCGGCCTGTTCGATATCGGGCAGCCGGGTGAGCAACTCGCGGATCATCACCGCGCCTTCCGCCCGACCCAGATGGGAACCGACGCAGAAGTGCGGGCCGCCGCCCCCGAAGGCGATGTGCTCGCCGCGTTTACGGTCGATGTCGAATGCTTCGGGATCGTCGTAGACGCGTTCGTCGCGGTTACCGGACCCGTAGTACATCACCACGCGCTCGTCCTTGGCGATCGGCTGCCCGGCCAACTCGGTGTCCCGGGTGGCCAGGCGTCGGATGTACACCACCGGCGAGAGCAGCCGCAGCATCTCCTCGATCGCCCCGGGAAGCAGCCCATCGAGATCGGCGGTCAGGCGCCGACGCACGTCGGGATGGTCGAACAACAGCTTCATCCCGCCCGATATCAGGTTGCGTGAGGTGTCGAGGCTGCCGTCGCTGAGGAGGATGAAGTTGCCGATGAATTCCATGTCCGTAATCGGGCGGCCGTCGACCTCCATGTTGGCGTAGGCGCTCAACACGTCATCGGCCGGATTCGCCTTCTTCGCGGCGAACGCCTCGAAGCCCATGCCGGCCATCTCGATGAACGCGGCGTGAAAAGCCCCCTCGCCCACGATGTCTGGGGAGCTGTGCGTGATCATGAACAACTCATGGAGGCGGTGGCCGTGTTCGCGAGGGATGCCGAGCAGGGCTGCCGCCGTGTACCCGGCCATTTGCCCGGCGAGTTCGACGACGTCGCACTCCCCTAGACCGGCCACCTCGTCGACGATCCCGGTCGCAAGTTCCTGCAGGTTTGGGAGCATGTGCTTCACCCGCGCGGGGACCAGTCGTGGGGCGATCACCTTGCGGAAGTGTGCATGCCGCGGTGCGTCCATGGACAGGAAGCCGACCTCGATCTCCGCGTCGACGATGCCGACCGACGGCGAGGACTGGAACAACTCGGGATGGTGCTCGATATAGCGGATGTCGGCGTTGCGCGTCACCGCCCAGAAGAAGCCGCCGTCCGGCGCTGGGTGCTTGTAGACGGGCGCATTGGCCCGAAGCCACCGGTACTGCTCGAAGGGGTGGCCGCTGCTGAACGATTTGGCCGAGTACAGATCGATCGGAATCTCCGGCGCCGGGGCGTCGAGTGTGCCGGTCATTCGCAACCTCCGAGTTCACGTGCCGCCGGGCTGCGTCGCGGACAGCGCCCGACGGCGGCCAGTCCGAATACTGTCATATTTGAGGTGTTTGACGCTAGGGTGCTTTGCATGTCCGCGCCGACGGCACCGCACCCGCTGCGCGACCGTTGCGCGATCGTCGGCATCGGCGCCACCGACTACAGCAAGAAGTCCGGCCGCACGGAACTGGCGCTTGCGGCGCAGGCCTGCACGGCCGCGATCGCCGACGCGGGCCTGACACCGGCCGACGTCGACGGCATCGTGCGCTGCGAACAGGACACCGTGCGCCACAACGACCTGGCCGACGTGCTCGGCCTGCCGGCCCTGACCTACTGGGGGTCCACCGGCACCGGCGGATCGGCCCCGGCCGGGATGGTGGCGCAGGCGTGCGCGGCGATCGCCGGCGGGTTGGCCCGGTCGGTGCTGGTGTTCCGATCCCTCAACGGGCGCTCGGGGGCGCGTTTCGGCCGCGGACGACGACAGAGCATGCCGGTCGGGGGAAACGGCTCCTACGACGAGTTCTTCCAGCCCTACGGTCTGATGGCGCCGGGCCAGATGTTCGCCTTGATCGCGCGCCGTCACATGATCGAATTCGGCACCGAGCCAGAGCATCTGGGCGCCATCGCCGTAGCCTGCCGCGAGCATGCGAACGCCAATCCCGCCGCGCAGATGCACGGCAGATCGATGACGTTGGCCGACTATCTGGACTCCCGGCCGGTGACCGATCCTCTGCGCCTCTACGACTACTGCCTGGAAACCGATGGCGCCTGCGCCGTCGTGGTGACTTCGAGTGAACGCGCACGCGACACTGCCGCACCGCCCGTGTCCATCCGCGCGGTGGCCCAGGGCGCCGATGCGTATCAGCAACCGGGGCTGGTGTTTGGCGCACTCATGCGCGAGAACCTCGTCGAGCAACCGTCGAAGCGAACCGCCGAGACCCTCTACAGCAGAGCCGGTTTGGGGCCACAAGACATCGACGTGGCGCAACTTTACGACTGCTTCACCATCACCGTGCTGCTCCAGTTGGAGGACTACGGCTTTGCCGCCAAGGGCGAGGGCGGTCCGTTCGCCGCGAGTGGCGCACTGCGCCCCCGCGGCGGCCTACCCATCAACACGGCGGGCGGCAACCTGTCGGAGGGCTACATCCACGGCCTCAACCATGTGGTGGAAGGGGTTCGACAGATCCGCGGGACGTCGACCAGCCAGGTACCCGGCGCCGAGGTGTGCCTCGTGACGTCCGGCCTACCGACCGCGACCGGCGCCCTGATGCTCACCACCGGAACCTAGGGCTGCCTTGACCGACGCGCCCTCCCCCGTTGTGGACGACCCCGACACCGGCGGCTTCTGGCAGGCAGCACAACGCGGCGTGGTCGCGGTCCAGTGGTGTGACACCTGCGATTCACCGGTCCACCTGCCCCGGCCGCAATGTCCTCGCTGCGCGTCGACCGACCTGGGCTGGCGCGAGGTCGACGGCGCGGCGACGCTGTATTCCTGGGCCGTCGTCCATCATCCGGTACATCGCGCGTTCGCGGTTCCGTACACGATCGCGCTGGTCGCGCTCGTGGCGCATCCGACGGTCCGACTGGTCACGCACCTCGATGGTGCACCGTCGCTGCGCGAGGGGCAGCGCATGCGGTTCGTCACCCACCCCGATGCGGCGGGCGTACTGGTACCGCAATGGGTACCGATCCCTGACAGCGCGGGAGGAGACTGACGTGACCAAGGTGCTGGCTGGTGTGCGAGTGCTGGAGGTGGCGCTCTACGGGTTCGTACCGGCCGCGGCCAGCGCCCTGTCGGACTGGGGCGCCGACGTCGTCAAGGTCGAGCATCCCGAGACCGGCGACCCGATCCGCGGACTGGCCGCGTTCGGGGTCAAGCCGGGCGACGGCGGCGTGACGATGTTGTGGGAGGTGCTCAACCGCGGAAAGCGTTGTGCGGGAATCGACATCGCGCATCCCGACGGATACGAGGCGCTGATGTCCCTCGTCGAGCGGGCCGACGTCTTCCTGACCAACTTCCTGGGGCCGGCCCGGCAGCGGCTGCGTATCGACGCCGAACACGTCCGCGCCCGGAATCCGCGCATCATCTACGCCAGAGGAACCGGTCACGGTGTACGCGGGCCCGACGCCGACCGCGGCGGTTTCGACGGGATCTCTTATTGGGCCAGAGCGGGTCTGGCGACCGCGGCCATGCCCGCAGACTACGACTATCCGATCAACCTGCCGGGCCCGGCGGTCGGCGACATCCAGGCTGGACTGAACCTCGCGGGCGGTATCTGCGCCGCGCTCTACAACCGCGAGCGCACCGGAGAGGGTGCCGTCGTCGATGCGTCGCTGTTGTCGGCGGGCTTGTGGGCCATGCAGTCGAGCATCGCGGGCAGTTACGTCACCGGTCGCGATCAACTGGCCAAGGGTGATCGCCGCCGTCCGGGCAATCCCCTGGCCAATGTGTACCGAACCGCCGACGACCGTTTCGTCTTCCTCGCCATGCTCGAAGCCGACCGGTACTGGCCGGGCTTCTGCCAGGCCGTCGGCCGGCCCGAATGGATCGACGATCCGCGGTTCGCGACCGCCTCGTGTCGACGCAAGAATATCGAGCGGTGCGTTGAGCTGCTCGATGAGCTGTTCGCCAAAGAACCGCTGGAGCACTGGAAGACCGTCCTGGACAAGCAAGAAGGCCAGTGGAGCATTGTGCAGTCACCACGTGAGACGCTCAACGACCAGCAGGCCTGGGACAACGGCTTCTTCACGATTGTCGACTATGACAACGGCGCCCGGCTGCCACTGGTGCCGGCACCCGTTCAGTTCGACGAGGCCGCAACCGATCTGCAGCCCGCACCGGGACACGGCGAGCACACGGACGACCTGTTGCGCGCCTGCGGTTACGACGACGAGACGATCATGAACTTGAAGATCGGCGGCGCGATCACCTGACCGCGCCGGCTTTTCGGTCTAACGCGGGAAGTGGAACAAGGTGCGCGCATTGGTCTCGGCGATCATCGCCACCTCGTCGTCGGGCACGCGGGCGAGAGCCTCGGCGGCCCGCTTACGGCAATTCGGCCAGTTCGAATCCGAGTGCGGGAAGTCGCTTTCCAACATGATGCGGTCGACGCCGATCTTGTGCCGGCTCTCCACACCGTGGTCGTCGTCGATGAAGCAGGTCCAGAAGTGCTGATGGAACAACTCCGACGGCCGCGCATCGAAGTCGATGTCCTGGTAGTAGCGGTGCCGCTCCCAGGTGAAGTCCGTTCGTTCCAGCATGTAGGGCACCCAGCCGATGCCGCCCTCGGCCAAAGAGAATTTCAGGTTTTCGAACTGCTGGAGCTTGCCGGACAACAGCAGGTCGACCGTCGTCCACCAAGAGTTCGTGGCGAACACCGCGATCGCCACCGCGAACGGAGCGGCCTTGCTCTTCATCGTCTTCGGGGCGAACGGCGCGCCGGAGAACGAGAAGCCGGGCACATATCCGCCGGCGCCGAAGTGCAGCGACACCGGAAGGTCGGCATCGGAACACACCTGCCACAACGGATCCCAGTGATCGGTGTGGAACGACGGGAGGCCGAATACCGATGTGGTGTCGGGGAAGGAGATGGTTCGCGCGCCCTTCGAAACGAGGCGTTCGGCCTCGGCCACCGCCGCGTCGATGTCCCAGAACGGCACCATCCCCAGCGGGATGTATCGGTCCGGGGCCGTGGCGCACCATTCGTCGATGTAGAAGTCGTTCCACGCCTGCATGCACAGCGCCGCGAGGTCCTTGTCCTTACCGCGGAAGAAGGTGCTTCCCGCGAATCCGGGGAACGACGGAAAGCACAGCGCCGCGTGCACACCGTCGACATCCATGTCTTTGACCCGCATCGCGGGGTCGTAGCACCCGGGAATCATGTCCTCGTAGCGCACGGGGTCGACACCCCACTCCTCTCGCGGCTTACCCGCGACGGCGTTGAGCCCGATGGTGGGAAATCGTTCGCCGTTGTAATGCCATAACTGGCTGCCGTTGACCTCTTTGATCTGGGGTGCGTCCTCGTGCCACCGCGCTGGTAGCCGGTCGAGCCACACGCGGGGGTGTTCGACGAGATGATCGTCGACGGAGATGATCTGGTGTTGTTCCTGCAGCGGCATCGCGTCCTCCTGATGCCGGCGTCGACGGAAGGGCTCGGCGTCCGTCGTAACGGCGACGGCTCAAATATACCTATATTTGGCCTCGGCACAAGGCTTCCGCGAGTGCCGGAGTACGCTGAATGTCCGACTATTCAGACCCTTGATCCCACCTCGAGGCGGTATCTCCGATGTCGATCGACGACTGCCTGGCCGACGATCCGCGCCACGAGATGATGGCCCGGATTCGTCGCGGCAAGCTCTCGTTGGGAATAGCTCAGGACATCGTCCGACGGATAGCGCTCGACCAGCTCTCACCCGGTAGCCCGCTACCCACCGAACAGGCGATGGCCAGCGAGTTCGGTGTCGGACGGGCGTCGATCCGTGAGGCGCTGCGGGTGCTGGAGCTCCAGGGCATCGTCGAGATTCGTCGCGGCAACGGCGGCGGCCCGGTCGTCGGGCGCCGCGGTCCGCAACGCTTCGGCGAGACGATGACGATGCATCTGCAGCTCGCCCGCGCCACGATGCGCGACGTCAACGAGTCGATGATCTACCTGGAACCGCTCGCCGCGGAACGGGCGGCGCTGCGGGTTCGGGACGGATCGGCCGACCCCGACATCGTCGGGCAGATGGTCGAGGAGAGCCGCCGCGGCATGGCCCGGGTGACCGAGCAGAACCTGTCCAGCTACGACTACGTCGACTCCGGCAGTCGCTTTCATGTATTCGTCCGCGACATCTGTCCGAACCCCGCGCTCGACCTCCTCACCGAATCGGTGAGCCACATCTTTTCGAGCCGCACCGCCCAGGGCGGCGCCAACCTCTTCAGCGACATGACCAGGACCCGGCTGCACTTCGACCACATCCGCATCGCCGATGCCATCGAGGCGGGTGACCCCGACGCGGCGCGTGAGCTGATGCGTGAGCACATGGCCGTTGCGTCGCAGGCGATTTTCGACGTCGCTCCCGAGCTGGCGGACGACCTGGTCGACTGGCAGTGACAGGGCCGAGGATCGGCTCGCTTCGCACGTGCATTACACGTTGCAGAACCCGGCGTCGACCGGAAGGCACACCCCGGTGATGTAGCGCCCCCGTTCGGAGACCAGCCACGCCACGGCGTCGGCAATGTCTTCGGGTTGAAGGATGTTGACGTCAGGCAGGAGATTGCGGAGGTTCGTCAGCGGCCGCTCGGCGACGGTTGCGATCCAGTCCATGAAAGCGTCGTTGCGCGTCATACCGGAGTCCACACCGGTGGGCAGGATCGCGTTGACGCGGATGTTGTGCGGACCAAGCGAATTCGCGAACACCCGCATCAATCCGAGGATTCCGGCTTTCGCCGCCGTATAGCCGTCGAGACCACCCCATCCGCCGGTGAAGCCTTTGACCGCTGCCGTGGAACTGGTCAGCACCACGGCGCCGGGTCGGCCGGCCTCGACGAGCGCGGGCGTCGAAGCCTTCACGGTGTTCCACACTCCGGCCAGCATGATGTCGACCGCATCCTTGAACGCGCGGGCCTCGTCGACGTCCGACGGGTAAGCACATCCGCCGGCATTGGCGATCACGATGTCCGCACAGTCGACACCCAACTCCTCGATTCCGTCCGAAAAGGCTTGCTGGACTTGGCCGAAGTCACGGACGTCGGCGACCTGGAGGCTTGCGCGACGTCCCGCCTTCTCCACCAGGCGGCAGGTTTCCTCGAGCTCGTCGCGCGTTCCCATCGGGTAGGGAATGGTCTCGATGTCGGCGCAGATGTCGACGGCGATCACGTCGATACCGTCGGCGGCCAGACGCGCGGCGTGGGCCCTGCCTTGGCCGCGAGCCGCCCCGGTGATGATCGCGACGCGCTGCCCGCCAGCCATCGGCCTCCGCATTGCTGAAATGTACGACTGTTTGAGCCAACGTACGGTGGGGGCCATCCGTGGTCAAGCAATTCGACGCCGACACCGTGGAGTCGGACCCGCCGCGCACCCCGACGACCATGTCGGTTTTCCGCCAGTCTTGTCGGTGCGTGCGTGTAATGGTGAAAAGCATGCACGACGATTTCGACCGCTGCTACCGAGCCGTCCAATCCAAGGACGCCCGGTTCGACGGCTGGTTCGTCACCGCGGTGCTGACCACCAAGATCTACTGTCGGCCGAGCTGCCCTGTTCGCCCGCCGTACGCGCGCAACATGCGGTTCTACCCGACCGCGGCGGCCGCCCAGAAGGCCGGCTTCCGCGCCTGCAAGCGCTGCCGGCCGGACGCCTCCCCCGGTTCGCCGGAGTGGAACATTCGGGGCGATGTCGTGGCGCGGGCGATGCGGCTGATCGCCGACGGCGTCGTCGATCGCGAGGGTGTCACCGGGCTGGCCGCCAAACTCGGATACACGACGCGCCAGCTCGAGCGGCTTCTGCAGGCGGAGGTGGGTGCCAATCCACTCGCATTGGCGCGGGCGCAGCGGTCGCAGACGGCGCGGGTGCTCATCGAGACCACGGAGTTGCCCTTCAGCGACGTCGCGTTTGCGTCGGGTTTCTCCAGCATCCGCCAGTTCAACGACACCGTTCGCACGGTGTACGACGTGGCGCCCACCGTCCTGCGCGAGCGTGCGCGGGCACGGTTCGGCGGGGGTGACGGCGTCGCCGGAGCCATCTCCCTGCGGCTGCCGGTCCGCACACCGTTCGCATACGAGGGGTTGTTCGGCCATCTGGCGGCCAGCGCGGTGCCCGGCGTCGAGGAGGTGAGAGACGGCACCTACCGACGCACGCTGCGGTTACCCAACGGCTGCGGAATCGTCGCGCTCACACCGCAACCGGACCACGTGCAATGCCGGGTGGTCCTCGACGACTTCCGCGATCTGGCCACGGCCATCGCCCGCTGCCGACGCCTCCTGGACCTCGATGCCGATCCCGAAGCGGTCGTCGATGCGCTCAGCGCCGATGACGATCTGAGCGCCTTGGTAGCCAAGGCCCCGGGCCAACGGATACCGCGGACCGTCGACGAACAGGAACTGGCGGTGCGGGCGGTGCTCGGTCAGCAGGTGTCGGTGAAGGCGGCGTGTACGCACGCCGGCCGACTGGCATCGGCGTACGGTGAACAGATCACCGACGTGAATGGCGTTCTGACACACGTGTTTCCGGCCGTCGATCGTCTCGCCGAGATCGACCCCGCGCATCTGGCGTTTCCAAAGTCACGACAGCGTTCGCTGACGGCGCTGATCCGCGCCCTGGCCGCGGGTGACGTGGTGTTGGACGCGGGTTGCGATTGGGACAACGCGCGTGAGCAGCTTCGGGCTCTGCCGGGGATCGGTCCGTGGACGGCGGAGATCATCGCGATGCGCGGCCTCGGCGACCCCGACGCCTTCCCGGTGACCGATCTCGGCGTGCGGCTCGCCGCCGAACAACTAGGCCTGCCCGGCGATGCGCGTGCGCTCGCCGAACACAGCGTCCGCTGGCGACCGTGGCGTTCGTACGTCACGCAGCACCTGTGGACCGCGCTCGATCATGCGGTCAATTTCTGGCCGCCGAAGGAGAAGTGATGACAGCCTTACGATTTCGCACGACGCAGAGCCCGGTCGGTCAACTGACGTTGGCAGGTCGCGATGACCGGCTGATGCATCTTAGGATGGTCGATCAGACCTACGAGCCGAGCCGCGAAGGCTGGGTCGCCGACGACGGCGCGTTCCCGGACGCGGTTGAACAGCTGCAGGCCTATTTCGCCGGCGATCTGACGGAGTTCGATCTCCGACTCGACATGGTGGGCACGGCGTTTCAGAAGAAGGTCTGGGCCGCGCTCCTGACGATTCCGTACGGAGAAACACGGTCGTACGGCGAGATCGCTTGCCAGATCGGGGCCCCCGGCGCCTTTCGGGCAGTCGGTTTGGCCAACGGGCACAACCCGATTGGGATCATCGTTCCGTGCCATCGCGTCATCGGCGCCAACGGGAGCTTGACAGGGTACGGCGGTGGCCTCGATCGAAAGCGAGCGCTTCTCGAGATGGAGAAAAGCAGGGTGTCACCGGCAATGACGCTCTTCGACTGAAACGACTGGATACACAAATGCCTGTGGCCCCCAATCGAATTGGGGGCCACAGGGCTTAATTTGTGTTCGGCGGTGTCCTACTTTTCCGCCCGTGTGGGGCAGTATCATTGGCGCTGGCAGGCTTAGCTTCCGG
>NZ_LZMD01000061.1 GCF_001668575.1 Mycobacterium sp. 1164985.4
GATCTCGACGACGACAGCGCCCATCTCACGTAACCCTCTGTTGCGCGAGCGTGCGTGTTTGCACACGACACGCCGCGAAAATTCAGCACTTCGCGCACGGTCGAGCGCCCGCGAACGTGCGTCAGCGCGGCGCGTACATGATCAGCCCCACGCCGGCCAGACAGATCAGCGCGCCCGTGACATCCCAGCGATCGGGCCGAAAGCCGTCGGCGACCATGCCCCAGGCGAGTGATCCGGCGATGAAGACTCCGCCGTACGCCGCCAGCACCCGGCCGAAGTGGGCGTCGGGCTGAAACGCGGCGACGAAGCCGTAAGCGCCGAGGGCCATCACGCCCGCACCGATCCACCACCACCCGCGGTGCTCCCGCACGCCCTGCCACACGAGCCACGCGCCGCCGATCTCGAGCACCGCGGCAAGGACGAACAACATCACCGACTTGAGCACCATCACGTCACTCAGCGTGCCGCGAGCGTGCGCAAAATGCTGTCATGGCGCGGCGTGTCGTGTGCAAACACGCACGCTCGCGCAACAGAGGGGCACAGCACAGGTGCGCGGGGCCGTCAGTCCTGGTTGCGATTCCACTCCAGCCAGCCCACGCCCCTGCGGCCGTCGGCCGTCGTGACCGTCGCCCAGGCGCGGGGAAAGTGACTGATACGGCCGTCGGGCGACACCAGCAGCACAGGCGCGTGGCCACGCACCTCCGCGGTGACGGTCACGTCGCCAGGCGTGAGCGTCAGTGTCGTCTCGACGGGTAACGCGTTGTCGGCGAACGTCTCTCGCGCGGTGACGGCCTGCAGTTCGATCAGCGGTTGACCCGCCGATTGCACATAACCGATGCCGAGCGGCGGGGCGCCCGGAATGCGGATGTCGACGCCGTGCAGGCGGGTGCCGTCGTCGAGGTGCAACGCGCTCCACACCCAGTCCATCGCCCACCAGTCGCGTACACCCCAGGAGTGGTCACGCTGGCCCGGGACGTCGGTGAACGTGAACTCGCGGCCGTCGACGGACACAGTGCCCGACACTGTGCACGGGATCTCGTAACGCGGCGTGATCCGGTACAGATACGGCGCGCCCGCGGTCGTGTACTCGAGTTCCATCGACACGTCGACGGGCCGCCCGGATTCGTTGCGCAGCAGCGCCGCCGGATCGTCGTAGGCCTCACCGCGGCCCCGCATCGTGACGCGATAGGTCTTGAGCGGTTCGGTGGCCGTGAGGATCAGATCGATGTCGCCGGTGCCTTCGAAGTCGAGCAGTGCGTAGGTCGGGATGCCCGGCCCGCACACCAGGCCGTTGATCCACGATTTGTCCAGGTTCGGGTACAGCCCGAGACGCACCCATCCGCCGATCTCCTGCTCGAGGTCGACGAAGTCGTAGTACCAGCTCTCGTTCCACAGCGGTTCGTCACCGGGCGGGTGTTCGCCTTCGTCGTCGGCAGTCGGCGTAAGGGGTTCGGGTGTAACGGGTTCCGGCAGGGTGGCCAGCGCATCGACGTCGAGCACATGCTCGCAGTGGCGGTGCAGCATCGTCATGAACATCTCGTCGCCGCGCTCGGTGCGCTCCACGAGCATCGACGAGATGATCGCCATCATCACCCCACCGAACGTCTGCCTGCGCACCCCGTCTCGGACATCGTCGATGGTGATCGGGGCGTCGGGACCGAGCGCCGAGTGGTAGGCAGACAACAGCGCGTCGTAGTGCTCGCGACGTACCTCGACGGGCAGCGCACAGCCGAGAAAGTACGCGACGTCGGTCATCGCCGGTCCCCAGGTGACGGTCTGCCAATCGACCACCGTCAGCGGACGGTCCGCGCCGGGCTGCCCGAACAGCATGTTGTCGAGGCGGTAGTCGCCGTGCACGAGCCCCTTGACCCGGCCGGGTGCGGACTCGGCGGCGATGTAGGCGTCGAATGCGTCGATCAGCCGCTCGCACACCTCACGGTGCGCAGGCGCGATCCTGTCGGCATAGCGTTCGGCGAACCCCGCATACAGCCCTGCGATCAACGCCTGGTTGACCGGCGCCTCACGGTTGAGCCACTCGACGCTGGCGGCCGCGGGATCGCCGAGCAGCGGTCCGTGCAGCCGGCCCAGCTCGGACAGTGCCAGCATGGCCTGTTCGGCTGAGGCGCCGCGGATTTCGTCGCCGACGATCGCGGGTCCGGCGTCGCCGAGCAGAAGATGGAAGGCACCGGTCTCGGGGTTGAGCCCCGAGGAGAAGCACGGCGCCACCGGTCCCCCGATCCGCGGCGCGATGTCGGTGTAGAACCGCACCTCGCGCTCGTAGAGGCCCAGCGCCAGCCCGGTCTGCCTGCTCACCGGATCGCTGGCGGCCACCTTGAGCACAACCGTCGCGGGACCTGAGCCCTCAGCCGCGTATGTCAGCGCGACGCGGTAGCACTCGCTCATCTGCCCCGTGCCGATGCGCTCGTACGAGAAGTCCGCCACCAGTGCGCCGACCGTTGACGTCAGCCACTCGGCGCTCAGTTCTGCGGGGCGCTCCACGACGTTGATGATGGGCACTCGTCACCTCCATGTGACCTGTTCGGGTGGCGGCGCCACCGTTATCGCGAGACCAGCGAGAAGCTCTCCCACGCCTCCCTGCGGGCGGCGTGCGGGTCGAACTCGATCCGCGGGCGGTGATCGAAGACTCGCACGGCACGGTCGGCGCTGGTGTAGGCGGGCCAGTCGTCGCCGGGGACGCCGGTGCGGGCGAATTCGCGCCAGCGGCGCTGGATGTCATCGCTGACGCGCAGGGCGGTCCGGCGGTCACCGACCGCGGTGAGCAGACGCCCGAACCGGCTGCGGTACACGTCGAAGACCGCCAGCAGTTCCGTGGCGTGCGTGGCGCCGAGCCCCGACCATCGCAACGACCGCGGCGCGTAGTCGTAGCGGTACAGGTGCGTCGGCGCGTGGCGGCTGTGCGCCTCGGCGATCTGCCAGGCGGCCGAGCCGAACGCGAAATCCCCGCCGAACTGCACGCATGCCTTCTGGTCCGGATAACCCGGGTAGGCCGCGGTGATGCGCTGCCGCTCCTCGGGTTCCGCTTCGGCGAGCAGTCGTTCGATCATCGGCTCGTTCATCGGCAGCAGCTTGAGGAAACGGCCGAAGAGGTTGGCCTCCTCGGCGTTCGTCCCGACGATGAGCGGCAGCCGGTGCGCCTTTCCGCTGCGCATCGCCTCCACCGGATCCAGTGGCAGGTAATCGGTTCCGCTCGTCGGCCCGGCCGCAAAGGCACCGAGCATCTCGCGCTGCCCCTGCTTGATGAGCCGTTCGAACGCGGTTACCAGTTCGGCCGGCCGAGCCGCCATCACCGCGTCGGCGCCGTCGCCCACCCCCGCGCCCAGCATCTCGGCGAACCTCGTCGCGTACTGCTCGGCCACCTCCGGCGTGCGCACCATGCCGGCCGCGGGACTCTCCGAAATCGCCTTGGCGAACAGGCCTTTGGCGGCGGGCACCGCCAGCAGCGTGGCCACGGCGTGCGCACCCGCGCTCTCACCGAAAATCGTCACGTTGTCGGGGTCGCCGCCGAACACCGCGATGTTGTCGCGCACCCAGCGCAGCGCCATGACCAGATCGCGCAGGTAGAGATTGTCGTCGATGGTGAAGGTCCCGTTGGACAACGACGACAGGTCGAGACAGCCGAGCGCGCCGAGGCGGTAGTTGACCGAGACGTACACACACCCCTTGCGGGCCAGTGCCGCGCCGTCGTAGATCGGCGTGGCCGAGGTCCCCATGAAGTAGCCGCCGCCGTGGATGAAGACCATGACCGGCAGTGCGGAATCGAACCGCTTCTTCGGGGTCACGACGTTGAGCGTCAGACAGTCCTCGCTCATCGGTTGGTACTTGCCCGGCGCCAGCATCGTGTACATGCGTTGCTGAGGCGCACAGTTGCCGTATCCGTGGCAGTACCGGACGCCGCGCCACGGCTGAACCGGCTGTGGCGCGCGCAGCCGCAGCGGGCCCACCGGCGGGCGCGCATAGGGAATTCCACGCCAGCGGTGCACGCCGTCGCGGGTGAAGCCCTCGATCGTGCCCGAGGCGATGGTCGCGCGGACGGTGTGTTCGTGCATCACCCGACGTTAGCAATGGACTACCGCCGCGCCTGGCCAGGGATTGCGTGTCGGCCCGCTAGCCTGGCCCCTATGCGAATGGCTGTGCTGATCGCGTCTGTGCTGGTTGCGGGGTGTTCGACGACGACGGGCGGACAGGCTGAACGGATCGAACCGATTCCGCCGTCCCCATCGGCGAGTTCGCCGACGACGTCCACGACGAAACCCAAGCCGGCCGCCCCGCCGGCCCCGGGCGCCCCGATCGGGGACGTCGTGGCCTGGGTAGAGGCCGGCGAACCCGCCGACGCCGCCCAGTATCACGCGGCCTCGCGCGACGGGCAGACGACGGACCTCGGCGAAGACGTCGCATTCACCACGCCGTCGGGCAAGACCAGCTGCATGACCGACAGCCAGTACGCCGACGGGGCGCTGGCCTGCCTGGTGGACCTGGTCAACCCGCCGCCCCGGCCGGACGACGCCTACGGCGAGTGGAAGGGCGGCTGGGTCGACTACGACGGCACCAGCGTGACCGTCGGCTCAGTGCACGGCGACCCCGGCCGGTTCACCGCCGGGGAGGGACCCGAGCTCCCGTACGGGCAGGTGCTGTCCTTCGGCGACTACCGCTGTCGCACCGACACCGTCGGACTGTTCTGCGTCAACTATGCATACCGGTCCGCGGTCCGGTTCAGCGACGCCGGCATCGAACCGTTCGGATGTCTGCAGCCGGCCACCGCGCCCCCGCAGACCGGCGAGAAGTTCAGCTGCTGACCTTCGCCGCGAACTAGGCGACGCCTTTGCGTTTGAGCAGCGGCAGCACACCTTCGGCGAACCAGTACGCCTCTTCCAGGTGCGGGTAGCCCGACAGGATGAACTCGTCGAAACCAAGCGAGTAGTACTCGTAGATCAGGTTGGCGACTTCTTCATGACTGCCGACCAGCGCGGTGCCCGCGCCACCGCGCACGAGCCCGACACCGGCCCACAGGTTTGGGTAGATCTCTAGTCGATCTGTCCGGCCGCCGTGCAGAGCGGTCATCCGCCGCTGTCCTTCGGACTGCGACTTCGAGTGCAGTGCAGTGGCTTTCGCGATCTGCGCGGGGCTCAACTCCGCGATCATCGCGTTCGCGACCGCCCACGCGGCCTCTGACGTGTCGCGGCTGATGGTGTGCAACCGGATCCCGAACCGCACGGCGCGTCCCCGCTCTTCGGCGAGCTCACGGACGCGCGCGATCTTGGCCGCCGCGTCCTGCGGGGGTTCACCCCACGTCAGGTACACGTCGACGTACTGCGCGGCGATCGGCAGCGCAGCGGGCGAGGACCCGCCGAAGTAGATCTGCGGCAACGGATCCGGCGGAGCCGACACCCGCGCGTCGGCGACCTTGTAGTGGTCGCCCTCGAAGTCCAGCGATTCCTGGCGCCAGACGGAGTTCACGATGTGGAGGAACTCCCCCGTCCGCGCATAGCGCTGGTCGTGGTCGAGCCAGTCGCCGAACCGGCGCTGTTCGACGTCGTCGCCGCCGCTGACGATGTTGAGCAGAACGCGGCCGTCTGAGAACCGCTGCAGCGTGGCGGCCTGCTGCGCGGCCAGTGTGGGCGGCGTCAGACCCGGCCGGAACGCGACGAGGAACTTCAATCGCTCGGTCTCTGCGAGCACGGCGGATGCGGTCAACCAGGCGTCCTCGCACCAGGTTCCGGTCGGCGTCAGCACACCCTCGTAGCCCAGGCGGTCGGCGGCGCGGGCCACCTCGGCGAGGTAGCGCCGCGTCGGTGGACGGTAATTGGCGGGCACCGTCTTCTGCGACGACGCATGCGACGAACCGACGATGGATCGGCCGTCTCCCGCGGTGGGCAGAAACCAGAAGAACTTCGCCGAGGACATGTTGCTCCTAATCGCGATCCAGGTACAGCGGCTTGAGCGCGTCGGTATACCGTCGGTCGACCCAGCGTTCGAAATCCGGTGCGGCCGCGATCTGTTGGGACTCGGCGAACAGGTCGGCCATCTCCTGCTCCGATGCGATCAACGTTTCCGACAGATCGGTCGGCAACCGCAGGCTGCGGCCCTGCGCCAGGGAGGCGACCACGGGGGGCAGGCCCACTTCCTCGCCGTAACGTTCGGCCCACTGCTGGCGGTTGTCGTTGGCCCACCGCACGGCCTTGGCGTAGCGCTGCAGCAAATCACCCAGCGCAGTGTTGCGTTTCGGGTCGGCCAACGCGGCGTCGGAGGCGACGCCGAAGCCGGCGCCGTTGGTGATGCCGGTTGCGGTGGCGATGCTGCGCACCGCGAGATCGGTCTCGGCCTGCGCGGTGTAGGGGTCCCAGATGGCCCACACGTCGACGCGGCGCTGCGTGAAGGCCGACAGCGCATCGGCGGGTTGCAGGAACACGAGCTTCACGTCGGATACGTTCAGCCCCGCGCGGTCAAGCTGGACCAGCGTATGCCCGTGCGCCGAGCTGCCTTTGGCGACCGCGATGCTCCTGCCCCGCAGATCTGCGACGCGCTGAATAGGCGCGTCGGCATGCACCAGGAGCTGATCTCCGTGCCCGCCGCCGTCGTAGGCCGATACCACCTTCACCTTCGCGTTGGATGCGGCGCCGAAGATCGGTGGCGTGTTACCGGTGATCGCGAAGTCGATCTTGCCTGCGGTGGCGGCCTCGATCTGGGGCGGGCCCGAGGTGAACGTCGAGAAGTTGATCTCGTAGGGCAGATCGTCGAGCGCACCCGACGCCCTCAGCAGCGCCTCGGTGCCGCCCTTCTGGTCGCCGACGTTGAGCGTCACCCCGGCGAGGTCCGACAGCGGCACGGTAGCCGGCGCCTCCTGGGCCCCCGAACTGTCCTGACGCGACACGCAGCCGGTCAGCAGCAGGCCGATCAGCGCAAGAACGACGACGATTCTGGGCATGGTTATCCCCCTTGCTAGCAATGGTTTTCAGCTCTGCACGCCGAGCTGTTCGAGCAGTTCGGCGCGGTAGGCATCCGCGCCGATCGTGCTGCGCGGGTCGGCGATCTCCAGCGTGTGGGTGACACGGCCGTCGTCGAGCACCAGGACCCGGTCCGCCAGAGCGACGGCCTCATCCACGTCGTGCGTGACGAGCAGGACGCCGAACCCGTGCTCACGCCAGAGGTCGAGTAACAGCTCGCGCATGCTCAGCCGGGTCAACGCGTCCAAGGCGCCAAACGGCTCGTCGAGCAGGAGGAGCTCCGGTTCGGCGACCAACGCTCGAGCGAGCGAAACCCGCTGCGCCTGACCGCCGGACAGCGTCAGCGGCCACGCGTCGGCGCGGTCGGCGAGCCCGACATCGGCCAGCGCCTGCTCGGCCCGGGCGCGTGCCTGGTCCTTACGCAGCCCGCTGCGGGTGAGCCCGTACGCCACGTTGGTGCGCACATCGCGCCACGGGAACAGCCGCGGCTCCTGGAAGGCCAGCGCCGGCGCGCCCGACACGATCCGCTCTCCGGTGTGTTCGGTCGACAGACCGGCGAGCACACGCAGTACGGTCGACTTCCCGGAGCCGCTGCGGCCGATCAACGCGACGATTTCGCCGCGACCGACCGTCAGCGACACGTCGATGAGCACATGGTGGTCGCCGTACCACTTGTCGACGTGGCCTAGTTCGGCGGCGGTGCGCACTTTCCGGGCGGTGGCGAGTGTCATGAGCGGTACCTCAATGCGCGTCGTTCGAGAACCCGGACGATTGCGTCGGTGCCGATGCCGAGCAACGCGTACACGATCAGGCCGAAGATGATGATGTCGATCCGCAGGAAGTCGCGGGCGTTGTTGATCAGGAAGCCGATCCCGCTGTCGGCGTTGATCTGTTCGGCGACGATCAGCGTCAGCCACGCGATCGCCAACGACTGCCGGAAGCCGACGAGCACCTGCGGCGCCGCACTGGGCACGATGATGCGCCAGAACCGTTGCCAGAACGAGAACCCCAGCACCTGAGCGGTTTCGAACAATTTCGGATCCACCTGGCGGATGGCCGAGAACGTGTTCAAGTACAGCGGAAAGCTCACACCCAACGCCACGAGCAACACCTTGGGCAGTTCGCCGATGCCGAACCACAGAATGAACAGCGGAATCAGACCGAGGTGAGGGAGCGCCCTGATCATCTGCATGGGTGGATCGATGCCGGCCTCGACCCACCGCGACAACCCGACGGCCGTGCCGAGCGCGACGCCGAGCAACCCGCCGAGCACCAGGCCCTCGACCACCCGGATGCCGGAAACGTGCAGCGCGTCGGCGAGTTGGCCGTTGCGCATCAGCTCCACCCCGGCCTCGAGGATCAGCGACGGCGCGGGCAGCACGTCTTGCGGGATCAGGCCGACAGCGCTGAGCAGCTGCCACAGCAGAAGCAACAGAACCGGCGACGCCAACCGAATCGCGGCCCACTTACGTTGCCGCCGAGCCTGATTCGCGGCAGGCCCGGCGGTCATGGGCGCGTTGGGTGCAGCGAGATCTGCGGGGGCGGTCACGGTGATTTGACGCTACGCACGGCCTCGCGAGAGCTGAAGGTTTTGATTCTGGCTGAAGGAAAGACCGCCCCCGACGGGTGATCGGGTTGTCAGTTCAAGCGAAAACGAACCGGTCACCGACGTCGGCGTGACATCCCTGCCGTTGATCGTGACGTCGCCGTCGGCCTCGGTGCCGTTGCAGGCTAGGCGACGAATCGGGCCGACTGCGGAAACGGCCGAGCGGACGCGGACGACGCGTCCGGGTCGACTCCGGAGACGACCCGCCCGAGCAGGCGGACAGGGTGGCGAGCGCGAGCATCGCGCCGACCGCGACGAACGGGATGCGGGTCAATCACATCAGGAGCACGGTCATGGTGGTCCATCGGGGGATCTTGCTGGTCGTGAGGACGACGAGCCAACCCCGTGGCGGTTCAACCGCGCATCGATTTATCGGAAAATGCCGGCCGTCACCGCCACCCGTCGGCGGCCTTGGCCGCCTGCATCAGGGCGTCGCACAGCTCGCGCAGTTCACCGGTGTCCGCGCCTTCCTCGACGGCCAGGGCGACGTCTTCGGCCGCGCATCGGACCTGGTAGACGCGGTCGGAGAGTTCGGCGGCCTCCTCCGGGGACAGGACCACCGCGTCGGGGGCCAGCGAGGTGCCCTTGATCAGGCTTCGCTGTTCATACGCGCGCTGGCGGCAGGACTGCCTGCAGTACTGGCGCCGCCGGCCCAGACCGGCGTCGCCGACCTCGCGACCGCACCAGCGGCAGGACTGGGGACGTAACCGACGTGCCACAGACGTGACTGTAAACCGAGCGCCACCCGTTCCCCGGTATCATGGAGGGTCGAGTCGGGAACTTCACAGCGTATTGCTGCGTTGATGATCCGGACAATTACGCGCTGATCGAGGAGTTGTTTGACGATGGCTGATCGTGTCTTGAGGGGAAGTCGCCTCGGAGCCGTGAGCTACGAGACCGACCGCAACCACGACTTGGCGCCGCGTCAGGTCGCGCGGTACCGCACCGACAACGGTGAGGAGTTCGACGTCCCGTTCGCCGACGACGCCGAGATCCCCCACACCTGGCTGTGTCGCAACGGCATGGAAGGCACCCTCATCGAGGGTGACGCGCCGGAGCCCAAGAAGACCAAGCCGCCGCGGACGCACTGGGACATGCTGCTCGAGCGCCGCTCGATCGAGGAGCTCGAGGAACTGCTCAAGGAGCGCCTCGACATCATCAAGGCCCGCCGCCGCGGCTGACCCGTCGTTCACCGCAGTCGCCGCGGCTGATCACGGCGTGACGCGGGCCCCCCGCGCGCGGTCGATGCGACCCCGCAGACCCCACCCCGCGACCTTGAACAGGGCCTCGCGGATGTTGGAACCGCTCATCTTGGACTGACCGAACTCGCGTTCGGTGAACGTGATGGGCACCTCAACGACGACGAACCCGTTGTTGATCGACCGCCAGGTCAGGTCGATCTGGAAGCAGTAGCCCTTCGATTCGACCGCGCTAAGGTCGATCTTCTCGAGCACCTCTCGGCGGTACGCGCGATAACCGGCGGTGATGTCGTGAATGTCGACGCCGAGCAGGATGCGGCTGTAGCCGTTCGCGGTGCGCGAGAGCACCAGGCGGCGACGCGGCCAGTTACGCACCTCTCCGCCCGCCACGTAGCGCGAACCGATCACCACGTCGGCGCCGCCGTCGATGGCGTCGAGCAAGCGGTACAGCTGCTCGGGAGGGTGGCTGCCGTCGGCGTCCATCTCGACGAGCACCGAATACTCGCGGCCCAGCCCCCATGCGAATCCGGCCAGGTAGGCCGCGCCGAGGCCGGCCTTGGCGGTGCGGTGCATGACGTGGATGCGGTCCGGGTCGGCGAGCGCCAGGTCGTCGGCGAGCTTGCCGGTGCCGTCGGGGCTGCCGTCATCGACGACCAGGATGTGCACGTCGGGCTGCGCCTTTTGGACGCGCTCGACGATCAGCGGGAGATTCTCCCGCTCGTTGTACGTGGGGATGATGACCAGCGTGCGCTGGCTGGGGCGCTCCCCCGGGACCCGGCCCGTCGTCATGTAGCTCCTCTATCTTTGGTGCCGCCGGTCAATCGGCGGCGCACAAAGCTTTCATTGTGCAGCATCGCGGCGATAAGCCCGCCTACGCCGAGGGCGACGAGCAGGCCCTCCACCAGCGGACCCCACCGCGTCGCGGCCGTGAGCTGCGTTTTCAGGCGTACCGCGGAGTCGAGGTACGCGGGTTCGTAGAACGCGGTGCGAGACAGCTCACGGCCGTCCGGCGAGATGACGGCGCTGATTCCCGTCGTCCCGGCGACGACGACGTACCGGTCGTGTTCGACCGCGCGCAGCCGCGCAAAGGCCAGCAGCTGTTCGCTCATCGACTCGGTGAACGTCGCGTTGTTCGACGGCACCACCAGCAACTGCGCCCCGTTGCGCACCGACTCACGCGGTGCGCGGTCGAAGATCACCTCCCAACAGGTGGTCACCCCCACCGGCACACCGGCGGGATGCACGACCCCGGTGCCGTCGCCCGGCACGAAGTACCCCGCGCGGTCGGCGTAGTCGGAGAAGTGCCGGAAGAATCCGCGCCACGGCAGGTACTCCCCGAACGGCTGGACGATCTGCTTGTCGTGTCGCTCGCCCGGCCCGCCGCGCGGATTCCACACGATCACCGAGTTCGTTGTGGCCGGCTCGTCGGGCGTGGCACCGGGCGCCTCGACCACCGCGCCCACAAGGATGGGCGCATCGACGGCTGCCGCCGCCGAGGAAATCAGCTCGTCGGCATCCGGATTGGCCAGCGGGTCGATGTCGGATGAGTTCTCGGGCCAGACGACGAACATCGGCCGGGGTGCGCGCCCGGCTCGTACGTCCTCCGCGAGTTGCAGCGTCTCGCGCACGTGGTTGTCGAGCACTGCGCGCCGCTGCGCGTTGAAGTCCAGGCCGAGCCGCGGGACGTTGCCTTGGACGACGGCGACGGTGACCGAGTGTTCGTCGCCGGCGCCGAGGCCGGACTGGCGGACGTGCGGCCACGTCAGCGCGGTGACGAGCAGGACGGCGCTGATGGCCACCCCGGGAACCACCACCGCCGGCGGTGCGGCGTTCTGTCCGGCGTCGCGCCGCCACCATTCGACGATCTCGAAAACGATTGCCGCGACGCTGAACCCGACGAGTACGGTGGCGAAACTCAGCAGCGGCGCACCGCCCAGCTGGGCGATCGACCGAAGCGGGCTCTCGGTCTGGCCGTAAGCGACCACGCCCCACGGGAAGCCACCGAACGGCACCGTCGACTTGAGCCACTCCTGCGCCGACCACAGCCCCGCGAACCACAGCGGCCAGCCCGGCAGCTTCCGAACCGCCACCGCGGCCGCGCCGAACAGCGCCGGGAAAAGCGCCTCGGCGAGCGCCAAGCCGATCCACGGGAACGGGCCGACGAACGCACCGACCCACGGCAGCAACGGCAGGTAGAACGCGGCTCCGAACAGGAAGCCGTAGCCGAATCCGCCCCGCACGGTGGTGGTCTCGCGGGTCAGTACCCAGGCCAGTAGTGCGAACGCGGCGAAGCTCAGATACCACCAACCGAACGGCGGGAAGCTCAGGCACAGCAGCGCCCCGGCCACGATCACGACGGCCAGCTGCGGCAGTCGGTTGATCAGGGCAAGCCCGAACCGCCTTGTCCTGGAGGCAGTTTCAGCCATGGGTAACGACACCCCGGTGAACCGTCTGACGGCAGCGGGGTGACGGGCCGTCCAGTCGCGGCAGCGCCGGCACCCGCGAGCGCCGGTCGGTCGACCACCGCTGTACCGCGTCGGCCGGGGCGCTCACCTCGAGTTCGTCGGCCTCCCAGACCGCGTACGAGGCCGGAGCGCCGGGAATCAACATGCCGGCCACCCCGTCCCGCACGCCTGCGGCCCGCCATGCACCGCGGGTCAGTGCCGCGAACGCCGCACGGGCCGAGAGCGCGCTGCCCGGGGTCTGATGCCGCGTCGCCGCGCGCACCGTCGCCCACGGGTCCATTCCGGTGACAGGGCTGTCCGAGCCGAATGCGAGGGGCACGCCTTGGGATGCTAACAGCGCGAACGGGTTCAACGATCTGGCTCGCTCGCGCCCGAGACGCTGGGCGTACATGCCGGTTTCGCCGCCCCACAGGGCGTCGAAGTTCGGTTGCATGCTGGCGAGCACGCCCCAGGCGCCGAGCTTGTGTGCCTGTTCCTCGGTGACCATCTCCAGATGTTCGAGCCGGTGCCCGCACCGGGCGACGGCGGGGGCTCCGGCCGATGCGACGACGGTCTCGAGCGCGTCGACGACGGCGGTGACGGCCGCGTCGCCGATCACATGGAAGCCGGCGGGGATGCCGGCTTGCGTACAGGCCTGCAGGTGCGCCGCGATAGCGTCGCGGTCGAGATAGGTGTTGCCGACACAGCCGGGCGCGTCGGCGTAGGGCTCGTGCAGCCAGGCGGTGCGCGAGCCGAGCGCTCCGTCGACGAACAGGTCGCCGGCCAGGCCCCGTGCGCCGGTGCGCTCGATCAGCGCGTGCGCTTGATCGGCCGTGGTCACCGGTTCGCCCCAGTAGCCGATGATCTCGACGCCGTGGTCGATGGCGCGGATCTCGTCCCAGTCGTCGAGGCCGCCGATCTGCGGGCCCGCGCACTCGTGCACGGCGGCGATGCCGGACGCCGCCGCCGCGTTCAGCGCGGCTGTGCGCGCGCGGTCGCGCTGCTGCGGGGTCAGCCGGGTGCGCGCCTCGGCACGGACCACGTGGTGCGCGTCGGCCGTCAGCGGCCGCTGCGGGTCGTATCCGGCGGCATCGACCAGTCCGGGCCGAAGTGCGCGCAGAGCGCTCGACGCGACGGCCGAGTGCACGTCCACCCGCGCGAGATAGGCGGGCCGGTCGCCGACGACGGCGTCGACGTCATCGGTGCTGGGCGGGGCGCATTCGGGCCAGTTCGACTCGTCCCAGCCGTGGGCCCAGATCGGGCCGTCGGGATGGCTGCGGGCGTAGTCGTCGAGCAGTTGCAGGCAGTGCTGCCTGGATCGTGCCGACCGGAGATCGAGGCCCGAGAGCGCCAGCCCGGTGGCGGTGAGGTGGATGTGGCTGTCGACGAAGGCGGGTGCGACGAAGGCGCCGTCGAGGTCGATGACCTGCGCGTCGGGATATTGGCCGCGGCCGACGTCGTCGCTGCCCAGCCAGGCGATCACGCCGTCGCGCACCGCGAGCGCGGTGGCGTCGGGCATGGCGGGGCTGTGCACCCGCCCGTTGAGCAGAAGGGTCGTCACCTACGGGAGATTCTCACAGGTCGTCGGCGGGACGCGGCGCGCGCTCAACGGCGGGCGGTTCGACGTCGACCACGTCGACGACCTCACCGTCGATGTAGTCCTCCCGCCTCGCGGCCGCTCCCCAGCCCGCGACCCCGGCGGTGATCAGCGGCATCCGGCGTGCGGCCAGCGCGGTCAGCACCGGGCGGGCCGCCGCCCGCGTCGGGGGCAGAAGGAGCAGCGCGCCCATCACCGAGCTGGCCAGCCCCGGGATCACGACCAGCACGACGCCGAGCGCGACCAGGATGCTGTCGGCGGCCGTACCGTGCAGGGTCGCCGGGGTCAGACCCGAACGCAGCCGGCCGATATGGCGCCGCAGCTGCGATCCGGCAAGCGCGAACCCCAATATGAACGTCGCGAGCAGCAGCAGTAGCGTCCAGCCGATGCCGATCGTCGACACCAGGGCCACCACGACCGCTGTCTCGATCAGCACATAGAGGACAAACAGCCGCATCGCCATACGCGGTTAACGTCCGGGCGCCCCGTCGGGTTCCGTAGATTGACGGTGTGGGCACGATCAAGATCGATACGCCGGACGGTCCGATCGACGCGTTGCTCTCGACGCCGGACGGCGAGGGGCCGTGGCCGGCGATCGTGGTCGTGCACGACGCGATCGGGTACGGACCGGACAACGCGGCGATCGCGGCGCGCATCGCCGACGCCGGCTACATCGCGATCACGCCGAATCTGTACTCCCGGGGTGGGCGCGCCCGCTGCATCACTCGTGTGTTTCGCGAACTGCTCAGCAAGCGGGGTCGCGCGCTCGACGACATCCTGGCCGCCCGCGACCATGTCCTGGCCCTGCCGGAGTGCACGGGCGCGGTCGGCATCGCCGGGTTCTGCATGGGTGGGCAGTTCGCGTTGGTGATGTCGCCGCAGGGGTTCGGCGCGTCGGCGCCGTTCTACGGCACTCCGTTGCCCCGCCAACTCGACCAGACACTGACCGGCGCGTGCCCGGTCGTCGCCAGCTTCGGCCGCCGTGACCCGATCGGCATCGGGGCCGCCGACCGGTTACGGAAAGTGCTCGCGGACAAGGGAATTTCGTCGGACATCAAGGTGTATCCGGACGCCGGCCACAGCTTCGCCAACAAGCTTCCGGGGCAACCGTTGCTACGGATCACCGGGTTCGGTTACAACCAGGCGGCCGCCGACGACGCCTGGGCGCGGGTGTTCGCGTTCTTCGGCGACCACCTGCCGGCTACGCCGCCGCCTTGATCTCGATACCGATGTGCACCTTGTCGATGCCGCCGCGGATGAGCGCCTGCGGGATCCACCACCACGCGTGATACCAGTAGCGGCGGGTGACCTTGTCGAACACGCGGCGGGTGTCGTCCTTGGGCAGCACCCGGGCGACCGCTTCGACGGGTTCGCCCCTGGGCTTGCCCAGGGCCGACGACTTCTGGATGGTCACCCGTGGGGTGTTGTTGATGCGCTTGGTTTTCCACGACCCGTCGTCGGTGATGACGAGCAGCTTGTCCCCCTCTGGGGCACCCCAGATCGGGGTGGGCTTGGGTCTGCCGTCCTTGGTGAAGGTCGTCAGCAGCATGTACTTCGAATGCGCGACGTCGTCGAACGTGTCGGCCATGATCACCCCGGCTTGATCTCGATGGTCACGTTCTTGCTCATTCCCCCGCGCAGCTTGGAGAAAACGTTGAACGTCTTGCCGAGCAACCCGTAGCGCTTGCCGATCGCGGCGTAGGTCGCGCCGTTGGCCGATTTGTCGAGGATCGAAGCGACCGCCTCGACCGCCTCGCCCTTCGGATTACCGCGCATATCGCACGGCGCAATGGTCACCCGCGGCGTGTTGCGGATCCGCTTGACCTTCCACGACTGTTCCTGCGTGATGGCGATCAGGCCGTCACCCTCGGGCACCGCCCAGATCGGCGTGGGCTTCGCCCTGCCGTCCTTGGTGAACGTGGTCAGCAGGATGTACTCGGACTTCGCGACATCGGCAAAGGTGGCAGACATCTTCCCGAAGATACTGCGCTCACCTCGACTCTGCCTGTGCCTCGGTCACCACCGCGCGCAGGTCAGCCCTCGAGGTCGCCTTCGGTCTCCAGGAGCACGTTGCGCAGTCCGTCGAGCGTAGCCCGTTCGGGTGCGGCCCACATGCCGCGATCGGCGGCCTCAAGAAGTCGTTCTGCCATACCGTGCAGGGCCCATGGATTGGACTCGGCCATGAACTTGCGGTTCTCGTCGTCGAGCACGTACTCCTGCGACAGCCGCTCGTACATCCAGTCGGCCATCACGCCCGCGGTCGCGTCGTAGCCGAACAGGTAGTCGACCGTGGCGGCCATTTCGAACGCACCCTTGTAGCCGTGCCTGCGCATCGCGTTGATCCACCGCGGGTTGACCACGCGGGCGCGGAACACCCGGGTGGTCTCCTCGGAGAGTGTGCGGGTGCGCACGGCGTCGGGGCGGGTGTTGTCGCCGATATAAGCGGCCGGATGCTTACCAGTCAACGCCCGCACGGTGGCGATCATGCCGCCGTGGTACTGAAAGTAGTCATCGGAGTCGGCGATGTCGTGTTCGCGGGTGTCGGTGTTCTTCGCGGCAACCGCGATTCGACGGTACTGCCTGCTCATGTCGTCGGCGGCCGGCGCGCCGTCCAGACCGCGGCCGTAGGCGAAGCCGCCCCACGCCGTGTACACCTCGGCGAGGTCTGCGTCGTCGCGCCAGTTGCGGCTGTCGATCAGCTGCAGCAGCCCGGCGCCGTATGTTCCCGGTTTCGATCCGAAAATCCTTGTGGTTGAGCGACGCTCGTCGCCGTGTTCGGCGATGTCGGCTTGTGCGTGGGCACGGACATAGTTGTTCTCGGCCGGTTCGTCGAGCCCGGCGACCAACGCCACGGCATCGTCGAGCATCGTGACGACGTGGGGGAACGCGTCTCGGAAGAATCCCGAGATGCGCACAGTGACGTCGATGCGGGGCCTGCCCAGGTCGGCGAGCGCGATCGGTGCGAGGTCGACGACCCGCCGCGACGCCTCGTCCCATACCGGGCGAACTCCCAGCAGGGCCAGCACTTCGGCGATGTCGTCACCGGCGGTCCGCATGGCCGAGGTGCCCCATACCGACAGACCGACCGACCGCGGCCATTCGCCGTAGTCGTCGCGGTAACGGGCCAGCAGCGAATCCGCCATCGCCACACCGGTTTCCCACGCCAGTCGCGACGGCACCGCCTTCGGATCGACGGAGTAAAAGTTGCGTCCGGTCGGCAGCACGTTGACCAGCCCGCGCAGCGGCGACCCCGACGGCCCGGCCGGGATGAAGCGCCCATCCAGCGCCCGCAGAATCTGCGGAATCTCCCGCGCCGTGCCCGCGAGCCGCGGCACCACTTCGGCGGCGGCGAACCGCAGCACCGCGGCGACGTCGGCATTGTCAGTCAGCGTCTCGACGACATCAGGGTTCCATCCCGACTCCTGCAGCGCGGCAACCAGATTACGGGCTTGCTCCTCGGCGACGTCGACTGCGGCGCGCTCGTCGTTGCCGTCCTCGGCCAGGCCGAGCGCCTGGCGCAGGCCCGGCACCGTCTGTTCACCGCCGAACAACTGCCGGGCCCGCAGGATCGCCAGCACCAGGTCGAGTTCATCCTCGCCGCTGGGTGTTTCGCCGAGGATGTGCAGGCCGTCGCGGATCTGTACGTCCTTGATCTCGCAGAGCCAGCCGTCGACGTGCAGGAGCATGTCGTCGAACGAGTCCTCCTCGGGGCGCTCCTTTAGACCGAGGTCGTGGTCCATCTTCGCGGCGCGCATCAGCGTCCAGATCTGCTGTCGAATCGCGGGCAGCTTGCCGGGGTCGAGCGCCGATACGTTCGCGTGCTCGTCGAGCAACTGCTCCAAACGGGCGATGTCGCCGTAGCTTTCGGCGCGTGCCATGGGCGGGATGAGGTGGTCGACGAGGGTGGCGTGGGCGCGACGCTTGGCCTGAGTGCCCTCGCCGGGGTCGTTGACCAGGAATGGGTAGATCAGCGGCAGGTTGCCCAGCGCGGCGTCCGATCCGCAGGCCGCCGACATGCCGAGGGTCTTGCCCGGCAGCCATTCGAGATTGCCGTGTTTGCCCAGATGTACGACGGCGTCAGCGCCGAACACCGACTCGATCCACCGGTAGGCGGCCAGGTAGTGGTGGCTGGGCGGAAGGTCCGGGTCGTGGTAGATGGCGACGGGATTCTCGCCGAATCCGCGCGGCGGCTGCACGATCAGCACGACGTTGCCCGCCTGCAGCGCGGCGATGACGATCTCGCCGTCGGGGTCGGCGCTGCGGTCGACGAACATCTCCCCCGGCGGCGGACCCCAGTGCTCGACGATCGCGTCGGTGAGCTCGGCAGGCAGCGTGGCGAACCAATCGCGATAATCCTTGGCCGACACCCGGATCGGGTTGCCTTCGACCTGTCTTTCGGTCAGCCAATCGGGGTCCTGGCCGCCGCGTTCGATCAGGGCGTGGATGAGCGCGTCGCCGTCGCCGGCGTCGAGGCCGGGGACGTCATCGATGCGGTAACCGTGTTCGCGCATCGCGCGCAGCAGGGCGACGGTGCTGGCGGGGGTGTCGAGGCCGACGGCGTTGCCGATGCGCGCGTGTTTGGTTGGATAGGCGGAGAACACCACCGCGATCCGCTTGTCCTGCACCGGAATCGACCGCAGTCGGGCGTGCCGCACGGCCAGCCCGGCGACCCGTGCGCAGCGTTCGGGATCGGGCACGTACGAGGTCAGTCCCTCGTCGTCGATCTCCTTGAACGAGAACGGCACGGTGATGATGCGGCCGTCGAACTCCGGCACGGCCACCTGTGTCGCGACGTCGAGCGGTGAAAGGCCGTCGTCGTTGTTCTGCCACTGCGACCGCGGGCTTGTCAGGCACAACCCCTGGAGGATCGGAATGTCCAGTGCCGCAAGGTGCGCGACGTTCCAGCTGTCATCCGAGCCGCCGGCCGACACGGTTGACGGGGTGGACCCACCGGCCGCGAGCACGGTCGTGATCAGCGCGTCGGCCGTTCCGAGCAGTTCGAGAAGCTCCGCATCGGCGGTGCGCAGCGACGCGCAGAAAACCGGCAATGCACGACCCCCGGCGTTTTCGATCGCATCGCACAGCGCCTCGACGTAGGCGGTGTTACCCGCGAGGTGCTGGGCGCGGTAGTAGAGCACCGCGACGGTCGGGCCGTCACCGCCGTTGCCGCGGGGCACCACGCCCCACAGCGGCGTGCTCTCGGGCGGCGAGAACCCGAAGCCGGTCATCAACACCGTGTCGCACAGGAACGCGTGCAACTGGCGCAGGTTCGAGACGCCGCCCTGAGCCAGATAGACGTGCGCCTGCAGCGCCACCCCCGCGGGTGTGGTCGAGTGCCGCATCAACTCCGCGTCCGGCGACTGCTCGCCGCTGACGACGACCGCGGGCACTCCGCTGGCCACGACTTCGTC
Organism: Mycobacterium sp. 1164985.4; assembly: GCF_001668575.1. Taxonomy (GTDB): domain Bacteria; phylum Actinomycetota; class Actinomycetes; order Mycobacteriales; family Mycobacteriaceae; genus Mycobacterium. The sequence continues at coordinate 19,220 of NZ_LZMD01000061.1, forward strand.
GATGCCGTCCTGCCAGGCGCGGTAGCTGCCGAGGATGCGCACCACCACGACGTCGGCATCACGCAGCAGTTCGCCGAGTTCGCCGTCGACCAGCCGCGACGGGTTCGCCCACCGGTAGTTGGCGCCGCTGGACCGGGCCGTGATCAGATCGGTGTCCGAGGTGGACAGGAGCAAGACGGCGGGGTCGCGAGACGGCTGAACCACCCCCCATTCCTACCCCACGCCCTATTTCCCTCCGCCAGCGTGCGGCAGATACCGAAGCGGCTAGTGGCGGTTCCAGCGGCCGTAGGTGCTCTGCGGATACGGCAACCCGAGGGCGGCGATCAGCACGACCAAAAGAGCACCGAACACGATGAGTTCGAACATCGTCGTTCCTTCCTGACGCTTACTGCACACACGTGCAGTAATCGGGAACATACGACGTCAGCGACGGTTTGAGATCGAGTTGTGTGGCACGGATCACTAGAGGCTCTAGTGTGACGACCATCACGTTTGAGCCGTTTGTACATCGAAATCGGATGGCTCCGGCGACGCCAACAGCCGGCGATGACGGACGGGCTCCCACGGGAACAGTTCGGGCATCCCGTGCTTGTCGAGATACCAGCTGTTGCAGCCGGTCGTCCAAACCGTATGTGGCATAGCCGATTTCATCTGTTCGTTGTAATGCTTGGTGGCGATCTCCGTCGGTGCCGCGGTCTCGATGCGACCGTCCCGGATGCGCTCGATCCACCACATCGCGTAATCGGCCTGGTTCTCGGCGATGATCACGAGCGACTGCTGACCGATCGGAGAGTGCGGCCCCATCAGCATGAACATGTTCGGGAAGCCCGGCACCGCGACCGATCGGTAGGCCTGCGGGCCGTCTGTCCACGCATCGTCCAACGAGACGCCGTTGTGCCCGATGATCTCCATCGGGCGCGTATAGGCGTGCGCGTCGAAGCCGGTGGCGCTGATCAGGAGATCGAGCTCGTGCAGGGTGCCGTCCGCGGTGACGACGCCCCGGGGCTCGACGTGATCGATCGGATCGACGACGACTTCGACGCCGGGCTTCTGCACGGACTGGTAGTAGTGTCCGGCGGCGACGATGCGCTTGCACATCGCCTGGTAGTCGGGTGTCAGTTTGCGGCGCAGTTGCGGGTCGCGCACGGAGAGGTTGAGGTTCCACCGGCACATCGCCGACACCAGCCGGCGACGGAGTCCCGGATGAACCATCGCCTTGGCGAAGAAGTTCTCGTACACGGCCTGCCAGAAGCGGTAGCCCAGCCGGCTCAGCGCCGGGGCCCGCCGCAGCGCTGCCTTCGTGATCGGTGAGTACCGCGGGTTCGGGAACGGGAACACCCACTGCGCGGTGCGTTGAAAGATCTTGAGCCCCCGCACTTTTCCGGCGAGTTCGGCGGTGATCTGGACACCTGTCGATCCAGTCCCGATCAGACCGATCCGCTTGTCCTGCAACGCCACCGAGTGATCCCAGCGAGACGAGTGGAACATCGGGCCTGCGAACGTGTCCAGTCCAGGGATGTCGGGATAGCGCGGTACCCGCAGAATGCCGGTCGCGGTGATCAGGACGTCGAAGGGTTCGGAGCCGTCGGCGGTGCCGATCCACCACTTGCCGTCGCGGAACTCCGCGCTGGTCACGGGTGTGCCGAACTTGATGTGGCTGCGGATGCCGCGCTCGGTCGCCACCTGCTTGAAGTACGACTGAACCTCGTTGCCCGGCGGTAACAGTCGGGACCACTCGGGGTTCAATCGGAAGGTATACGAGTAGAACCGCGACGGCACGTCGCAGTGCAGCCCGGGATAGGTGTTGTCGCGCCAGGTGCCACCGACCTCGTCGGCTTGTTCGAAGATCGTGAAGGTTTCGATGCCGGCGTCCTGCAACTTGGCCGCCATGCAGATGCCCGACATACCGGCGCCGACGATCGCGACCTTCACCGCACGTTTCTCTGACATCGCGACCCCCTTCGGCTATCGGAAGGGTACGCGCGGAAAAGAGACGATATCGACGAAAATCGCGATTACTGCGCGGTGATGAAGCCCTGCGCCACCATCCAGTCACGCGCGACCAGGCTCGGGTCGCGGCCCTCCACGTCGACCTGCTTGTTCATGTCCATGATGGCCTCGTTGGTCAGCGCCGCCGTGACCGGTGCCGTGACGTCGGCGATCTGCGGATGCGCCTCGTAGAAGGCGCGTTTCATCGTCACCGACGGGTTGTAGTGGGCGAAGAACTGCTTGTCGTCGCTGAGCACGACGAGGTCCAGCGCAGCGATGCGGCCGTCGGTGGTGAACACCTCACCGAAGTCGCACTGCGTCCCGTCGGCGGTGGCCTGGTAGATGATGCCGACCTGGAGCACCGGCGTCTGCGCCCGCGCGGGGTCGAATCCGTAGGCCGCCGCCATCCCGGGATAACCGTCCTGGCGGGCCCGGAATTCGGTGTCGACGCACGTGCGTGCCGCGGCCGGATTGCGCTTGACCAGCTCGGCGTACTCCGACAGCGTGCGCACATTGGTCCGCTCGACGACGCCCCGGCTGGCCGCCAGCGCGTAGGTGTCGTCCATCGGCCCCGGCGGTAACCACACCATGTCGTGGCGGGCGAGATCCTCCTCGCGGACGGCGTCGAACTGCTTGCGGCTGTCGGGGATCGGCTTCTCGTGGCCCAGATAGTTGATCCACGCGTTGCCGGTGAACTCGTAGGCGACGTCGACCTGACCCGACAACTGCGCCTCGCGGGTGCTGCGCGAGCCCACGATGCCGGTGAGGTCGCGGACGTCGGCTCCGGCCGCAGCCAAGGTGTACTCGAGGATGTACCCGAGGATCACCTGTTCGGTGTACTCCTTGGAGCCCACCGTGATCGGAACGCCCTCGAGTGCGGGATTGGGTTGAATCGAGGCCGGCCCGACCTTGAGCGGCACGGTGCTTCCCGCTCCGAGCCCGCACCCGGCGAGCAGTGTGCAGGCCAGCAGGGCGATGGTGCGGCGAATCATCGCAGACCCTTGGGGTTGAGGTAGAACTCGGCAAGCCCGCCGAGCCAGTCGACCAGCAGGGCTAGGCACACCGCGAGCACGCTGCCCAGGATCAGGGTCACGTTGTCCTGCAACTTGTATCCGGTGTCGATGAGGATGCCGAGGCCGCCGGCGTTGACGAGGAAGGACAGGGTTGCCGTCCCCACCGCGAGCACCAGCGATGTGCGCAGGCCGGCCAGGATGTACGGGATTGCCAGCGGCAGCTCGACCCGCGTCAGCACCGATCGCCGCGACATCCCTTGTCCCAGACCGGCGTCCACCAGCGACCGGTCCACCTGGTTGATGCCGAGGATCGTGCTGGCCAGCACCGGCAGCAGTGAGTACAGCGCGATCGGCAGGACGCCGATCCAGAATCCGGTCCTGCCGGTCCAGAGGAACAGCAGGACCAGCAGGCCGATGGCGGGCGCCGCCTGGCCGATGTTGGCGACACCCATGAAGAAAGGCCGCAACATCTTCGCACCGGGGCGTGTGACCAGCACGCCGAGCGGCACCCCGATCAACAGCACGATCGCGGTGACCGCAATGGTGATCAACAGGTGCTGCCAGATCAGCGTGGCGATGTTGCCGGGGTTGATGTTCTCCTGCTGGGTCGCGGTCAGGTCGCGGTTGAACGCCCAGAACACCACGGTCGCAGCGACGATCAGCACCACGATGGGTTGGATGAGCAGTCGCCTGCGTTCGCCGGGGTTGGCGCGCGCCGACTGGGTGGAGTCCGCGACCGCGGTCACGGTTGTCCGTCCGTGCCGGCCTCCGCCGAGGCCCGCAGCCAGGTGATCGTGTCGATCAGCGTGTCGAGCGTGACAACACCGGCATAACGGCTGCCGGGACCGGCCACGACGGCCGACGCATGTTGTTGTGCGAGGATCGCTTCCAGGGCGTCCTCGAGCGTCGACTGGGTGCTGACGACGTCGAGCGGTTCGACGGCGTCGGCGAGCGCGGCCGCGTGGTCGAGTTTGCTCTCCCGCACCCAGCTCACGGGCCGCTCCCGTTCGTCGAGCACCACTACCCAGTCGAAATCGCTTCCCGCCAAAGCCTTTCGGACGTCGTCGATCGAATCGCTCTGGCGCACAGCCGGATGCGGCCGCAGCTCCACATCCTTGATGCGCATCAGGCCAAGCTGGCGCAACGAAGCGCCGGAGCCGACGAAACCGGCGACGGTGTCATCGGCGGGGTTTGCCAGGATATTCTGCGGTGTGTCGTACTGCAGGACCTTGGACTGGTTGCCCAGCACCGTGATCCGGTCGCCGAGCTTGACGGCTTCGCCGAAGTCGTGGGTGACGAACACGATGGTCTTGCGCAGTTCGCCCTGCAACCGCAGCAGCTCGTCCTGCAGCGTGCTGCGAGTGATCGGGTCCACGGCGCCGAACGGTTCGTCCATCAACAGGACCGGAGGGTCGGCGGCCAGCGCCCGCGCGACGCCCACGCGCTGCTGCTGACCGCCGGACAGCTGGCGCGGATACCGCTCGGCGTACTGACCCGGTTCCAGGCCGACCATGTCGAGCAGTTCGTCGACGCGCTCGGCGATGCGCTTGCGGTCCCAGCGCAGCAACCCCGGCACCAGGCCGATGTTCTGCCGGATCGTCATGTGCGGGAACAGCCCCGCCTGCTGGATCGAGTAGCCGATCGAGCGGCGAAGCTCGGTCGGCCGGATGAACAGCGCGTCGTTGTCGCCGATCATGATCGTGCCCGACGTCGGTTCGGACAGCCGGTTGATCATCCGCATCATCGTGGTCTTCCCGCAGCCGGACGGGCCGACGAACACAACGATCTCACCGGCGGGGATCTCCAGCGAGACGTCGTCCACCGCGGGGCGGTCGGAGCCGGGATAGACCTTCGAGACGTGGTCCAGCACGATGCGGACCCCCGTGCTGCCGTTCGGGCTGGTGTCCTCCGGCGCGATTTGGGTTGTCATCGAATTCCCTGTCATCGAATACCTTTCGACGTGGTGAGGCGGCCGATCACGACGAGCACCGCATCGAGTGCGAGCGCGAGGACGACGATCAGCAGCGTCCCGGCGAGGGCCATCGGGACGGCCGTCGGACTGCCCACGCGCGCCAGCCCGGTGAAGATCAGGTTGCCCAGTCCGGGCCCCTTGACGTAGGCGGCGATCGCCAGCACGCCCATAGACATCTGCGTGCTGATCCGCATGGCGGACAGGATCGACGGCCACACCAGACGCAGTTCGACGCGGGCCAAGGTGTCGAGCCGGCTCATGCCGATCCCCCGCGCAGCGTCGGTGAGCGCGGGGTCGACCCCGTTGAGCCCGACGATCGTGTTGCGCACGATCGGCAACAGCGAGTACAGCACCAGCGCAGCAACACTGGGCACCACCCCGAGCCCGAACAATGGGATCAGCAAACCGAGCAGAGCGAACGCGGGGACCGTCAGGATCACGCTGGATGTCGCGGTCGCGAGGTTGGCGGCCGTCGGGTTGCGGTAGGTCAGCACCCCGATCACCACCCCGACGATCGTCGCGATGAGCACGCTCTGGACGACGGCACTGACGTGTTGATAGGAGTCGAACGCCAGCTGCGCTTGGTGGGCGGTGATGTACTCCCACAGTGCCCTCACGGCGGTGAGCTACCCGATCTTGATCCAGCCGAAACAACGAGCCCCTTCGATTCGCGCTGAGCCGAACGATTGTGGTCGCGAGGTCCGGCGGCAAATGTGATCGGCAGGCTTCACGCATCGTCTGGAGGTTGCTCACGTGCCGTCATCGCTACGGGTGGTAAAGCTCGGCGCCCACATCGGTGCTCGGATCGAGGGCGTCGACCTCAGCGCGGGCGTCGACGCGGAGACCGCGTCGGCGATCAACGCGGCCCTGCTCGAACACAAGGTCGTCTTCTTCCGCGACCAGCACGGTCTGGACGATGACGGTCAGCTCGCCTTCGCTCAGTCGTTGGGCACGCCGACGACCGCGCACCCGACCGTGACCTCACGCGGTGAGCGCTTCTTGCCCATCGATTCCCGCTACGACAAGGCCAACAGCTGGCACACCGACGTGACGTTCGTCGACCGGATTCCGAAGGCGTCGATCCTGCGGGCCATCACCCTGCCCCCGTACGGCGGCACTACGACGTGGGCGTCCACCGAAGCCGCCTACGACCGGCTACCGGCACCCCTGCGCACGCTCGCCGAGAACCTGTGGGCCGTGCACACCAACCAGTACGACTACGCCACCCTGCACGACGAGCCCAACGCGTCCCTGACCGCCGAGCAGCGGTCGTACCGCGACGAATTCGTCTCCGACTACTACGAAACCGAGCATCCGGTGGTCCGCGTGCACCCGGAGACCGGTAAGCGGGTGTTGCTGCTCGGCCACTTCGTCAAGGGGTTCGTCGGCCTTCGATCGACCGAGTCGGCCGCGCTGTTCAATTTGTTCCAGGATCGAATCACCAAGCTGGAAAACACGATCCGGTGGAGCTGGCAGCTCGGCGACGTCGCGCTGTGGGACAACCGGGCCACCCAGCATTACGCCGTCGCCGACTACGACGACCAGTACCGCCGGCTCAACCGCATCACCCTGGCCGGGGACATCCCCGTCGACATCTACGGCCGGCACAGCCGCGTCGTGGCGGGTGATGCCTCGTCGTACTCGGCGGTGGTCAGTGTCGAAACCACGCAGACCGCGGCCCTGGCCAGCTGATCACAGCCGGTCGAGCTCGCGAGACAGCAACGCGTTGTCGAGATAGGTGAACCGCTGCGGATAGTGCCTGTGCTCCGGTCCGCGGTGGCTGTGCAAGAGCCCGCGCACCGCTATCGTCGGCACCGGTCGTTTCGTCGGCTGGCTGGTCGTGGTCAGTTCGGTCATGACGATCTCCCACCGTGCTGGCTTGGTCCCCCTCGGACCTCGATGTTCCGGACGCTACGAGCGCTGGACCGGCAGGGCACGCGTAGAGCACTACCTGTGTTCGGACCCCGCACTCACGACTACCGTTGATTCGTGGCCAGGACCCGCGACCAGGACGCCTGCCCCGGTGCGCTGCAAGTGCATCGGGCCGCCGACGGCGCGCTGGCCCGCATGCGGCTGCCCGGCGGGGTCATCACCGCGCCGCAACTGCAGGCGCTGGCGCGAGCGGCCACCGAATGGGGTGCGGGCACGCTGGAGCTGACCTCGCGGGGCAATCTGCAGATCCGCGGCGTCACCGACACGGCGGCGGTCGCCGAGGCCGCGGCGGCGGCGGGTCTGCTGCCGTCGGCGACCCACGAACGCATACGCAACATCGTCGCCTCACCGCTGTCGGGCCGGGTGGGACCGACCACGGACATCCGTGGCCTCGTCATCGACCTCGACGAAGCCATCCGGGCCGACACGGACTTGGCGGCCCTGCCCGGCCGGTTCATGTTCGGCATCGACGACGGCCGCGGCGACATCTCCGGCCTCGGCCCCGATGTCGGCGTGCACTTCGACGGTGAGGTGGCCGCGCTGCTGCTGGCGGGGCGCGACACCGGTGTGCGGCTCCCGGAAAGCTCGGCGGTGCCGACGATGGTGGCCGTGGCCCGACGGTTCGCCGCCGTGCGCGGAAAGGCCTGGCGGGTCAAGGAACTCGACGATGTCGGCCCGCTGCTCGTCGGGCTGACCCCGTCGGAGGCACCGGGGATGACGTGGCCGGCGGTCACCCGCCCGCCCGTGGGATGGCTTGAACAGCACGACGGCCGCATCGCGTTGGGCGCCGCGGTTCCGCTGGGCGTGCTGCCCGCCAGGACCGCGGAGTTCCTCGCCGCGATCGAGGCGCCGATGGCGATCACGCCGTGGCGTTCGGTGGTCGTGTTCGACCTTGCCGAGGACGTCGCCGACGTCGCGCTGCGCGTGCTCGCGCCGCTGGGCCTGGTGTTCGACGAGAACTCGCCGTGGCTGTCGGTCAGCGCATGCACGGGCAGCCCCGGTTGTGAGCACTCGCTGGCCGACGTCCGCGCAGACGCCGCCGCTGCCATGGACAACCCAGCCGCGGGCCACCGCCACTTCGTCGGATGCGAGCGAGCCTGCGGCAGCCCGCCTATTGGTGAGGTGCTGGTGGCAACCGGAGACGGATACCGGACGCGCGGCGCGCACCCGTAGGGTGATCGCGTGCTCGACTACATCCGCGACGCCGGGGAGATCTACCGGCAGTCGTTCGCGACGATTCGCGACGAGGCGGACCTGGCGCGATTCCCCGACGACGTGGCCCGCGTCGTCGTGCGGTTGATCCACACCTGCGGCCAGGTCGACGTCGCCGACCACGTCGCGTACAGCGACGACGTCGTCGCCGCCACCCACGCCGCGCTGCGGACCGGAGCCCCGATCCTGTGTGACTCGTCGATGGTCGCCGCCGGCATCACCAGATCGCGGCTGCCCGCCGACAACGAGGTGGTCTCGCTGGTGGCCGACCCCCGCGCGCCGGACCTCGCCGCCCGCCTGGGCACCACCCGCTCCGCAGCGGCCGTCGACCTGTGGGCGGACCGGCTCGGCGGCGCGGTGCTGGCGATCGGCAACGCGCCGACGGCGTTGTTCCGGCTGCTCGAGCTCGTCGACGACGGCGCGCCGACCCCTGCGGCGGTGCTCGGCGGTCCGGTCGGCTTCGTCGGCTCGGCCCAGTCCAAACAGGAACTCATCGACCGGCCCCGCGGGATGTCGTATCTCGTGGTGACGGGTCGTCGCGGCGGCAGCGCGATGGCCGCCGCGGCCGTCAACGCGATTGCCAGTGATCGAGAATGAGCGCGACGCGAGGGACGCTCTGGGGCGTCGGGCTGGGACCGGGCGACCCCGAACTGGTCACCGTCAAGGCCGCGCGGGTGATCGGCGAGGCCGACGTCGTCGCCTACCACAGCGCCAGGCACGGTAAGAGCATCGCGCGCGGCATCGCGGAGCCGTATCTGCGTCCCGGTCAGATCGAGGAGCATCTCGTCTACCCGGTGACGACCGAGACCACCGACCACCCCGGCGGCTACGCCGGCGCGATGGAGGACTTCTACCGCGAGGCCGCCGACCGCATCGCCGCCCATCTGGAGGCAGGGCGCAACGTGGCGCTGTTGGCCGAGGGTGACCCGCTGTTCTACAGCTCCTACATGCACATGCACACCCGGCTCACCGAACGGTTCGACGCGGTGATCGTGCCGGGGGTGACGTCGGTGAGCGCGGCGTCGGCGGCGGTGGCCACTCCCCTCGTCCAGGGCGACGAGGTGCTGACAATCCTGCCGGGCACGCTGCCCGCCGACGAGCTCCAACGTCGGCTTTCGGACACCGACGCGGCGGTGATGCTCAAGCTGGGACGGTCGTATCCTGCTGTGCGCGAGGCACTCTCGGCCGCCGGTCGGCTGGACGACGCCTTCTACGTCGAGCGGGCCAGCACGCCGCAGCAACGGGTGCTCGGCGCCGGCGAGGTCGACGACACCACCGTCCCGTACTTCTCGCTCGCGATGCTGCCGGGCCAGCGCGACCGCGATGCGGTGAGCGGCAGCGTCGCGGTGGTCGGGCTCGGCCCGGGCAGCACCGATTGGATGACCCCGCAGTGCCGTCGCGAACTCGCCGCGGCCACCGACCTCATCGGCTACGGCCCCTATCTCGACCGCGTCGGCAACCGCGCCGGTCAACGCAAGCACCCCAGCGACAACACCGACGAACCCGCCCGCGCCCGGTTGGCGTGCACGCTCGCCGAACAGGGCCGCGCCGTCGCGGTGGTGTCCTCCGGCGACCCGGGCGTCTTCGCGATGGCGACCGCGGTGCTCGAGGAGGCCAAGCAGTGGCCGGGTGTCTCGGTGCGGGTGGTCCCGGCGATGACCGCCGCGCAGGCCGTGGCCAGCCGGGTCGGCGCACCGCTGGGACACGACTATGCCGTGATCTCGCTGTCGGACCGGCTCAAGCCGTGGGACGTGATCGCCGCGCGGTTGTCCGCCGCCGCGCAGGCCGACCTGGTGCTGGCCATCTACAACCCGGCGTCGAAGACGCGCCGGTGGCAGGTCGGCGCGATGCGCGATCTGCTACTCGAGTACCGCGATCCCGGCACCCCGGTAGTGATCGGCCGCGACGTGTCCGGGCCCCGCGAGGAGGTCTCGGTGCTGCGCCTGGCGGACCTCGACCCCGCCGATGTCGACATGCGGTGCCTGCTGATCATCGGCTCCTCGCAGACCCAGTGGTACACCGACGACGGCGATCGGGTCTTCACGCCGCGGCGCTACCCCCAGTAGCTTCGGGGCGTTGTTTTCGTAGAAGGCTGAACGTCCGGCACGACGGAGGGTGTTAATGTCCGGCGCGTGACATCCGTTCTCGCCATTCCACGTGGGCCCGAAGATGTAACGCCGGCGTGGTTGGGATCAGTGCTGCGGGCAGACGTCGACACGGTCGAGGTGACGCCGATCGGGACGGGCCAGACCGGCGCCACGTACCGCGTCGCGGCGACGTACAGCGGGGCCACGGAGCTGCCCCCGTCGTTCGCGATCAAGCTGTCCGCGCAGGACGATGTGGTGCGCGAACGGGTGGCGCTCGGCTACCGCTCCGAGGTCGAGTTCTACTCGCTTATCGCCGACCGGATGCGAATCCCGGTCCCGCACAGCTACTACCAGGACATCTCCGAGGACGGCGCCGACGTCGTGCTGCTGCTGGCCGACATGGCGCCCGCGGTGCAGGGCGACCAGATCGCCGGATGCAGTCCGACTGAGGCCCGGCTGGCCGTCGAGGCGCTGGCCGGGCTGCACGGCCCGAGCTGGTGTGCGCCCGAGTGGATGGACCTGTCCGCGATCGTCATGCCCAAACCCGGCGATGCCGAGGCGGCGAAGGGCATGGGCGACGTCTGCACGATGGCCGGTGACATCGTCAACGACCGTCTGGGGTCCTCGATCAGCGTCGAAGACCAGGAAACCCTCTCGGCCGCAATGGCTTCGGTGAGCGACTGGTTGATGGCCGAACCTGGCCGCTACGCGCTGATGCACGGCGACTACCGGCTGGACAACATGCTGTTCGCCCCGGACCGCACCCGCATCACAGTGGTGGACTGGCAGACGATCGGCATCGGACTGCCGGGTCGCGACCTCGCTTACTTCACCGCGACGAGCCTCGAACCTGCGCTGCGCGCCGAGATCGAGCGTGACCTCGTCGAGTGCTATCACCGCGCGCTGACCGGATACGGTGTCGAGGATTACGACCTCGACACCTGCTGGAACGACTACCGGCTCGGGCTGGTGCAGGCGCCGCTGCTCGTCGCGCTGGGCACGGCCTTCGCGTCGACCACCGAACGCGGCGACGAGATGATGCTCGTCATGTTGAGCCGCGGCTGCCAGGCCATTCGCGAACTGGGGACCCTCGACCTCATCGCCTCCTACTCGTAACCTCGTGCGCGTCGGTATGATCGGCTGCGGCTTCGCGGGGCTGGCTGCCGCGATCGCGTTCCGTCAGGGCGGACACGACGTGACGGTATTCGAGCGATCCGACGGCATCGTCGAGAGCAGCGCTGCGATTTCGCTCGCGCCGAATGCTCTGCGATGCCTGGACATTCTCGGCGTACGTGATCAGTTTCCGTCCAGCTCGATGGCGCGGCTCCCGGCGACCATACGCAGCGACACCGGCCGGGTCCTGATGCGCAGCAGCCTGGCACGATTTGCCGGCGGCGACGACTATTGCCTTGCTGAGCGGTCAATGCTTCTCAAATCGCTTCTCGCGCAGGTACCACACGCGAGTGTTCGGTTTCGCAGCAATGTCACCGAGGTGCGGCCCACCGGCGAGGTCCACGCTGACGGGGTGCAGCATCGATTCGATCTCGTCGTCGCCGCCGACGGTGCACACAGCCGTGCACGCCGAACGCTGTGGCCGCACGAAGCGACGCCACACCGCACCGGCATCACGGCGTGGACATGGATTGTCAACCAGCAGATGAACGACGGATACGGCGCAATCTGGGGCCGTTTCGCCGAATTCGGAATCCTGCCGTTGCCCGACGGCAGAACATACGTCTGGGGCGGAGCGCGCCCCGGCCACGCCGATCTGAGCGCATACCGCGATTGGCCCCTCTCCCTGCCCGAACTGATCGCTGCGGCGGATTCCGATCGCATCTCGACCGTGGAACTGACCGAGGTTGCCCCGCCGCGCAACTTTCCGAAGGGACGCGTCGTCCTCATCGGTGACTCCGCCCACGCGATGCGCCCGACCCTGGGTCAGGGCGCCGCGCTGGCCATGGAGGACGCGATCACCCTCGCGCATGGCGGGATAGAACAGCTAGCGCGGCGCAGGCCCCGGATGCTCGCGCTCTATTGGGTGTCGAAGACCGGCTCTCGAGTAGCCATCCCCAAACTCCGGATCCTGGCCGCGGCGAGGAATACAGCGCTGCGGCTGGCACCCGACCGCGTGATGGCGTCCTCCGTCGGGTCGGTCAGCCGGTGGACGGCTCCCCCGCGATCCTCCTGACCCAGTCGACCGCCTCCTGAACCGACGCGACCGTCGTCACCCCGGCGGGCAGCGGTGGGCGGTCGACCATCACCACCGCGACTTTGAGATCCGCTGCGGCGTCGAGTTTGGGGCGCGTCATCGCCCCGCCGCTGTTCTTCGTGACCAACGCGCCGATGCGATGCTCGCGCAGCAGGGCAAGCTCGTCGTCGTAGCGGTACGGGCCGCGCGACAGCACGACCTGATGCCGCGACGGCAGATCCGCAGCGTCGGGCGGGGTGACCGCGCGGATCAGGAACCACGCGTCGACGTCCTTGAACGCCGCGGCACCGGAACGCCCGGTGGTCAGGAACACTCGTTGGTAGCCCTGCGCGGCAACGACTTTGGCCGCTTCGGCGTCATCGGCGACGACGGTCGCGTCGCCGGACGGCCATGCGGGTCTGGCCAGCACCAGATGCGGCAGCTCGAGTTCGGCGCACACGGCCGCGGCGTGCGCGGTCATCGTCGCCGCGTACGGATGCGTGGCGTCGACGACGGCGTCCACGCGCTCGTCGCGCAACCACCGACGCAGGCCGTCGACCCCGCCGAAGCCGCCGATGCGCACCTTGCCAACCGGCAGAGCGGGGTCGGGTACCCGGCCGGCGAGCGAACTGATCACCTCGACCTCGGGATGCAACCGCGCGGCCAGCGCACGGGCCTCCGATGTGCCCCCCAGCAACAGGATTCGCATCAGTGCCGCCCCCGCCGCACGCGGTCCGACGAATACAGGTAGCTGTCGGCGAAGCCCTCGGCCGCCAGCACGTCGCCCACCACGATGACCGCGGTGCGGGTGATGCCCGCCGCCTTCGTTTGCTCGGCGAGATCGGCCAGCGTGCAGCGCACCACCTGCTGCTGCGGCCATGACGCGAATGCGACCACCGCGCAGGGCGTTTCGGGCCCGTAGCCGCCGGCGAGCAGCTCGGGGACGATCGCGTCGATCTGCGCGGCCGCCAGGTGCAGCACCAGCGTGGCCCCCGGCGCCGACAGCGTACGCAGATCCTCGCCCGGCGGCATCGCGGTCGACAGCGTCGCCACCCGCGTCAGCGTGATTGTCTGCGCCACACCGGGAACCGTCAGCTCACGGCCCAGTGCGGCCGCGGCCGCGGCGAATGCCGGTACGCCGGGCACGATCTCGTAGTCGACGCCGAGATCGTCGAGGCGACGGCACTGTTCGGCCAGCGCGCTGTAGATCGACGGGTCGCCGGAATGCAGTCGCGCCACGTCAAGCCCTGCGGCGTGCGCGGTGGCGAGCTCGTCGACGATCTGATCGAGCGTCAGCGGACCGGTGTCGATGACGCGGGCGTCGGGCGGACACAGCGCGAGCAGATCCTCGGGCATGATCGAACCGGCGTACAGACACACCGGGCAGTGCTGCAGCAGCCGCTGCCCGCGAACGGTGATCAGGTCGGCCGCGCCGGGGCCGGCGCCGATGAAGTAGACGGTCATGGTTTGGTCACCACCCACTGCGTCACCGGCATCGCGGGCCGCCATCCGGTGAAACCGCCGAGCGGCTCGCCGCGGTAGTGCGCGAACCGCTGGAGTTCGCCGCCGTGGCGTGAATACCACTGGGCGACAAGGGCTTCAGACTCGACGGTGACGGCGTTGGCGACCAGCCGACCGCCCGGCGGCAGCCGCTCGAAACACGCCTCCAGCAGGCCCGGTTGCGTGAGGCCGCCCCCGACGAAGATCGTGTGCGGTGGGGGTACGAAGTCGAACGACTCCGGCGCGTCGAACTGCACCTCCACCAAGGCGCCCAACGCCAGCGCGTTGTCGGCGATGCGTTTGCGGCGCTTCTCGTCGCGCTCGAACGCCACGGCCCGACAACCGGTTCCGCTGCGACACCATTCGATCGCGATGCTGCCCGATCCCGCACCGACGTCCCAGAGCATCTGACCCGGCCGCGGCGCCAACGCCGCCATCGTGATGGCGCGCACCGGCTGCTTGGTGATCTGACCGTCGTTGGCGTACACGTCGTCGGGCAGCACCCCGAGCCGTCGCTCGTCGGGCAGGTAGCGCACCGCGATCACGTTGAGATCGTCGACGTCGCCCGGCGGCTGGGCAGCCCACTCGCGGGCGGTGGTCGTGCGGTGGCGCTCCGCGGGGCCGCCTAGCTGTTCGAGCACGGTGAATTCGGAGTCGCCGCGGCCGGCGTCCGCCAGCAGCTGCGCCAGCGCGGCGGGAGTCGAGCCGTCGCGCGACATCACCACCGCCTGACCGCCGCGGCGCACCGCGGTCTGCGGCTCGCCCACCACCAGGCTGATCACCTCGGTGTCCTGCACCGCCCAGCCCATCCGCGCGCACGCCAGCGTCACCGACGACACGTGCGGCAGCACCCGCACCCGGTCGGGCCCGTAGATCCGGATCAGCGAGCCGCCGATGCCGTGCAGCAGCGGGTCGCCGCTGGCCACGACGTGCACGTCACCCTCGACGTCCTCGAGCAGCGTGCGCAGTGCGGGCAGCATCGGCGACGGCCACTCTCGACGCCGCGCGGTGACGCTGTCGTCGAGCAGATCGAGCTGGCGGCGTGATCCGTAAACCACGGTGGCCCTGGCGAGTTCGGCGCGGGAGGCCGGCGACAGGCCGGCCATACCGTCGGCGCCGATGCCGACGACGACGATCGTCATCGCGGCCCTCTGCTCTTCGCGCAAGCGCTCATCGCCGCAACCTCCGCCACACGGCCCGCGGCGTCATCCGGAACGCCAGCGCGAGCAGGGCCAGCGACGCGGGCACCCACACGGTGCTCCGGCCGCGGCGCAGCGCACGGACGGCCGCGTCGGCCACCTGCGCCGGCGTGCTCGACAGCGGCGCGGGCTTCATCCCCTTGGTCATGCGGCCGATCACGAACCCCGGCCGGACCACCAGCAATTGGACGCCCGATCCGTGCAGCGCGTCGGCGAGCCCGCTGCAGAACCCGTCGAGCCCCGCCTTGGCGGACCCGTACACGTAGTTGGCGCGCCGCACCCGCACGCCGGCCACCGACGAGAACGCGACGAGGGCTCCGGAACCCGCGGCGCGCATCGTCTCCGCGAGCACGGTCAACAGGCTGACCTGCGCGACGAAGTCGGTGTACACGATCGCGGTGGCGTGCGCGGGATCCTTCTCCGCGACGGATTGGTCGCCGAGAATGCCGAAGGCCAGCACCGCGGTGCCGATCGGGCCGTGTTCGGCGACGATGGACTCGACGAGCGGTCCGTGCGAGTCGAGGTCGTCGGCGTCGAACTCACGCACGTGCACCGCTGCGGCGCCTGCCGCACGGACCGCGGCCACCTCGGCGTTCAGGTCGTCCGAGCGGCGCGCCGCGAGCAGGACCGCCGCTCCCGGCGCCAGGCGCGTGGCCACCTGGAGGCCGATCTCGCTGCGACCGCCGAAAATCACGACCAAAGGCGGGCGCGCGTCAGCCGTGTCTGTCATGGCAGCGATTATGTCCTGCGCTACCGTGAAGGCCGATGGCCCAGTCCAGCCGCCGGGCGACCACCCGGCTCACCAATGACGCGCTCGCGTTCCTTTCCGAGCGTCATCTCGCGATGCTGACGACCCTGCGCTCGGACAATTCGCCGCATGTCGTCGCCGTCGGGTTCACATTCGATCCCGCTACCCACATCGCGCGCGTCATCACCAGCGGCGGCTCCCAGAAGGCCGTGAACGCCGAGCGCCAGGGCGTCGCGGTGCTCAGTCAGGTCGACGGTGCGCGGTGGTTGTCGCTCGAGGGCAAGGCCACGGTCAACACCGATCCCGACGCCGTCCGCGACGCCGAACTGCGCTACGCGCAGCGGTACCGCACGCCGCGGGTGAATCCCAAGCGCGTCGTCATCGAAGTCCGCGTCGAGCGGGTATTGGGCTCCTCGGACCTGTTGGACCGCATCACCGACTGACGCGGGTCAGCCCGTCGCGGCAGGGCCTGCGGGCACCACCACCAGATCGTGCGGCCGGTTGTTCACCGACTCGGCCCCGTCGGCGGTGACGATCACGATGTCCTCGATCCGCGCGCCCCACTCGCCGGGAAAGTAGATCCCCGGCTCGACCGAGAACGCCATCCCCGCCTCGAGGGTCAGCGCGTTGCCGGCGACGATGTAGGGCTCCTCGTGCACCGAGAGCCCGATACCGTGTCCGGTGCGGTGCACGAACGCGTCGGCCAGTCCCTCGGCGGCCAGCACGTCACGCGCGGCCGCGTCGACCTGTTCGGCGGTGACGCCCGGCTTCACGGCCTCGACCGCCGCACGCTGGGCGCGCTGCAGCACGGCGTACCGACGCGCGACGTCGGCGTCCGGTTCGCCGATGCTGTAGGTGCGGGTCGAATCGGAGTTGTAGCCGGGCTCGTAGGGTCCGCCGATGTCGACGACCACGATGTCGCCGGCGCGCAGTTCGCGGTCGGAGCACTCGTGGTGCGGGTCGGCACCGTGCGGTCCCGAGCCGACGATGATGAACGCGACCTCCGAATGTCCCTCGGCGACAATGGCTTCTGCGATATCGGCGGCGACGTCGGCTTCCGTCCGGCCGGGAGCCAGGAATTCGGGGACCCGCGCGTGGACCCGGTCGATCGCGGCCCCGGCCTTGCGCAGCGCGTCGATTTCGGCCGGATCCTTGATCATCCGCAGCCGGCGCAGCACGTCGGTGGCCAACACCGGTACGGCGCCGAGCACGTCGGCGAGCGGCAGCAGATGCAGGGCGGGCATCGAGTCCGTGACGGCGGTGGTCAGTGTCCCACCACCGAGCGCCTCGCCGACCAACGCGTAGGGGTCGTCACCGTCGACCCAGTCGCGCACCGTCAGCCCGAGTTCGGGGACCGCGGACTCCTTGAGCGCGGCCAATTCCAACCGGGGCACCACGACGGTCGGGTCGCCGTCGGCAGGCAGCACCAGGGCCGTGAGCCGCTCGAACGTCTGCGCCCGTGAACCGATCAGATAGCGCAGGTCGTAGCCCGGCGTGATGACCAGGCCCGCGAGACCTGCATCGGCGGCCGCCGAAGCGGCGGCCCGCAGCCGGGAGGCGTAGACATCGGTGCTGAATCGGTTGGCCGTCATGGGATTCAGGCTAATCCGCGCCCGAATAGGTGGCGAGCTCGCTCGACCTTCGCGCTACTGTCAGTGACCGTGGCCGCTCCCCTCGTCCTGCTCGACGGCGCCAGCATGTGGTTTCGCTCCTACTTCGGGGTGCCCAACTCGATCACCGCGCCCGACGGCCGCCCCGTCAACGCGCTGCGCGGCTTCCTCGACGCCATGGCGACGGTGATCACCCGGGAGCGTCCCGGGCGGATGGTGGTGTGCCGCGACGACGACTGGCGGCCGCAGTGGCGCGTCGACCTCATCCCGTCCTACAAGGCGCATCGCGTCCTCGAGGAGCACCCCGACGGCGAACCCGACGTCGAGGAGGTGCCCGACGAACTCACCCCGCAGGTCGACATGATCTTCGAGATCCTCGACGCGTTCGGCATCCCCACCGCCGGCGCCGCGGAGCACGAGGCCGACGACGTTCTCGGCACCCTGGCCGCGCGCGAGGAACGCGACCCCGTCGTCGTGGTCAGCGGCGATCGGGACCTGCTGCAGCTGGTGCGCGACGAGCCGGTGCCGGTGCGGGTGCTCTACCTGGGCAGCGGGCTGGCCAAGGCGACGAAGTGGGGTCCGGTGGAGGTGGCGGAGAAGTACGGGGTCCCGGTCGACCGGGCGGGCCCGGCCTACGCCGAGCTCGCCCTTTTGCGCGGTGATCCGAGCGACGGCCTACCCGGCGTGCCCGGCATCGGCGAGAAGACGGCGGCGACGCTGCTGGCCCAGCACAAGTCGCTGGAGAACATCCTCGCCGCGGCCAACGACCCGAAGTCGAAAATGAGCAAGGCGTACCGGACCAAGCTGTTGAAGGCGGCCGACTACATCGAGGCGGCCGCCCCGGTGGTCAAGGTGGCCACCGACGCCGAACTGGACTGGTCGACGCCGAACGACACGCTGCCGCTGGCCGCCGAGCATCCACGCAAGGTGGTCAAGCTCGCCGAGACGTACGGCGTCACGTCCTCGATCGGACGGTTGCAGAAGGCCCTCGACGGGCTCGACGGCTAGCGGTTACCGCTTACTTGGGCCTGCCGACCTCGTAGGTGCCCTTGTCGTCCTGGAACGTGACCGTCACCTGGCGCTTGGTGCCGTCGATGCTGACCTCGCAGTCGAACGTGCCGCCCTTTTGAACGGTCGGGTTCTGGCCGTCGTTGCACTTGACGTCCTTGACGTTCTTGGCGCCGTATCCGTTGGCCTCATCGGTGAGGATCTGTTGCACCCCGCTCTGCGCGGCGCCGATGTCGAGCTTGGTCGTGACGAAGAACCCGGGCTTCCAGAAGCCCAGCACCAGCACCACCGCGACGATGACCGCCGCCAGCAGGCCGATCACGCCGCCGATCACGGCCAGTGAGCGCTTGGAACCGTCCTCGGAGCCGGGTGTGCCGTACTGCGGGTACTGGCCGTACTGCCCCGGCTGCTGGCCGTACTGGCCGGCCTGCTGACCGAACTGGCCGGACTGATCGCCGTACTGGCCGGGCTGATAACCGGTCTGTCCGGGTTGCGCGTAGGGCTGGCCGTAGTGCGGCTGCGCGTACTGGCCGGGCTGCTGGAATGCGGGCTGGCCGTACTGCTCGCCACCCGGGTACTGCTGCGGGGGCTGATACGCCGGCTGCTGGTACTGCGGATACTGCTGAGCCTGCTGCGAGGGGTCGTAGGCGGGCGGCTGCCAATTCGGCGCCGCCTGGGTCGCGTCACCACCCTGCGGCTGCCACTGCTGGTTGGCCGATGGATCGCTGGACGACTGGTCCGTAGGCTGGTCCGGCTGCTGGCCTGGCCACGACTGCGTCGGATCAGATCCTTGCGGTCCGCTCATATCACTCCTTGTTCACCCGCGGCCGAGCCGCGAATATCTGGGCGTCTTGCTCCCGACACATTACCCCGCATCAACAGCGACGACGCCGCGTCGAACGTCGTTCATCGCGCGTTTCGCGGTGGCCCGCAACGCCGCGCTGGGTGCGGCGTTGCGCACCTGGTCGAGCAGGTCGAGCACCTGTCGGCACCACCGGACGAAATCACCCGCCGACAGCGGCGATCCGCTGCCCGTGGCATCCGATGCGGCCAGGGCGCTGGTCAGGTCGCCGGTGGTGGCCCAGCGGAAAATCGCCGCGACGAATCCGTCGTCGGGTTCGCGGCTGCCCGTGATCCGGTGGCGTTGTTCATCGGCGCGCAGCTCGCTCCACAGCCGCCGCGTCTGGTTGAGCGCGCGGCGCAGCTTGCCGGTCGGGATGTCGAAGCCGTCGCGCCCGCCCGGCGTGTCGCCGCGTGCCTCGTAGAGCACCGCCGACACCACGCCCGACAGTTCGGCCGCGTCGAGCCCCTCCCAGATGCCGGTACGCAGGGCCTCCGCCACCAGCAGGTCGCTCTCGCTGTAGATCCGGGCCAGCAGGCGCCCGTCGTCGGTCACCTTCGGATCGTCGGCGGCCCCGGTGATGAATCCCCGTTCGGTCAGCAGCGCCACGATCCGGTCGAACGTGCGCGCCAGCGAGTTCGTCGCGGCCGCCACCTTCTGCCGGATCTGCTCGTTGTCTTTCTCGATGCGCAGGTACCGCTCGGCCAGCCGTGCCTTCTCCTCGCGGTCGGGCCGGTGGTGCACCGGGTGGGCGCGCAATTGCTCCCTCAGAACGGCGAGTTCGGGGTCGATGTCGCGTTCGGGGTTCGCGGGGCCGCTGCGTTTGCCCTTCTTCGGAGGGACATCGAGGCGTTCGGCCGCGGAGTTCAGCGCCGACGCCAGGTCGCGCCGGGCGCGCGGGTTGCGGTGCTCGACGCGCTTGGGCAGCGGCATGGACCCCAGCGGGGCCGACGTGCCCGAGTAGTCGGCCGACGAGATCCGCCCGGCCCAGCGGTGTTCGGTCAGCACCAGCGGGCGGGGATCCTCGTCGTCGCGGGCCGGTTCGAGCACGACGGCCAATCCCCCGCGTCTGCCATGGGTGATCGTGATGATGTCGCCGCGGCGCAGTGATGCCAACGCTTCGTTGGCGGCCCTGCGGCGCTGCAACCGCGACGCCCGCGACTGGGCGCGTTCGCGTTCGGAGATCTGCATCCGAAGCCGGACGTAGTCGAGGATCGCGTCATCGCCCAGTTCGGCGCTGATCTCTTCGAGCATCCGCTCGCCGCGCTCGATGCCGCGGCGCAGCCCGACCACCGACCGGTCGGCCTGATACTGCGCGAACGACGCCTCCAGCAGTTTGTGCGCCTGGGCCGGGCCCATCTGCCGGACGAGGTTGATCGTCATGTTGTACGACGGCGCAAAGGAACTGCGCAGCGGGAACGTCCGGGTGGACGCCAGCCCCGCCACCTCGGCGGGTTCGACGTCGGGGGTCCACAGCACCACCGCATGGCCCTCGACGTCGATGCCGCGACGGCCGGCGCGCCCGGTCAGCTGAGTGTACTCGCCGGGCGTCAACGGAACGTGTTGCTCGCCGTTGAACTTCACCAACCGCTCCAGAACCACCGTGCGGGCGGGCATGTTGATGCCCAAAGCCAATGTCTCCGTAGCGAATACAGCCTTCACCAAACCCGCGGAGAACAGCTCCTCCACGGTGTGACGGAACACCGGCAGCATGCCTGCGTGGTGGGCGGCCAGGCCGCGCAGCAGCCCCTCACGCCATTCGTGGTAGTCCAGGACGATCAGGTCGGACTCGGGCAGATCGCCGCAGCGACGGTCAACGACCTCGGCGATGCGGGCCCGTTCCTCGTTGGTGGTCAGCCGCAGCGACGACCGCAGGCACTGCTTGACCGCCGCGTCGCAGCCCGCACGCGAGAAGATGAATGTGATTGCGGGCAGCAGCTCTTCGCGGTCCAGCGTGGCGATCACGTCCGGCCGCGACGGCGGGCGGTACATGGCCGGCCGGCCCCTGTTACGGCCCCGGCCCCGCGGCTGCCAGTCGGTGAGCCGGTCGGCTTCGCGCCGATGTGCGATGTGGCGCAACAACTCCGGGTCGACCACCAGCTCCCGGTTCTGCCTCTTGGGAGCGCGGTCGGCGCGGGTGGCGCGGTAGTCGAACAGGTCGAACAGCCGCTTGCCGACCAGCACGTGCTGCCACAGCGGAACCGGTCGGTGCTCGTCGACGATGACCGCGGTGTCCCCGCGCACGGTCTGGATCCAGCCGCCGAACTCCTCGGCGTTGCTCACCGTCGCCGACAGGCTGACCAGCCGCACCTCGTCGGGCAGGTGCAGGATGACCTCTTCCCACACCGCGCCGCGCATCCGGTCGGCCAGGAAGTGCACTTCGTCCATGACGACATACGAAAGCCCGTGCAGTGAGGACGAATTCGCGTAGAGCATGTTGCGGAGCACCTCGGTGGTCATCACGACCACATCGGCGTCGCCGTTGATCGACTGGTCCCCCGTCAGCAAGCCGATTTTCTCCGGGCCGTACCGGCGCACCAGATCGGTGTGCTTCTGGTTGCTCAACGCCTTGATCGGCGTGGTGTAGAAGCATTTACCACCCGCCGCCAGCGCGAGATGCACCGCGAACTCCCCCACGACGGTCTTGCCGGCGCCGGTCGGCGCGCACACCAGCACCCCATGCCCATTCTCGAGTGCCTCGCAGGAGCGGCGTTGGAAGTCGTCGAGCGTGAACGACAACTGCTCGGTGAAACGGGCCAGTTCGCAGCCCGATTCACTAGGTGGCATCGTCATCGATCACATGCCGCGCGGACGTCGGCACGGTGCTGGAGGCGTCGACGGGTTCGACCGGTCCGATAGGCGCCGCCGCGTCGTCGGGAATGTCCTCGAGCGCGGCGCGTTTGGCCTTGCGCCGGTCGTGCAGCCGCGCGAGTTGGATTGCGAACTCCAGGAGCACAGTCAGGGCGGCCGCGAGCGCCAGCATCGAGAACGGGTCCGAGCCGGGGGTGAACAGCGCAGCGAACACGAACATCGCGAAGATCAGGCCGCGGCGCCACGCCTTGAGCCGCTCGTAGGTCAGCACGCCGACCGCGTTGAGCATCACGATCACCAGCGGGAACTCGAAGCTGAAGCCGAACACGAGCAGCAGGTTGATCAGGAAGCCGAAGTACTGGTCGCCGGACAGCGCGGTGATCTGCACGTCGCTGCCGACAGTGAGCAGGAAGCCCAGCGCGGTGGCCAGCACCAGGTAGGCCAGCACCGCGCCCGCGACGAACAGTCCCGCGCCGACGGTGACGAACGCGATCGCGAACCGGCGCTCCTTCTTGTACAGCCCCGGGGTGATGAACGCCCAGATCTGGTAGAGCCACACCGGACAGGCCAGCACGATGCCCGCCGTCAGCGCGACCTTCAACCGCAGCATGAACTGGTCGAACGGGGCGGTGGCGAGCAGTCGGCACTCGTCGCCGGGCGCGATGGTCGCCCGCGACGACGGGGGTAGGGCGCAGTACGGGCCGCGGAGCCAGTCGCCGAGGCTGGGCAGCCCGAAGACACCGTGGGTGTACCAGAGGAAGCCCAAAATGGTGGTCAGGACGACCGCGGCCGCCGAGATCAGGAGTCGGGTGCGTAGTTCGTGCAGGTGCTCGACCAGCGACATCGTGCCATCGGGGTTGACCCGCGAGCGGCGCCGACGAGGATCGAGTTTTCGGAAGAGTCCTGGGGTCTGCACGGCATGCCTACTGACGCGGCAGCGGAGCCGCGGTTAGTCGATTCTCGACGGTCAGGCCGGACGTTTGTCCGAGGGCTGCTCGGTCGTTGGAGCCGTTGCGTTGTCCGAGGCGTGGTCGACCCGCTCGGAGGCGATCGGAGTCGCCGACGGCGTTTCCGCCTTGGAATCGGACTGCATCTCTTTGATCTCCGATTTGAAGATCCGCATCGACTTGCCGAGCGAGCGCGCCGCGTCCGGGAGCTTCTTGGCACCGAAGAGCAGCACGAATACAGCGATAACGATCACCCAGTGCCAGGGTTGTAGACCGCCCATTTAGGTCACCTCCAGACGTCCGGGCCAGTCTACCGTCACTCGGTCTTTTCGCCGTAGGCGCGCAACGCGGCGAGCGCCGACTCGCGAACCCGATCGGCGAGGTCGGCGGGTTCGAGCACTCGCACGGCGGAGCCGAACCCGAGCACGAACCGGGCCATCCAGTCGTCGGAGGCGTAGGTCATCGCGGCTTCCCAACCCCCGTCCGGCAACTCGCGGCTCACCCGCAGCGGGTAGTAGTCGAACATCCACGCCGCCGAACGGTCGATCAGCAGCGTCGCCGACGGCAGCGCCGGGTCCGCGTCGAACAGCGAGGTGTCCGGTTCGGCCTGCACAGCCGGTGGCGGCGGCGACGCGGCCTCGTCGAGCACCTGCGCGTCGACAATGCGGTCGAACCGGAACAGCCGCACTCCCTCGGCGGTTCGGCACCACGCCTCCAAGTAGCTGTGGTCACCGACCAGCACGACGCGGATCGGGTCGACGATGCGGCTGGTCAACATGTCGTGCGAAGCCGAGTAGTACTCGATCGACAACGCCCGCCCGTCGCGGACGGCCGCTCGCACCGCCGCGGCCGCCTCACTCTCGATCGGGGCCGGTTCTTCGACCGCCGCGCCGTCGCTGCCGACGGTGCCCGCGGCGTTCTCGATCTTGGCGATCGCACTACGCGCCGCTTCGGGATCCACCATGCCCGGCACGTCGGCCAGCGCGCGCAGTGCCACCAGTACGCCGGTCGCCTCCGGCGACGTCAGGCGCAGCGGGTGGTCGATGCCCGCGGTGAACGTGACTTCGATTGTGTCGCCGGAGAATTCGAAGTCGATCAAATCGCCGGGCCCGTAGCCGGGCAGCCCGCACATCCACAGTTGGTTGAGGTCCTCGCGCAGCTGCTTGACGCTGACGCCGAGATCCGAGGCCGCTTCGGCGTAGGTGATCTTCGGGTTGGCCTGGAAGTACGGCACCATGTTGAGCAACCGGACCAGCCGGGTCGACACGGCCGTCATGCGCGATCCGCCTTCGCTACTCGCTTGCAAGTCACCTCTGCTCCGCCTTCGCCTGCGCCCGCAGCCTGGCCAGTACGTCCTCCCGCAGCGACTCCGGTTCGAGCGCGACGGCATCCGGGCCGTAGCTCGCGACCTCGCGGGCCAGCCGGTCGAACATCCCGACGTCGATGGTGATCACCTCGCCCGCGCGGCCGTTGAGCGTTTCCGGGGTCGTCGTCGCGGCCCGTCGCCGCAGCGCGGTGCCGCGCCCCTCGGCGATCCACACGCGGGCCTGACCACCGGAGGGCCACTCGCTCACGGCGCGTTCGACGATCTCGCGCAGGTCGACGTCGCGCGGCCGCTTGACCGCGCCCGGCGGCCCGACCGTCACCACCTCGGCGCCGATGCGGGAGAGCCGGAACGTGCGGGTGGCATCGCGGTCGCGGTCGTGCCCCACCAGGTACCAGCGACCGCGGTGGGTGATGACGCCCCAGGGCTCCACTGTGCGGGTGGTGTATGGGTCACTGCGCGACGGCCGGTGCGGGAACTGCACCGCCTGTCCGGAGTCGATGGCGGACAACAGGATTCCCAGCACCTCTTCCGAACCGCGCAGGCCGGGCAGCGCCGCGGTCGACGTGATCGCCGGAGCGGCCTCCACCGCGTCGATGTCGATGCCCGCCGCGCGCAGCTTCAGCAGTGCGCCCTGGGTGGCGGTGATGAGCTCCGGCGACTCCCACAGCTGGGTGGCGACCGCGACAGCGGCGGCCTCGTCAGGGGTCAGCTCGACCGCGGGCAGCGCATAGGCGTCGCGGTTGATCCGGTAGCCCTCGGTCGGATCGAACTGCGAAACCCGCCCGGTCTCCAGCGGTATGCCCAGGTCGCGCAGCTCGTTCTTGTCGCGCTCGAACATGCGAGAGAAGGCCTCGTCGCTGGCGCTGTCCGAGTAGCCGGAAACCGTCTGCCGGATCCGCTCGGCGGTGATGAAATTCCGTGTCGACAGCAGCGCGATCACGAGGTTCATCAACCGCTCGACTTTGGAGATCGCCACTCGACCCAGCTTAGGGCGTCCCGCCGGTCGGCCGAGCGCTCAGCCTGCGCGCCGCGCCGGGGAGTTACATCGAGGCGATCAGCCGCTTCACCCGCTCGTCGACCGATCGGAACGGGTCCTTGCACAGCACCGTGCGCTGCGCCTGATCGTTGAGCTTGAGGTGCACCCAGTCGACGGTGAAGTCCCGGCCGGCCTCCTGCGCGGCGCTGATGAACTCCCCGCGCAGCTTGGCCCGGGTGGTCTGCGGCGGGGTGTTGACGGCCGCCTCGATGTCCTCGTCGGTGGTGATCCGCGTGGCCAGGCCTTTGCGTTGCAGCAGATCGAACACGCCGCGGCCGCGCTTGATGTCGTGATACGCCAGGTCGAGCTGGCTGATCTTCGGATCGGACAGCTCCATGTTGTAGCGGTCCTGATAGCGCTGGAACAGCTTGCGCTTGATGACCCAGTCGATCTCGGTGTCGACCTTCGCGAAGTCCTGGCTCTCCACGGCGTCGAGCTGGCGACCCCACAGGTCGACGACCTGCTGGATCTGCGTGTTGGGCTCGCGGCTCTGCAGGTATTCGACGGCGCGGGAGTAGTACTCGCGCTGGATGTCGAGCGCGCTGGCCTGCCTGCCGCCGGCGAGGCGGACCGGCCGGCGGCCGGTCAGATCGTGGCTGACCTCGCGGATCGCGCGGATCGGGTTGTCCAACGAGAAGTCGCGGAACGCGACCCCGGCCTCGATCATCTCGAGCACCAGCGATGCGGTGCCGACCTTGAGCATCGTCGTGGCCTCGCACATGTTCGAGTCGCCGACGATGACGTGCAGCCTGCGGTACTTCTCCGCGTCGGCGTGCGGCTCGTCGCGGGTGTTGATGATGGGGCGCGAGCGGGTGGTCGCCGAGGAGACGCCCTCCCAGATGTGCTCGGCACGCTGGCTCAGGCAGAATGTCGCGGCCTTCGGGGTCTGCAGCACCTTGCCCGCACCGCAAATCAGCTGGCGTGTGACGAGGAACGGCAGCAGCACGTCGGAGATCCGCGAGAACTCACCGGCCCGCACGATCAGGTAGTTCTCGTGGCAGCCGTAGGAGTTGCCCGCCGAGTCGGTGTTGTTCTTGAACAGGTAGATGTCCCCGCCGATGCCCTCGTCGGCCAGCCGCTGTTCGGCGTCGATCAGCAGGTCCTCGAGCACCCGCTCACCCGCGCGGTCATGCGTGACCAACTGCGTCAGGCTGTCGCACTCGGCGGTGGCGTACTCGGGGTGACTGCCCACGTCGAGGTAGAGCCGGGCGCCGTTTCGGAGGAAGACGTTCGAACTGCGGCCCCACGACACGACTCGCCGGAAGAGGTATCGAGCCACCTCGTCAGGGCTGAGCCGACGGTGGCCGTGGAACGTGCAGGTGACACCGAATTCGGTCTCGATGCCCATGATTCGTCGCTGCACCTCATCGAGACTACTTGTTGCTCGCCGGTCACGGAGTGCAAGCCGCGCCGAAGAAGGCGGCGGACCTTCGGTTGACATCCTCGCGGCGGTCCGTAAGGGCCGCGCCCGTCCCCGGCCTGTGGATAACTTCAGCAGCGCGCCCGCCGAGTCTGTCAGCATGAGCCATGGGGGAAATCGTTGAACTCGACGTGTCGCAACTGCGCACCGTCGCCGACCGGGTCATGACCGCCGCCGATCGGATCGCCGAGATGCGTTGGCCCGAATTGAATCCGGACGACCTTCGCGGCACGGCCGTCGCCGGCGTCGTCGAACCGGCGCCCGTCGCGCCCGGCCTCGCCGAGGTCGTCGCCACCATGCGCGGTTGGGCGCTCGCGGCCCGGATCTCCGCGGACGCGTTCGAACGCGCCGAACAACGCACCGGCGACCGCATCGGACGGTGACGCGGCCGACCATCGGCCAGGTCGAAGCGTGGCAGCCCGCCGCGCTGAACCGGCTGGCCGACGGGTGGGACGGCAACGCCCGGTTCCTGTCCGCGCACGCCGACACCCTGCCCGCCGATCTCAGCTTCTGGACCGGTACGGCCGCCGACGCCGCCGGTATGAAAGCGAAAAGCATTGTCGCGACGGCGGATACACTCGCGCGGGCCCTGGTCCTGGCGGCCGCTGCCGCCCGCGACGGTGCCGCCCAGCTCGACGCGGCCCGCGCCGGCGTGCTGGCACTGGTGGACACCGCACGCTCGGAGGGCTTCACCGTCGACGACACCGGGTCGGTCGCGGTGCACGCCCCACCGTCGTCACTGCTGGTCACGCTGTCCGGCGGTGCGCCGTCCGTCGCCGCCGAGATGCTGACCGTGCGCGCCGACGAGTTGACCGACCGACTCAATGTGGCGCTGGATCGGCTGGACGCCGCGGACGCCGACGCCGCCGCCGACATCGCCGAGGCACTCGTGATCACGCCGCCGGCCAGTGCGCAGAACGCCGACGCCGACGTCGTCGCCGCGTGGCCGACGACGAGCCAAGACGGGATCGCTGCCCAGATCGCGGCGATGACGCCCGAGCAGCGGCAGCGGTTGGTCCACGAGTTCCCCGAGCAGGTCGGCAACACCGACGGCGTGCCGTGGGAGATGCGGGTCCAGGCCAACCGCACCAACGTCGCGCAGGCCGCGCTGCGCGAACCCGACCCCGAACGCCTCGCGGTGTACCGAGAGCTGCTGGGTGAGATCGACGACCCCGCAGGCAAACACGGCCGCCTCGACCGCCAGCTCCTCGGCTTCGATCCCGGAAGGGGGTCTCTGATCGAACTGCACGGCGACGTCGCGTCGGCGTCCAGCGTCGCCGTGCTGGTTCCCGGGCTGAACACGACCATCACCGGATCGGCCGCCAACGCCACGACCGCCCGCCGGTTCGTCTCGGCGACCCGCGGTGACGTCGCCGCCATCACCTACCTCGGCGGACCGTTCCCGCGCGGCGACAACATCGTGCGCGGTCTCGCGAGCGCGGCCGACCCGCGATACGCGCTGAACATGGCGCCGCGGTTGGTCGCGTTCAGCGAGGACGTCGACCGCACGGTGGACTCGACCCGCCGACGCATCCCGATAACCGTGATCGGCCACTCCTACGGCGGGTCCATCGTGGGCACCGCGGAGGCGCTGGGCATGACGTCGGACCGCACGCTGTACGTGGCGGCCGCCGGCGCGGGGGTCGGTGTCCACGACCCCGGCGACTGGCACAACCGTAACCCGCACGTCCTGCGCTTCTCGATGACGCCGCCGGGCGACTTCATCACCGCGGTGCAGGGCATTCCGGGCGGCCCCCACGGCGCCGACCCGGACGAGATGCGCGGCGTGGTCAGGTTGCCCGCTGGCCGCTACGACGACGGGAGGCCGATGGCCGGACCGGGCGCCCATTCCGACGTGCTCAACGCCCCGTCAGACGCGTGGCGGACGATCCTCGGGGTGATCACCGGCGATATCGGCAGGGATCGCGCAACCTCACGACAACCGGGTTGAGATCTGGCCAGAATAAGCCGGTGTGGTCCCGCAGCTCCCCCGTCGACGGGTTCCGGCTCGCCTATGACCGGTTCGGCACCAAGGGCGCGCCACCCGTCGTTCTGCTGCACGGCTGGCCCGGCAACCGGCAGGACTATCGCCGCGTGGTGCCGCTGCTGGGGGACGCCGCCGATGTCATCGTGCCGGATCTGCGCGGGTTCGGCGGTTCGGACAAGCACGCCGTCGCGATCCGGCACTTCTACAGCGCCACCGCGCAGGCCGGCAGCGTCATCGGCCTGATCAAAGAGCTGGAACTGACCGAGGTCGTGCTCGCCGGATACGACGTCGGCAGCCGCGTCGCGCAGAGCGTGGCCCGCATGCAGCCGGACCTGGTGCGGTCGCTGGTGCTGTCCCCGCCGCTACCCGGCGCCGGCGACCGCGTCCTGACGGCGAAGGCACAGAGCGAGTTCTGGTATCAGGCGTTTCACCAACTGCCGCTGGCCGGGCAGCTGCTCGACGGAAATCCCGATCTGGTCCGCGACTACCTGAGGCACTTCTGGACGCATTGGTCCGCACCGAATTTCGCCGTCTCCGACGACGATATGGAGCGGCTGGTGTCCGACTACGCGCTGCCCGGCGCGTTCACCGCGTCGATCGCGTGGTACCGCGCGGGCGCCGGGATGATCGCGCAGTCACTGACCGAACTGCCGCCCGAGCGGGCCATCAAGATCCACGTGCCCACCGATGTGGTGTGGCCGCACCACGATCCGCTGTTCCCCGCCGAGTGGTCGGACCGGCTCGGGCACTACTTCAGCGATGTGCACCTGCACTTCGCTTACGACGCCGGGCATTTCACCCCGCTGGAGTGCCCCGAGCAGTTCGCCGAGCTCATCCTCATCCGGGCCCGACCGACGCCTGCCGCGGGCTGACTACTCTCCGGCGGTGTCGGAGCTCTCGGCGGGCGTCTCCGACGCCGGCAGCAGCGCTTCGAGAGCGGCGCCGGTGATCCGCCGGAACGCCCGGCGCGGCCGGTTGGCGTCCAGGATCGCCACCTCGAGCGTCGACGGCCCCAGCACGCGCTGTTCTGAGCCGCCATTGCCCGCGGCCTGCAGCGCGTCGATGGCGATCTTCACCGCGTCCTGCAGGCTCGCGTTCTCGGTGTAGGAGTCGTTGAGCGCGGTCGTGATGGGTTCGGTCGTCCCACCCATGACCACGAAGTGCGGCTCGTCGGCGATCGACCCGTCGTAGGTGATGCGGTACATCTCCGGGGGTTTCGTCTCGCCGTAGTGGGCGACCTCCGCGACGCACAACTCGACCTCGTAGGGCTTGGCCTGCTCGGTGAAGATCGTGCCCAGCGTCTGAGCGTAGATGTTGGCCAGCTGACGGCCGGTCACGTCGCGGCGAGCGTAGGCGTAGCCCCTGGTGTCGGCGTACTGGATGCCGCCGCGTCTCAAATTGTCGAACTCGTTGAACCGTCCGACGGCGGCGAACCCGACCCTGTCGTAGAGCTCGCTCACCTTCTGCAGCGAGCGGGACGGGTTCTCGGCGACGAACAGCACGCCGTCGGCATACGCCAGCGCCACGACGCTGCGTCCCCTGGCGATACCTTTGCGCGCAAGCTCGGAGCGCTCACGCATCGCCTGTTCGGGCGAGATGAAATAGGGAAAGCTCACGAATCTCCCCGCGCGTCGGTCGAACGGTGGACGGCGTCCGGGCCGAACGTGTCAGCGCGCGAACGGTTTTCGATGACCTGACGGGCGAACTCGGCAATGCGCTGCTCGGAGACCTCCTCGGCACCGTTGGCATCGATGACCACCGCGGTCGGGTAGATACCCCGCACCAGGTCGGGACCGCCGGTCGCGGAATCGTCGTCGGCGGCGTCGTAGAGGGCCTCGATCGCCACCCGCAGTGCCGAATCCCCGTCGCTCACTTGCGAATACAGCTTCTTCATCGACGACTTCGCGAAGATCGAACCCGAGCCCACCGACTGGTAACCCTCTTCTTCGAAGTTCCAGCCGCCGGCCGCGTCGAAGGACACGATGCGTCCGGCCGCTTCCGGGTTCGGGTCGTCGACGTCGTAGCCGGCGAGAAGCGGCAGCGCGACGAAGCCCTGCAAAGCCGCGCCGAGGTTGCCGCGCACCATGGTCGCGAGCCGGTTCACCTTGCCCGGGAAGGTCAGCGCGACGCCCTCGAGCTTCTCGTAGTGCTCGAGTTCGACAGCGTAGAGCCGGGCGAATTCGACGGCGATGGCCGCCGTTCCCGCAATGCCGGTCGCCGTGTAGTCGTCGGTGATGTACACCTTCTGCACGTCGCGGCTGGCGATCATGTGGCCCTGGGTGGCGCGGCGGTCGCCGGCCATCACGACGCCGCCGGGGAACTTCAACGCGACGATCGTGGTGCCGTGCGGCGCGAAGTCGGAATGGGCGTCGCCCGACTGGGCGGCGCGGTGGGCGGGTAGGAGTTCGGGCGCCTGGCGGCGCAGCAGTTCAGAGAAGGACGAGAGGTCCACGGGGACCGACGGAGCGCCGGGTAGTGGTGACGGGAAGGCCAGCTGATCGCGTTGCGGCCAGGTCACTGTCCACCCTTCTGTACGTATGCGCGAACGAAGTCTTCGGCGTTCTCCTCGAGAACGTCGTCGATCTCGTCGAGCAGGTCGTCGGTCTCCTCGGCCAGCTTCTCGCGACGCTCCTGCCCGGCGGCCGTGCTGCCGGTGAGGTCGTCGTCCTCGCCGCCACCACCGCCACGCTTGGTCTGCTCCTGAGCCATCGCTGCCTCCTGCGTAAGTTGTCGGCGGGCTCACTGCTGCCCGCCGTGACTCCACATTACCGGTCGTCGCGCGGATTGCCTGCGATAGCGCGCTTAGTTCGTAAGCTGTTCTACCAGTTCGACGGCGCTGTCCACCGAGTCCAGCAGGGCTCCGACGTGCGCCTTACTGCCGCGCAGGGGTTCCAGGGTGGGGATCCGGACGAGCGAATCGCCGCCCAGATCGAAAATCACCGAGTCCCAGCTGGCGGCCGCGATATCGGCGCCGAAGCGGCGCAGGCACTCGCCGCGAAAGTATGCGCGCGTGTCGGTCGGGGGGTTGTCGACCGCGTCCAGCACCTGCTGTTCGGTCACCAGCCGCTTCATCGACCCGCGGGCCACCAGGCGGTTGTACAGGCCTTTGTCCAGGCGGACGTCGGAGTACTGCAGGTCGACCAGGTGCAGCCGCGGCGCCGACCAGCCCAGGTTCTCGCGGTGCCGGAAACCCTCGAGCAGCCGCAGCTTGGCAGGCCAGTCCAGGATCTCCGCGCACTCCATCGGATCGCGTTCCAGCAGGTCGAGCACTTCGGCCCAGGTCTTGACGATGTCCGCGGCGCGCGGGTCCGGGTCGCGGCTGTCGACGAGCTTGGCCACCCGGTCGAGGTACATCCGTTGCAGCGCAAGGCCGGTCACCTCACGGCCGTCGGCCAGCGCGACGGTGGCGCGCAGCGACGGGTCCCGGCTGATCACGTGGACCGCGTGCACGGGCCGGGCCAGGGCGAGATCACTGAGGTCGACCCCGACTTGTGGGCCCTCTTCGATCAGATCGAGGACCAGCGCCGTTGCGCCGAGCTTGAGGTACGTCGAAGTCTCCGACAGGTTCGCGTCGCCGATGATGACGTGCAGCCTGCGGTACTTGTCGGCGTCGGCGTGCGGCTCGTCGCGGGTGTTGATGATGCCGCGCTTGAGCGTCGTCTCCAGGCCGACCTCGACCTCGATGTAGTCGGAGCGCTGCGACAGCTGGAACCCGGGCTCGTCGCCGGACGGCCCGATGCCGACACGTCCGGAACCGGTGACGACCTGGCGCGACACCAGGAACGGGGTCAGCCCGGCGATCACTGCGGAGAACGGCGTCTGCCGGCTCATCAGGTAGTTCTCGTGCGAGCCGTAGGAGGCGCCCTTGCCGTCGACGTTGTTTTTGTAGAGCTGCAGCTTCACCGCCCCGGGGACGCTGGCGACGTGCCGAGCGGCGGCCTCCATGACCCGCTCACCGGCCTTGTCCCAGATCACGGCGTCCAGCGGGTCGGTGCACTCGGGCGCCGAGTACTCGGGATGGGCGTGGTCGACGTACAGCCGCGCGCCGTTGGTGAGGATCATGTTCGCCGCGCCGACCTCGTCGGCATCGACGACCGGCGGTGGCCCCGCCGAGCGGCTGAGATCGAATCCGCGGGCATCGCGCAGCGGCGATTCCACCTCATAGTCCCAGCGCGTGCGCTTGGCGCGCTGGATCCCGGCCGCCGCGGCATACGCAAGCACCGCCTGGGTGGAGGTCAAAATCGGATTCGCGGTCGGGTCGGACGGCGACGAGATGCCGTACTCGACCTCGGTTCCGATAATCCGTTGCATGTCGTCAAGCCTAGGTGACGGCGGAAAGTAGCCTGCGACCGTGCTGGCCGTTGCGGCGCGGTGAGCGGGTTTGGCGGCCCATTTCCCGCACAATATGCCCGTGTCGGACATGCGTCGGGTGCACGAGTGGTTCCTGCACCGCGGTCTGCCGCTGGTTCTCACCCGGCGGGTCCGCTCCGGCTCGCTGATCGAGCGCTCCGCCCCGATGGTGAGCGGCGTGGGCGCGGCAATCTCATTGACGATGCTGCTGGCCGACCTCACCGGCGACGACCGCGACATTGGTTACGTCATCCGGTTGGCGGTGTTGACGGCGCTGTTGGTGGCCGCGCCTTTCGCGTTGCACCTGCTGCACCGCATCGGCACCACGCTCGGCGAAGCCGGACGCCGGTCGGCGGCGCTGGTGGTGATGGCGGTGTTCGTGTTCGGACTTCCGTTCGCCGCCAGCGGTTTCTCCGGGATCGCGGTGGCCGAAGCGGTGGGGTTCGCGGTCGTCGCCCTGCTCGCGGTCTGGCTGACCTATCTTGGTATCGGGGCGATCGTCCTGTGGGCGCTGAGGTTCGCATGGGTGCAACTGGGGGCGCTCGGGACCCTGATGAGCCGCGCGCTGCCGTTGTTGATGCTGACGGTCGTCGTGTACTTCACCGGCGAGCTGTGGCAGCTGGCCGCGCGGATGCCGCGCCAACGACTTTGGCAGACAATCGGATTCCTCGCCCTCGTCGCGCTGCTGTTCGTGGTCACGACGATTCGCGACGAGGTCCGTTCGCTGCGCGAGGATCGCGCCGAACAGGACGATCCGGCCAAGCTGCTCGAGGGCACACCGCTGGCCGTCGAGCCCGGGACACGCCTGCAGCGCACACCGCTGTCGCGGGCCGAGCAGGTCAATGTCGTTGCGGTGATGGTCTTCTCGCAGACGATCCAGGTGATCTTCTTCACGACGGGCCTATTCGCGTTCTTCCTCGCGCTCGGCATCGTCGCGGTGCCCGACGACGTCGCGGTGCTGTGGTCGTCGGAAGAGACCTGTCCGGTCGGTCAACCGCCGTGCCCGGGAACGTGGTTCGGGGTCCACGTGCCGGTCCCGCAGACGATCGTGCATGTATCCCTGTTCGTGGCCGTGCTGTCCGGGCTCTACTTCACGGTGAGCACCAGCGTGGACCCGTTGTACCGGGAGCGCTTCTTCGACCCACTGATCGCCGACGTCGCAGTGAGCCTGGCCGGCCGCGACGCGTACCTGACGATGGAGCCCGCCCGCTGATCGCCTACGTCTGCAGCGAGTAGCTGTTGGCGAGGTCGTCCTGCGTCACGCAGGCATCCTCGGTGGCGGTGTCGACGACGAGCGGCGCAGTCGGCGTACGCGCTTGGTAGCTCCAGCCGTCGGGCAGTGACAACCTGGAAGCGAGGCCGGGAAGGTCGCCCAGCGACAGGGACGGGTCGACCGTCTGGCTGTAGGTCTGCATGACCCAGCGCCGACCGTCCGGATCGACCAACTCGTAGATCTCCCGCCCGGCGTCGAAGGTGAAGACGGCCTTCCGGTCCACGCGGTTCAGCTGATACGGGGCCGGGTTCATCGACGCGAGCTTGACGGTGGCTTGGCGCAGCATCTCGATGCCGCCGAAGCTCCTGCGCTCCAACGTCTCCCGGCCTCGCTTGCCGATGCTGCTCATCAGCCAGTAGCGCGGCCCGTTGAGCAGTGCGGCGACCGCACCGTTCTCTTCGGCGATGGCCTTCGCGTCGAGCGCGTTCCACAGCTCGGGCGGGCAGTCGTTGAGCGGAAACGTGTTGTACACCGTGGCTTCCGCGCCCGACGGCGTGGTCTTGACGAGCAACACCTCGCCGTACCGCTTGCCGAACACATCGCCCGTCGTCGACAGTTCGTCGTCTGACATGACGCGACAGGGCCTACAGGTACTGGCCCAGATTCGACTCGGTATCAATAGCCCTGCTGGCGCTCGACGACTTGCCGGTGACCAGCGTGCGGATGTAGACGATCCGCTCGCCCTTCTTGCCCGAGATCCGTGCCCAGTCATCGGGATTGGTGGTGTTGGGCAGGTCCTCGTTCTCGGCGAACTCGTCGACGATCGAGTCGAGTAGATGCTGAATCCGCAGACCCTTCTTACCCGTCTCGAGCACCGACTTGATCGCGTACTTCTTGGCCCGGTCGACGACGTTCTGAATCATCGCACCGGAGTTGAAGTCCTTGAAGTACATGACCTCTTTGTCGCCGTTGGCGTAGGTCACTTCGAGGAAGCGGTTGTCGTCGATCTCGGCGTACATCCGGTCGACGACCTTCTCGATCATCGCCTTGATCGTCAGCGACCGGTCGCCGCCGAACTCGGCCAGGTCGTCCTCGTTGACCGGCAGGTCCTCGGTGAGGTACTTGCTGAAGATGTCCTGCGCCGCTTCGGCATCCGGACGCTCGATCTTGATCTTCACGTCCAGGCGGCCCGGACGCAGGATTGCCGGATCGATCATGTCCTCGCGGTTGGAGGCGCCGATGACGATGACGTTCTCCAACCCCTCGACACCGTCGATCTCCGAAAGCAGCTGCGGCACAACCGTCGTCTCCACATCAGAGCTCACACCGGTGCCGCGGGTGCGGAAGATCGAGTCCATCTCGTCGAAGAACACGATCACCGGGGTGCCCTCGGAGGCCTTCTCCCGTGCGCGCTGGAAGATCAGCCGGATGTGACGCTCGGTCTCGCCGACGAACTTGTTCAGCAGCTCCGGACCCTTGATGTTGAGAAAGTAGCTCTTCGCCTCGCGGGCGTCGTCACCACGCACCTCGGCCATCTTCTTGGCCAGCGAGTTAGCGACCGCCTTGGCAATCAGCGTCTTACCGCAACCGGGCGGACCGTAGAGCAGCACGCCCTTCGGCGGGCGCAGCGAGTACTCCCGGTACAGCTCCTTGTGCAGGAACGGCAGTTCGACGGCGTCGCGGATCTGCTCGATCTGCCTGCCGAGGCCGCCGATGTCGTTGTAGCTGACATCGGGCACCTCTTCGAGCACGAGGTCCTCGACCTCGGCCTTGGGGATCCGCTCGAAGGCGTATCCGGCCTTCGTGTCGACCAGCAGCGAGTCACCCGGACGCAGCTTGCGGGGCCGGCTGTCGTCGATCGCGTCCTCGTAACCGTCGGGCAGGTCGCCGGCAGCGACCAGCGGCTCGGCCAGCCAGACGATTCGCTCCTCGTCGGCGTGACCGACCACGAGCGCACGGTGTCCGTCGGACAGGATCTCGCGCAGCGTGCTGATCTCGCCGACCGCTTCGAAGTTGCCGGCCTCGACGACCGTCAGTGCCTCGTTGAGGCGGACGGTCTGGCCCTGCTTCAGCGACTTGGTGTCGATGTTCGGCGAGCACGTCAGGCGCATCTTGCGCCCGGACGTGAACACGTCAACGGTGTCGTCGTCCTGCACGCCCAGCAGTACGCCGTAGCCGCTCGGCGGCTGCCCCAGGCGGTCAACCTCTTCGCGCAATGCGAGCAGCTGCTGACGGGCCTCCTTGAGGGTCTCCATCAGCTTGGCGTTGCGGGCGGCGAGTGAGTCGATGCGCGCCTCGAGCTGATGTACGTCTCGGGCACTGCGTAAACCACTCTGGGGGCCGACCGCGTTCTCCAACTGCTCTCGCAGGATCGCGGCCTCTCGGCGGAGCTCCTCGAGCTCTGCCGCGTCCTCACTGGACAAGCCGGATCCACGGGCGTCAAAACCCTCTGAGAAAGCGTCAGAACGCTCTGATTCACTCATGTTGCGCCCCTCCCCGCACCGAGAGTTGGTGCAGTAACAACTTCAACGCTACCGGCGATTCAGGCTTTGTGTGCGGTGTAGCAATTTGACACACCTGCACCACTGTTAACCTCTCTGATGTGTTGGGCCGATCGAAAGGAAAATCGTGACCCTGAAAGCCCTCGTTACCGGCGTCGCAGCGGTCGCTGTCGTCGGAGGTGCCGCGGCAGGTGTGACTTCCATTGCATCCTCGAACGTGGCCTCCGCACCGACCGTCGCCCCGGTCGTCTGGGACGTCCCGATGCCGCAGGCTCCGGCCCCTGACCTCGAAGGTCCGCTGCTGCAGACGCTGCAGGCGTTGGGTACGTCCGGCACGGCCGCGAGCAAGGCGCCCTACGTTCAGGGCGGTATCGGACGCATCGAGAGCCGCGTCGCCGACACCAAGCTTCGTGAGGCGGCTGC
Source organism: Mycobacterium sp. 1164985.4 (assembly GCF_001668575.1). GTDB lineage: Bacteria > Actinomycetota > Actinomycetes > Mycobacteriales > Mycobacteriaceae > Mycobacterium. The sequence continues at coordinate 56,534 of NZ_LZMD01000061.1, forward strand.
CGAAGGCAAGTTCCCGTTGAGCTTCGCGGTGGCCAACATCGACCAGACCGGCCCCGTCGTGTCGGCCGATGTCACCGCGACCGCCGCCAACGGCGCGTCGGCCAGCCAGAACATCCAGTTCGTGCCAGGACCGAGCCCGACCGGCTGGCAGATGGCCAAGCAGTCGCTCATGGCGCTGCTGTCCGCCGTCGGCTAGGAGCCCGGTGCGTCGCACCACACGTTTCGCAGTCCTGAGCGCCGTCGCGTTTGCGGCGGCGCTCGGGCTATGCGGATGTGGGGCCGACGAACACCCCTCTGCGAACGAGCCACCGCCACCGCCTCCGGCCATCACGTCGCCGACGGTGCAGCCGCCGGATCCGGCGACGACGCTGGCGCCCCTGCCGCCTCCTGAGGCGCTCACCGACGTTCTGGCGCGTATCGCCGACGCGAACATCCCCGGCCCCGAGAAGCTCGATCTGGTCGAGAACGCCACCCCCGCCGACGGCGAATCGATGGACAAGTTCGCCATCGCCCTGCGCGACGGCGGCTATTCCCCCGCCACATTCGAGGCCAGGGACCTCACATGGGCCGACGGCGCCAAGGGGGTCGTGCAGGCGATCGTCACCGTGAAGACCGCCAATCCGCAGGCGGGCGAGTTCACGTTCCCGATGCAGTTCCGCTTCGCCGACGACCACTGGCAACTGACCCGGTCGACGACCGACCAGCTGCTGCAGCTCGGTCCGGTCCCCACGCCGACGCCGACGCCGTGAGCCGCCGATGTGGATCGGTTGGCTGGAATTCGATCTGCTGCTCGGCGACGTGCGGTCGCTCAAGGAGAAGCGCTCCGCGATCCGGCCGGTGATCGCCGAATTGCATCGCCGCTTCTCGGTTTCGGCGGCCGAGACCGGCGCTCAGGAGTTGTACCGACGCGCCAACGTCGGCGTGGCGCTGGTGTCCGCCGACCGCGGACACGTGGTCGAGGTGCTCGACGCCGCCGAGCGTCTGGTCGCCGCGCGCCCGGAATTCGAGCTGCTGTCGGCACAGCGCGGACTGCGTCGCAGCACCGACGAGTAGCGGGCGGCTCAAGGGGTTGACCGCCCTCAGCCGGGCGCGCGGGATTACGTTCCGATCTGACGCTTGCGCCTGGCCGGCAGCGGCGCCACGGCGCCCGGTGCCAGCTTGCGCACGCTGACCAGAAACGCGGTGTGGCCGCGCATCGTGTGTTGCGGGCGGACGGCCAGACCGACGACGTGCCAGTTGCGCTGCATGCTCTCCCAGGCCCGCGGCTCAGTCCAGCACTGCTGCTCGCGCAGCGCCTCCACCACCCTCGACAGCTGGGTCACCGTCGCGACGTAGATCATCAGCACGCCCCCGGCGACGAGAGCGTCGGCGACGGTGCCCAAGACCTCCCAGGGCGCGAGCATGTCGAGGACGACACGGTCCACTTCCGGACCGGCATAGGTGGTGAGGTCCGCGATCACCAGCTCCCAGTTCGCCGGGGCCTCACCGAAAAACGTCGCGACGTTGCGCTCGGCATGGTGGGCGTGGTCGTCGCGAACCTCGTAGGAGATCACCCGCCCCTCGGGACCGACGGCCCGCAGCAGCGAACACGTCAGCGCGCCGGAGCCGGCACCGGCCTCCAACACCCGGGCGCCGGGGAAGATGTCGCCCTCGTGGACGATCTGCGCGGCGTCCTTGGGGTAGACCACTTGCGCGCCGCGCGGCATCGACATCACGTAGTCGACGAGCAGCGGCCGCAGCACGAGGAACTGGTCGCCGCTGGTCGATTTCACGACGCTGCCCTCGGGCAGCCCGATCACGGTGTCGAGCGCAATGACGCCGCGATGGGTATGGAACTCTCCGCCGGGCGTCAACACCATCGTGTAGTGACGACCCTTGGCGTCGGTGAGCTGCACCCGATCGCCGACGGCGAACGGACCGGTTCTTGGCACAGCACTTCAGCCTGCCAGTAGACGCGCCGCCGTGGGTGGCCGGGGTTGTCGGACACCGGTCTTAGGCTGACGTCATGACCGACCGGGGCGAGCAGAGGATGCGACGCCCCGCGCTGTCTCCGTCGCGAGCCGCGGACTTCAAGCAGTGCCCGCTGCTCTACCGGTTCCGCGCGATCGACCGGCTTCCCGAGCCGTCGTCGGTTGCCCAGGTTCGCGGTTCGGTCGTGCATGCCGCGCTCGAGCAGCTGTATGCGCTGCCGGCGGCAGAGCGCGGGCGCGAGACCGCGCTGACGCTCGTCGAGCCGGCGTGGGAGCGGATCGTGGCAGAGCAGCCCGGCATCGCGGACGAGTTCGCGCCCGAGGTGCGGGCCACGCTGCTGACGGAGGCGCGCGACCTGCTGGCCGGCTATTACCGGCTCGAGGACCCCACGCGCTTCGATCCGCAGGGCTGCGAACAGCGCGTCGAGGTCGAGCTGGAGGACGGGACGCTGCTGCGCGGCTTCGTCGACCGCATCGACGTCGCCCCCACCGGCGAGATGCGCGTGGTCGACTACAAGACCGGTAAGGCACCACCGGAGGCGCGGGCGCTGGCCGAGTTCAAGGCCATGTTCCAGATGAAGTTCTACGCGGTGGCATTGCTGCGGTCGCGTGGTGTGCTGCCGGCGCGGCTGCGGCTGCTGTACCTGGCCGACGGCCAGATCTTGGACTACACACCCGACCACGAGGAGCTGCTGCGCTTCGAGAAGACGCTGACGGCCATCTGGCGGGCCATCCAGAACGCTGGGGCCACAGGCGATTTCCGTCCACAGCCGTCGGCGATGTGCGATTGGTGTGCCCACCATGCGCACTGCCCGGTGTTCGGCGGTACGCCGCCGCCGTATCCGGGATGGCCCGAGGTGCCCGATGAGGGGTCGCCGACGGCCGAGGACATCGTGATGCGGGCGGCGGAGCCTGCGGCGTGATCGCCCGAAGGCGACCGCGAGCGAGGATCGCTGCGCAGCGAGGACTGGAGGGAGCGGGAGCCGAGGCATGATCGAATGCCTGTACCGGCGTGTTGGGGTCGACCGCAATTACCAGGTCTTCGACTCGACCGACGGCACTCGCAGTAACTGGGATCCCGAAATCCAGCACGGCTCACCGCCGTTGGCGTTGATGACGCGGCTGATCGAAGAGCTGGCCGGCGACTCGGTTTTGCGCGTCGGCCGGTTGACTTTGGACATCTTGGGCGCCATACCCGTCGCGCAAGTGCGGGTGCGGGCGTGGGTGGAACGGCCGGGAAAGCGAATCTCGATGATGGCCGCCGAGATGTCGGAGACGCGGCCCGACGGCGGACATCGGGTGGTCGCCCGCGTCACGGCTTGGCTGCTGGCGACCAGCGACACCGCCGACGCCGCGACAGATCGCTATCCGCCGCTCGTCGAAGGCGAGGCGGTGGAGGTTCCGCACGGCTGGGTGGGCGCCAAGGGCTACCTCGAGACGGTGAGCTGGCGGCGCCAGCCGGAGACGGGTGAGACCGGCAACGTGGTATGGATGAGTCCGCTTGTCCCGCTTGTCGATTCGGAGCCGACGACGGCGTTGCAGCGGCTGGCGATGGTGGTGGACAGCGCGAACGGCGCGGGCGCGGCGTTGGATCCCGAGTCTTTCGTGTTCATGAACACCGATACCGCCGTGCACCTGCATCGCCTGCCCACGGGCGACGACTTCGCGGTGCGCGCCCGCGGTTCGATCGGGCCGGACGGTATCGGGGTGACCACCGCGGAACTCTTCGACAGGCAGGGGTTCATCGGCACCTCGGCGCAGACCTTGCTGGTGCAACGCCGCCCTTGACCGCCGCCACCCTCGGTCGACGGTATGACGGGTTGCTTGCCGGCACCGGCGGATGCGAGCGATCAACCCGTCAGAGGGCACCATGGGTGCGATGAGAATGGACCGGACGATGCCGCCGATGAATGCGGATGAGCGCACGACGTTGGAGGGCTGGCTGGACTTGTACCGCGCGACCCTAGCCGCCAAGTGCGAGGGTCTCGACGACGAGCAGTTGCGCGTCACATCGGTGGAGCCATCGGAGATGACGCTGCTGGGACTGGTGCAGCACGCCGCCGAGGTGGAACGCAATTGGTTTCGCCGGGTGCTGGCCGACGAGGATGTGCCGCCGATCTTCGACGCGACGCCGCACCCCGACGGCCATGACGGCGGTTTCGAACTGTCGCCGGACTCGTCGTATCACGAGGCTGCCGTGTTATGGCAGAACGAGATTCGCCACGCCCGTGCCAATTATGCGGCACGCTCACTCGACGACACCAACCTATTCAACGGCACCGAAGTCAGCCTGCGCTGGATTTATGCGCACATGATCGCCGAGTACGCCCGACATTGCGGACACGCCGATGTGATCCGGGAACGCATCGACGGGCGCACCGGCGTCTGACATTTCGTCACTCCCTCGGCGGTGGTGGCCGGTCGTGTTCGGCGAGTTCAGCCTCGTTGAGTGCCCGCTCGGCAACGATCTGGCGCGCTTCCTCGGCCGCGCGAGTGCGCCGACGCCGCGGCATCTTCGCCGATCTCTCCGAGCTGGGTGGCGACGGCATGGCGGGTGGCGGCAGCGCGGCGGTCGCGATGTCCCACAACGGAAAGAGAGTCTTGCTCGCCGGGAACGTCGTGTAGGTGCGGCCTGACGGACTTGTCCACACCACAGCGCCGTTGGGTAGCTGCTGATCCGACCAACCCCGCCAGAACGTCTTGAGCAAATGGTGGCAACGATTGTCCAAAGGACGCTCTGATATCCACGCTGGTTAACCGGTAGATGCCATAACTTATGGTCGGCGTGTGACCTCTCAGGTCAAGAAGTGGGAGTCGGAGGGCAGTTGACGAACGGGTACGGTGGTAGATCAACGCGATCGTTGTGCTGGGGGCAGTACGCGACCGAGCCCGCCGACACGATCGAGTTAGCCACATCGAACGAGTACCCGCCGTCCCTCATGAGGAGTTGAACGGCATCCAAGCCATAAGCCTCGCGGTCGCACGCCCGTTTGGCCTGCATCTTCTGCAGGTTGAAGTTGAACAGGGTGCCGTCGCTGGACAGTAGTTGGCTGAACGTCTCGTCCTGCTCAGCCTCGGTCCGGCATGGGACAGCGTTCGCTGTTCCGGCTCCCATCACGACCGCGACGGCGAGCGCGACGAGCGATGCGCGAATCACGCGTCTAGTGTGATCCGCAATGTGACACAGCGTTGGTCGTTTAACCAACGTCGCATCGCCATGCCGCCTACCCTGTCGGCGAGAACTGCGGGGGCTCGCCGAACTTGATCTCTTCGGCCCGCGAGTATGCCGTGGCGGGGCACTCGGGGTTACAGGGCTCGCCGACAGGTGCCGCGCAGGACACGCATTGTTTCTCCAGTGCGGCTGCGCTGTAGTCGCGGCGGTCGGCGAGACGCTCGCTGATCTCCCGCTGCTTCGCGGCCAGGTCGGGTACTCCGCGATATTCCTTACCCCAGTCCTCCCAACGCACCTTCTCAGCGATGCCGGTTGAGGCGGGGCAGTGCACCCATGCGGTGTCTCTCGGCGTCCAGATCATGGCGTCGCCGCTACCTTCCGGCAGCCCGTGTTCAAAGGCCACGATTTCGTAGCCGTCGCTGTAGTAGGTCGTGGCGTCGGCCTCCTCTCGGGCTGCACCTCGAATGTATTCCTTCTCGTCTTTCACCCGGTCTAGTTCGGCCTGGATCTTGGCGCTCCCTGTGGCGAGTTTGTCGCGATAGTCGCTCCAAGACTGATACGACTCTTCGACGCGGGCGTGGAATGCCTGTTTGTCGAAACGCAACCCGTCGTCGGAGCCGATCTCGCCGACGAGGTGGTCCAGGGCGATGGCGAATCCGCTCCGCTGCTCGTCGGTATCGATGTATGCCTTGGCCCGTCCAAGGGCCCTAGCGATGCGTTCGTAACTCAACACGTTGTCGGGCATGGCTCATTCTGCGCCCCGCGTCCATGTCTTAGGGCCGGACCGTGAGCCTTCGAACGTCCATCTCCCGGCTAACCGATTGCCAACCGGCGCGGTACAGAACGTCGAGCGCCGCGACTTGGACCGAGTTCGGTGTGGGGACGCGACCGTCAGCGCGATACACCTGTCGGGTCAAGCTGCAACGTCGTTTTCCAAATAGCAACGAAATCAGCGCGCTACGCTCCCTCACAGGAGAAATCGATGACGATGGTGCTTCGTAGCCAGCGACGGAGGATCCGCTTGAGGAGATGGGCTTCGGCGATCTCCATAGCGGTGACCGTACTCGGTCTCGTTAGCGTCTCAACGCTTGGCGATGGCAGCGACGCGTTGCGCGCCACAGCCACCCCCATGAGCCCGCCGCAAGAACCTGCTTCCCCGACTACAACGCAGTGGAACGAGTCCCAACTCCAACAATGGATGTCCACCGTAGATTCAGCATTAACACACCTCCAGAGCGCTATGCGGGAAGCAGGAACGGCAGCAAAGGTGCAGGACTGGGGCGGTTTGACTGCCGGATGTGTGAGAATGGACTTCGCCAGCGCTGAACTGAGCGACGCAGGACCCGGCCCATCAGCTAAGCTCACCACCGCTGTAAAGGGCCTCGCAGACATGACCGAAGATTTTGCTAGTACCTGCAGAACGCTCGGTCCATACAGCACCACAACTGACTGGAAAAAGGCATCGGCTCAGCTTGAGCAGGTGTCCGCCTACATGACGACCGTCACGGACGAACTGAACTAGTCCAACTACCCGGCAACCCCGCGTCGACGGCTGTTTGTCTGGGTCACCAGCGTTCGTTTGAATGTTCTTTAGCCAGTCGCTGCCAGTACTGGCACCACGCGTTTTGGACAACGCCCAATGCGAAGCGGGCCGCCGCGAAAACACACACGCTCGATCACTCCCGCCCCTGCCTAACCCTGACAATCGGCGCCCGCGTGAGCGCACTGGCCGGCCCGAACGACGTGCTGGTGTCCGGCAGCGCTGCGCGACCTGGTGATCGGGTCAGGACTGGAGTTCGAGGATCGCGGCGCTCACCAGCTCAAGGGCGTGCCCGGCGAGTGGCATCTATTCGCCGTCGCCTCTGGGCGAGCGACATAGTCAATACTGCGTTAGCAGTTAGATCATTGGATGTTGTCGCGCTTCGCCAAATTGTGTCGGGCGCACATTAGTTGGATGTTCTCCGCTACGAGCGAGGAGCCGCCACGCGAGTACGGAATGATGTGGTCGAAGTGAAGGTTGTCGCTGCTTCCGCACACCACACATTTGCCTTGGTCGCGCTTCCACACGGCCAGCTTCACATCTGTTGGGATGAGTCGGTTCTGCTCTAGGCGCGGCTCACGAGCATCGACAATCGGCGTCGCTTCTGGATCTACCTCGAGCCGAAACTTGAACACTAATCGCCCGTTGGACTCTTCCCGCCAGCCGTCGACAAGCCCGAATATGCCGTTGAACGTCCAAATGCCGGTGCGCATCTTCTCGTACACCCGGACACGCTCTGCGGGCGTTTGCAACTTCCGGTGTTGTGACGCAGCTTGCAAGAACAAGCCGTTCTGGGTCAGCGTGCCCCCTGGGCCGCGCTCAGGCTGGTCGAGCGTCTTAGGGTCAGGGCCGCCGCGGGTTTGCGGCCTGTCGTGACCCTCGTAGATAAGGACACGGCCATCGTCTTCGACTCGGTCGTCGTAAGGCGCGCCGGGCCGGCGGCTCATCAAAATGACGCTGGGCCGACCGCCGCTGCCGAAGTTCATACCCCGCTGTAGGTTGACGCCTTCCTCTCGGCACATTTCCAAGTAGGAAATAACCTCGCCGGGAACGAACATAGGCCCGATCGTAGGGCTCGCTAGCCATCCACGGTTTGCTTTAGTAGGCGCTCGATAGATCTATCGAGGCTTGCGGCAGAAATGAGGTGCGGTCGCCCAGCTTCACCGCGTCCAATTCGCCGCGATTGACCATAACCTAGAGCAGATGCCTGACCTCAAAACATCTCAGCCGAAATCGCTGTCTAACGACGGTTGGAACGTCTTGCGTCTCTTTCAGTTTCGAGGTCAGTGACCTCTTGCAGTCGAGCGCGAGCGAGCCCATGCATTATCACCGACCGTGCGAGTGCGACGACTTCTAGGGCCGATGTAAGGAACAGAACGGCAAGACCGCAGAACAACCAATTCTCGACCGTTGGTGGTACGAATTTCGCGAAGGCTCGATAGCTAACTGCTCCGATCACTGCGGCGACTTGGATGCCGATTACCACCATGAAGGGAGACAGAAATGCCAGGATCCCGTCTCTCTCCTCGTTGAGCAGGCGCAAGTACGACTCGGAGAGCAGCGCCACCACTAAGGCCAATGCTGCGAAGACCACGCCTAGTAGCGCCGGCGTAAGCGAAAGCACATCACCTGCGATGGCGACGCGCGCGGCAAGATCAGTGTGCTTAACGAGGAACACGCCGGCGACTATTCCAACCACTAGACAGCCGCCAAGCTCAACCGTGGCAAGCTGCGACAACTGTAGTTTGCCGAAGGAGCGCCAGAAGCCAACGCTGCGACGTAACTTACCCACTCGATGACCTCCTGACCGCTCGTTGGACCGCCAAGCGGACGCTCTGAACGGCACTGTCCCACGTGGGACCGACAGATTCGGCCGTTTCACTCATGAGGTCCTGGCGCTGGTCAAATCTGACTTTCCTGCGTGCGCTGCGGCCTCTCGCAACGATATACCCAAATGCTCTCGACGCTGCCGTGATCAGCGCGTTCGACTCGGGGTCATTGCGGATGCCGTCCTTGCTGAGGCCAGCGGTTTGGTCACGTGCCGTTATGGATTCCCTGATCTTGTCGGCTTGGAGCCGATCGATCCGTTCAAAGAGGTGCTCGAATTCCTCCTCGGCATCTGGGTTAGGCCGCAGGAAGACAAAGTCAACCGAAGTGACAACGTCGGTAGTCTCTAGCCACGCCTGAAACTCTCGCCTGTCGACCACCGGATCGACTGCCCAAACCACTGTTGGCGCAGCCTTCCGGAGACGTATTTCCGCGCGGTTCAGCATCCGTCCGAGGACAGAACTTACGACCCTCGAGTCGAAGCTCGGATGTCTCATTACACCGAGGTATCGCTGGTTCGCATCGAACCAGAACGGCGCAGTTGCAGACACCTCGCTCGATACAAACTCGTCTTCCCACGCCTTCGCTTGATCGTCCCAAACTGTCGCCAACTGAATATCCGTTCGCGACCAGCCAAGCCGGCCCGACACGCTACGTTCGGTCTCGTTGGTCGCGACATTTCCGACCCGATAGACACGCTGGTAGCGTCCGCCCGTTCGTATCTCGATCGCCGCTCTCAGATTGGCGTTGAAGCTGGTGAGCACATCGTCGAGCTTGCCGTCGAACAGCGACCCAGCCGGCCGTCGGTTTACCCGATATATCCAGACTGGTACATCCTTACCCGCAAACCACTGACCTTCCTCAGGGACCGAATCCGGGCTCAATCTGCTGGTCCTCCCTCCACGCAGCGCGACGAGCGTCGCCGTGGCCTGGACAGGAAGACCATATCGGCTATCCGTGAGCGAACACGTGAGGCTGCCCAGAAGCGGCCTGTCAACCGCCGCCCCACCGCCGCCGGCCGGCTAGCCCGCCCCGGCCAAGGGCCCGGCTAGCCCCGGGCCGCGAGGTCGTTGACCCGTGTCGAGGATTAAGGCGATATCGGTCGTGTCGACTATCTGGCGTCTACTGTTTGCTACACATCGCACGACGAACGCGAGGGAAGAGATGAGTATGGAGCGTCGGATATGACCGTCACGATGCTCGATGAGCCGGCGGCCGCAGATCCGCGCTACGCAGAACTCGAGAACGGCACCGCCTACCCTTTCGCCGAATGGCCGAACCTCACGATGGATCGCGCCGCTCCCGGCGTTTACACGGTCTGGGATGCCGCTGGCGCGTTCATCTATGTGGGCATGGGCGGCAAGAAGCTGAAGGCCGACTACGACCGCAGCCCGAAGAAGCCGACCGGGCTGTTCCCACGCTTGGGCGCGCACGCGTCGGGTCGCCTGTCCGGAGACCAGTTCTGCGTCTATGTCTTCGCGTGGTACATCGCCCCCCACTTGACCGAGCAGCAGCGGCAGCAGATGGCCGCTGGTGAAAAGCTGATCGACGGGCTCACCAAGGCGTACATCCGCGACCATTTCCGATACCGGTACGTCGCCACTGCCGACGGGCCGGCCGCGCTGGCCCTGGAGCGCGAAGTGCAGCGCGGCGCGCTTAAGAGTGTCGGTAAACCGTTAATCAATCCGCTCTGAGGCGTCCGCTGCGTTTCAGCCTCCGGTGCCGCCCAATCGCGTTCCCCGTGCGAATAGTGCTGCGTCACAATGAGTTTCGGTACGATAGCAGGGTTGAATCACGTTGGCGCACAGGGGATTCGGGATAAGTGTGCGACGAGGAAATCCCAATGAACAGATCGACCACAGCGCGGGTGTGGCCGCCGATCGCTGGCCTAAAAAACGGGGGGTCATCGCTGGGCCGTCAGTTTTTCCCACCATTCGGCGATCTCGGGCTGCTCGGCGCTGAACATGCGCACCAACGACGCCATCAGCGAAACAACGTCGCGCGTCGATAATTCGATGGCGTACTCGGTGCCAGAGATGCCGCGATATCGCAACACCGGCGTCATTCGGTTTTCCACGCGGTGTTTCATCAATACGACGTCGGCAGTACCGCCTACCGCGACATGCGTTGTCACGTCGGGTAATGCGCTCGTCACCGCACACTCACTCGTCACGGGAGGTCAGTCTCCAGTTGTGCGCACTCGCCACCGACGCCGAATGATATTCCTCCACCGCAGCTTTCATGGCGGCGTCGTCGTACAGCCGGAGCACATGCTGGCATGGCTCATCGCCATCGTCGAAGGCGTTTTCCTCCGCCTCGGTCATCGGTACCAGGCTGTGCGTGGCGCAAATCGGTGGGCCGCAGAAGCCAGCCTCATACCCGGCGCGTAGCCATTTCCTGAAGTCGGTTGTCACCGCACACGAACCCAATTGCCGCGAGCGTCGAGCACCTCTGTCCTAACCGCACTGCGCAGCAGCTCCGCGGGGATGCTAGCGAGGACGGTGGACATGTCGTCGACGCCGCGCGTCTCGCATAGGGCATCGACGCGGGCACATGCCGCGAGGGCTCGTAGTGATGCGGTCCGTTGCCGTTCGATCGTCGACCGTCGCAGCGGTCGCGGTGGTCCGACGAGTGCTATGTGTTCCATTACCGATTCCCTTCATTCAGTTGGTGATACGTCAATCGACCGCCGGTCATCTCAGCGCGATCACGGGCGGCCTTGTTGAGCTGTGCGTCTCGGGCACCGTCGCACTCGAGCATCACGGCGAACGCTCCACCCTCGCCCTCGACCGGCGGCCCGAGGCGCTCTTGCTGGCGCTGAATGGCCCGCACACGCTCGCGCATCGCCTCGACCGAGGCACCGGTCTGGGCTGCCCGTTCTAGCGCCTGACGGTGGATCTCGCGGGCAGCGTCGTGATGCCGGGCGATGTGCTCGCGACAGATGTCGGCCTCGATACAGCGCAACCCGCTGACGGCGTCGATGACGATGGCGTCGGCGACGCGTCGGGCCAGGGTGTCGATGGATGTGCCGAGCTCGGCCGCAATGGCGCCCAGCGGGACGAGCTGGTTGTCGCTCATGGTTTGATTCTCCTTCACTTTTCGGTCAATCGTGTCTGGGACGTTCAGGATGGTTCGGCACAGCAGGCACGCTCGCGCGGGGCGTACTCCTCAGCGAGACGACGTAACGCCAACGCGATCTCGCCGCGCTCCGCGTCGTTGAACTCGTCGGGATCGTGCGCCAGCGCCAGCCGCGCCAGCCCGCGGGCCGCCTGGAGGTAGGTATCGACGCCGGGGTTCATGCGGTGAATCCTTTCTTGGTTAATTCGCCGCGAGGGGCTCCCCCAACCGTTCCCCTACCCGTTCCCCTTCTGTATAGAAGGGGGGAACGGGGGAACGGGACTGACGTCTTTTGCGGCCGGGGAACGGGGAACGCGAGGGGAACGCAAGGGGAACGGGGAACGCTGCAGGTCGGGCGCTTTTGCGAGGGGAACGCCCCGACGGCGGAATTATTAGCCGGAACGGGATTGTTGGCCAAGTTAACGATGGGAACGCTGGTAACGCAGGTCAGAGGCACTTTTCACCACTCATCCCACGGCTTCAGGAGCTTGTGTGGCGACTCTTCAGAGACGTACCCGTCGCGCTGCAGCAAAGCGAGTGCATCGATGGCGTACTGACGCCTCCCCCCGACGGTCGCCAGGATCTGCCGTTGCGGCATCGCCCCGTGCTCGTCGATCGCGGCGCAGATCTTCGCCATCAGCTTGACCGGACGGAATTCACCACCGTGGGCGGCGAGGGCCGGCAGGATCTCGAACTCGACGTAGCTCTCGTCGTGTGAGGTGACCCGCAGCTCGCCGAAGTCGCACAGCCCGTCCTTGCGCTTGCGGCCGTGCTTGCGTAACTGGCCTGGCCGGTCCTTCGCGATCAATACGGTGCTGCGCCCCTCGCGTCCGATGCCGAACGGCTCACGGTTCTCGAGCAGATACGCCGCGCCGTCAAGCCCGTTGAGCTTGTGCACGCCGCCCAGCGCGTACCGGCCGCGGTCGGTGGCCTTGCTGACATGGTCGAGGCACGCGGTCGCTGCGCCCGTCGCCGCGAGTCGACGCGGCAGGATACGACCGAACGTCGCGATGTCCTTATTGTTCAGCGGGTCGAGGCCGTGCATGGTCATCGCCTCGGTGACTCCGTCGATGACGGCGATCGTCGGGCGATCAGTGGCGACGATCGCGAACAGGTCGCCCAGATTGGCGCCATTACCCAGCGCCTCGGCGGGCCGCAGATAGCGGAAGCGCGACCGGATCGTCTCGGGTGCCAACTGCATGGTGAGTAGGCGACCCACGACCCCACCCTCGTCGTCTTCGAAGTCGAGGTAGAGCACGGCATGGCCCGCCTCCAGTTCGTGGAACGCCGCACCGAGCACCAACCACGTCTTGCCGGCCTCGGACTCGCTGGCGACGGTGTGCACCTTGCCTGGGTAGAACAGCCCAACGCCGTCGCTGCGCTGTCCCACGGTGGGCTTGGGAGCTTCCCAGTGTCCCGACAGCACCGCCTCGAGATCCACGGCGCGCCAGGAATGCTCGGCGCCCGACGCCGCCGACAGTGATGCCTCGGTCGCACCCGCCGGGTAGAGGCTGTAGACGCTGGCGAGCTTCTGCTGGGCCTGCTCCCAGGTGACCGGATACGGACAGGCCGCGCTGCGGAACGGCGGCTCGACGATCTTTAGCCCGCCGGTGACTTCGTGAGGGTGCACCAGCATGCCCTCAGGCCCCTCGGGCTGCTCGCACAGCAGCCAGCGCGCCCGGAAGGCGGCCTCGGCCTCGTGATAATCCAGCCCGAGCTTGCGCAGCCGTCCCGCGTAGGCGACCAGCTCGGCGTGCCGCTTGCCGAATGGGATCCTCTCGGTGTTGGGGTTGCGCGGTGGTTCGAAGAACGACGCCGCAGTGGCGACCTCGGCGCCGTTGGTTGCCGGCGTGCCGATGGCGTAGAGCAGGATCTCAGCGACCTGCTCTCGCAGCTCGGCGATGGGCAGGCCGTTGCCGGTGTAGATCGCTCCGGATTCATGCTTGGAGCCGTGGCCGATGACATAGCCGCCGTCACCGCGCACGTTGATCTTGTAGCCCTGGAATGCCTTCTCGCGGTTACCTATCGGCTGGGCGGCATGGTCCCAGCGGAAGTACACATGACGCCCGCGGGCGGTGGTGACGGTGTAGGTAGGCGGCAGCGTGATCTTGTTTTTGGCCGTCCTGTTGTAGTCGGCGAGCCAGCGGTCGAGCTCGCCTAGTTTGTCCTCATCGAGCACGACGATCCCTGACGGGCCACAGGAGACGCCGGTGTTGGCCAGGCCGCCGCGTTTCTCCCACGCAGTGTCAAGCATCGGTGGGGTGACGACGCGCCAGGTGCTCCACGCGACCGCCGGATGCTTGCCGCGGATGCCGTCGCACGGATGCGCGAGATTGTGGGCGCCGATGCACTCCGGATGGTCGGGATGGTCAGCCGGGAACACCATCAGCCCATGCGCAAGCTGGGCGTGCGCAGCGGCGAGATACTCGCGCAGGTCGCTACTCACGGCGGCCCCGCTGGGCTACGATCGTCATTGCCAAATCTCCTTGGCGCGGTGATGTAGATGAGCAACTGAACGGAAGAGCCCGGCGATTACCGAAGTCGTCGGGTTCTTCGCTGTCAGGGGTCGCCACGGGCCGCCTTCTTGCGCACCGGCTTGAGCAGCTCGGCGAGACGGTCGCGCTGCGCGTGGCTCAGCGGTGGCGCCTCGGCGAGCACCCTGGCGATCTTCGCGGCGGCCAGGTCGCCGCGCGCCTCGATCTCGGCAGCTTTGTCGTTCGCCTTGCGGGCGCGCATGATGGCGCACCGGGCATTGACCACCTCGTCGGCCATGCTCTTAACGCTGGCAGAATCGCCAGATTCAGTCAAAAAATCTGCAGCGTATTGCCAAGTGTGGCAATGGATCTCAGATCAGTGAACAGATGTTCTCTAGCGCCAGGCGACGTCTACCCGGTCCGGATCGAACCGTGCACCGCCGACCCGATGCCCCTTACCGACCGGCATCACGGTCACGCGCACTAACAGGTCGAGCACGCCGCGGTAGCGATCGGGCGACAGTGCCGCGACCGCGTCGGCGACCTCGGCTTCGCCCAGCGGGATGCCGTCGAGCACGCGTAGCTTGGCCTGATCGGTTTGGGCCGCCTCGATCGTCTCGAGCTTGCCCATAACGACGTCGGTCGCAAGCTTCGCCTGCTGCCCGGTCAGCAGCCCCTCGGCGTAATCAGTCGCGATATCATCCAAACGTGTTGTCAGAGCGATCTTCTCGAGTCGCAGCCGTTCGGCGGTCGCTTCGTCGTGTTCCTCGGCGCGCAGCAGGTCGACGGCATCGTCGTCCGCCAGGCGCCCGGCGACGATACCGAACAGCAACGGTTCGACGTGCTCGGCGCGCACACTCACGCCGCGACACGACTTGCATTGGTAGACAATGGCTTTGCTGCGGTAGACCTGCACCCCCGACAGATGCCCGCCGCACTTGCCACAGCCCAGCACACCGGTCAGCAGATGACGGCGCACACTCTTGCGCCCCGGTGCGCGGCCGGGCGAATTCAGCACCGATTGCGCTGCACGCCAAGTGGTTTCGTCAACCAGCGGCGGCCAGGTGCCCTTACCGACGATCTCGCCGCCGTAGGAGCGCAAGTTGGCGTTGCGCGGCGAGCGCAGGAACAAACTCATCGTCGAGGCCATCCACGGCGACCCGGTCAGCCCGTAGTGCCCGGCGGCGTTCCACGCCCGCGCGATCTCGGAGATCGACCCGCCGCACAGGATCGACGCATACGCCTGCTCGACCAGCGGCGCGGTGACCGGATCGAGCGACCGCTTGCCGACGTCGTCCTCCTTGGTGCCGGTGTAGGGCAGGTACCCAAACGCCCGCTTCCACTTCGGCCGTCCGCGCTCTGCCTTCTGCCTGCCTGCCCGGCGTTGGCGCTTCGACTTCTGTTCGATCTCGTGGCGTGCCACCGCACCCTTCAGCCGCGCCACCAGGCGGCCCTGCTCAGTGCTCAGGTCGCAGTCGCCCGACACCGTCGCCAACGCCAGATGACGCTCGTCAGCGAGCGCGATGAACGCCTCGAGTTCGACGGGCCGGCGGTGCAGACGGTCGAGATCCCACGCGACGACCGCGCCGATCGCACCCGTGCGGATGTCGGTCAGCATCTCCTCGTAGGCGTCCCTGCGCTTGCCGCTGGAGGCCGAGGTGTCGTTGTCGACGTACGGGACCGGCTCCCAGCCCTTGGTGGCACACAGCCTCTCGCAGTCCTCCCGCTGGCGGTCGATGGCGAGCTGGTTGTCTTCGCGGTCCAGCGATTGGCGCAGGTAGATGGCGGCTTTCATACCCAGAACGTACTCTAGGTTGCCAGTACTGAATCCGA
Organism: Mycobacterium sp. 1164985.4; assembly: GCF_001668575.1. Taxonomy (GTDB): domain Bacteria; phylum Actinomycetota; class Actinomycetes; order Mycobacteriales; family Mycobacteriaceae; genus Mycobacterium. The sequence continues at coordinate 72,467 of NZ_LZMD01000061.1, forward strand.
CACAGGCACTTGTTGTTTGACGGATGGGTTGCACCTGCAGGCCACGGTATCGTGTGGTCGACATCGCAGCATTCGGCGGGGCGATCACACCCTGGGAACCGACAGGTCATATCCCGCATGCGGACGAACCGCTCCACCACCGCCGGTGGCCGGTACGTCTTTGCGGCTCCCTCAGGCGTGGGCAGTTTGGTGACCTTCGCCCCTTCGGCGATCATTTGCGCGACCATCGGCGCCGGCAGCACTCCCCCGCCGACGACCACCGCGCCCCCACGACCCGGCCGCAGAGCCGCGGGCCGGGAAGGGCGCGAAGGCCCGGCCTCAGGAGGGGGATCGAGCTCTGCCGCTGCCGGCTCGGGTTTCGGATCAGGCTCGAAAAGAGGGATCGGGTTCGACTCCTGGTCCCCATCGAGGTATTTGTCCACCGCGCTTGCCGCCGCGGCCGGTTCGGCGATCACATAGATCGTGGTGTTCGCGGCACGCCAATCCACGCCTGCAGTCGGACATTTCGCATCGCCGCAGCGGCAGGCCAGACGCTCTCCATTGTGGCCAATCACGCCCAGCGCATCCGAGCGTCGCTGTCCTGGTGTGCGTGGGTCGTCGGAGCAGACCCCATCCGATATGCCCGATACCCGATTCTTGAGCGCCACGGCATCGGCGTTGGTCAACCGTGCGAACACCGTCGTCGTCCCCGTCTCGTCATCGGGATGACCGAATCGCACGTCGCGTCCTCGCGCCGCTGTCCGCGTCCGCCGGACCGCCGCCGGGTCGACACTGTCGACCACCTTATCGACGGTCATCTCCAGCTGCGTTGCAGTCATCGCACCGAATTCGGTGACGTTGGAAGCCAACTGATCATCGACGGTCGCCAGTGTCTGCTCGTCTTCGATCAGATGCGTGCGCCACGTCAGCGTCGTGACCACCGACGCGCTGACCGCCCCTTCGGCGAACAAGGCTGCCACAGAAGGCAACCTGTCCCGCAACTGCACAGCGATGCGCATCTGCTTGGACGCCGCTCGTTGACCCACATGCAACGCGGCCGCCACCTCGCACGCGGTGGCCGCCCACGGATCACAGACCCAGCGCTGTTGATCCTCGACAGCGGCATCCTCGCGGCGGCGCACCAACTCGGCGATCAGCGCCAGCTTGTGCGCCGCCGCCGAGGCCTCTGCGCGCCCGGCGCCCTCGATCTCGGCCACCAAGGCGGCGTCCCCAAAGCTGTCGAACATAGTTTCGATCCTGCCAGCCGAGCGTCCCGGCCAACAGGGCGTTCGCGCAATCTGTGGATGAACTCCACGTTGGGGATAGAAGCCCGAAACCGACGACAGACGGCGAATCGCGTAGTTCTACCTACCCGCCGAGCGAACCGTGACTGCACGCTGGCGACATGGACACACCGACCACCGCGCGGACGACCGCCGCCTACTTCCTCCAAGCCGCCATCGCCTTCGGCGTGAGCCTGCTCGGCATGCTCGGCGGCATTCTCTTCCTGCCGCTTGACCCGTGGCAGCGACTCTTCCTCGCCATGACCGCGCTCTTCCTGGTCACCAGTTCGTTCACTCTCGCCAAGGTGATCCGCGACCAACAGGAAGCCGCCACGATCCGGGTTCGGCTCGACGAGGCGCGGATCGAGAAGCTCATCGCCGAACACAATCCATTCACAACGACCTAAGGTATATGCATTTGCTTCTATATAGATGGAGTGCAATACTTGCCGTATGGACGTCTTCGAAGCGGTCGCCGAGCCGAGCCGCCGCGCCCTGCTCGACCAGCTCGTCGGCGGTGAACGCACCGCGGGCGAACTGGTCGCCAGCCTGCCGGAACTGACCCAGCCCACGGTTTCTCGCCACCTGCGGGTCCTTCGCGAAGTCGGCCTGGTGGAGGTCCGCCCCGACGCCCAGCGCCGCATCTACGCGTTACGCGCCGACGGACTCATGGCGATCGACGACTGGATCGCACGCTACCGAGGCATCTGGACCGACCACCTCGACGCCCTCGAGCGTCACTTGGAAGTCAAGCACGGGAGTTCCGATGAGTGACCGCAACGGACGACTGACGATCGACGGCGACCGCGCCGTCCTGACCTTCGAGCGACGGCTGCCCTTCCCGATAGAGGCGGTGTGGTCGGCCATCGCCGACCCCGAGGAACGCCGAGAATGGCTCGGCACGACGACGATCGAACCGCGCGAGGGCGGCACGATCGAAATGGTGCCCACCGGCCCACCGTTGCCGCCCGATCGGATGCGCGTTACCGGGCGCATCCTCGTCTGGGATCCCCCACACGTCCTCGAACACGAATGGCACCAACCGATCGTCGAGGACAGCACGGTCCGCTACGAGCTGACGCCCGACGGCAGCGGCACGCTGTTGCGGTTCACTCACCGCGGGCTCGGTGTGCGCAACGCCGGCGGCTTCCTCGGCGGCACCCACGCCTATCTCGATCGCCTGCAGGCTTATCTGCAGCACGAACCGCTACCGGACTGGCTGGCCAGGCGCGCGGAGATCAACAACGCACAGACAGGAGCGAATTGAGATGGTACACAACGGCTCTGATATCGCCGCTCCCGCGGTGGCCGTCGCCTACCACTCCGGATTCGGGCACACCGCCACGCTGGCCGAAGCCGTCGTCGCAGGGGCACGCGATGCGGGTGCGGCCGTCACGCCGATCGCCGTCGACCGCATCACCGACGCCGACTGGGACGTCCTGGACTCGGCCGACGGCATCATCTTCGGCACCGCCACCTACATGGGCAACGTGTCCGCGGCGTTCCAGGCTTTCACCGAGAAGACCGGACGGCGCTGTGTCACCGGCGCATGGCGCGACAAGGTGGCCGCCGGGTTCACCAACTCCGGCGGTAAGAGCGGCGACAAGCTGAACACCCTTGTCTCGCTGGCGGTGTTCGCCGCGCAGCATCACATGCACTGGGTCAGCCTCGGGCTCCCCCCGGGCTGGAATCATTCGAACGCGAGCGAGAACGACCTCAACCGGCTGGGCTTCTTCCTCGGCGCCGGCGCACAGACCGACGTCGACGCGAAGCCCGATCAGGTCCACCCCGCCGATGTCGCCACCCACCGCCACCTCGGCCACCGATTCGCCTTGGTGACACGGCAATTCATCGTCGGCCGGTCGGTCACTGCAGCGGCTTCATCTCCTGCAGCATCGTAGGCACCAACTCGCTGACCGTCGGATGGATGTGCATCGTGCGGGATATCGCGGTGTAAGGCTTCTTGGCCGTCATGATGTCGAGAATCGAGTGGATCACCTCGTCGCCACCGACACCGAGGATCGCGGCGCCGAGGATCTGCTCGGTCTCAGCGTCGACGACGACCTTCATGAACCCCTGCGTCTCCCCCTTCTCCACCGCGCGCCCGACGCGGGTCATCGGGCGCTTGCCGACCAACGCCTTTCGGCCCGACTTGCGCACCTGGTCTTCGGTCAGCCCGGCGCGGCCCAGCGGCGGGTCGATGTAGAGCGCGTAGGTGGTGATCCGGTCGCTCACGCGGCGCGGGTCGTCGTCTAGCAGGTTCGCCGCGACAATCTCGAAGTCGTTGTACGACGTGTGCGTGAACGCACCCTTGCCGTTGCAGTCCCCCATCGCCCAGATGTGCTCGACATTGGTGCGCAACTGGTCGTCGACGACGATGTAACCGCGCGCGTCGGTTTCGACACCGGCGTTCTCAAGCCCCAGATCGTCGGTGTTCGGGGCTCGGCCGACCGCGACGAGCAGATGAGTACCCGCAATCGGCGCCGCACCGTCGCTGGGGACGACCTCGAAACCGTTGTCAGTCTTGACGAATCGGATCGCGTCGGCGTTCACGACGACATCAATGCCCTCGGCCTCGAGGATGTCTTTCACCGCGGCCGAGACGTCCTCATCCTCGCGTGAGGTCAGCCGCGGCCCCTTCTCGACCACGGTGACGGCCGCCCCGAATCGGCGATACATCTGCGCGAACTCCAACGCGATATAGCTGCCGCCGATGATGACGAGATGCTCGGGGACCGTGTCCAGTTCGAGAATGCCGACATTGGTGAGGTAGTCGATGTCCGACAGTCCGGGCATATCGGGCGCCACGGCTCGACCGCCCACGTTGAGGAAGATCTTGTCACTGTGCAGCACACGGTCGTCGACGCGGATCGTGTGCGGGTCGGAGAACCGTGCGTGGCCGCGGATGAACGTGCATCCGTCCATCCCCTCGAGCCAGGACTCGACGCCCTCACGGTCGCCGTGCACGATCTTGTCCTTGCGCGCCTTGACCTTCGCCATGTCGACGCTGATATCACCTGTACTGACACCGTATTCGGCGCCGCGGCGGGCGAGATGAGCCGCATGCGCGCTGGCGACCAGGGTCTTGGTCGGGATACACCCGTAATTGACGCAGGTTCCGCCGACGAGCTTGCGCTCGATGACCGCGACCGTCTGCCCCGTCTCGGTGAGCCGCCCCGCCAACGGTGGGCCTGCCTGCCCGGCGCCGACGATGATCGCGTCGAATCGTTCTGTCACTTCAGCCAGTTCAAACGGCATCTGTTCACACCAGGCTGACCAGGAACGCGATCAGAAAACCGCCGCCCACCGCGACGATGTCCTCGACGATGGCGCCCGGACGGTCCTGACCGCTGCGCAGGTCGGCGAAACGCTGGCGTGCCGCGGCACCGGCCATCGTGCCGAGCACCGCGCCGATCATGCCGGCGCCGAGAGCGCTGAAGGTGTGAAAGTACGCGCTGCCGATCACCGCTCCGGCGAAGGCGCCCATGACGAGCCGCGTGATGAACTGCGGAGCCGTCTTGCGGCTCGGTGTGCTCGGCAACTGATCGGTGACCAACTCGACGAGCAGGAAGATGGTCAGCACCGTGACCGTGATCGGATGTGCCATCCACTCCGACCATTTCCCGTCGAGGTCGATCCACCCCAGCAGCGCGCCCCAGGAGACCACCGCGGGTGCTGTGAGCGCGCGCAGGCCGGCGATGATGCCGATCAGAAGAGCGAGAACCAGAATCAGGACGTGCGTCATAGCGACCTCCGGCCGGTGTTATCGACCTCCGGACGCTAACACGCAGGCCGGACCGTTTCGCGTCGAATCAGAAGCGGCAGAATCGGATGTCGGATGCCAGGATCGCCTTCGCGCCGATGGCGGCGAGTTCGTCCATGATCGCGTTGACGTCGCGGCGCGGCACCAGCGCGCGCACGGCCACCCACGCGGGGTCGGCGAGCGGTGCGATGGTCGGGGATTCGAGGCCGGGCGTCACCGCGGTCGCGCTCTCGAGCACGCTACGGGGGCAGTCGTAATCGAGCATCAGGTACTGCTGCCCGAACACGACGCCTTGCACACGCGCAACCAACTGGGCGCCCGTCGGGCTGTCCGGCGCACCTTCGCGCTCGATCAGCACGGCCTCGGAGTCGCAGAGGGACTCGCCGAACGCCACGAGATTGTGCAGCCCGAGCGTGCGGCCGGAGCCGACCACGTCGGCGATCGCATCGGCCACGCCGAGTTGGACGGAGATCTCCACCGCGCCGTCGAGCCGGATCACCGTCGCCTCGATGCCGTGTGCCGCCAGATCCTTGCGGACCAGGTTCGGAAACGCGGTGGCGATCCGCTTGCCCGCGAGATCCTCGACCCGCCAATCACGTCCGGCTGGAGCGGCGTACCGGAAGGTGGACGACCCGAACCCGAGCGCCAGCCGCTCGTGCACCGGCGCATCCGATTCGGCTGCCAGGTCGCGTCCGGTGATTCCGAAATCGAGCTGCCCCGAACCGACGTAGATCGCAATGTCCTTGGGCCGCAGGAAGAAGAACTCGACATTGTTGGCGGGGTCGACGACCGTGAGGTCCTTGGTGTCGGTGCGCCGCCGGTATCCGGCCTCGGAGAGGATCTCGCTCGCGGGCTCGGAAAGGGTGCCTTTGTTGGGGACGGCGACCCGAAGGGCAGGCATTCAGAGCTTCCTGTAGACGTCGTCGAGGGTGAGGCCGCGAGAGAGCATCAGCACCTGGGTCCAGTACAGGAGCTGGCTGATCTCCTCGGCGAGCGACTCATCGCTTTCGTGTTCGGCCGCGAGCCACACCTCACCGGCCTCTTCGAGGATCTTCTTACCGATGCCGTGCACGCCTCCGTCCAGCGCGGCGACGGTTCCGCTACCGGCGGGGCGGGTACGGGCGCGTTCGCTGAGCTCAGCGAACAGGGCATCGAAGGTCTTCACGGCACGCGATTGTTTCACGGTCACACCCGCCGGGTCACGCCGGTTTGCCCGCCGCCCTCATCTGCGTGCCATGTGCAGCGCAGCGCGGTGGCTGAACAACAGCGACGCCCCGATCGGATTGCCCCCTCCCGGGTAGGTCTCCCCGGAGACGGCCGCCATCGTGTTGCCCGCCGCGTACAGGCCGGGAATCGGCTGTCCGGAGGTGTCCAGCACGCGGGCGTCGGTGTCGGTGCGCAGCCCGCCTTTGGTGCCGAGGTCGGAGACGCCGAACGCCGCCGCGCGGTAGGGCGGGGTGTCGATCGGCACCAGCGGCGACGCGCCACCGGTGAAGGCCCGGTCGAACGATTCGCCGCCGCGGCCGAAGTCGTCGTCGACGCCGCGCGCCGCGAACTCGTTGAAGCGGCGCACCGTTTCCTCCAAATGCGTTGCCGGCACGCCGATCTGCCCGGCGAGCGCCGCCAGCGTATCGGCCTGCACCCACAGGCCCTTCGAGACGTACTGCTCCGTCGGCGAAAACGACACGTTGGTGGCCATGACGGGCGGCTGCTCGCCCGCCCGGCTGTCGTAGACCATCCAATACGGCGATGCGACCGTCCCGTCGCGCATCGCGTTCAGGATCGCTCGGCCCAGGCGGTCGTAGGCCGTCGACTCGTTGACGAACCGCCGACCCGACCGGTCGACGAAGATTCCGCCGGTGAAGCACAGCGCGAACGCGGCGCGGCCGTCGGGATGGATCAACCCCGGCGACCACCATGCCTGATCCATCAGGTCGGTATCGGCCCCCACGGCGATCGCCGCCCGATGCGCCAAGCCGATGTTGGCCGGGGCGCCCATGGTGTCTCGGGCATACCCGGGGACGCCGAATTCGGCCCGCATCTCGGCGTCCTGTTCGAAGCCGCCCGTGGCAAGCAGCACACCACGTCGTGCCCCGATCGTGCGGCGCACACCGTCGCGCTCCATCACCGCACCGACGATGCGACCACCGTCGACGACCAGCTCGACCAAGCTGGTGGACGTGTGCGCGGTGACGGCGGGGTTGTCGGCCATCGCCCACAGGAACCGTCCGACCAGCGCACGCCCGCCGGTGAGCAGGTCGGGCTGCGGCACCCCGAGGCGCTCGTGGTCGAGCGGCCCACGCACCAGGCCCGCGAACCGGCCTAGGCGTTCGTCGGGCACCGCCTTGGAGACGATGTGGCGCATGCCGTCGGTGCGGGCCCCGGCGACGGAACTGTAGTAGTCCGGCCACGGCAGGATCTTGAACGCGAAGTACTCGTCGCGTTCGAGGTATTCGATCAGCTCCGCGCCGCCGCGGACGTAGGTCTCTTGAAGTGACGCTGGTGTGCGATCGCCGACGACCTCGCGGTAGTAGCGCAGCGCGTCCTCGATGGTGTCGTCGCATCCGGCACGTTGCAACACGGGATTGCACGGATACCACATCCCGCCACCGCCGGAGTATGCGAACGTGCCGCCGAACCGGTCGGTTGCCTCCACGATGGCAACCGAAAGTCCTTCCCGGGCAGCGGTATAGGCCCCGGCCAGCGCCCCAGCGGAGCCGGCGACCAGAACCTCGACCGACTCGTCGATGCCGGTCAGACGCTTTCCTCCTGTTGCGCGCTCTCGTTGCCCATGTCCTCGAGGTGTTTGCCCTTGGTCTCGGCGACGAACTTCCACACGAAGAAGAAGGACAGCACCGCGCAGAGCGCGTAGAAGCCGTACGCGACACCGAGCGAGAAGTCACCGAGGGCCGGGAAGGACGCCGTGATCGCGCAATTCGCCAGCCACTGCGCCGCGGCGGCCAGTCCGAGCGCGGCACCGCGAATTCGGTTGGGGAACATCTCACCGAGCAGCACCCAGACGACCGGTCCCCACGACATACCGAACGAGACCACGAACAGGTTCGCCGCCACCAGCGCGATCGGACCTGCGGCGCCGCTCAGGTCGGGCTGACCGTCGACCACCGGAGCCGTGCCGAAGATGATCGCCATCGTGCCGAGGGTGACCGCCATGCCCGTCGACCCGATCAACAGCAACGGCTTGCGCCCGACCTTGTCGATCAGCGCGATCGCGATCAGCGTGGTGACGATGTTCGTCACCGAAGTGATCACGGTGATGATGAACGCCTGGCCCTCGCCGAACCCGACGGCCTCCCACAGCACGTTCGAGTAGTAGAAGATCACGTTGATGCCGACGAATTGCTGGAACACCGACAGCAACACGCCCACCCAGACGATGCCGTAGAGCCCACCGGTGGGTTTGCGAAGGTCGCGCCACGACGGCGGCTTCTCCGATTTCACCGATTCCTTGATGCGCGAGATCGTGAGCTCGAGGTTCTTCTCCCCCAGCAACTTTGTCAGCACTCGTCGGGCTTCCGGAATCCGGTATGTGGCAACGAGATAACGCGGCGATTCGGGGATTGTGAATGCCAGCCCGCCGTAAACCACTGCGGGCACCGCCATCACGAGGAACATCCAGCGCCAGGCGGGCAACCCCAACCAGAGTTCCTCGCGCGATCCGCCCGCGATGTGGGCCAGCAGGGCGTCGATGGCCAGCGACACGAAGATGCCGGTGACGATCGCGAGCTGCTGCAGCGAGCCCAACCGCCCGCGGATCCGTGGCGGTGAGGTCTCGGCGATGTAGGCCGGCGCGATGACCGATGCCACGCCCACGCCGAGACCACCGACCACGCGGAACAGCCCGAACATCCAGACGTTCGCCGCCAGGCCGGTGCCGAAGGCACTGATCAGAAACAGCAGCGCGGCGATCTTCATCACCGACAGCCTGCCGATCTTGTCGGCGAGTCGGCCCGCGACGACCGCACCCAACGCCGCACCGATCAGCGCCGCGGCGACGGCGGCACCGGTCACCGCCTTGGCGGTCTGGAAGTGATCCTCGACGGCGGACACGGCACCGTTGATGACCGCGCTGTCGTAACCGAACAGCAGGCCACCCAGTGCCGCCACGGACGCGATGAGGACGACGCGGCCGCTGTGCTCGGATTCCTCGTAGTCCACACCTGTCGAAGGATCACCGGCGGGTCCGTGCGTCATGTGAGACCTTTCCCCAGCGTCGCGTGATGGACGTCACATTCAATCACAGACCGGTGGTCAGGCGGTGCGTTCCCCGGGCGTCGTCATCAGTTCGGAATGGACGCGCCGTAGGTCTGCGGCGCGCATCCCGGCGAGCGAGGAAATCTGTCGGCGCCGCGGGCCGGTGGGCACCGCTACGTCGTTGGGTACCACCAGCACCGGGCATCCGGCGCCCTCGGCGGCGGCCGTGCCGGTGACCGAGTCTTCGATGGCCAGGCACGCACCCGGATCGAGACCCAGTAGCGCCGCCGCGCGCTCGTAGACGTCGGGCGCGGGTTTGCCGCGGGCCACCTCGTCACCGCACACTGTCACCGAGAAGTAATGTGCGCCAACACTGTTCAACGCGCGATCGGTCAACGCGCGCAGTGTGTTGGTGACCAAAGCCATCGGGACTTCCTGCGCGGCAAGCTCTTCCAGCAACTCCTGCGCCCCCTCGCACCACGGCAGGCCTTCGTCGAACAACCCGGCCGTGTAATCGTGCAGCCACCGGCTCGATTCGGCCATGGCGCGCGGATCCGGATCGAGGCCGAGGTCGGTGTACACGGTGGCGATGGTGTCCTCGGCCGAACCACCGACCATCGATTCGCGCACCTGTGGAGTCAGCTCACCGCCCAGTTCGGTGTAGAGCGCCGCAAGCGAGATGTCCCACAGCTTTTCGGAATCGACGAGGGTGCCGTCCATATCGAACAGAACGGCTCTCATGGTGCTCAATCCTCGGGGTTGTAGCCGAGGTTAGAGGACAGCCAGCGCTCGGCCTCCTTCAGCGTCCAGCCCTTGCGCTTCGCATAGTCGGCGACCTGATCCTGCGCGAGCCGGCCGACCACGAAGTACTGGGACTGCGGATGCGAGAAGTACAGGCCGCTGACGGCGGCGCCGGGCCACATCGCCATCGACTCGGTCAGCTCGATGCCGGTGCGCTCCTTGACGTCCATCAGCTCCCAGATCGTCACCTTCTCGGTGTGCTCCGGGCACGCCGGATAGCCGGGCGCGGGGCGGATTCCGACGTACTTCTCTTCGATGAGCGCCTCGTTGTCGAGCTGCTCGTCGGGCTGGTAACCCCAGAACTCCGTGCGGACCCGCTGGTGCAGCCGTTCGGCGAACGCCTCGGCCAGCCGGTCGGCGAGCGACTCCAGCAGGATCGCGCTGTAGTCGTCGTGCGCCGCCTTGAACTCGGCGATCCTCTCGGCGCTGCCGAGCCCCGCGGTCACGGCGAAAGTGCCGATGTAGTCCGCCAGCCCGGTGTCCTTGGGCGCGATGAAGTCGCCGAGAGACCGGTTCGGAATGCCCTCGCGGTGCTCGCCCTGCTGACGCAGGTTGTGCAGGGTCGTGAGCACCTCGCCACGCGTGTCGTCGGTGTAGACCTCGACGTCGTCGCCGACCGCGTTGGCCGGGTAGAAGCCGATCACGCCGTTGGCCGTGAGCCACTTCTCCTTGATGACGGTGTCGAGCATCTCTTGGGCGTCGTCGAACAGCTTGCGCGCGGCCTCACCCGAAGCCGGGTTGTTCAGGATGTCCGGGAAGCGGCCCTTCATCTCCCAGGCGTTGAAAAACGGCTGCCAATCGATGAATTCGCGTAACTCGGCGAGATCGTAATCGAGGAACTCCCGCACGCCGAGGCCCTGGGCGGGCACGGGCGGCGTGTAGCCGTCCCAATCGATCGGGGTGCGGTTCGCGCGGGCCTTCTCCAGCGTCACCGTGGGCCGCTCGTTTTTCTGGGCGTGCCGTTCCCGCAGCGATGCGTAGTCCTTCTCGGTCGCCTCCAGCAGCGCCGGGCGCTGCTTGTCGTCGAGCAGTGCGGCCGCGACCGGCACCGAACGTGACGCGTCCTTGACCCAGACCACCGGACCGCTGCGGCGCGGCGCCACCTTGACCGCGGTATGCGCGCGTGACGTGGTCGCGCCGCCGATCAGCAGCGGGATCTCGAGCCCTTCGCGTTCCATCTCGACGGCGAAGTTGACCATCTCGTCCAGCGACGGGGTGATCAGGCCGGACAGCCCGATGATATCGGCGTCGTGCTCCTTGGCTGCGTCCAGGATCTTCTGGGCCGGCACCATCACGCCGAGGTCGATCACTTCGAAGTTGTTGCACTGCAACACAACTCCGACGATGTTCTTGCCGATGTCGTGGACGTCGCCCTTGACGGTCGCCATCACGATCGTGCCGTTGGTGTCTTTTGAGCCGGTTGTCCCGGCCTCCACCTTCTCCGCCTCGATGTAGGGCAGCAGGTAGGCGACGGCCTTCTTCATCACGCGCGCCGACTTCACGACCTGGGGCAGGAACATCTTGCCCGAGCCGAACAGGTCGCCGACGACGTTCATGCCGTCCATCAGCGGTCCCTCGATCACCTCGATCGGACGCCCACCCGCGGCGGCGATCTCGGCCCGCAATTCCTCGGTGTCGTCGTCGACATGCGCGTCAATGCCCTTCACCAGGGCGTGCGTGATCCGCTCGCGCACCGGCAGGCTGCGCCACTCGGCCTCCGCGGGGTCCTCGCCCTTCTCCGTGGTGTTGAACCGCTCAGCGATCTCGAGCAGACGTTCGGCCGCGTCCTCACGGCGGTTCAGCACGACGTCCTCGATGCGATCCCGCAACTCCGGATCGATCGAGTCGTAGGGCACCAGGGCACCCGCGTTGACGATGCCCATGTCCAGGCCGGCCTTGATGGCGTGGAACAAGAACACCGCGTGGATCGCCTCGCGCACAGGGTTGTTGCCGCGGAACGAGAACGACACGTTGGAGATGCCGCCGGAGAGGTGCACCCCGGGGAGGTTCTCCTTGATCCAGGCGCACGCCTCGATGAAGTCGATGCCGTAGGTCGCGTGCTCTTCGATGCCGGTGGCCAGCGCGAAGCAGTTCGGGTCGAAGATGATGTCCTCGGCCGGGAAGCCGACCTCCTCGGTCAGGATCCGGTAGGCGCGCCCGCAGATCTGCTTGCGACGCTCCAGGTTGTCGGCCTGGCCCTGCTCGTCGAACGCCATCACGACGACGGCGGCGCCGTACTTGCGGCACAGCCGCGCCTCACGGACGAACTTCTCCTCGCCCTCCTTCAGGGAGATCGAGTTGACGATCGGCTTGCCCTGCACGTTCTTCAGGCCCGCCTCGATGACCTCCCACTTGGAGGAGTCGATCATCACCGGCACGCGGCTGATGTCGGGCTCGGCCGCGATCAGCCGGGTGAACCGGTCCATCGCGGCGACGCCGTCGATCATGCCCTCGTCCATGTTGATGTCGATGACCTGCGCACCGACCTCGACCTGCTGCAGGGCCACCGACAGCGCGGTGTCGTAATCCTCGGCCTTGATCAGGTTGCGGAACCGGGCCGAGCCGGTGATGTTGGTGCGCTCACCGATGTTCACGAACAGGGAGTTGTCGTCGATGTTCAGCGGCTCCAGGCCCGCCAGCCGGGTGGCCACCGGGATGTCCGGCACCTGGCGCGGTGCCTTCCCCTCGACGGCCTTGGCGATTTTGGCGATGTGCGCCGGCGTCGTACCGCAGCACCCACCGACCATGTTGACGAAGCCCGCGTCGGCGAAGTCGGCGACGTACCCGGCCTGGCTGTCGGGTGTTTCGTCGTACTCGGCGAACGCGTTGGGCAGGCCGGCATTCGGGTAGCAGGAGACGAACGTGTCGGCGATGCGCGAGATCTCGGCGATATACGGCCTCATCTCGGGTGCACCCAGCGCGCAGTTCAGGCCGACCGCCAGCGGCTTGGCGTGCCGGATCGAGTTCCAGAACGCCTCGGTGACCTGGCCGGACAGCGTTCGTCCCGACGCGTCGGTGATGGTGCCCGAGATGATCACCGGCCAGCGGCGTCCGCGCTCCTCGAACAGCGTCTCGATGGCGAACACCGCGGCCTTGGCGTTCAGCGTGTCGAAGATCGTCTCCACCAGGATGATGTCGGCACCGCCGTCGACCAGGCCGTTGGCGGCCTCGAGGTAGGCCGCGACCAGCTGGTCGTAGGTGACGTTGCGGGCTCCGGGGTTGTTGACGTCCGGGGAGATCGACGCTGTCCGCGTCGTCGGCCCGAGCGCGCCGGCGACGTAGCGCGGCTTGTCGGCGGTGCCGACCTCGTCGCAGGCCGCACGGGCCAGGGCTGCGCCCGCGTGATTCAACTCGTAGGCGAACTCCTCCATACCGTAATCGGAGAGCGAGATCGCATTCGCGTTGAACGTGTTGGTCTCGATGATGTCGGCGCCGGCGTCGAGGTACTCACGGTGGATCGCCTCGATGATCTGCGGCTGGGTGAGGTTGAGCAGGTCGTTGTTGCCCTGGACGTCGCTCGGCCAATCCTTGAAGCGCTCGCCGCGGTATCCGGCCTCGTTGGGCCGGTCCCGCTGGATCGCCGTGCCCATCGCGCCGTCGATCACCAGGATGCGCTGCCGCAGTGCTGCCGTCAGTTCGTCGGTGCAGTCTGGGCGGAGGTTCTGCGCGAAGGTGTTGGGCTCAACGGCGTTCATATGCGCTCCTTCCGGTGAGGAAGGCGTCCTTGCTTTCTGCCGAGCGTGGCGGCTACCGAGTGGGAACAGAGTTCCTCGGGTAACCGTTGCAACGCCTCTCGACCAGGAAAGTCTACGTTGTCATCCGATCGACGTGTGGACGCCCATCTCGTCGCGGCGATCGGCCTGACCCGCCCGGCGAAACGCGACATTGAGTCAGCGCTGGCGGGTCCTGTCGGCAAAGTCGTCGACACCTTGGTCAACCAACGTGCAGCCGAACGTATTTCGCCCCGGTGACGTCGGAACATACATCGTTCGACAGCTCGACGGCGCCGACGAAGCAACCGTCTGCAGCAGGCCGGGTACGCATCGCGCCGGCACCGATCATGACCCGCGCCGTACAGGCGTCGAGCAAAGCGGTGTTGCCCACGACAGCGTCTACGCCAGCCACGGATCCAGGGTAGTCGGCGGATCAAATCGGCTCGTGTGGCGATGGCGCTCCTACCCGCCCCGAAGGGCTTACGCTGGCTTCGTGACCTTGTCGGATGCGAGCGGTTTCAAACCGCCCGACCTGCCCGAATTGACCGAGACCATCGTCGTCGCGGCCTTCGAAGGCTGGAACGACGCGGGTGATGCGGCCAGCGATGCGGTGGAGCACCTCGACGCCATCTGGGAGGCCGAGACCATTGTCGAGATCGACGACGAGGCCTACTACGACTACCAGGTGAACCGGCCCGTGATCAGGCAGGTCGACGGGGTCACACGAGAGCTGGTCTGGCCGTCGATGCGGATCTCGCACTGCCGCCCGCCCGGATCGGACCGCGACATCGTGCTGATGCACGGCGTCGAGCCCAATATGCGCTGGCGAACCTTCTGCTCGGAGCTCTTGGCCATTGCCGACAAGCTCAACGTGCAGACCGTCGTCATCCTCGGCGCGCTGCTGGCCGACACGCCGCATACGCGGCCGGTCCCGGTGTCGGGGGCGGCCTATTCGTCGGACTCCGCGAAGGTCTTCGGGCTGGAGGAGACGCGGTACGAGGGTCCGACCGGCATCGCGGGCGTGTTCCAAGACGCGTGCGTGCAGGCCGGTATCCCCGCGGTGACGTTCTGGGCCGCGGTCCCCCACTACGTCTCCCAGCCGCCGAATCCGAAGGCAACGGTGGCGCTGCTGCGGCGCGTCGAGGACGTGCTCGACATCGAGGTGCCGCTGGCCGACCTGCCGACCGCCGCCGAGGAGTGGGAACAGGCGGTGTCGGAGATGACGTCCGAGGACGACGAGATCGCCGAGTACGTGCAGTCGCTCGAGGAACGCGGCGACGCCGAGGTCGACATGACCGAGGCGCTCGGCAAGATCGACGGCGACGCGCTGGCCGCGGAGTTCGAGCGCTATCTGCGCCGGCGCGGCCCCGGCTTCCGGGGATAGCTATGCCTTGACGGCTTGCGGCGGCTTCCAAGTGCCGTTGAGCGCGTCGGGCTTGGGCCAGTACAGCCGCATGATCATCTGGAACGGCCCCTTCGGGGCGGGCAACCAATTGGCCTCCTTGCCGGGGCCGGGCGAGGAGTTCTGCACGTAGACCGTGTAGCCGCCGTCGGGGTCGGGTACCAGGCTGGTCAGCATCGGCGAGTTGATCAGATACCGCTGAATCGGGTTGTCGACGAGCAGGCTCTGCGGCATCTCGTACATCGTCAGTGACCAGAACGCATTGACCGGCGGCAACTGACCCGATGGGAGTTTGACGACGTAGTTGTTGGCGCCCGTCAGCGGGGCGCCGGTCGAATCGGTGGCGATGCCCGGGTACAGCGCCTCGGCGGCGGTGTTGCCGAAGATCCCGAACACCGCGCCGGCCATCCGGTACAGGTAGTTGCCCTTCAGATCCGCGGCGGTGCCGAAGAACTGCGCCGAACCGATCTCACCCGTCTCGATCTTGTCCTTCTTCAGCTTGTCCAGCTCGGCCCATGCGTCGGCCATACCGCCCTCGACGGCGGCCCGCATCTCGGGCGAGAGCTTGTCGGCCTCGAAGTCCCCTTCGGGCCCAATTCCGAGCTTGGCGAACCGCGCGCGGAGCTCTCGCTCCTCGGGCAGCGTGGGGGCGGTCCGCAACGTGACGCCCAGGATCTCGAAGAACTGCGGCGACGTCCGCTGCTGGTCCGGAGTCAATGGCGGCACGAAGTCGATCGGCGGGGCCGGCGCGGGCGCCGGCCGGTTCAGATACACCGACAGCGGAGTCACCTGATAGCCGGCCTGAATCCGCTTGACGTTCTCGAGATCCGGCGGGCCGAACAACTGCGTGCGGTAGATCACCGACGCGAGGTCCGTATCGAAGCGAATCACCTCGTCGATCCCCTCGGGCTTGTCACCCGTCCAGTTCGGGCCCGCCACCAGGTACTTGCCGCCGCCGTTGCCCGTGGTGCGGCTGCCGACATAGGCGACGTTGTACGTGTAGCCGTCGATGAACTGCAGCGAGTAGTACCGGTCCTGTTCGACCGGCGGGACCGTCAGCACCAACGGCTCGGAGCGCAGATCCAGCCCCAGCATCGAGTACGGCGTATCGGCGTTCGGTGTCTGCACCGCCGTGTCCTCGGGCGTGTAAAGCCTTGCCTCGTTGTGGATTTCGTTGAAGCCGCCCTTGTACTCCGGACTCTGCTTGTTGACGAAGTACGCATACCGGATCCGGTAGCTGTCGACCAGCGGGAAGCCGTAGATGTAGGCCTCCCTGGCGATCGCCCTGGCCTGCTCGGGGCTCACCGCCGCATCACTGGGGGGCGGCGGCGCAGGTGTCGCGGTCTCCTTCGAATCGGTTGAGCCGCACGCGGCCAGCAGTGTGGCCGTTACCAGCACCGCGATCCGTCGGATCAACGCTGTTCCAGCGCTTCGGTGCGCGCGCTCATCGAGCGGCCCAGCGCCGCGACCTCGGCGTCCATCTTCGGCAGCAGTTCGGGTACCGACCTGAGCGAGGCGCGCTCCCCCAGCCGCGACGACAACAGCGGCTTGAGCCAGCGCATGAGGCCGACGAAGCGGGGGCAGTTGATCTGCCGCTTGCGCTCCTCGATGCCCTTGACGAACAACTCCCCGCACTCGCGCACCGACGTGGTCCTACCCAGCGGCCCCGGCAGGCCGTCGAGCATCGCGCGGGCGCTCGGCAGGTCCGACCGGCTCTCCTGCACCAGCGGGGTGTCGATCCAGAGCATGTGCGCCGACCCCACGTCGACGCCGCGGTGCGCCACCTCGAGGCGCAACGCGTTGGCGAAGTGCTCCACCGCCGCCTTGGACGCGTCGTAGGGGGCCATGCCGGCCGAGGCCGCATAGGCGGCCGCCGAGGACACGATCAGCACATAACCGCGGCGCTCGATCACCGATGGCAGCGCCGCGCGCACCGTATGGAAGACGCCCACGACGTTGACGTCGATCAGCGTGCGGAACGCCATCGGGTCGACCTGCAGCACCGACCCGTACGTCGCGATGCCCGCGTTGGCCATCACGATGTCGATGCCGCCGAACCGCTCCGCACCCTTGGCGACGGCGGACTCCATCGCGGCCAGATCCCGCACGTCGGCGACGGCGGTGACCACACCCTCGTTGCCGAACCGCGCGGCGACCTCATCCAGACGTTTCCCGTCCAGGTCGGTCAGCACCAACTTCGCGCCCTTACCGTGCAGGCGGCTGGCGACCTCTTCGCCGATGCCGTTCGCCCCGCCGGTGATGAGGACGACTTTGCCGTTCACAGAAACCATGGGCGACAACGTACCCCGCCCGGTGGGACCACCGCGATGTTCTACAGCCGAATGCCCAGCAGCGCGTCGACGACGGCCGCCACCGTGTGCCCGGCCTCGGGATCATGCCCGCCGTAGGTGAGCGCGTCGGTGGTCCAACCATCCAGCGCGGCAAGCGCTTTGGGGGTATCAAGATCGTCGGCGAGGTACCGGCGGACGCGGCTCACCACGTCGCTCGCATTGGGCGCGGCGGGCAGCGCCACCGCGGTACGCCAGCGGCCCAGCCGCTCGACCGCCTCGGCGAGCACCGCGTCGCTCCAGTACCGATCGGCGCGGTAGTGCCCGGCGAACAGCCCCAGCCGGATCGCGGCGGGGTCGACGCCCTCGGCGCGCAGGCGCGAGACCAGCACCAGGTTCCCGCGGCTCTTGCTCATCTTGTGGCCGTCCCAGCCGATCATCCCGGCGTGGACGTAGTGACGCGCGAATCTCCGCTCGCCCGTAACGGATTCGGCGTGGGCGGCCGAGAACTCGTGGTGCGGGAAGATCAGGTCACTGCCGCCGCCCTGGATGTCGAGGTCGGTGCCGATGCGGCTCAACGCGATCGCGGCGCATTCCACGTGCCACCCGGGCCTCCCCGGCCCGAACGGCGACGGCCAGCTCGGCTCCCCCGGCCGCTGCGCACGCCACAACAGCGCGTCGAGTTCGTCGCCCTTGCCGGGTCGGTCGGGGTCGCCGCCGCGTTCGGCGAACAGCCGGCGCATGGTGTCGCGGTCGTATCCGGACTCGTAGCCGAACTGGGTGGTGGCGTCGGCGCGGAAGTACACGTCGGGGTACTCGGCGTCCTCGACGACGTAGGCCGCACCGGATGCCAGCAGCTTCTCGACGACCTCGATGACCTCGGCGATGGCCTCGGTCGCGGCGACGTAGTCGTGCGGCGGCAACACCCGCAGCGCCGCCATGTCCTCACGGAACAGCTCGGTCTCGCGGTCGGCCAGTTCGCGCCAGTCGACACCGTCGCGTTGCGCGCGTTCGAACAGCGGGTCGTCGACGTCGGTGATGTTCTGCACGTAGCGCACCTGGTGGCCCGCATCCAGCCAGACGCGATGCACGAGGTCGAACGTCAGGTAGGTCGCGGCGTGGCCGAGGTGCGTCGCGTCGTAGGGCGTGATTCCGCAGACGTACATCGTGGCGGTCTTGCCTGCGCCGACGGGCCGGACCTGTCGGTCGGCGCTGTCGTAGAGACGTAGCTGGGGTCCGCGACCCGGCAGCGCCGGGACGACGGGAGCCGGCCACGAATTCATAGTCTCGACTTTAGGCATCTACTCCACCGACATCGCGGGCGGTCATTTCATTCCCGGTTCATCGCCGCCAGCGGCTCTGGTACGCCGCCAAGATCTCCTCCAGCAGCGCGTCGCTCAGCTCCGGCCGGCACATCAACAGATCGGGCAGGTAGGGGTCGCGCCGGTTGTAGATCAGCTCTGAACCATCGAGGCGCGAGGCGTGCAGGCCCGCGGCCTGAACCACCCCGGCGGGCGCGGCGGAATCCCACTCCCACTGACCGCCGTCGTGCAGGTAGGCGTCGACATCGCCGCGCACCACGGCCATCGCCTTGGCGCCGGCCGACCCGATCCGCACCAGTTGGATGTCCATCCGGTCCCGCAGCCACCACAGCACCGGCGGCGGCCGGTTCGCGCTCGCCGTGATGAGGATCGGACCCTCGGTGCGCGGCGGTGGCGGAGTGACGGTGTCGGTGCGGTAGACCTCGTTGCGGGCCGGCAGTGCGACCGCGGCGTCGGTGATGCGCCCGTTGGGGCCGCCGTCGCGGCGCCACAGCGCGATGTGGACGGCCCAGTCCGTGCGTCGCGGCATCGAGAACTCGTGGGTGCCGTCGACCGGATCGACGATCCAGCACCTGTCGGCGTCCACGCGCGAAAGGTCGTCGACGGCCTCCTCGGAGAGCACGTGGTCGTCGGGCCTCGCCGCGCGGAGCCGGTCGAGGATGAGCTTGTTGGCCAGCTTGTCCCCAGTGTCGCCGAGGTCGTACGGGTCGTAGAAACCCACCTGCTCGCGAACCTTCAGCAGCATCTCGCCCGCCTCGGCGGCCACCTCGGCGGCCAGCGCCGCATCGGTCAGGCTCATCAGGTCAGTATCACCAACCGGTCCTCGAACGGCGCGACAGGCACGGCGTCAGAACGCCGGCCACGGGATCGGGCGGCGACGATCGGGGCCGGGCATCACCGGATCGGTGAGCAGCGCAACGATTCTGGCGAGCAGCGCCGCGACCTCCCGCTCGGTGATGAGCGTGCACAGCTCGTCGGCGAGCCCGTCCCGCAGCTGGTCACGCAATGCGGCCACCGATTCGAGCGTCTGATCGTCGACGGGTTTACCGGCCCAGCCCCACAGCACCGTGCGCAGCTTGTCCTCGACGTGCAGCGTGACCCCGTGGTCGACGCCGTACACGCGCCCGTCCACCCCGGACAGGATGTGGCCGCCCTTGCGGTCGGCGTTGTTGACCAGCACGTCGAACACCGCCATCCGGCGCAGCCGGTCGTCGTCGGCGTGCACCAGGGTGACCTCGTCGCCCGCGTAGTCGTAGGCCTGCAGGATCGGCAGAAAGCCGGGCGGGATGCGTCCCGCCGGAAGCAGATCCACCAGATCCGGACCGGAGGGCCGTTCGTCGTCGACCTCGTCGCCCGGCTGGTCGACCCACAGCTGCACCATGCCCTTGCCCGCGGGCCCATCGCGAATGATGGTGTAGGGCACGATGTTCCAACCCAACGCGGCCGACACCAGATACGCGCCGCGCTCACGACCGGCCAGCGTGCCGTCGGGGAAGTCCCACAGCGGCGCCTCACCCGCAACGGGCTTGTAGACGCAATGCACTTGCCGCTCGTCGAGATTCGCCTCGCACAGGAACGTCGCGTTGCTGGCCGAGCGGATACGGCCGATGACGGTCAGCTCGCCGCTGCGCAACACCTCTTCCCGGACGGCGTCGTCGGACCCGCTCTCAGATGTCGATGTCATCGTCGGACTCGGCGAAGGCACCGCGCCGATAGCCGTTGGTGCGCACGCAGATGTGGCCCTCCGGGTCCAGCGGCTCGTCACACAGAGGACAGGGCGGTCGGCCTGCCGAGATGACCCGGTTGGAGCGCGTGGCGAACTCGCGGGCGGACTCCGGCGTGAGGAACACGCGCACCGCGTCGGGGCCCTCCTCCGCATCGTCGAGCACCACCGATGCGTCGAATTCGGTCTCCGTCACCGCGAGGAGTTCGACGACCACCGTTTGCGCCTCGGAGTCCCAGCCGAGCCCCATCGTGCCGACCCGGAATTCGGCGTCGACGGGCGTGATCAGCGGGCTGAGATCTTCGACCTCACCGGTGTCGGGCGGGATCGGCGTGCCGAACCGGCGGTTGATCTCGAGCAGCAGCGCGGCAATCCGCTCGGCGAGCACGGCAACCTGTTGCTTTTCCAGAATCACCGAGACGACGCGCTTGTCGTGTACGGCTTGGAGGTAGAACGTGCGGTTGCCGGGTTGGCCGACGGTCCCGGCCACGAAGCGGTCGGGTGTGCGGAAGACGTGAATTGCGCGGGGCATAGCACTTCCAAAATACCGGGCACTTTCCAAAATACCGGTTCGGGCTTGTCAGCCGTGATTGCGACTAGCCGGTGGATCCGCCGACGACGGCGTCCTCCGGCGGCACCTCGCCGTCGCCGGAGTCGGCCTGACCGTCGCTATTGGGCGGTTTCGGCACGAGGCCGGACGTCAGTTGGTCGCCGGTGTGGTTGACGTGAATCACGAACGGGCGGACCGACGTGTAACGGATCACGCTCATGGACGCCGGGTCGGCGGTGATCCGCTGGAAGCTGTCGAGGTGGGTGCCGAGCGCGTCGGCCACGATGGCCTTGATCACATCGCCGTGCGTGCATGCGACCCAGAGCACGTCGCCCTCGTGCTCCTCGGCGAGTCGACGGTCGTGCTCACGCACCGCGGCCACGGCGCGGGACTGCACGTGGGCGAGGCCTTCGCCGTCGGGGAAGACCGCGGCGCTCGGCTGCTGCTGCACCACCGACCACAGCGGTTCTTTGACTAGATCGGCGATCTTGCGGCCCGTCCAGGCGCCGTAGTCGACCTCCGAAATCCGTTCGTCGACGATCGGGGTCAGGCCCAACGCCGCGGCCAGCGGTTCGACGGTCCGCTCGCAGCGCAGAAGCGGCGAACGCACGATGGCGCGAATCGGCAGCGATCCGATGCGGGTCGCCACCGCGTGCGCCTGTTCGCGCCCGTTGTCGTCGAGGTCGACGCCTTCGGACCGGCCCGCGAGCGTGTGCGCGGTGTTGGAGGTCGAGCGCCCGTGGCGCAACAGGATCACCGTCATGTCGCCGTCACTACACCCGTTCCCAGCAAGATCAACACCACGGTGCCCAGCATGACGCGATATCCGACGAACCAGTACATGCTGTGCCTGACCAGGAACCGCAGGAACCACGCCACTGCGGCGAAGCCGACCACGAAAGCGATGACCGTGGCCACGAGCAGTTGCGGACCGCTGGCGCTCATTCCCTCGCCCACCGGGTGGAAGGCGTCGGGGAGGGAAAACAGCCCGGACGCGAACACCGCGGGGATGGCGAGCAGGAACCCGAACCGGGCGGCGACCTCACGGTTGAGGCCACAGAAGAGCCCGGCGCTGATCGTCGCTCCGGAGCGGGATACGCCGGGCAGCAGCGCCAGGCACTGCGCGAAGCCGACGATGATGCTGTCCTTGAACGTCAGCTTCTCGACCGTGCGGGTTTGGCGGCCGAAGTACTCCGCAGCCGCGATGACGGCCGAGAACACGATCAGCGCGATCGCAATGGCCCACAGATTGCGCGCCCCGGTGCGGATCTGGTCTTTGAACAGCAACCCCAGCACGCCGATCGGGATGGTGCCGACGATCACATACCACCCCAGCCAGTAGTCGGCGTTGCGGTGCGCGGTGACGAACAATCCGTTGAACCAGGCCTTGACGATGCGCCCGATGTCTTTGGCGAAGTACAACAGGACCGCGAATTCGGTGCCGAGCTGGGTGACGGCGGTGAAGGACGCACCCGCGTCGTCGGCGAAGAAGACCCGCGAGGTGATCGCCAGATGTCCCGAGGACGAGACGGGCAGGAATTCGGTGAGCCCCTGCACGATCGCGAGGACGACAACCTGCACCCACGACATTGCCGGCACGTCCGTCACG
The DNA here is from genome assembly GCF_001668575.1 of Mycobacterium sp. 1164985.4. GTDB lineage: Bacteria > Actinomycetota > Actinomycetes > Mycobacteriales > Mycobacteriaceae > Mycobacterium. The sequence continues at coordinate 95,112 of NZ_LZMD01000061.1, forward strand.
ACGACGACCGTACCGTGGGCGGGTGTTAGCGGCCGGTCCGCGCCACGGGCTCGGCGGCGGCGACCAGATCACGCACCGCGGCGCCCACGCTGCGCCGATCGGTGAGATCGATGTCGGTCAGCTTGCGGCTGGACACCGCGACCACGTCCTCCTCGTGCGGGACCGGGCCGGTCAACCGCGGGCGGTAGATCTCGACGACCAGCATTTGGCGCTCGACGTGGAACGAGAAACTGCGGCCGTCGCCCACCTGGCCGAACCCGCTGGCGTGCAGACCAGTGGTCATGTCCTCGATCACAAATTCCCGGGCACCCAGTGCGCGATCCGCGGCGAGGGTCATGAGCGCACCATACCGTTGACGCGGCCGCTGATTGTGGGGTCACGGCGAGCAGATGAAAACTCACGTGCAGCGGTCTGCCTAGACTGGCCATTCAGTCGATTTCCCGTACGCACGACCGAGAGCTACCCCTTGCCGCCATTCGTAAACGCCCGGAATCAGCCGATTCGCCGGATTGTCGCGGCACTGGCAATCTTCCCGGCATTTGTCCTGGTCGGCGGCTGCTCCTCCGAGCCCTCGGACGCACCGCCGACGATCGCTCCCGCACAGGCCGCGCGGTCCCCCGAAGGCACCGGCCGTCCGGACGGCGTGGTGCGTGCGCTGGCCGGGAACGCGCAAGCGGCCATCGTCGACGCGGCGAGCGGTGCGCTCGCGGTGCTGGTGCCCGGCCCGGCCGGCAATGCGCAGGTCACGGTGTTCGCCAGGGACGGTAAAGACGCGGCGACGGTGTTGCTGCCCAGTGCGGCGACCGCCTTGGCCGGTGACGGTGACGGGCACGCCTACGCCGCCACACGCGGTGGCTACCACCGGATCGACCTCGCCGCCCACACCGCGACCAAGGTCGACGTCGAGGGTCAATCGGACACCGAATTCACCGCGATCGCCCGCCGCGCGGACGGGCGGATGGTGCTCGGCAGCGCCGACGGCGCGGTCTATACCCTGGGTTCCGACACCGCCGTCGCGGCACGGCTGAAGATCTTTGCGCGCGTCGATGCCCTTGTCACACAAGGCGATACGGCCGTGGTGTTGGACCGCGGACAGACGTCGGTGACGGCACTCACCCAGGACGGCGCCCAGCAGGCGCAGGCGTTGCGCGCCGGTGAGGGTGCGACGACGATGGCCGCCGATCCGGCCGGCCGGGTGCTGGTCGCCGACACACGGGGCGGCGGGTTGCTGGTGTTCGGCACCGACCCGCTGATCCTGCGCCAGCGCTATCCCGTGCCCGACTCCCCCTACGGTCTCGCGGGATCGTCGACGCTGGCCTGGGTGTCGCAAACAGCGGCGAACGCCGTCGTTGGCTACGATCTGGCCACCGGCATCCCCGTCGAGAAGGTGCGATATCGAACCGTGCGGCAACCCGACTCCCTGGCATACGACGAATCCTCTGGCACGCTGTATGTGGTGTCCGGATCGGGAGCGGGTGTGCAGGTGATCGTCGACGCGGCGAAAGCGCACGCATGAGCGCGATCCACCGCGGAGGGATGCCACCGGGCTGGGAGGACGTCGTCAAGTCCGACCCCTCGGACGACTACGAATGGATCCCCCTGCGGCTACCGCCGGACGTGACGCGCGTCAGCGCCTCGACCCGGTTGTCGATCGAGGCCGAGTACCGCGGCTGGGAACTCACCCGCGTCCGCCTCTACACCGACGGTTCGCGCCGGGTGCTGCTGCGCCGCAAGAAGACGGCGGCCGGCCGGACAGGCATCCCCGAGCAGCCCGCGCAGTGATCGGATGATGTATCGCGCGCTGCGGCGGGCGCTGTTTCTGGTTGCGCCCGAACGGATTCATACCTGGGTGTTCGCCGTGCTGCGAGCCGCCACCTACTTCTCGTGGCCACGGCGTGCCCTGAACCGGTGGTTGGGCCCCCGCGATCCGATTCTTGGAAACACCGTCTTCGGCGTCTGGTTCCCGGGTCCCCTCGGTCTGGCCGCGGGCTTCGACAAGAACGGCAGCGGTCTGCACACCTGGGGCGCGCTGGGTTTCGGCTACGCCGAGGTGGGCACGGTGACCGCGCAGGCCCAGCCCGGCAATCCGAAGCCGCGGATGTTCCGCCTCGCGGAAGACCACGCGCTGCTGAACCGGATGGGCTTCAACAATCACGGCGCGGGTGAACTCGCGGTGCGTCTGGCCCGGCATGTTCCCGACGTCCCGATCGGGGTCAACATCGGCAAGACGAAGGTCACGCCTGCGGAGGCGGCGGTCCAGGATTACGCGACGTCGGCTCGGCTGTTGGGGCCGCTCGCGTCGTTCGTCGTCGTCAACGTCAGCTCGCCGAACACGCCGGGACTGCGCGATCTGCAGGCGGTCGAGTCGTTGCGTCCGATCCTGACCGCGGTGCGAGCCGAGACGTCGACACCGGTGCTGGTGAAGATCGCACCCGACCTTTCCGACGAGGATGTCGATGAAATCGCCGACCTGGCAGTCGAACTCGGCCTGGCCGGCATCGTCGCCACCAACACGACGGTGTCGCGCGACGGGCTGGCGACGCCGAGCGTCGACGAGCTGGGACCCGGCGGGATCTCCGGACGGCCTGTGGCCGAGCGTTCGGCGGAGGTGCTGCGCAGGCTGTATCGCCGCGTCGGGGACCGGCTGGTGCTGATCAGCGTGGGCGGCATCGAGACCGCCGACGACGCCTGGGACCGAATCACCTCCGGCGCTTCGCTTTTGCAGGGTTACACCGGGTTCGTGTACGGCGGCGGGCTGTGGGCCAAGCGTATTCACGACGGCATCGCCCGCCGCCTTCACGAGGGGGGCTTCGCGTCCTTGGCGGACGCGGTGGGGTCGGCCAACTAACTGGCCCGCTTGCGCTTGCGGATGAACTCACCCGCCTCGGCTTCGCGCTGCCGCTTCTCGGCGCGGCGCTCCTTGAGGGATCGTTCGGCCTTCTTCAGGCTCCGACCCGGTTTCTTGTCAGCCATTGTCGCTCCTTAGCAGAAGTGGCAATCACTCAACCGCGACCATACGTCAGTTCCCCAGAAAAGCCAGCTATGCAGGTAATCGAGGCGCGCAGAGTGGATTTCGCTACTTCTGCTCGTACGTCGCGTGGATCAGCGCCCGCGCGATCGCGTGCTGGAACAGATTGAACCCGAGGTACGCCGGAGTCGCATCCTCGGGCAGATCCAGCTTCTCGGTGTCGACCGCGTGCACGGCGACGATGTAGCGGTGCGGGCCGTGTCCGGGCGGCGGGGCGGCGCCGATGAAGCGCTTGATGCCGGCGTCGTTGCGCAGAGTGAGCGCATCGCCGGGCAGTCCGCTGCCGTCACCCGCGCCTGCGGGGAGTTCGGTCACGGTGGCGGGCAGGTTCGCCACGGCCCAATGCCAGAATCCGGACGCGGTCGGGGCGTCGGGGTCGTAGACCGTGACGGCGAAGCTACGGGTCTCCTCCGGGTAGCCCGACCATGTCAGGTGGGGCGAGACGTCGTTGCCGCCGGCACCCATGATGCCGCTGACCTGGTCGTTACCCAGCGCGTCACCGTCGTTGAAGGTGTTCGAGGACAGCTTGAACGTAGGTAGCTTCGGGAGGAACTCGTACGGGTTGTAGTCAAACGCCATGACTAGTCCTTTCGTCGATTCAGCAGTGCAGCAGGAAGTGTTCGAGAACCTGGGTACCGAACTTCAACGCGTCAACGGGTACCCGTTCATCGACGCCGTGGAACAGCGCGGTGAAATCGAGGTCGGGCGGCAACTGCAGCGGGGCGAACCCGAAGCAGCGAATCCCCAACTGCGCGAACGCTTTTGCGTCGGTTCCGGCGGAGAGCATGTACGGCACGATCCGGGCGTCGGGGTCCACCGACAGGATGGCGCTGTTCATCGCGTCGACCAGGTCGCCGTCGAACGTGGTCTCGTAGGACGGCAGCTCGGTCACCCACTCGCGGGTCACGTTCGGCCCGATCAGCTCGTCGACCTCGCGTTCGAAGGCGGCCTGGCGCCCGGGCAGGATGCGGCAGTCCACCACCGCCTCGGCCGACGCCGGGATGACGTTGGCCTTGTAACCGGCCTTGAGCATGGTCGGGTTGGCGGTGTCGCGCAGCGTGGCCCCGACGACGCGGGCGATCGGCCCGAGCTTGGCGATCGCGCCGGCCAGGTCCGGCGAGTCGACGTCGAACGAGTAGCCGGTCTCCTCGGTGACGGCCTGCAGGAACTGGCCGACCGCGTCCGTCATGACCAGCGGGAACTCGTGGCGGCCCAGCTTGGCCACCGCCTCGGCGACCGCGGTGACAGCGTTGCTGTCGTGGATCATCGAGCCGTGGCCGGCGTGGCTGCGCGCGGTCAGCTTCATCCAGTTCATCGACTTCTCGGCCGTCTCGACCAGGTAGAGGCGTCGCTCCCCGCCGTCCTTGCGCGGCACCGTCAGCGAGAAACCGCCGACCTCACCGACCGCCTCGCTGACGCCGGCGAACAGGTCCGGGCGGTGCTTGACCAGCCAGTGCGAGCCGAACTTGCCGCCGGCCTCCTCGTCGGACAGGAACGCAAAGATCAGGTCGCGCGGCGGGGTGATGCCCGCCCGTTTGAAGTGCCGCGCGATCGCGATCAGCATGCCGCACATGTCCTTCATGTCGACCGCGCCGCGGCCCCACACGTAGCCGTCCTCGACGGCGCCCGAGAAGGGGTGCACGCTCCAGTCGGAGGCCTCGGCGGGCACGACGTCGAGGTGGCCGTGCAGCAGCAGCGACCCGCGCGAGCTGTCGGCGCCCTCGAGCCGGGCGAACACATTGCCCCGGCCCGGCGCCCCCGCCTCGACGTATTCGGTCGCATACCCGACCTCTTCGAGCTGTTCGGCCACCCAGCGCGCGCATTCCGCCTCGCCCTTGGTGGTGGCCGGGTCGCCCGTGTTGGACGTGTCGAACCGGATGAGCGTGCTGACGAGGTCGACGACCTCCGCTTCGGCGTTGACGGGACCAGTCACAGTGCTAATGGGTAGTGCTCCTCTCGTCCGCCACCATTCGTACCATTGACCTGCCAGCTGGGTTTGGGTCACGCCTCGGTGATCCGATAGCCTTAGCTGCCCACAACGAGTCCGAGTGGCGGAATGGCAGACGCGCTAGCTTGAGGTGCTAGTGCCCTATTAACGGGCGTGGGGGTTCAAGTCCCCCCTCGGACACGTCCGGCGACACGACTTAAGTCGGCAGTCGCCGTGACTCGCTGAAGATGCGGGTCGTAGTCGAGGCGCAGGCCCAGGCTTGCGTATACCTGAGCGCGTTCCGCCCCGGTTGCCTCACCAAGCACTGCTGACAGCCCGCCCAATTCCTCAACCAACTCGCTGATTTGTGCGGCAGTCATGACGCGAGGTCGCTCCGCTTGCTCAAGACGGACCTTCAGCTCGTCGCGCTCGGCGGTGCGGCGGCGCAATGCAACAGTCAAATCCTCAACGGCCACACCAGACTCCACGGCGGTAACCAGAGCAGCAACCTTCGCATTCGCCTCGCTGAGCTGGCGCCGCAAGGCCGCGTAGCCAGCCCCTGCTACCGGGTCCGCGTCTTGCCCGCGTGCCAAGTCGGCCGGATCGGCCAGGGTGGCGATCCATTCGTCAAGTCGCGCAGTCACCTCATCTTCACGGAGGTAGACGGTGCGCGGGTGATCACTCAGGTCCGCGGGTACCGAACGCGACTTACCGAGCTCACAACGGTAGAGGATGCGTGTTGTTCGCTTCCCGGCGCGGGCAGCGCCCTGCATCCGCCGTCCACATGCGGCACAGAACAGCAGCCCACGCAGTGCATATGGCACTGTTGACTCTCTGCTGCAAACAAGACCGGGACCCCGCCGCGCCTGCATCCGAAGACGAACAGCCTGCGCTAGTTCGTCACGGATCAGCGCTTCATGCGTGCGGCGTTCTGGTGCGATCCAGTCGGCCTCATCACGCCACCGCATACGAGTCTCATACCCCGCAGCGACATCATCGGGGTTGACCAGAACCTCGTATTTCTCCTGCTTGCCCCAAACACGGATACCGCGGTACGCCGGGTTGTCGAGTATCGCGCGGATCGCCGAATGGGACCATCCTCGTGGGTCACGATGCCGATTCCGTGCCGGGTCGTACTGGCTCGGTGACGGTACACCATCGTCGGTGAGCCGTTGCGCGATATAGCGCAGGCCCGCTCCGTCGGCGTACATGCGGTAGATCCGCTCGACGACCGAAGATGTCGCGGGGTCGGGTTCGAGGCGGTGAAGCCGCTGCCCAAGATTGGCCTTGGCAGGGTTTGGATGCGGGCCGGCATCGACGAGCCGGTAACCGTAGGGTGGTCGACCACCGAGATATCTGGCGGTGTCGTGCGCGAGTGCTGACATCGCCGTACGGACGCGCATCTGGATTCGAGCGCGCTCTCCCTTGCTCATGCCGCCGAACAGAGTCATCACCAGGTCGTGTGCCTCGGAGCCGGGATCGACCGCTCCGCCGACCTCGGGTACCCACAGGCCAACTCCGTAGTGCGTGAGGACAGGGAAGGTGAGCGCGAACTGCGGCCCGTAGAACGCACGGGCGGGTTCCCCAATCACTACGGCATCAAAGCTACGGTCCCGACAAGCGACATCAGCAAGCAGACGTGACGCCTCTGGCCTGCGCTTCCACGGCAGTGAACGGCTCTGTCCCACATCGAAGTAGTCGGCGGCGATGAATCCGCCGTGCGGAGTGATCAGGTCCATGGCACGCCGCTTCTGCCAGCTGCGGCTCGCCTCCGGGTCTTGAGCGTCCTCCGTGCTCACTCGGCCATAGAAGGCGAACCTCAGGCTCACGCCACTCCCCTCCCTGATCCAAGCATCCGGTCCCGCACAGCCATTATCACGTGTACCAGCGCGCGGTTGGCCTCGGACGGAAGTCGATATTGGTTGGGCACAACAATTTCAACACCCCCCTCTGACACCGTCGGCGCATCGGGACGAGCGTCACACCCGGAGCGAGCACGTGCTGCTCGGGACCTGTCAGCCATCGCTTCCCCCTGGCGGATCCCATTGTTGATTGCGGGCTTGGCCACGGACTTCGATCAGTCCGATGCGGCGGGTGTGGATGTGTTGGACGGCCGCGGAGTAGATGAGGGTCCGGTCGCCGAGGCTGGTGGGGCCGGCACGATCGAATTCCCATGCCACCAGATCATCGCCATCGGTGGAGTCGAGGCCGAGATCATGTTGGTGCGCAGTGCTTTTTAAACGTTGTTCACGGGTCCAGGCCGCGCGACGTTCGCGCAGCGCGGTCATCGTGGTGGAATAGCGGCGGGATTTGCTGGTGATGTGGCCCCGGTAGCCCAGGGTGTGCAGCCACCGACCGACACCGGCCAGTCCCTTATCGGCGAGTTGGCTGATGGCGGTCAGGATCGCCCGAACGTGGTCGCAGACATCGAGGTCAGCGATGGCCTCGGTGGAGATGCGTCGCGCGCTGATCCCGACGTCAGCTAAGGATTTGGTGACGTATTTCGCGAGGTAGCGAGCTACGCGGCGGCCTGGAAGAACCCCGCCGTGTGGTGAATCCTCCTGCACAGCAGAGCCGTCCGTGCCGGCGTGCCGGTTGTCGATGGGTTGGGTGTCGACTTGTGTGCCGAACCTGATCACCCGTGTCGCTGTATTTGAGGATGAGTCGGTGACCGTCACGGCCACGGTTCGAACGGCCTGTTGGATGATGGTGGCCAGTTCGGTTGCCGCAAGGGGCGCATGCCAGTCATGACCGCCAGAGTCATCGCTGTCGGGCGGGTCGAGGCGGATCAGGGCATGAATGTGCGGGATGAGCCGGGCTTGCAGTTCGACGACTTTGATGAAGCTGACCTGCACCGCATCCGGGTCGGCGCCCGAAGCACGTAGCTCTCGGCGCAGTGTGCGTCGCAGGGTGATGGTGAAGCGTCGCCACAGTTCGGGCAGGTGCCATGTGAACAGGACATGCCCGGTGTAGTCGTAGCAGTCCGCGCAGATCGGCTGTCCCGCATAGATATCACCTTCGCCGTGGGTTGTGCTGCACCACAGTGGTTTTCCATGCGGGCATCGGCGGTAGCCGCCAGTGTGGTGGTGGTCGCGACACACACGCTGCTTCTTGTCGCCTGCACGCGCGGCGGCGTGAACAGGCCCGTAGCTAGGTGCGGTGAGGGTGACGAACACCTGCGGACGATCGGCCACTGCTGCGGGGATGTTGTGGTGGCCGCCGGCGGTGCCAGCGTGCACGAGCTGCCACGTGTCGCGGGCGTACAGGTCTGAGCACGATGGGCATACCTGTGCGCGGCGGTTGTTGCACCGTGTCCACACCACCCGATCGCGGCCTATCTCGTCGGTACCTCTGAGTTGGATGGGGTGGGCGCAGAAGCCAACAGATTCCGCGCGCCGCCACCACGATTCGAACCCCGTCGAGGACGCGCGGCGCACCATCTGATCCACCACCGCATTGGTGTCGATCGAGCCGGGAACCCCGGGCAACACCAGCGTGGGGGCTGTCGTTGCAGTAGTCACCGTTGACCCCGGGCGGTGTCGGTGCGCCCGCTGTTGGACTGGTTGGTTCGGGTCGCGGCACGAGGTGGCCGGAATCGTGCTGCCAGAGTGGCGATGTCGTGGTCGGCGACGTGAAATGCCCGTACCCGCACCGGTTGGGCCGTGCCATCGATCATCATGTAGCCCACACCGGGAGTGGTGTCGGGGATGTGATCGCAGTCGGCCCCCGCGTCGCGGGCGCCCTGGCCCAAAACCATGGTGGTTTGGGTGGCTTCGGTCAACCGCAACCCGATTCGCACGGTAAACAGCTGCCGCACCGGCAGGGTGTCTTTGGCCGGATCTTGCACCGCTGCCACCACCGAAATGCCGACGGCCCGGCCTTGGGAGAGCAGCAGGCCCAACAGCTGTTCAATTTCGCTGCGCACCTTGCGGTCGGTCACATACGCAGTCAGCGCGGCGATCTCATCGATCACCACCACGAATAACGGCTCAGTCGGAGTCGGGGTGTGCATGCGCGTCTTGCCCCGTAACCGATTGGCGCGGGCGTGCATCACCTCCACTAGTTGCCGCAGCAGGTACAGGGTGGTGCCAGTGGCGTCGTGGGTGAACACCGTGAACATGGGTGCTCCGGCGCCCAGTTCCATGCCGCCTTTCGGGTCGATGACGCAGAGCCGCACTTGTCCGGTTTTCACGGCGGGGGCGAGGCCAGCGATCAGTGACCACAACACTGAACCTTTCCCCGCGCCGGTCGCGCCAGCCACGAGCAGGTGGTGGCCAAGCAGAGGTAGGTGCCACCAGTGGCGGGTTTCGGTGATCCCGACCCGCACCGACCCCACATCCACCGCAGTCGCCGTCGTGGGCATGGGCAGGGCAATCGGGTCGGCCAGCACGTCGCCGCGCATCAGGGTGATGCGTAGCTCTCCGGGCGCGGTCGCGCGGATGGCGATCCGGTCGGCACGCCAGGCGGCGGCTAGCGCCTCGGATTGCTTGTGCCAATCAGCCAGGGAGTGGCCGGTGACCACTCGCAGCGCCAGGACGTCGGTCGTCTTGCCGATGCGCACCGACTGCAAGGTCGGCACCAAGGTGCGTTCGCCAAGTGTGGCGGTCAGGCCGTGCAGGGTGCACACCGATTGCCAGGTGCGGGTGTAGCGCGACCAGGTCAACCAGCGCCGCCGCACCGGCTCGGTGACCCATCCGTGAAACGATCGCGGGTCCAGCCACGCCCAGCCCGCATACGCGGCAGCGAAAGCAATACCGATGATCAGACCCGCGCGTGAGCCATGGGTAATGGCCATCGCCACGCTGGCGATGATCGGGATGCTGATGGCCGGGAACAGGACCGCCCACCACAGCAGATACCCGGCCGCTTTGAACAGTGAGAGGATGAGGTCGGTGATCCAGTCGTCGTCGTTGGATTGAGAGTTCTTGCTGTTTTTGTAGTTTGATGCCATGACAGGCGTCCCTCTGGTGAGTGAATGGTCGATAGCAGCTCACGTGCTGGGGCGCGACACCCACGAGCGCCGCGCCCCAGCAAATGGGGTTATTTCTGCGCGCGGGACGCTTGATCGCTCGGCGCAGCCGCGGGGTTGGTGGGGGTGATGGCGTCGGCACGGAACGCCACGCCGCTGCGATCACCTTGAGCCCAAGGGATAGCAACCAGACCCGCGACTGAAACAGGTTGGGTGACTGTCACTTTCGGATCCCCGGCGACGGTGACGTTGAGCACTTCACCACCGGTGTCATCCAACGCCAACAGCTGCGCGGCATACAGTGGCACGCCGGTGGCGGTGTCCACTTTTGGGCTGCCGGTCTCGAAGTTCAGCCGCGGCTCGGCCGCTCGGGTGACGATGAACCGTGTGCCTGATGTGTCGATTCTTAAACGCATTGTCCCGCTGTTCCTTTCGTGATCTGTTTGCGCCCGTTGCGGCGCTGGGCTCAGTTCACGTGGACATCGCGGACGTAGCGAGGGACGTTGGCAGGCATTGCCGACACTGCCGCAGACATTTCGGACACGACAGGGACATGCCCGTGGGCATCGGACGGGCATCACCGCCGCGGGGCGGCGGCAGTCGCATGGCAAACTAGGAACCACGCGCTGAGGATGGACAGGGATGACACGGAAAGATGTGCGCTGAGACGACGGGCGATCAGGACGGCGACGCCGAGGCCGCCACGATCCCCAACGATCGCCTCACCCAACGGCTGCACGCCAAGGGACTCTCCCCACAGAGGTTCGCCACTGCGGTGGGCGTGGATATCAAGACGGTGCGCCGCTGGCTGGCCAACATCGACTACAACGTCCGCGAGGACAACGCCCGCCGCGCCGCTAAGCTGCTTGGCTGCACACCGCACAACCTGTGGCCCAACCAGTATCCTGCCCCTACCGCGAGCGCGCTGGCGACGACGTCGCTGGGTGGTCCGTTCACCGCGACGCTGTATGCCAGCCGCACCCAGCTGCCGATCACGACGTGGCAGCAGCATTTCGGCGACGCCACCACCGGCATCGACATCCTCGTCCTGGCGGCCACGTTCCTGTTTGACACCCTCGACGGCTTCCTCGACATTCTGCTCGACGCCGCCGCCCGCGGTGTGGCGGTGCGGTTTCTCGTCGGGGATCCTGACACTGCCACCACGATCCTGCGCGGCAAGGAGGAAGGCATCGGCGAGGCCGTCATCGCCCGCTGCCGCACGTCCGTGGAGTTGCTCGCCCCGCATGCCGATACCCCGGGGCTGGATATCCGCACCCACGACACCACGCTCTACACGTCGATCTTCCGGGTCGACGACGCCATGATCGTCAACTTCCACATCTACGGCTCACCCGGGCGCAACAACCCCGTGCTTGTGCTGTCGCGCCACCACGAACCACGGCTCTGGGCCACCCTCGAAGACGCTTTCACCCAGGTCTGGGATCGCGCCAGACCGCTCAGCGCGAAAGGCTGAACCCTATGCGAACCGACTACTACAACGACCCCAACGCCCCGCTGCCCAACAGCGTCGTTCCGTCAGCCTCGGCCATCGTCACCGACGAACAGGGTCGTATCCTGCTGATCAAACGCCGCGACAACACCCTGTGGGCGCTACCCGGCGGCGGACACGACATCGGCGAAACGATTGCCGACACCGCCGTCCGGGAAGTCAAAGAGGAAACCGGGCTCGACATTGAAGTCACCGGCCTTGTCGGTGTCTACACCAACCCGCAGCATGTCGTCGCGTTCACCGATGGCGAAGTCCGCCAACAGTTCTCTCTGTCCTTCACCACCAAGGTTCTCGGCGGTACCCTGGCCATCGATCACGAAAGCACCGACATCGCCTGGACCGATCCCGACGACATCCCCAATCTGGACATGCACCCGTCGATGCGACTGCGCATCGAGCACTACCTGCAACACCGCGACAGCCCCTACCTCGGCTAACCGGCTGGGTTTACAGCCAATCGCGTACCCGTCGGACCGCCGCCAACAGTTCGTCGCGCCCCGCGTCGACCGCGCGGTGCACCGGGTCCTCGGGTCCATAGCGGCCCAACACCTCGATCAATCGATCTCGCGGTGATACCGGCGCCCCGTCCGGCCCGGTCGTCAGATCGCAAAAGGTCAACACATCCAGAACATCGCTGGGCGGATCGCTGAACGCCGCTAAACCTGACAAGCCGCGCTCGGCAGCTTCCGCGTGCGCCCCAGTATGGAACGCCACCAGGGAGGCGACCAGCTCCCGAAAACCCGCCGCCCGGGCAAACTCTGCGCCATCGAGCGGATGAAACCCGGTCCGGCGCAACGACGGTGCGTAGCCGATATCGTGCAGCCACGCCGCTGCCACCAAAGAGTCCGCTGTCTGGGCATCGAACCGCCGACTCAGCCGCTCGGCAGTCGTCGCGACACCCCGCACATGCGCCAACCGCCGCAGCTGCCCCACCAGTCGCGTCTCGGCCTCTCGCCGTGCACGCTGCGCCAGCATCCCGCTCACAACCGCCATCCTACGAGTCCCATCGCCATGGCGCAGACCCGCAACTGATGCTCAGCGGAGCCCGGGCCGCCATAGCCCGCGAGGAACCGGCGGCTACCTGCGGGCTTCGCTACACTCCCTCTGCTCCCGTCCGCTGGCGCTCCCGTCCGCGCCGCTCGCTACGCTTCGCCCTCCGTCCGCCGCCACACAAGCTTGCACACGACGACGAGCGCTGTACATCTCAACGGCCACGGCATCCTGGCACCACGACAAGCCAGGACTGTCCTCGCTCCTCGCCGCATCGAGACGCCGCGGGCAGCAGGCGCGACCAACGCCCGCCTGACCGCCGCTGGCCTGCGATGTGAGAACTTTCTTTACTGCTATCAAGTCGATGGCGGCACGTTGCCACCAGCTCGACACCGCAGCCGCCCGACTCGAACGCCACGTCGACACCATCACCGCCACCGCCGCACCCGAGCTACAGCGTCGGGCCCGACACCGCTGCCACGCTGCTGACCGCCCTCGGCGACAACCCCGCTCGGATCGGCAGCGACGCCGCTTTCGCCAAACTCTGCGGGGTCAGCCCACTGGAAGCCTCCAGCGGCAAAACGATCCGCCACCGGCTCAATTGGGGAGGCAATCGCGACGCCAACCGTGCCCTGCACGTCATCCTGGTGGTGCGCATGCGCCGTCACCAGCCCACCCGCGACTACTTCGTTCACCGCCTGGCCGAAGGCAAAACCAAGAACGAGATCATGCGCTGCATCAAGCGTACATCGCCCGCGAGATCTACCACGCCCTCCGCCAACCCAGCAGAAGAACCAACGAACTCATTGCCTGAAGAACTCATTGCCTGAAGATAGGAGCATCTGGTATCAACTCCCGAAGGGCACCCGATCCGCAATGTCCACCCATTTCGTGGCGATATGGCACCTCTGTAGATGCCATCAATCCTCCCAGGTGAGTAATGTGCAGGTGGCTAATCGTTCAGGGTCATAGGGAACGCGAGATGATTTCCTTCATCACCTCATTTGTGCCGGCGTAGATTTTCTGCACGCGCTGGTCCACCCACAATCTCGAGATGGGGTACTCGGTCATGTACCCATATCCGCCGTGGAGCTGCAAACAGTCATCGAGCACCTTCATCGCTCGCTCAGTGGTCCACCATTTCGCCATGGCGACGGTCTGGACGTCGAGTTGGCCCGCGAGGTGTAGGTCGATGCAGTAGTCCAAAAATACTCGTGCGATGCGCGTTTCGGTTGCAGCTTCGGCCAAGATGAATTTCGTGTTCTGGAAGCCGAAGACGGGCCGTCCGAACGCTTCCCGCTCACGGGTGTATTTGAGTGTCTGCTCCACGGCAAGTTCCATCGCCGCGACCGCCCCAACCGCGACGATGAGCCGCTCTTGAGGTAGCTGCGTCATCAGCTGAATGAAACCCTGACCCTCGGTCTCGCCCAGGAGGTGCGAGCGGGGCACTCTTACGTCGTCGAAGAACAACTCGGAGGTGTCTTGTCCGCGTTGGCCGATTTTGTCGAGGACCTTGCCGCGCCGGAATCCGGGTCGATCGGCTTCGGCGACGATCAGCGAGATGCCGGCGGCGCCCTGACTTGGATCTGTCTTGGCGACGACGATGATCAGGTCGGCTTGCTGACCGTTGGTGATGAAGGTCTTTGCGCCGGTGATCACGTACTCGTCACCGTCAAGAATTGCTTTGGTCTTGACACTCTGCAGATCAGAACCGGTCCCTGGCTCCGTCATGGCGATAGCACCGATCATTTCGCCTGAGGCCATCTTGGGCAGCCACTGCCTCCGTAGTTCTTCGGCCGCATACTGGAGGATGTAGTGCGCGACGATTCCGCTGTGCAGCCCTGCGCCCCATGAGCTGTCCCCGACTCGGGCTTGCTCTTCGAGTACGACGGCTTCGTGCGCGAATGTGCCGCCTCCCCCGCCGTATTCTTCGGGTATGGACATGCAGAGCAGGCCTAGTTCGCCGGCTTTGTGCCACAATTCTCGGTCAACTTGGTGCTGGTCTGCGAAACGTTGCGCATGTGGGGCCAATTCGGTCGAGAAGAACTTCGCGGCAAGGTCACGAAGCTCGAGCAATTCGGCGCTCATCCAGGGAGAAATTGATGCTGTCACAGGATTCCCTCTCGGCTGTTCAATATCAATGGGTTTGATTTCTTAGGACGTTTCGATCTGATACTCGCCGGCGGAGTGACGCGCGCGTATGGCCTTCTTGTCGTATTTCCCGACGCTTGTTCGGGGAATCTCAGACACGAAGCTCCACCGCTCCGGGATCCACCACTTGGCGACCTTGTCCAACAGAAACGCGCGCAGTCGGTCGATGTCGACCTCGGCTCCACGGTGAACCACGACCAGGGCGAGCGGTCTTTCCTGCCATTTGTCGTCGGGAACTGCCACCACCGCAGCCTCGTAGATCGCCGGGTGACCAATCAGCGTGTTTTCCAGCTCGACTGAGGAGATCCATTCTCCACCTGACTTGATGACGTCCTTCGCACGATCGGTCAGCGTGAGATACCCGTCCGGGTCGATCCGGCCGACGTCGCCGGTGCGCAGCCACCCTCCGTCGAACTTGTCCGGATCATCGTCGCCGAAGTAGGCGCCGGTGATCCACGGGCCTCGCGCCTGTATTTCACCCGCTGATCGACCGTCCCACGGCACTGTCTTCTTGTGGTCGTCACGCAACCGGATCTCGACACCGCACATCGGCCGACCCTGGCTTTCGCGCATCTCCCACGCACGGGTCTCGCCTACTCCGTGCGCTGCGCGTGCGACGGTAGCCAGCGGCGAGGTTTCGGTCATGCCCCATGCCTGCACGATAGGCACGTTGTACTTGTCTTCGAATGCCCGCATCAGCGAGACGGGGACTGCCGATCCCCCGCAGGCAACCAGCCGAAGTGAGGAGATGTCCCGGGCGGGATTCGATTCCAGGTATCGATCGACATCGTTCCAGATCGTCGGCACTGCACCGGCGATAGTCGGCTGAGTCTCTTCGATGATCGACACCAGCGGCGCGGCTTGCAGATGGCGATCGGGTAATACCAAGTCCGCACCAGACATCAACGCCGCGTAGATCAGTCCCCACGCATTGGCGTGAAACATCGGGACAATGGCCAGGATACGGTCGGCCTCGCTCACTGCCAGGGCGTTCGACGTGCAGGCGGTCAGTGCATGTAGGTAGGTCGAACGGTGGCTGTAGACAACACCTTTGGGATTTCCAGTAGTCCCGCTGGTGTAGCACATGGCCGCGGCGGAACGCTCATCGATCTCGGGCCAATCGAAAGTCTCCGGTTGCTGCGCCAGGATCTCCTCGTAACGCAACACCGTCTTCCCGCATCGCTGCAGCGGAGCGAGGTCGCCGCCCCCGGTGGCGATGACCGTATGCACCGACTCCATCGCTGGTAGCGCACTAGCCAACAATGGCGCAACCGACGCATCCACCAGGATGATCTGATCGCTGGCATGGTTGGCGATGTACGCGAGTTGCTCTGGAGCCAAACGAATGTTGAGGGTGTGCAGCACCGCGCCCATGGAGGGAACCGCGCAGTAGGCCTCGAGATGTTCTTGGTTACTCCACTGAAAAGTGGCCACCCGTTGATCTGCCGTTATTCCGAGCCCGCGCAACGCATTGGCAAGTCGGCCCGCTCGCCCCAGGACGCTACGGTAGGACATACTTCGGTATCCAATTCCGTCGGGGGTGATCACCTCGCTGTTTCCGTGAATGGAGGCGGCATGGCGGACAATTGCCGAGATTGTGAGCTGGACGTCTTGCATCGTGCTGTGCATTACGCATCGGCCCTTCAGGCGAACAGGTCTGGATGGCGACTCGCATCGCCTATGAGCGTCCCGTAGTGGGTTCTGAGCGCTTGCAGGATCTCTGCCAGCGGTAGATCGTCGAAGGCGCCTCGATCCCTCAGATATTCCATGTGTTGTGTGCCGTCACCGGCGAACCCGTGCAGCAGGGCGTCTGTGCGCCCGTCGAAATCAATTGGCGGGACGCCGAACCGTGCGCATAGCTCGCGATTGAACGCCGGAGTTGCCTTGACCCAGACACCGCAGAGATGCATGAGGCTGTATCCGTGGTAGACGAAGACGTCGGTACCGCCCATCCGCTCACGCAATGTCTCGGTCTGAAGGTGGTTTCGGACATCGGCGAACCCCAGCCGCGCTGGGATGCCTGCTGCTCGGCAGGCCGCCGTCAAGAGCACCGCCTTCGGGACGCAGTAAGCGCGGTCTGCAGTTGCGATGGTGCTGGCGCGATACGCATGCGGGTCATCGGTCACGGTGTAGGGGTCATACCAAATCGAGTCGCGGACCGCAGTGAAGATGGCTATGGCCTTCGTGGTGTCGTCGACCGCGCCGCGGGTCGCCGATGCAACGAAGTCGCGTACCGATTCATGTTGCCAATCGAGGAACTCCGTGGGCTCCAGGTAAGGCGAGTTCTCACCGCTCATCGGTGCCGCAACGTCACAGGCAGTCCGTCCACGGGAATGGGCAGCGAGGTGTTGTCCCAACGCACGTGATAGTCGTTTGGGACCGTCCAAGTGTAGGTACGCAACATCTGGTGCAGGATTGCCTTCACCTCGAGTGTGCCGAACTGCATCCCAATGCATTTGTGCGCCCCCCCGCCGAACGGCACCCAGGCGAATCGGTGCTGTTGGTCCTCGCGCCGGGGCTCATCGAAGCGCGACGGATCGAAACGGTCCGGGTCGCTCCATATTCTGCGGTCGAAGTGATTTACGGCGGGTGTGATTGCGCACAAGGTTTCACGGGGGATGTGATAGCCGTCGATGGCGACATCGCGGACGGTCTTGCGCATCACCAGCGGAACGGGCGCCAGCAGACGCAGAGCTTCTTTGAGGATCAGATCGAGGACCGTCATCCGCTCCAGTTCGTCGATATCTGGCGAATCGTGACCGAAGGACCGCGCCTCCGCCGCTGCCTTCTCCTGCCACTCAGGATGTTTAGCGAGGAAGTAGGTGACAGCAGTGGTGGTGATCGTGGAGGTGTCATGGGCGGCCATCATGAGAAAGATCATGTGGTTGATCACATCCTCGTCGGAGAACCGTTCACCGTCTTCTGTGGTCGCCTGGCAGAGGGCGGCGAATAGATCGTCGGTCTCGCCTGCACGCGCGGCCGGCAGGTGTCGGGAGAAGTAGTCCTCCAACACGCGCCGCCCATGCACGCCGGCGCGGAACCTGGTGCCCGGGAGTGGAACTCGCACAAAGGAACTCGCCGCGCGAACAGTGGACACGAACGCCTCGTTGACAGCAGCGCTCTCGTCCTTGCCGCGGCCACCCATGAAGACATCCGTGGCAATATCGAGGGTGAGATTCTTCAACAACGGGTAGATCCGGACCGACGGACCGGTCGGCCACGCGGGCACGGCTGCGCGAACGCACGGGGCCACCTGCCCGACATATCCGGTCAGGCGAGGACGCGTGAACGCCTCCTGCATGATGCGCCGGTGCATCAAATGTTCGTCGAAGCTCATGAGCATCAACCCGCGATGGAAGAAAGCATCGATCAGGAAGGACCAGCCATCTTGAGAAAAGGCCTTGGCTTCGCTTGTGAACGCCTCACGCGTTGCGTCTGGACCGGCGATGACCACCATTTTGGTACCGAATGCGCCCATCCACGACACCGAGCCCAAACGTTCGTAACGCTCCCGACTGAATTCTGAACCAAATCGGATGTAGTCGACAGTGTGCCCCAGCAACGGGAGTCCAGCGTCCCCTAGGACGGCTCTCAGCCCAGATCCGGCGGGGGCCGGCGCAAGTTCCCGGACTCTCCAGTCCCGACTCCACTGTCGCCATTTGTCATCGACGACGCGGGGGGCGGGCGCCAACAGGACAGACGTCAACCGCTCCTTGGGGTGACGCGTGATTGCGAGAAGCTGATTAGCCACGATGCCTCCTGGGCGCTCTGCTGCACGGGTATCTGGTAATAGTTTACATAGATGTGCTGAATGTCAATATTCGAACAGTTAACAGTGAAATGTTAGACACCGCCTGCGACCCGGATCATCTGCGCAGCCTCGCGCGGTTCTCACTCGGGCCGTCTAACTGAAGGCGTTCAACGTGCCTGAATAGATAATCGTGACTGCGTGGTTTGCGGGTGAGGATCCGGTAGGCAAATGTAGGCCCAGGCCAGTTCGTCGGGATCGCGCCACTCGAGGTCGTGTACCAGCTCGCGCAAAGCGCCCACACCGACCTTCGCAGCCGCCGGCTCAATCGTGTGTTGTAGCTTTGCTCGATGTCTGGCCTGACGTCGACCGTACGCCCTGGGTCACTCGCCAAAATCTTGATGAGGGCACCGACATAGCGGACCTGAGACTCGATCATGTAAATGATCGACCCGGAACCGACATTCGTGTTCGGGCCATAGAGGAGAAAGAGATTCGGGAACATCGGGACTGTAATGCCCAGGTATGCGTGCGCCTGCGTCCCCCACACCTCGTCCAGAGTCACTCCGCCCCAGCCGCGAACACGCATCGGGGCGAGGAAGTCGGTAGCGCGGAAACCTGTTCCGTAAATGACGACATCCGCGCGATGGAGTACGCCATCGTCGGTCACGACTCCCTTGTCGCAAAGCTTCGCAACCGCGTTGGTCACCAACGAGACTTCACCGTTGGCAATCGCGGGGTAGTAATCATTCGAGAACAACACCCGCTTGCACCCCGGCGCATCTGATGGCGTGAGTTGCCGGCGCAGCATTGGATCGGCAACCTGCCGATGGAGGTGGTAGCGGGCGACCGCGCCGAGAATGCGTGACAAGGGCTTCGCGTCGACCAACGTCACTGCGAGCACTTCAAAAATCAGCCATACCGCGAAACGCTCAAGACGCAGCCACAGCGGCAGAACCTTAATCAGCTGTTGGTGAAGACGTCCGTACCTGCTGTCCCACTTCGGCAAAATCCAAGGCGCCGTGCGCTGATACAGCGTTACGCGCTGTGCCTCGTGTGCGATCCGTGGCACAAACTGTATCGCGCTTGCGCCTGTCCCGATGACGGCTACTTCCTTGCCGCGCAGCGATACCGAATGGTCCCAACGCGCCGAATGAAAACGCGGCCCCTCGAAGGTGTCTTCGCCGGCAATATTCGGCGTATGAGGTCGCGAGAGCTGCCCCACGGCCGAAATCACGACATCGCACCAGATCGTCTCGCTGGATCCGGTCACCAAACGCCAACGGCCGGCCTGTTCATCGAAGGTCATCTCGACGACTTCGGTCCGCGTGCGCAAATGCAGGTCCATTCCGTCGGCCAGGACGAGTCGGCGAAGATATTGGAGTATCTCGGGCTGTTCTGCATAACGTCTCGACCAACGAGTGTTGGGCTTGTCCGAGAGTGAGTACAACGCTGACGGCACGTCGCAAGCCGCTCCTGGATAGGTGTTGTCGCGCCAGACGCCGCCGATGTCTGCAGCCTTTTCCACCATGGTGAAGTTGGTGAATCCGTCCCTCTTCAGCTGATGGGCCATGGCGATACCCGCGACGCCGGCCCCGATGATCACTATCGACGGATCGTGTCCTCGAGGATCCCTCGCAAAGCCGCCTGTCATGAGACAGCTAAGAAGCAGTTGATGGCGCGGTGGCAGTGGAGCATCCACGGTCCCAACACTTTCACCGGTGGGCCGAAGCTTTCAGGAAGTTTCCAGCGCGGTGGATCGCCTCACGAGCCTCGGGCAGGATTCGGAACATGGCTTGGAACACGTGGATCTGTCCCCGGTACACCTGTATCTCAACGCTTGATCCGGCCGATCGGAGGCGGTCGGCAAGATGCCTCGAGTCATCGATCAACATTTCTCTTCCGCCTACCTGAATCAGGATCGGTGGCATGGACCTGAGGTCTGCGTCGAGCACGCTGATTCGCTCATTGCGGTGATCTGCACCAGCCACGTACAGGTCAAGAGCGCGGGCCGCGGACCGAGCAGAGGCGAAAGGATCACGGCGGCGAAGTTCGCGTGCCCTCGCGAGTTCACATGTCAGATCCAGGACCGGAGACATGAGAAGCATCGAATCCGGCAGCGGCAGTCCGTCACTACGTGCGCCAAGGGCGGTGGCCATCGTGAGCTGGCCGCCCGCCGAGTCCCCGGCCACCGCAACACCGCGTTCGCCGGAAGCCGAAGGCTGCCCTGTGACGAGCCAGCGGTATGCGTTCAGTGCATCGTCGGCGGCAGCGGGAAAGGGATAGCGTGGAGCTAGCCGATACCTCACCGCAAAGATGGGCCGACCGCTCGCGGAGGCAAGTTCACCGAGCAGGCCGCGGTGGGTAGCCGGTGAGCACATGGAGTAGGCGCCGCCATGAATGTAGAGCAACGGAACCGCGTGTGGATCGACTGCAGGAGAAGTGATCCAATCCCCGCGTATCTGATTCCCGGCGAACTCGGTATCTATTGTGCGAACCGCCACGCTTCGGCGGGGCCGCGATCCCACAAGCGCCATCCGGAGTACGCGATCCATCACCGCGAGGCCGTGGGCGCTCGACGGGATGAGTTGCGACAGCGGACGCAGTGTGTTTCGCGAAGTCATTGCCACGAAATGACTTGCAAGACTGGGGCGCCGGTCCGCCGCATCAGTGTTGGTCACCGTGCGCCAACGGATTCTGCGCGACGTTCAAATCGGTAATCGGAGAGCCGGAAGGTGCGGCTACGCCAGTAAGTCTCCAGGGTAGTTGACGGACGCAACGGAACATCGCCGTGTTTGTCGAAATAGTAACTGTTGGCATTGGAACAGCTCGGCTGCCAGAAAACCTGTCGATGTCGGCGGCTAACCATGTCACCGAAGTAGCGATCGTTCGCCTGCTGTCTGACCTCTACGTAATCAGCCTTCAGCGTGCGCGCACGACGAAGACAGCGGACGATATGCCGACTTTGCGCCTCGATGAGTGTGAAGTACGAGGAGCCGTTGTAACCATAGGGACCGAAGATATTGAAGTGATTCGGGAACCCTGGGACGCTCACACCCTCGAAGGCTTGGAGGCGGTGCTCATCCCACCAGGCAGACTGCTCCACTCCACCGCGTCCCTTCAGCACATAAGTCGGCATATTGCCCGACTCCATCACTTTGAACCCGGTGGCCAAGACCATGACATCGATCGGATAACTCTTGCCATCTTCAGTGTGAACCGAGGCATGGTCGACATGGGTGATGCCGCTGGTCTCGAGCGAAACATTGCGACGGTTGTACGTTGCGAGATAGGAATTGTGGAAACTCGGTCGCTTACAACCCAACGAATAGCGAGGAATGAGTTGGTCTCGAGTCACCGGATCGTCGACCGCCCGACGCATATAGCGTTTCGCCGCCTCTTCCATGAGGTCCGACACAGGGATCAACGAGTGAAAATGAGCTGCGATGGGAAATGTGAACTCGACGAACGCCTGACTCGCAGTGCGCGTCATCAGTTGTGCCCCTGGCACCAACCGCATCACTGTCGCGGCCCAGCTCGGTATGGAGAAATCCGGCTTCGGCAAGCAGTAAATCGGCGTTCGCTGGAAGACCGTCAGACTTGATGCGATCTTCGCGACTTCGGGAATCAGCTGCACCGCAGATGCCCCAGTCCCGATCACCGCCACCCGCTTACCGGTGAGATCTTTCGTATGGTCCCATCTGGCCGTATGCAGCGTCACGCCGGCGAAGTCGCGCACTCCTGGAATATCAGGCCACTTCGGCCGACTGAGAACGCCAGAGCAATTTATCACAAAACGCGCGGTCAGATTCTGACCAGAGGAGCAGCTCAGCCGCCATAGTGCGGCGCCTTCGTCGAAACAGGCTTCGTCCACAGTCGTGTTGAACCGGATGTAATTTTGGAGTCCGTATTTTTCTACACACCGCTCTGCATAAGCCTTCAACTCATCCCCGTGAGCGTAAGTACGTGACCAGGATGTTCGCATCTCATAAGAGAACTGGTAACTATAGGACGGAATATCGACCGCTATTCCCGGATACGTATTCCAGTGCCATGTACCGCCGACGCCATCGGCGTCATCGACTATAAGAAAGTCCGCAAATCCGGCCTTCAACAGGCTGATCGCTGTACCAATCCCAGAAAACCCGGCTCCGACTATTACAATTTCGTAGTGCTGCCCAGACTCAGAACCCATTACTTCCTCACGTGCGCTTTGATGTTTACCCTATCCGCTGCTGCAGTTCAGCGTGTTTGTGTCAACTTCAGGTCAGCATCGTCACGCCGAGTGATATCGTAATCCCGCATATCCAGACGGGACAGTTCCCTGGTGAACTGAGTCGCAAAGCCCGGATACATCGTGCCGTTATAGCCATCCTCTGTTAAATACCAGCTGCTGCAACCCGAGTTCCATGTCGTGCGTCGTAACCGCCGCTGAATATTGGAGTGGTACGCGTTTTGGCTATTCTCTTTCACATCCAGGGTATGGACTCCGTTACCTTGGTCGCGCAAGAGCTCGATCGCTTTTACGATGTAATCGATTGCCGCCTCCATATATAGAAGAGCGGAGTTGTGGCCAGGACCGGAATTAGGCCCGAAAGTGAAGAACAAATTCGGATACCCGGCCACACTCACGCTCTTGTAGGCAAATCTCCCCTCAGACCACGCGTCTTCGAGTTTTCGCCCGTCGCGCCCCAGGATCGGAAATGGCGTACCGCGTTTACACACATCGAAGCCTGTCGCGAATACTATGCAGTCCACCTCATGCTCGATGCCGTCGGCGGTTCGAATTCCGTTCGGAGCCAGTGTGGCGATCGGCCAGCTGACGAGTTTGCAGTTATCGGCCTGGAGAGCAGGGTAATAGTCGTTAGTCATAAGCATGCGTTTGCACCCAGGTCTGAACTGCGGTGTTAGCTGACGTCTCAACCAGGTATCCTTCACCTGCCGACGCAGATTCGCCTTCGCGGCCGCTTGGATGACAGATGTGGCAGCGGTATCCCAAACCATGCCCACGGCCATGACCTCATGCGCCCAAAACCACGCACCTCGTAGGGCCTGTTCGGTTGCCGGCATGCGCTTGAAAGTCGAACGCGCCCAGGCCGGATGCCGGAAATTCACCCTCGGTAGGACCCAGCCGGGCGTCCTCTGAAACACCTTGACCGACGCCGCCAACTGGACCAATTCGGGAACGATCTGCACAGCGCTCGCCCCGGTCCCGATAACCGCCACCCTCTTACCGCTCATGTCATAGGAGTGGTCCCACCGAGCACTGTGAATCTTTTTCCCCTCGTACGACTCGATGCCACGAATATCCGGGAAACTGGCGTCAGCAAGTGGTCCGCTAGCCATCACGACTGAACGGCCCCGATACCGCCTGCCGCCGGTCGTGTCGACAACCCACTCTCCGGCATCCTCGTCGAATTCCAGTGCACTCACGTCCGCACCGAAATGAATGAACCTCCCAAGATCGTATTTCGCGACAATCGCGTCGATATAGGCGAGGATCTCTGCGCTCCCCGAGTATGCGCGAGTCCAGCCTGGGTTCGGCTCGAACGAGTAGGAGTACAGCAATGACGGAATGTCGCAGGCGGCGCCGGGGTAAGTGTTGTCACGCCAGGTGCCCCCGACGCGATGTGATCGCTCCAAGATGACAAAGTCGTTAACGCCCGCTTGAAGCATTCTCATCGCCGTACCGATACCCGCGAAGCCGGCGCCGACGATCAAAGTCGTTACCGTGTCCGTCATTTAGCGACCGGTTCATAGGTCAGTTCATCCGTCCATGAAGGCGGTCGCCCGAGTACTTGCACGGGGAAGATGTCGATCGCATTGCCTAAGCGCTGGGAAACGAAGTGAAGGGGTTGGGACCGCTTGATCGAGGAGGACATGTGGGCCTTCAAGATGTGATATCCAGGCACCCTCCGCGTGTGCTCACTGCGGTCCCCGACATTGCCATATCGCGTCACCGCGTTGTACAGCTTCTCTTCGGATAGCCCCATCGCGTTGAGATTCATCAACATGCGCGTGAGAAGCGGTATATACAGCAACGCGCCAGTGAGAATACGGGGGTCCATCACAGCGCCGACCGTTTGGATTGCATGGATTCGCATGGGACTGGCGCCGAGGTCATTCAGGACTTGAAAACCTACTGCAAGGTGCCGCGATTCGTCGCTGTTGACCTTATTGAATACTTCCCCGCAAATTGGGTCGTCGACCTCATCAAGGAGAAATTTCAGCAGGGCCCCGTCCAGCGCGGTCTCCAGTGCGGGAATCGCGGCGCCGATGACAGTCAGAGGAAGAGCCTCAGCGTACCGATCTAGCCACTCGATCACGAGACGGATGTTCTTATTCGGTACAGGCTTTTCGCCTTCCTCGATCATGCCCCAGCGACGCATCAGAGCAAGTTCGGCGTTGGCGTGACGCTGCTCCTCGGCGTGAAAGTAACGGTAAATGTCTCCGAGCGCTTCGAAGGGCGCCTTCGGGGCCATCGCAGCAAAGGCGCGCGCTCCGACATGCTCAATCCACACCACGTCGGACATGAATTGCTTGAGTTTGGGACGCTGTTCGTCGGTGATCAACTCCGCACCAGGGGCGCCCCAATCGATATCGGCGAGAGCCCATTGCTTGTTCTTGATCGTCTCGAGCATGTCGCTATATGCGAACGCCATTTCACTGCTCCCTCTGTTCGGCTGGATCGTTCCATGAGGCCACGCGCTCCACCAGCCCCAACGCCCGCGTAAACTGACCGGGTAAAGCTCTTTTCAGTTGCCACAAAATTTTCGCGTCCAGTTGGGGCACTACATAGATTTGTCCGCGATCGTGCGCGTTCAAGGTCGTTCGAGCCACTTGATCCGGCGAAATGCCGGTCCACCTCATCAGGTTGGTCGCGAGTTTCGCCGCCGACTCCTCAATCTGAGGATTTTTGGCGATGTTCGTCTTGACGAAGGTGGGGCAAAGCACTGTGACATTGACGTTAGTACCGCTCAGTTCGGCCGCCAAGGTCTCGGACAGAGCGAGCACTCCGGCCTTACTCACGTTGTATGCCCCCATTCGGGGCGCCGAGCCGAAACTCGCGGCGGACGCCACATTGATCACTCCGCCACGGCCGTTGCTCCGGAGCCGGGGAACGAAAGTCTCGCACCCGTAGATAACACCCCAAAGGTTGACAGAAATCGCAGCGTTCCAGTCCTCGACCGACGTAGCGCCGATGCGATTGCCGCCCGCACCGATTCCGGCGTTGTTGATCACCAGGCTCGCCGCCTTGCCAAACCAGTCTTCACTGGCATCAGCGAGGTTACGGACCTGCTCAAGGTCGGTGACGTCGCATACGACGTCGAAACCCTCGCCGCCGGCCTGCCTCACCAACTCGGCCGACTCTTTCGCAGTGATGGGGTCTTTGTCCGCACACACAACACGTCCACCTCGGCGTGCAAGCTCAACGGCGAACGCGCGGCCGATACCGCTCCCTGCGCCTGTGACTACTGCGTGGGCGCGGTGGGTTCTACCTGGTGAACTACCGAACGGCAAGAACCTCATCTGCTTGCCTTTCGGATCGCGACACTGATTTCCGGTGCGGGAGACCATTGATTTGGGGGCATCAGCCACCATTGGTGTCGCATGCCACCAGTTTGGTCGTGAGCCCGACGTTTTGTCAAGATGTTTGATGTGCGGTCGAGAAACACGCGCTGGGGTGGTCGGACCGGTGCTGAGCGTCGAGCAGAGCGACGGCAGCAATTGATCGAGGCTGCGACCGAGATTTGGAGTGAGAGCGGTTGGGCCGCAGTGACTATGCGCGGCGTGTGCGCCCGGACAGGGCTCAACGATCGATACTTCTACGAGGACTTCAAGACGCGCGAGGATCTTCTCGTCGCAGCGTGGGATGGCGTTCGCAATGACATGCTCGGCGAGGTTTCCGCGCTCTTCGACGAGCGTGTGGATCGGCCGCCGATCGAAACCATCACCGCGGCGATCGCCATCGTGGTCGACCGGATCGCACGCGATCCTGGCCGGGCGCACATCCTCCTCGCTCAGCATGTAGGTAGCTCACCGCTGCAAGATCGCCGCGCTGTGGCGCTGCAGGACGCAACGCAGTTGGTCGTCGAGGCAAGCCGGCCACATCTCAGAGAAGACGCCGACGAGACGGCCCTTCGTATGGACACTTTGGTTGCGGTGGGGGGGTTCGTCGAAGTCATCACGGCCTGGCACTCCGGTTTGCTCGCGGTGACCGAAAAGGAAGTGGTCGCGCACACGAGCCGACTGGCTGAAACCTTGGCTCAACGCTACGTCGTCAGCGGCTGAGGCTTAACCTTTCCGTGAGTTTCGAGGCCGACTGCACTTGTCTGTATGACTGTCGCCTTGACCCGCCACCGGGCATCCAATCCGTGACGACAGGCGCGCTGTCGCTTGTTTGGAGGAACGACGCAGAAACAGTGTCTTTCTGCGTCGCCCTCCTCACGCACTTTTGCTACCCCGGCTGAGCGATGACCTTCTGTGAGCCGTCTTGGTCGAACAGTTCCTTGCTCCATCGCTCCAGGACCGCGGTGCTGTCCCAATCATCAGGGTGGAAGCCGGGGCGGTTGTACGAACGGAATCGCTGCAGCGCATCGGCGGTGAACATCGGGGTGCGACTGAAGCGACGTAGGCTACGCACCAACGTGACCGGGTTATACGAGGCCTTGTCAGAGGCCATCGACAGCGCAGTCTGCAGAATGAGTTCGCCGAACAGAATTGCAGAGGCGATCCGCATGCCCCGTACGCGGGTGCGCTCGGTGCCTCCAATCAGCCGATAGGCGTCGAAGGCGACGGCTTTGTGCTCCGACTCCTCGAACGCATGCCACAGCAGAATCGGTCGAACCTCTGTCTGTCCGATGAGCTTCTGCGCGTCATCGCTGGTGAGAATGATTTCAGCGAGCGTCGCGGTGTAGTGCTCCAATGCAGAGGTCATCGACAGCCGCATTTCTGGCGAAAAGCGCCGCTCCAATCGCTTGATCAGGCGTGCGACGTGGCGGTCGATCCGCGCGGTCGGATAACCCATGGCCTGGAGCCGTTCGTTGAGGAGCCGATGCTGGTGTCGGTGTGTGGCCTCTTGCCCGATGAAACCCTTGACCGCTGTCAGCAATTGGGGATCGTCGATGGAACTCTGGAAATACTTGACCGAGCGGATGAAGAAGTCTTCCCCTTCCGGGAAGGTCGCAGAAAGCACCGAGATGAAATGGCTCATCACCAGGTCGCCATCCACGAAGTGTCGCCGCTTCGTGGAGGTGGGCATGGGGAAACGAACGCGCCGGGGTTTTGGCAATACACGGCTCTTGGTCGAGGCTCGATCTTCCGGCATCTTGACGGGGTCCTTCCTCCGTTGCGTGATCTGACTTTAGGCCTTGTCACATGAGACTGCCAGAATGTAGGGCATGAGTCCAGCACGTGTTTATGGCGGGCTGTCCGCAACTCAACGCGATGCGCAGCGCCGCGCACTGCTGATTGACGCCGCGGTCGCGCTCATGGGCAAGCAGGGAGCCGCCGCGTGCACCGTGACCGCTGTGTGTACGGAGTCAGGAGTGACGAGCCGGTACTTCTACCAGCAGTTTCGCGACAGAGACGCGCTCCTGCGTGCGATGTTCACCAAGATCTCCACCACCTTCCAAGCCGTGATCACCAAGGCGATACCGGATGACACCGTTGCTCCTCAAGAACTCGCTTACGCTCCGATAAAGGCCCTGGTTCAGATGATCGAGAACGATCCCAGCATGGCCCGCATATTGTTTGTCGAATCGGGCGCTGAACCCCTGCTTCGGCAGCTGCGAAGCGAACTGATGTCCGAATTTGCGGAGCTCGTCCTCAGAGAGGCCCGCCTGCATCTCGATATACCCAGCGAGGTGATTCAGGTCGCAGATCTCGCCGCTACCTACGGTGTCGGGGGCCTGTTCGAGATTCTCCGTCGCTGGATAGACGGACAACTAAACCTATCGACCGAAGTGCTTATCGAGCATTGTGCGGGTTTTCTCGGCAGTCTTGGCCTGTATACCCTCGGCCAGAAACCTGACCCGGCCGCTTCGCACATCCAGGTCGATATCAACTCCCCGGCGGGCCACAACAGATGAGACCGGCGGTATTTTCGCCGACACGCTGCGGCGTCACGCTACCGAAGGCTGGTACACCACGATGTGGTCGAGTACGCGTTTGCTTAGCAAACCCCCTGTCGGCCCCGGTTCAATCCTGAGCAGCCTGCGCCGGTTGAAAAATGAGCAGATTTACGGGTTGAGTCATCCTTCCCAGGGTGGTCGCGCAGTGCAGCGTATTGACGACGCCTTCTGTATGGAGCTAGTGAAGTGATCCAGCGTGACGACGACGAATAACCCGGACGCGGACGCGACCAGCTGGCCGGTGGCTTCCTCGCGCAATTCTGTCCGCACTTCGAGTTTCCGGCCGGTTCTGGACACGAGCTCCGCGCTGACCTCGTAGGGAACCCCCAGCAATACCGGCGCGAAGAACTCGGTGTCGAGCTTACGGGTGACGGCCATCTCACCGACGACGTAGAGCAGCATGCCCACCGTGTCGTCAAGAACCGTCATGACTGCGCCGCCGTGTGCGATCCCGGGTGCGCCGCGATGTCGGCCGTCGAAGATATGCCTGGCGCCCACCCCGTCGCCACGCCGACGCGCTCGCAGGCGATGACCGTGCGGATTGTCTGTGCCGCAACCAAGGCACCACGGATGGTGCGCATCGAGGTAGTCGCCGTCGGCGGCGATAACACGATTCTGAAAGTTATGCCACCACGCGATGGCCGAATCTTCTTCCGCTTGCTCGTCGATGACGAAATCCTCCCAAATAGGACCACGCAGTGCATGGACCACCATGCGACTGAAGAACTGCGCCGACGTCGGCTGGGCTGATCGCCCGAAGAGTATGTAAAGGACTCGTTAGCCCGCCGAGATCATCGCTGCGGTACACCTTCCAGTTCCGTCACTATCAGCCATTTGGTCCTGCCCCGCAATACGCCCTCGACGCTGTCGCCGCATAGCTCGCCCGATAATGCTCGGGGTCGTCGTCGGTGCTATAGGGGTCATACCAAATCCTGTCCCCCACAGCGGTGACGGTCAACCTCGCCTTCTGCACAAGGGTCACGAACGTCACCGACCGCGTTCTGGGCGAAGCGCTGAACATCGTCATGCTGCCAATCGAGAAACCAGTAGTCTTCAGGAAACTCGATTGATTTGAAGTGCCACTCACGGATAGCCTTTCAGATGAGCTTCGATGCCGGTATCGACAGTGCCAACGGATCGACTGGCCGTTTCGAGGGCTTCGACGAGGCGCGTTTCGGCGTCCGGGATCGTCGCGGCGACTTTGGCCGCAGCTAGACTACGACTCCGTAGCGATGTGCCGGCATCCGTGGCTGCGGCCGCAAGCGTAGACCACGCTTTGGAAGCATGTCGGGCCGCGGCAGCCGCTTCGGCAGTGGCGGCGTCATCTAGGAGATCGGCGATGTTCTGGCAACCGTCTGCCTGCAGCGTACGAAAGAGCCCGCCGCCGGTACCGGCTTTCTCGATGAACGCCCCGAGCCCGAACAATGCCGCGGTCAGGGCATCGTCATCGAACAGCGTTGGCCAATGCCCTACGTCATCGGCGAAGTCCTGCACACCCTTCAAACCGGAAGATTCGACTTCAGCTGCCTCGATGCGCAGTAGCGGCGCACCTACGGCACCGCCGCGCATGAACGCTGCGCTCGCGGCGAGTGCAGCGGCCGCGATCGGCCCAAGGTCTGGCACTCGCTCTGGCCAGTCGACGTGATATGTGGTGTGCCGGGTAGGTGTGGGAAACCCGACCGAGGACCGCGCCCGGCGTAGGTCGTCGTAGGCCACCGTCTGGGTTGTCTCGCGGTCATTATCGACCACATAGGCGACCCGTTGTTCGTCATCGTATCCGGTGATGACAATGTCGTGACGGCTCATGTGCAATCGGACGCGCAGGTAAGGAAGTTCGCCGATGTCAGCCCAGACCATGACGGGTCGACCTTTGTCGATTTCGTCGGTCACAAATGCCCATCCCACGTCCGGGTCATCGGTCGATCGCACGACGAACTTTGCGCCAACCCGGGAGAGGTAATCCTGTTCCAGGTCGCTTCCTCGTCCTACCAGGTACACCTGGGGGAACAACTGCGTAGAGCGGACGTACGAGAAGTCCAAGGCTCCGCCGAGGGTGAAGACCAATCCTTCACTGAGTGCTTCTGTCCCCCATCCGAGTTGGGCCCATTCAGTAAGGTCACGAAGCGCACCGGAACCACAGTGCCCTCCCCTCCTATGGGGATAGGGAATTTGAATCCTCGTCATCGCCGCTTCCTTCCTTGTCAGTAGCACTGTTGAGACTCGTCAAAAGCTACGTTTCATCACGGCTTCCCGGCTGACAGTAGGTGCCAACACCAACACGCGTGACCGCAGCCAACCTCAGCCGCGCATCTCGACCGCCTATGGCGATGGGGCACATTGACTTTCGATCGCTAGTCCTGCATCAACACGTCAACGGTAAGAGCCACAGACGCGCAGCACTCAACCGTTGTACTCAGCTCGCTTGCTCCCGTGGTCGCGCTCCCGCGCTTCGGCTGCTTTATCAGAATCGGATGAGTCCTCGGATGTTGCGGCCCGATCGCATATCCGCGTAGCCTTCGTTGATCTGATCGAGGGTGTACTCACGGGTGATCAGCTCATCCAGCTTGAGGTGTCCGGCGTTGTAGAGCTCGACGAGCCGCGGGATGTCGTGGGCGGCGTTCGACGAACCGTACAGAGCGCCGCGGATCTGCTTTTCATACAGCGTCAATTCCAGCAGTGAACCCGACATCGAGGTGTCTTCGGGGTGCCCGATCGCGGTAACGACCACACGGCCGCGTTTACCGACCAAGGACAGCGCCTCGCCGATGTAGGACCCTTCGGCGACATCGGTGGTCAAGACGCAGACATCGGCGAGTTTGCCGCGGGTGATGTCACTGATCAGTGACCAGGCCTCGTCGATCGTGGCAACGGCATGCGTCGCACCGAAACCGCCGGCTTGTTCACGCTTGAACGCCACCGGATCGACAGCCACGATGTTCAACGCGCCCGCGATGCGGGCACCCTGAATCGCATTCATGCCGATGCCACCGGCTCCGATCACTACCACGGTATCCCCGGCACGCACCTCACCGGTGCGCACCGCCGACCCGTACCCGGTCGTCACACCACACCCGATCAACGCCGCCTTGTCCAGCGGTGTCCCCTGGTCGATTTTGACCAGAGACGCCTTGGGGACCACGGTGTATTCCGAGAACGTGCCCAGCAGGCACATCTGGCCGACGTCCTCACCCCGGGCATGGAAACGGTAAGTGCCGTCGATCTGGGGTCCCATCATGAGCGCGGCACCCAAGTCGCACATGTTCCCCATCCCCCGCGCGCAATAGGAACAGTGCCCACACGACGGCAGGAACGTCAGGATCACCGAATCGCCCTCGGCGACGTTCTCGACACCCGCACCCACTTCGACCACGGTGCCGGCACCCTCGTGGCCACCGACGACGGGCAGCGGAATGGGCAGGTCGCCGGTCACGAGGTGTTCGTCGGAATGGCACAACCCGGTCGCGGTCAGCTGGACGAGCACTTCATCGGGGCCGGGAGGATCCAACTCGATGTCCTCGACTTCCCACTTTTCTCCTAGGCCCCACAGCACTGCAGCACGTGTCTTCATGTGTGTCTCCTTAACGTCAGTGTTTCGGTCGCAGTGGATTGATGATTCACGCCAGCGTCTCGATGATGAGGTCACCGTCGCCGAACTGGCGGCGCAGCTTCTTCTTGTCGAACTTGCCAGTGGAAGTCAGCGGAATGTCGGTGACGAACGCCCACCGTTCCGGTAGCCACCACTTGGCCACCCGCGCACGCAGAAATTCGGTCAGCTCCGCCGCGGTGGCGGTGCGGTCGGCAGCCAGGACGACCACCGCCAGCGGCCGTTCCTGCCACTTGTCGTCGGGCACTCCAATCACCGTGGCGGTGCGCACCGCAGGGTGAGCGGCCAACTCGTTCTCCAATTCCACCGAGGAGATCCATTCGCCCCCGGACTTGATGACATCCTTGGAGCGGTCGGTCAGCGCGATGAACGCGTCCGCGCTGATCGTCCCGACGTCCCCGGTACGCAACCACCCGTCCGGCGACGCCGCCGGACTGTCATTCTCGTAATACGACTGAGTGATCCACGGGCCGCGGACTTGAATCTCCCCCACCGATTTTCCGTCCCACGGTTGTTCTGCACCGCTGTCATCGACGATGCGGGCCTGCACACCGGCCACCACCCGGCCTTGGGTTGCGCGCAGGTGAAGCGACCTCTCCGGGGTATCAGAACTCCGCGGCAGAGCGACCGAGGCCAGCGGGGAAGTCTCAGTCATCCCCCAAGCCTGCACAATGCGGATGCCCAGCTCGTCATAGGCGGTCATCAACGACCGCGGAACCGCCGAACCACCGCAGGCCACCATCTTCAGCGAACTCACGTCATGGCCGGGATTGTCGCGCAGGTAGTGCAGAACATCGGTCCAGATCGTCGGCACCGCCCCCGCCATCGTCGGTCGCACCGCCTCGATCATCTCCACTAGAGGCCCCGCCTGCAGGAAACGGTCAGGCAGCAGAAGCTGCGCGCCGGCCATCATCGCCGCATACGGCAACCCCCACGCGTTGGCGTGGAACATCGGAACGATCGCCAACACCGTGTCGTCATGACCGATGCCCAAGGCATTCGAGGTGCACGCCGCCTGCGAGTGCAACCACGTCGAACGATGGCTGTAGACAACACCTTTCGGGTGCCCGGTGGTACCGCTCGTATAGCACATCGCTGCGGCCGACTGCTCGTCGACGTCGGGCCAGTCGAACGTACTCGACTGGGCGGCCACCACATCGTCGTACCGTAGGACGTCCTTTCCGCACCCCTCGACCGCGGCAAGATCGCCGGTTCCGGTCACTAGCACCGTGCGCACCGAGGTCATCGACGGCAACGCCGCCGCCAAAAGGGCCAGCACCGTACTGTCGACGATGATCACCCGATCCTCGGCATGATTGGCGATCCACGTCAGCTGTTCCGGCGGCAGCCGCAGGTTCAACGTATGCAGCACCGCGCCCATCGACGGCACCGCCGCGTAACAGTCCAGATGCTCCTGGTTGCTCCACTGTAACGTCGCGACACGCTCATCTCCACGGATGCCGATCTGGCGCAGAGCATTTGCCAACCGTGCCGCACGCTCACCCACCTCGCGATAGGACACCCCAGAGATCTGCCGGGGTCCGCGCGCAGTCAGCACCTCGCGATCGCCATGAACTGCCGAAGCATGGGCCACGATCGCGGGCACAGTCAACGCAACGTCCTGCATCGTGCTCCTCATCGCACACCCGCCCTACAGCCCGCGGTGAGGCGAGGGTCACGCATCGATGAGGTCCTGCCGATTCTGGCTCTCCAGCATCAACCGGTACTCGGGGAACAGGTTCTTGGCCTGCGGGATCAACTTGATCAACTTCGGCACCGGACCTTTCGCACGTACCGTTCCCTTGGCCATCGCCATCGTCAAGTTCACCTTCCCCAACCAGAACTTGTTCCCCGTGTCTGCCGACATGAACAACTCCACGTTGGGCACCGCGGTACTGGCCGCTCCGGTCTCCACCACCTTGTTCGGCATGTCCACCGTCACAACCGCATCCGGATCTGTGTAATGCACCCGCAACACCACACCCGAATTCGCGAGCTTGTCCGCCAGACCCTCCTTCTCCAAACCCCGCCGAAAGATCCCGCCCAGGAAGGCATAGACCTCGTCCTCGTCCCTAAATACCGCCACCGTCAACCTCAACTAACCTCATTGTCAGAACAGAACAGAACAGAACAGGCACCGACTTCTGACGCTGCTCCTCCGGAAAGAATCGTCATGCTCGTTGGGAAACCCCACTAGGTCCTGATGCGCTGCGCCAAGGCGACCGCCGGGCAGCCGCTAGCGTTCCTTTGCCAGCGGGGCTGGATGGCAATTGTCACTGAAGTACCTCTCCAAGACACGCGTCGCATCCGCCGTCGTCGTTCCCACCGCCTACGCACCGCCGGCACCTCAGTCCGAGCCGGCGAGCACCAGTTCGGCCCGTTCGACGGCGACTTGCTGCGTGATGACCCGCTTGCTGAACATGAAGTCGCGGGGACGGTTGATGCAGTCGGCGGCAAGAAGCTCGCCGGCACGGAGGTAGAAGCAGGTGAAGTCGCGCTCCCGGGTCGGGTCGCCGCTGAGGACGACCTCGTCGTACCCGGTGTTGAGACCGGCGATCTGGAGCTTGAGGTCGTATTGATCTGACCAGAACCATGGAAGGGCCGCTATCTTCTTGGACTTCCCACAGACGGTCGCGGCGGCGACCTTGGCCTGCTCGGCCGCGCTCGGCACGGACTCCAGGCGGATGCGACGGCCGTAACGGGCCATGTCGTGGCTGGCGCAGTCCCCGGCGGCCACGATGTCGGGGTCGCTAGTCCGGGCCTGATCGTCGATCACGACGCCGTTGTCGACGACCAGGCCCGCGGTGGCGGCGAGCTCGGTGTTCGGCTCCACGCCGATGCCGACAATGACGAGGTCGGCGGGAATTGATTCGCCACCGGCCAGGATTACTTCGCGGACCCTGCCGTCGCCGGACAGAGCCTCGACCAGCGTGCCCGTCCGGATGTTGACGCCCTCCTCCCGGTGGATCCGGTCGAAGAACTCCGATACCTCCGGGGCGGTGACCCGTTCAAGGACGCGCCCGGTCGCCTCGAGCAGGGTGACCTCCAGACCCAGTGCACGCAACGAGGCGGCTGTCTCCAGTCCGATGTAGCCGCCGCCGACGATCACCGCCCGACGCCCGGGGCCGGCGGCCTCTCGGATCATCTCGCCGTCCGCGGCGGTGCGTAGGTAGAAGACTCCGGCCAGGTCCGCTCCCGGGGTGGGGAGCCGACGAGGCCGGGCGCCAGTGCACAGCGCGAGCTTGTCGTAGGGCAGTGCGTCGCCGGTACTCAGCACGACATGACCAGCCGAGCGGTCGACCGCCGCCACCGTCGCATCCAGGAGTCGGATCCGCTGCTTGGCGTAGAAATCCGAGTTGCGGATCGCGAGTTCGGCCAGTTCGCATTTGTCGGCCAGGTACGACTTGGACAGCGGGGGCCGCTGGTAGGGCAACGCCGACTCATCGCCGACGAGGACGATTTCGCCGTCCCACCCTTCTCGGCGAAGACTGGCGGCGAGCTGGGTGCCCGCGTGGCTGGCCCCCGCGATGACCGCTCGCTGCACGGTCATGCGCCACCTTTCGGGGTGAGGCGGACCATCAGCTTACTGATCCCCCTCACGAAGTTGGACTGCACGTACTCGGGCTCACCGACGACCTCGATGTTCTCGAACCGCGGAAGCAGCTCCTCCCACAGGATCCGCAACTGCATCTCGGCCAGCCGGTTACCCATACAGCGGTGCACGCCGAAACCGAAGGAGATGTGGTTACGGGCGTTGGCCCGATCGATAATCAGGTCATCGGGCCGATCGAACACGCGCTCGTCGCGGTTGCCCGAGGCGTACCACATCAGGACCTTGTCGCCCTTGCGGATGAACTGCCCGTTGAGCACAGTGTCGGCCTTGGCGATCCGGCGCATATGCGCGAGCGGGGTTTGCCACCGGATGATCTCCGAGACCATGTTGGGGATCAGCTCGGGGTTCGCCTTCAGCTTCTCAAACTGGTCAGGGAACTCGTTCAGCGCCAGAACACCACCGCTCATGGAATTGCGGGTCGTATCGTTGCCACCCACGATCAGCAATACCAAGTTGCCCAAGAACTCCATCGGGCGATCGATCAGGTCCTTGGTGCTCTCGTCGCTCTGCAACATGGTGATCAGATCGAAGCCGGGCAGCTCTCCGGCAGCTGTCCGGGCTGCCTTGTCCCGCCAGTGAGCGCTGAGACCTCTAGCCATATCGACCATGCCGCGAAATATCTCGTCGTTGTCCGAGGGCCCACCGTTGGCTTGCTCCATGGAGGTGGCGAGATCGGACCATTGGACGAGCTTGCGCCGCTGCTCGAACGGGAAGTCCAGCAGCGTGGCCAGCATGCGCGCGGTTAGCTCGATCGAGACGTGCTGCACCCAGTTGAACGGTTCGCCAAGCGGCAGAGCGTCGAGCACGTCTACCACCCGCTCGCGGATGAGGCCCTCCATCTCACGCAGGTTCTTCGGTGCGACCACACCCTGGACAGCCTGCCGTTGCCGGTCGTGTTTTGGGGGGTCCATCGCGATGAACATCGCAATGTCGAGGAAGCGCGGCGGGCTCCCGATGACGATGAACGGCTCGGAGGAGAAGACCTCGTGGTTCTTGTCGACGGCCACGATGTCGGCATGCCGCGTCACCGACCAGAACGGGCCGAACGCGCTGTGGGCCTGATAGTGCACGGGAGCCTCGTTGCGTAGGCGCTCGTAATAGGACTTCCAGCGACCCTGACGATAGAGGAAAGGATTGCTAAGGTCGATGTCGGTCAGTTCAACCTCGTCAGCCGGCGGGATCGGTCGCTCGATGAAGATTTTTTCACCGTTGGTGCCGGTGACCCAGCGCCGCGTTCTGTCGTAGAGGTGGGCGCCCTGGATTATTCGGTCCATCGGAATTGTTGCCTGAGCCTTGGCAGTGACTGCCTCGCGAATATTGCTCACGTCTCACCTCTCTTTCGTCATCACAGTTGGAACTCGGGCAGATGGACGATCAAACCGTCCCACGCCTCAGAGACCTGCATCTGGCAGGACAGCCGGGAGGTCGGCTGACGCTCGGGGTTCATCGCGAGCATCTCCTCTTCATTGGCCCCGGAGAGGCCGACCCGATCGGACCATTGCGGATCGACGATCACATGGCAGGTGCCGCACGCGGCTTCGCCTCCGCAGTCGCCGTCGATGCCGGGCACCGCATTGTTGGTCGCGACCCGCATCAGTGACTGACCTTCCTCGAGAGGCGCCTCATACTTCTCGCCGCCGTGGGAGACAAATGTGACAACTGCCATAGCCAGGCTCCTTGCGTGTCCTCAGTTACTTGACACAAGTCTTGCGCCAGATGAGCGCTGCGGCTATGTTCGCCGGAGTCAGAAACTTGTGATTTCGGCTCAAAGGGGCCATGGTCAGTGAACCCCAATGACGCGGGTGTGCCCCCACTCGCATTCGTGCAAATGCTCGAGAGCCCGGCGTTTGACCCAGACGCCGTCGCGCGGCTTCGCAACATCATGGCTCGCGAAGGAACCGACGAGGCGACGCTGATTCAGCGTGATATCCAGGCCCCGTTACGGTGGTTTCGTGAGGCGTACCCCGGTCTAGACATCGATCAGGCAACGCTGCTCGGATTTGCGTTAGCCGAACAGGCACAGTTGACGTCCTTCGGCCCGCTGAGTGTTCCGCTGGTCAGCGCGGGCTCAGTGGCCGAGATCGTAGAGCTGCTGACTTATCTGCCGTTGATCACGACGGCTGTCAAAGCACAGTTTCATCCAGATGACCAAGGCCTCACCGTCGGGCTCTGGGGACACACCAGCGATCGTGCCCTGGACTGCCTCGCCGTCACGTACGCCGGGTTGGCGTTGTTGCGACTGCTGGACATGCTCGTCCGTGCGGCGCCGACCCTCACACTCCACTTGAGTTGGCCAGCGCCCGCCGCCTTGAAAGATCGCGAGGACGACCTTACCGCCGGGCGCCTGTTCTTCGACGCTCCGATGTCCTTCCTCCATGTTCCCGCGGACACGCTCAACGAGGTGTGCCGGTTCTCCGATCCCGTCGCATACCGACTCGCCATCGTCGATCTGCAGCGAACTCTCGACCAGCGGAGCGAAACCACGTCGTTCTCGGAGAAGGTGAGACGGCTGCTGCAGAAGGAGCCCGGACGCCGAAGTAAACATTGGTTCGCACATGAGCTGTCGATGTCCACCAGCACACTCAAGCGGCGCCTCTCCGAAGAGGAGACCACCTTTCGCGAGTTGCGCCAAGCATTCCTGCGCGAGCGCGCGATGCTGCAGCTACTCGACCGATCCCTATCGGTGAGTGAGATCGCCACGGATCTCGGATACAGCGACCTCGCCAACTTCTCACACGCCTTCAAGCGATGGACCGGCCGCTCTCCGAGCGAGTTTCGGCTCTCACCACATTGAGCTGTCCCGGCGGGTCCGGAGATCCCGACCTTTGCGGCGTCTTTCTGCAGCGTCGCCTCTCCCCGGGTGTTCGATGAAGGCCCGAGCCTGCGCGCCGGGCAGCAGATTCACCCGGTCACACAAGCCGGCCAGATGCTCGGCCAGCACCGAATCCAATTGGCGGGCATAACCGAAAGTGAACTCCCGCAACAGCGTTCCCATCGTTGACGGGGGATACACCCGGCGGAAAAAGGGTTTTTATGCCGCCAGCGCGGACCAGGTCGACATCATCGATGTAATCCGCGCCCGCGTACATGCTCGCGATCAGGGTGGCCAGTTTCGGAGCCGGATTGGCCGACCTCGACTTGACCCTGGGAGCTGCGATGTGAATCTTGTTGGCCAACAACTCCGATAGGCCTGCCTGCTCAGCCAGCGCCATCACCGGCACCAGGCCCGCGCACGACACCAGATGTCCTCATCGAACACATCGGACCGCGGGGTGAACGTGTGGGACACTCGCGCCGGAAGTGCCGTTCTCGAACTGGACCGATTGTTGCCTGAACAATATCAATCTTCCCAGCTCAGAACGCACTTTCCTTATCCCGACACCCCGACAAACAGTCCATTGTCAGTGGATCGAGGCTAAGACCGCTCAAGTCACAGCTATCTATAGCCAACGCCGAGGTAGCGGAGCGCCACCCGCGAGATCCGCGCACCCGTGGTGGCGATGTCCGCGGAGGGAAGGACGACGTGACTCACGGTGAGCCGCACCAGAACGTCTGCGACCTCCTCGACGTCTTCGGAGTCGAGATCGGCGAAGTGGTCGTGAAACCACGCGACCAAAGCCGCGGAGGAGAGCTGGAGCAGGGACGCCGATGTCGGCAGGAGAGGAAGAACGCCCGTCGTCGGCGCACCGGCGCGATCATCCCCTGAGTGGCTGGACGTCAGCACCGACTTCAGGAGCGGACTGGCTTCTGCTTCACGCAGGGTGAACCGCACCGCTGCGGTGATGCCGCCCTGAACGTCGCCGGTGTGTTCGGCGAGGATGGCGTGGATACCCTCCAGGAAGCGCTGACCCTCGGCCACCACGAGCGCGTCACCAAGTCCCTGCTTATCGCCGAACTCCTTGTATAGCGTCGGTCGGGAGACGCCGACAAGTTCGGCGACCTCACTCACTCGGACTTGTTCCCAGCCCTTCTCAATGGTGAGTTCCCGTGTCGCCCTCAAGACCTGCTCGCGGATATGTCGGCGAAACGACATCCGCGCCGAATCAGTTGGCATACGAGCAGAATAGGTGGCGAACTGGGATCTCCCGCGCAGCCCGACGACTGGCGTCAAACGGTACGGTCGAGAAAGTCGACGACCGCCGTCGAGAATGCGTCGTTGTTGTCGCCAGCAACCATGTGGCCCGCGCCCGACACGTCAACGGTTTGCGCGTGGGGAACCAAGGTGAGGAAATCCTTCACTGTCTCTTCGGAGACTATGTCCGACAGCAGGCCGCGGACCAGCAGCGCCGGCGCGGACACCTGTCGCGCGCCATCGACAAGGAATGCGCTCATCATCTCGAACTCCTCTGCGCCGTCGTCTGAATCACTCTGCAGGAACTGAAAATTCGACGTCGCAAACGCCGGATCCCATCGCCAGGCCCAGCGACCGTCTCCACGTCGGCGGAGGACTTTTTGAAGGCCGTCGACGTTTTCGGGGCGAGGGCGGTGCGGGTTGTAGGCGGCGATCACGTCAGCGGCCGACTCTAGGCTGTCGAAACCTTCGGGATGGGCCGACATGAACGATAGGACTCGGCGGGCGCCGTGCATCTGCATTCGCGGAGTGATGTCAACCAGGACGACGGCCTGCCATAGCTCCGATGGGGCGAGCAAGTGCGTGCCGAGGATGGTCAAACCGCCCAACGATGCCCCGATCGCGGCAACTGGGCGGGCGGAGCCGGCGTACGCGCGCACGGCCAACAGGTCGGACCCCAGCCGTTCGATGTCATAGCGTCCGTCTGGATCCCAGTCGCTGTCACCATGTCCCCTTGCGTCGTAGGCGGCAACGGTGTAGCCCCGCTGATGCAATCGTTGGGCGGTGACATCCCAGGCGTGCCGGCTCTGACCACCGCCGTGAAGGAGCAACACGACCGCCCGCGGTCCGTCACAGCGGTAGAAGTCGACCGCCAGCGAGAGCCCATCCACCGTGGGCACGCGCTCGACGACAGGAGCGGACGAATCATGTGCTCTGTTTGCAGACATCAAGAGATGGCCTTCGGTGCGACGACGGTGACGGTGCCCTGCGCCGCACACACCGCTCTGCCGTCGTTGCAGATGTCGATACGTGCCACACCGCTGGTTCTGCCCAGCGAGATGATCTCAGCCGTGGCTACACAGGTTCCGCTGGAGACTGGACGAAGCAAATTCAGTTTGAACTCCGTCGTCGCGACCCAGGATCCCATCGGAATCACGGGATAAAACACCACTCCAAGGCAATGGTCGACCATGGCCGACAAGCAGCCGCCATGCAAGTTGCCGAAAGGCGTCTTCAGGTCGTCGCGTGCGTCCATCTCCGCGACGAGCCGTCCAGCAGTGAATTCAGTGTGCCGGAAGCCGAGGTAACCGGCCAGCCCGCCCGTGGTTTCTGCTGCGCTCTGCAGTTGTTCAGCGACCTGCTGGTTGAACGCGGTGAACTGCACAGACATGTCCGGCCTCCTACCTCAGCTGTGGTTGAGACATTACGCCTTGTCTGTCACATCGGTCGACAATGGTCGCTCGCCAGGATTGCGGGAAGGAGAAACCTTGAAAGAAATGTCCGGAGCCCGTCACGACTGCGCTCCCGCGGTCCTCGAACAGTCAGCAGGCTCAGTATCGTGCGGAGAACCCACTCGGCGGCGTCGTCGACGGAGACGCCCGGTTCTACGTAACTCCAGTGTCTCCTGAAGATGGGACGGAGAAACTCGGTGACGAGTTCGAAGAGTGACGTCGAGGTCCCCGCCGCGAGGCCAACGCCGGCGAGTTCCTCGTCGCTGCCGAACAACAATCCGATGATCTCTTCGCGGCGCGCGGCCTCAACTGTGTATTCCACGAAATCGACGAGAGCGGAGCCCAGATCGGTGTGCTCCGCGATCCGGGGGTTGATGCGATCGAGATAGCGCTCGGCGGCGCGAATGATGACGCCCGACATCACCGCCTCCCGATTAGGGAAGTAGCGATACACCGTTGCCCTGGAGACACCCGCTGTTCTGCCGATGTCCTCCATGGTCGTGCCTACCACGCCGCAACTCTCTAGGCACCGCTCGGCAGCATCTAGCAATCGGTCGCGAGCGGAATCACGATCTGACGGCGCGGCGGCACCCCATCGCACCAACTTCGTCGACACAACAGCCAGTATGCCGCGGGCGCACACCATTGTGGCTTGACTGCAGATATGACACCATCGCATTCGTGTCTCACAACAGCCCGTGGCCCTGAGCGAGTGATCGATTGTCGGTAGAAGCGCGTACTCCGGTGGCGGTCGGCGTAGGCGAAGTCACCCATCGCGGGGACGACGTCGTCACCGGCCTCGGTTGGTATTCGACGAAACATTCGGTCGGTGTGTGGTCGGCCACCCCTCCACCAACCGGGTGGCGACTGATCGACACGGCAGACGAACAAACTCCGATCGATTCATCGCGGCTGGCCGTCGCAGGCGTCGACGAGGCGACCGGTCGCGCGACAGTGGACGGGTACACGGTCGAATACGACCGAGACGGGCGACCTCGATGGACACCGACCATCGCGCACCTGTCCGACGGGCGAAGAGTCGTCGCACGCAGCGACGATCCGCAGATTGCCGAGGCGATGGCGGGCGAGATGTACGTTGGCAGAACGGTTTGCCTCCGAAACACAGGGTCGTCCACGGGATTCGAGCTTCCATGATCGCCGAGGCCATGGTGTTGACCGGACCGCGGAATCTGGAGCGGCGCCAGATGACCATCCCCGACGTCGGTGACCGCGGTGCGATCCTGCGAGTTGAAGCATGTGGTCTATGCGGTACAGATCACGAACAATTCACCGGACACCTGCCTGCCGGCTTCTCATTCGTTCCAGGTCACGAAATCGTCGGCATCGTCGAACATGTCGGCAATGCGGCCAGCGAACGCTGGTGCGTCCGGGCCGGCCAGCGCGTGGCCGTCGAGGTGTTCCGGTCCTGCCGAGACTGCCCGGAGTGTCGCCGCGGCGAATACCGGCGATGTGCGGTGAACGGCATCGCCACCATGTTCGGGTTCGTCGACGTGGAGATCGGCGCCGGGTTATGGGGCGGATACGCCACCCATGTGGAGCTTCCGTGGGACGCGATGCTACTCCCGATTGCCGAAGACATGGACCCCGTTCTCGCCACGTTGTTCAACCCTCTCGGGGCCGGTATCCAATGGGGGAAAACTCTTCCCGACACCAAGGCGGGGGGTATCGTAGCGATACTGGGACCGGGCATCCGCGGGATCTGCGCGGCGGTGGCGGCGAAAGAGGCGGGAGCCGCTTTCGTCGCGATGACCGGCATCGGTCCACGCGACGATCAGCGACTGGCCATAGCCAGATCATTCGGTGTCGACCTGCCCATCGACGTATCGCAGGACGATGCAGTGACAGCGCTCCAGCGTGAGACAGGCGGACAGCTTGCCGACGTGGTCATCGATGTCACCGCCAAAGCACCCTCCGCGTTCGCCGACGCCGTCGCCCTTGCCAGGCCTGGCGGCAGGGTCGTGGTTGCTGGCACCCGCGGCGGAGGCGGCGCGCCCGGCTTTGAACCAGACACGCTGGTGTATAAGGAATTACACATCGCCGGTGCACTCGGCGTGGAGTATCCCGCCTACCGGGCAGCCCTCGAGATTCTGGCCACGCGCCGCT
This sequence comes from Mycobacterium sp. 1164985.4, assembly GCF_001668575.1. Classification (GTDB taxonomy): domain Bacteria; phylum Actinomycetota; class Actinomycetes; order Mycobacteriales; family Mycobacteriaceae; genus Mycobacterium. The sequence goes on from NZ_LZMD01000061.1 coordinate 138,432, forward strand.
GGCCGTTCGACCGGATCACAAGAGAATCAACCGGATTCGCTGGTCTCGCGCCGCTGCTCAGTTCGCTTGCAGATGAAAATGCCAAATCGAGTGCGGCCCTGCACAACGTCTTCGTGCCCACGCCCTCACAGCATGCGGAGCTTCAACAGAGGAAGGTCACACGTGACGAGAACGGAACGCGTACCGATGCTCGACCTTGAGCAGGCCCGGCTGCGGGCTGCCGAGTGTGGGCTGCCCGCAGAGATGGCAGAACTGTCAGTATTTCGCGTGGCACTTCACCAGCCGAGCCTCGCAGTGGCCCTGTACGGAATGCTTGAGGCGCTGCTATTTAACGGTGTGCTCGACGCCCGGCTACGCGAATTGATCATCATGCGCATCGGCTGGGTAACGGGGTCGGTATATGAGTGGACACAGCATTGGCGAATCGCGACGCTGCTCGGTGTGGCTTCGGATGACCTTCTGGCGGTGCGTGACTGGCAGAGTTCCAATCGTCTGGGCCATGCCGAGCGTGCGGTCCTGGCGGCGACCGATGATGTGGTACGTGACGGGGTCATTGCCGAGGAAAACTGGGCCGCGTGCCACAAGGCATTCAATGGCGATCACGCGGTTTTGGTCGAACTTGTCGGAGCGATCGCCAATTGGCGGCTCTTTTCGATCCTGCTTCGATCCTTGAATATTCCGCTTGAGTCGGGTACCGACTCCTGGCCGCCCGATGGGCGAGCCCCTCGACGTGACGATTGAGTAAAAACGGTTGTTCAGCAATCGCACCCAAGTTGAAGCTCGGTTACCCCTTATGTTCCTAGTCAGTTGTGGGCTATTGAATTTCAAACGGGTAGTTGTGATTTCGGTCTCTTAGCCACGGTCTCGGGGTAATGCCACCAACTGGACATGTGGAGCCAACTGTTCTGGGACGCCTACACCAGCTTGAAGCACGCTCCGTCATACGAATACGATCCAAGGGATGTCGAGGTTCTTCGCGACTCAGGCCAACTGTTACTACTGGGAGAGTCGTTCAATCGGGTCGCTGGCAACAGAACGCCAATGAAGGCGATCGTCGGCAGTCACCGCACACAGCACCTCACGCAGAGAATTCAAGAGCCCGCTGCTGCAAGCTAGACCCGGCGTCCGACACCGAGGCGCTGCCGTCTTCATACAGCTGACCACGAACGCCAGCCGCGCCGAAGTCCCACCGGGGACGGCAAACACCTTCCGCCGCAACACCTTCGGATGCAGCTTGGACGGAAGGCCACCAGCCACCATAATATCGACCGTCTCGGCGTCGCCAGCACCGCGGACGAATCGGTGTACCGGCCCGTTGCCACCTCGCCTCCGGCTTGCGCGGGTCAATCTCTCAGGTCGTCGTTGCCACACTCAGAAGTGACATGTACAAATCACGGTTCAGCGAGTGTACAGTTCACGGTGTGGAGGTATCCGTGACCGAGTTGCGCGCGCACCTTAGCGATTGGCTCGATCGAGTTCGGGCTGGTGATGAGGTCGTCATCACCGACCGCGGGATTCCGGTCGCGCGACTCGCTGCGCTGGACAGCGCAGGCACCTTGGAGCGTCTCACGGCCGAAGGCGTGATTGCCAGGGCCACCGCGCAGCGGCCCGTCGCTGCGGGACGGTCCCGGCCCCGACCGCGGCGGCCGGTGTCTGACCAGGTCAGCGACCAGCGGCGCTGACCGGTGCCGCTCGTCTACTTCGACGCCAGCGCCTTCGTTAAACTTCTCACCACCGAGACAGGAAGCTCGCTGGCATCCGCGCTGTGGGACGGCTGCGACGCCGCATTGTCCAGCCGCCTGGCCTACCCCGAAGTCCGCGCCGCACTCGCTGCAGCAGCCCGCAATCACGACCTAACCGAATCCGAGCTCGCCGACGCCGAGCGTGACTGGGAGGACTTCTGGGCCGCCACCCGCCCAATCGAACTCACCGCCACGGTTGAACAGCACGCCGGCCGCCTCGCCCGCGCCCATGCCTTGCGCGAAGCCGACGCTGTCCATCTGGCCAGCGCGTTGGCAGTCGGCGAACCCGGCCTGATCGTCGCCGTTTGGGACCGACGCCTGCACGCCGGAGCCCAAGCCGCCGGGTGCCGACTCGCCCCCGCCCAACTCGACCCCTAATCCGACCGCTCGACGTCAGAGGTGGGTCGACCCCGGCATGGATGACGATCAGGTACCGATTCGCCAGGTCAGAACCCGTGTCGTAAGTGGCCAAGTCCCCCCTCGGACACCAGGTCATTGGCTGATGTCGATAGCGGACCGCCGTGACTAATCCTGTTCGACGGCGGGATGGGAACTTTCTTCAACAGTCTCATTTGCACAGTTCAGCGCACCTCCTTCGGCTCTTGACCGCTCAGCAGTGACCCCTGTTGCGGCATGTCGGGGCCGAGGAAAGACAGTCTCACTAGCATGCGTGCCGAGTGTCACGGCTTGGATTGCAGGATGGATCCGCCGAACCAGTGGCACACGAGTAGCGCGAGTTCGACGTCCAAGCGACTGGCGTCATCGATCGGCGCGCCGCGACGCTCGACCGCTCGCTGGATGCGGTATTTGACCGAATTGAAGTGCAGGTTAAGTTCATCTGCGGCGGCCTTATAGCTGGCGCCGGCGCGGAGGAAGGTTCGCAGTGTCTCGCGCAAGCGAGCATCGTTGTCCGTGGCCGATGACAGGGGCCCGAGAATCTCGTGCACCCACTCGCGCACCTCGTCAAGGTTGTCGCACAGCAGTGATCCCGCGTACAGGCCAGGATCGGCGACGCTGGTGACCGGCATCGCGTCCGGCCCGGCTGCGACCGCGACGTTGCGTGCTCGCTGTGCTTGACGATGGGTCCGCTGAAAACCCTCCACCCCGGCCGCCGGTGAGCCGACGGCCACCGACGGTGGGGACGCGTAGTTGGCGACGAAGCTCCGGATATCGGCGACCACCGTCGGAGTCGCGGTGGACTCCAGGGGTATCCACCCCCAACCGCTGACCTTGTCCTCGGCTACGAACAGCGGACTGCCTTGTGTGGCAAGCGATTCACCGAGCTCGGAAAGGAATCGCTCGAGCCGGATCAGCTCGTCGCCGTCGGTCTCCGCGGGTAGCCACAGCACCAGCCCGAGATGACGTCGGCGCAACGGGTACCGGATGGCCGAGGTGACCGCGTCCACGTCAACGTCGGTGGCCTCGAGCACTTCGCGCACGCGCATCGCGCGCAAGCTGTCGCGGTTCTTCAACCAGTTGTCCCGCTCGCGTTCGTACGTGGCAACGACCTGTTGGGAAATCCAGTCGATGTAGACGAAGGTGGCTGCGGAGATTCGTTCCAACACCGCGAATCCCAGCGAAGTGTCGAAGCCTGTGTCCTTGATTTCCTCGACCGCGGCGCGCAGTACCAATCCATGGCCCAGCCGATAAGCGCGGACCAGTGCGTTCATCGGCACCCCACGCTGGGCCAACCGCCGCGCGTACTCCATGGCCGCGGTTGGCATCGCGAAGTTCTCCAGAGGTATCTCGTAGCGAAGCGCGTGAAAAACGGCCCCGATGTTGCTGCCCGTGCTCGCGTTCAGGAGTTCGACGAGTCCGGAATCGCCCTTCAGCTCCTCGATCTCCGCCACCAGGCGCTGCTCGATCGCGAGGGAAACCTCGCTCTGTCGACCGATCAACCGCTCCATCACGACCGCAGCGGCTTCGCGAACGGCCGTCTCGTCGTGGCGGGCCCGAGCGCCCATGCATTGCAGGTTAGAACGCGTGCGGGATCGGCGAGCACTTTTGGCGGTCGCCACTGTCTTCCGGCGACAGTGCCGGCAGCGAAGTTCATCGGTTCGCAACGGTGTGTCTCCGGGGGCTGATTCCTACCGTTGGTTCATCCACTTCGAGACAACCACCGAGGACCCCTTGATGAACCTTTCGGCAGTGCCCGACGTGCGGGCGGCCCGGGCCCCCGAAGCTCCCGCGATAGCTGACGACTCCGTCGAGCTGAGCAACACGGAGTTCCTGCGTGCCGTGTGTCGCGCCAGCGCGACCTTGCACACACACGGCATCGAGCCCGGCGACGTGGTGGCGATCATGCTGCCCAACCGGGCGGCGTTCGTGGTGGCGATGTTCGCCGCGTGGCGACTCGGCGCCGCGGTCACGCCCGTCAGCCCCACCCTCGTGCCTGCGGAGGTGTCGTACCAGATCACCGATGCCGCAGCGAAGGTACTCGTCGTCGAGGAGCCGCTCGGCTTCGATGCCCCGATTGGGACGGTGCTCACCGTCGACGAACTGATGGCGGCCTCGGGGTCGACGGCCGTCACACCCCCAGCACACCGCGACGACGCGTTCGCGCTGCTGATTTACACCAGCGGCACGACGGGACGGCCGAAGGGCGTCGTGCTCGACCAAGGCAACTTGAATGCGATGTGCCGCATGACGATCGATGCGTTCTCGCTGAGCAGTGACGACCACAGCCTACTTATCCTCCCGTTGTTCCACGTCAACGGGATCGTCGTCAGCACACTGGCCCCGCTGATCGCGGGTGGCCGCACGACAATCGCCGGGCGGTTCAGCCCGGAAACGTTTTTCGACCGGATCGAAAAGCGCCGCCCCACCTATTTCTCGGCCGTCCCGACGATCTACACGATGCTTGCCGACCTGCCCGACGACACGCGGCCCGACACTTCTTCGGTGCGGTTCGCCCTCTGCGGGGCCGCTCCGGCCAGTAAGGAACTGCTGGACAAGTTCGAGACCCGCTACGGCATACCCGTGATCGAGGGGTACGGGTTGTCGGAGGGAACATGCGGCAGCACCGTCAACCCGCTCAACGGCAAGCGCAAGCCCGATACTGTCGGCCTTCCACTACCGGGACAGGCGATTCGCATCGTCGGACCTGGCGGTACATCGGTTCCTGACGGCGAGGCCGGCGAGGTCCTCATCAACGGCCGCAATGTGATGCGCGGCTACCTGAACCGGCCCGAGGAGACGGCGAAGACGATCGTCGACGGCTGGCTGCGCACCGGGGACATCGGGTACCTGGACGAAGACGGCTACCTCGTGTTGATCGACCGCGCGAAGGACATGATCATCCGCGGCGGCGAGAACATCTATCCCAAGGAGATCGAGTCCGTCGTCTATCAGTTGCCGCAGATCGCCGAGGCGGCCGTGGTCGGCCGCACCCACCCCGTGTACGGCGAAGAGCCGGTGCTGTTCGTATCGCTGAATTCGGGAGCTGAGTTCGCAGCCGACAAGATTGACGCGCACCTGCGCGCGTCACTGTCGAAATACAAAGTCCCGGTGGAGATCACGATTCTTGACGACCTGCCCAAGAACGCGGTCGGCAAGATCGACAAACCGTCGCTCAGACAATGCTGACCCGCCAAGACTGAGAACCACCTCAAATGAGCCGATCATGGGATTCACGACGCCGAATCTGCCTACGGTTGAACCCGAATCATTCCTCCAGCTGCCCCTGATGGAGCGCATCAGGTTGCTCACGTTGAAGTGGGTGGACCATGGATACGGTGTGCCGAGAGTGGTGCACACCATCTACATCGCCAAGTTGGTCTTCTTCTATGCCCTTGGCGGCGTCCTTGTCGCCACGCTCACCTCCGGGCTGCCGGCGTTCTGGCATGTATCAGAGTGGTGGAGCGAGCCCATCGTCTACCAGAAGATGATCCTGTGGACGGTGCTCCTGGAGCTGATCGGCCTGGCAGGATCGTGGGGCCCGCTGGCCGGCAAGACCAAACCAATGACCGGCGGATACCGGTTTTGGTTGAAGGTCAACACGATTCGGCTACGGCCGTTCAAGTGGGTTCCGTTCACCGCGGGCAACCGGCGTACGTGGTTCGACATCGTGTTGTACCTGGCGTTGATCGCCAGCGTGGCAGTGGCACTGGCGCTGCCCGGCGTACACAGTGACTCGCTGTCCGCGGTTCTCCCGGTTTACGCCTCCGGCCTGGTGAACCCGGCACTGCTGAGCGCGCCCATAACGTTGCTGGTGGTGATCGGCCTGCGGGACAAGACCGTATTCCTCGCAGCACGCGGTGAACAGTACCTGCCGGCGTTGTTCTTCTTTGCCGCACTGCCGTTCGTCGACATGATCATCGCGCTGAAACTGCTCATCGTCACCGTGTGGGTCTGGGCCGGCATTTCCAAGCTCGGCATCCACTTCACCAACGTCATCCCGCCGATGGTCAGCAACAGCCCCGCCCTGCCCTTCAAGTGGTTGAAGCGGGCCCATTACCGCAACTTCCCGCACGACCTGCGCCCATCGCGTCTCGCAGGCTTCATGGCCCACGGGCCGGGCACCGTGGTCGAGATCATCGCCCCCTTGGCGCTGCTGTTGTCCCCTTGGCCCTGGCTGACTTTCGTCGCCGCGGCGATCATGGTCGGATTCCACCTGTTCATCATCTCGACCTTCCCGATGGCGGTGCCGGTGGAATGGAATGTGTTGTTCGCCTACGCGACGCTCTTCTTGTTCCTCGGATTCCCCAACTGGGAGGGCCACGCGGTCTGGGACATGTCCTCGCCGTGGCTGGCGATTGCTCTTCTGGCTACCCTGTCGTTCTTCCCGGTACTCGGCAATGTGCGGCCCGACCTGGTGTCGTTCCTGCCGGCGATGCGCCAGTATGCGGGGAACTGGGCATCCGCGGTGTGGGCTTTCGCACCCGGCGCCGAGGAGAAGCTGAACCGGGTGACGCGTTCGGCGAGAAACCAGGTCGACCAGTTGGTGTACGTCGGCTATGAGCCGATGTGGGCTGAGATATTCCTGCAGCAGACGCTCGCGTTCCGCTGCTTTCACAGCCAGGGACGTGGCCTGTACTCCGTGCTGGTGAAGAACCTCCCGGATATCGACCACAGGACGGTGCGCGAAGCGGAGCTGGTCGCCAATTCGATTCTCGGGTTCAACTTCGGTGACGGCCATCTGCACAATGAGGACATGATCCGGGCCGTGCAGGAGGATGCCAAGTTCGAGCCGGGTGAGCTAGTGATCGTCTGGGTCGAATCGCAGCCTATCCATCGCAGGATCCAGCACTACAAGGTCATCGACGCGGCGCTAGGTGTTGTAGAGCGCGGCACATGGAACCCCGAAGACGCTGTGGCGGAGCAGCCTTGGCTGCCCAATGGCCCAATTGCGTTGAACGTGACCTGGACACGAACGGCGGCGGACGCGCGAGCTAGTGGGAGTCGAGGATGAGTAACGCGGTTGTGGTGGGCGGTGGGCCCAATGGGCTCGCTGCCGCCGTTGCCCTGGCAAGGGCGGGCGTGCAGGTAACAGTGCTGGAAGCTGCCTGCGAGGTCGGCGGCGGGGCACGCTCCAGCGAGGCCATCCTGCCCGGCTTGTTGCACGACCACTGCTCGGCGATTCACCCGATGGCCGCCGGCTCAGCGTTTTTCAGCGGGCTCGGACTGGACCGTTACGGTCTGCAATGGCGCTGGCCCGAGATCGACTGCGCGCATCCGCTCGACAACGGTGACGCCGGCGTGCTGCGCCGGTCGGTCGATGCGACGGCCGATGGACTCGGCGCCGACGGCAGGGTGTGGAAGCGCGTGTTCGGCGGCCCCTCGGCCAGGTTCGACCTGCTGTCGCAAGACATCATGGGCCCACTGCTACGGATGCCCCGTCATCCGTTGATGTTGGCCCGGTTCGGAGCCCCGACCGTACTTCCCGCAGCCACGTTCGCACACACTTTCCGCACCCCGGAGGCCCGGGCGCTGTGGGGCGGCATTGCGGCACACGCGTTTCGGCCCCTGCACTACCCGATGACCTCGGCGATCGGAATCGGCATCATCACGGCGGGCCACCGCCACGGCTGGCCCGTCGCCGCGGGCGGTTCGCAGTCGATCACCAACGCGCTGGTGTCGCTGCTCGGCGATCTTGGCGCCAAGATCGAAACCGGGGTGCGGATCGACTCGGCCTCGCAGGTCCCGCACGCCGACATCACGATGTTCGACCTCGCCCCGAGCGCCGTCGCCAAGATTCTCGGAGATCGCCTACCGTCGCGGGTGGGGCGCGCATTTCGCCGCTACCGGTACGGGCCGGGTGCCTTCAAAGTCGACTTCGCGGTGGAGGGTGGCGTTCCGTGGCGCAACCCCGACGCTCATCGGGCCGGAACGGTTCATCTCGGCGGCAGCTTCGCCGAGATCGCCGCGACCGAACGTGACATCCATGCGGGACGGATGCCGGAGCGCCCGTTCGTGCTCGTCGGCCAGCAATACCTCGCCGACTCCGGCCGCTCCGTCGGCAACATCCATCCAGTGTGGACGTACGCCCATGTGCCACATGGCTACACGGGTGATGCCACCGAGGCGATCATTGCCCAGATCGAGCGTTTTGCGCCCGGGTTCAGGGACCGGATCGTCGGGCGGACCGTCCGCTCGACCACCGAGATGGCCGCCTACAACGCCAACTACGTCGGTGGCGACATCCTCACCGGGGCCAAGGACATCCGTCAACTGGCGTTCGGGCCCAGGGCCGCACTCAACCCCTACCGGATCGGCATACCCGGCATGTACATCTGCTCGGCCGCGACTCCGCCGGGACCCGGCGCGCATGGAATGTGTGGGGCGAACGCCGCAAAGCTTGCACTGAAGTACCTGGGCGCGTGACGCATCGTCGACGACCTCGCTTGGGACGATGTTCGACGGAGAATGCGGTAGGGCCGCGGCTGGCCAACACGTCCAGGCTGGCCCCGTATGCCACGGCGGGCGGACATGTCAGCGCCGAAGACGTCAAACGTGCCCGCCAACACGAGTACGCACGCAACCCGCGGGTCCTCGGCGGGACGCCAACCGATCCCGTAGCTGCTCTCGAGTTCTTGCGCCCCCTTGGCCGGCCTGTCTTCAGATCGCGTGACCAGCAGCCGATCGTGGCCATGTCGTGCGAACACCGTTGGCAGGGGCCCGCCCGACGCCGGTGGACGCTCCGGTGGTGACGGTGTTCGACATTTTTTAGTTCACTGCTGCTGCTGCGGTCCAAAGGAAGCCGCGGAAGGCTCGTGAACATGGCGGGTCGTCAGAACAAGCTGGCAGTCATTCCGCCGTCGACGACAAACCCTCCGCCGGTGCAGAACTGCGACCGGTCGCTGGCGAGGAACAAGGCCAGCCCGGCGACATCGTCGACGCTGACATAACCTCCCTGCGTTGCGCTGATGACGGTGTCGAAGTCAATACCCAACGCCGCGTTGTATTTCTCGCGGTTCGCGGTGATCAGCTCCGTCTCGGCGAATCCGGGCAGGATCGCATTGACCCTGATCCCTGCCGGTCGCAGTTCAAGCGCGGCGGTCTTGGTCAAGCTCACCACACCGGCCTTAGCTGCGGCGTAATGCGCAGCCAGCGGGATTCCAGCCAGGGCTGTCACCGATGCCATCGTGATGATGGATCCGGCCGTCTGCGACGCGATCATCGACCGTGCAGCGGTTCGCATCGTGAGGAAAACCCCGTCGAGATTTATCGACAGCATGGTGCGCCAGGTGGCGAAGGGCATCTCCACGATCGGCAGAACCCCGGCGATTCCTGCGTTCGCAACGACAATGTCGACCTTGGCGTAGCGATCTGCCGTGTGCTCGAAGAGTTCGGCGACGCTGCGTTCATTGCTCACATCGCATTGCACCGCAACGGCCTTCGGCAGGGTAGCCGCAGCGGACGCCGCAGCGGATGCGTCGATGTCGGAGATGACCACGGTGGCGCCCTGAGCGGCGTAAGCCCGCGCGGCAGCGAAACCGATGCCGCGGGCGGCGCCGGTGACGACGGCGACCTTGCCGACGAGGGAACCATCCGCAGTCCCAGAAGCGCTTCCAGCAAACGTAGTGTGTGACATGCGTTCTCCTTAGAAAAGGTTCGCGGTGAGGCCACCGTCGATCAGATAGTGGGCGCCGTTGACGAAGCGGGCGTCGTCGGAGGCGAGGAAGGCAACGGTCTCGGCGATCTCGTCTGGCGCGCCGAAGCGGCCCTGCTTGAGCGCAACGAGGTCATCGAACGGGATCGGTGCGATCGCCTCGAGCGGTGCTGCCAAGCGGTCGGCCATTTCGGTTCGAATAAGGCCCGGGCAGACGGCATTTACGCGGATACCGGCCTGACGCAGTTCAATGGCGGCCGATTCGGTGAAGCGGATCAGCGCTCCCTTTGACGCGCTATAGGCGCTGACCAATGGGCCACCCGCCGTGCCGGCGACAGACGACACGACCACGATCGCGCCATTACCGGCCGACGTAAGCGCCGGCAGCGCCGCCTTGGTGAACCGAAAGGTGCCTGTCACATTGACATCGAGCACCCGACTGAACTCTTCGCTTGTGAGTTCGGTTATGGGCTTGGCGATTTCAATCCCGGCGTTGTTGACCAACAGGTCCAGCCCGCCGAACGCTTCAACGGCGCGTGCCACCACGAGATCGACGTCGGTGTCCGACCGCACATCGCAGCCCACGCCGATAGTTCCGTTGCCAAGCTGACGTGCCGCACTGTTCGCTGCTTCGGCGTCGAGGTCTGCGACGGCAACTTTGGCACCGCCTGCCACGAGCCGCCTGGCGATGGCGAAACCAATCCCGCGGGCCGATCCCGACACGATTGCGCGTCGGCCAAACAGATCACCCATCCGATGCTCCTCCAAGACGTTCCCTGATAAAGCTTGTGACATCCAAGGTGGCAGGAAGGTAGGTCAAAGGCTTCGTCTCGCCGCGACGGCGACCACAGAGTTGGTTGTTGGCTGGAGACAATGGCTGTAGTGCCGCTTCGCGCCTCCGGCGCTTGGCGCAGATGGCCACGTCCCCCTAAGGACACCAGGTCGGTCGGCCTTCTCAGGCGAAGCGTTTCAGGCAGGAGTCCTGATCCCCCAGCACGCCGGCGCGGAACGCGTCGATGCGCGCGAACCCCGCGGGTGCCGACTGCCCGTTGACGTCGCTGGCGGCCATGCCGTTGGTGAGCAGACCGCTCACGGCTTCGTCGAGGTCGCCGGCGGTCAACGCGACGGTGTTGCCGTCCGGTGTGTTCACTTGCTGGCTGAGTTTTCGCGTCGCGACGCCGGTAAGGCAGGCCGTTCGCAGACCCGTCTCCGCGGTGTCCAGCGAAAGCCCAAATGCTTTCTGCAGAGCCAACATATAGCGCGAGATCAGTACCGAATAGGCGGTGTTGTCGCCCGTCAGCCCCGTCGGGCCTTCGGCGGCGGCGCCGAGTTTCTTCAGCCCGGCCAGGTCGACCGCGACGGTGTTGGTCGCCGGGCAGAACGAGACGGGCGGTGTGGGCCGGGCATCGGCGCATCGTTTCGCGGCAGCCGCATCGAATACGAGCCGCGGCGGGTCGGCGGGTTCGAACAGCAGGTTCATCGCGGCGATGACCGACCGCACGGAGCCTTGTGACACCGGCCAGTTCCCCGTCTCCCCTCGCTGCAGGGCGACCGGCAGGTCACCGCGCCGCTGGATGACCTCCTCCTTGTCGATACCCGTACACGTCTCGGGCCCGTCGGCGAATCCGAACTGGAACGCCGAGACCCGCTCGAACGCCGATCCGTGTTCGCCGCCGCCCGAGGACGCCCCGTTGCGGTCGAACAGTGGATCGCGGAAGGAGATGACGCTGGCGAGGAGGGCGTTGAGCCCGTCGCCGGTGGACAGTGTGAAACGTCGCGAATTACCTTCCGCCACCCACCGCATATAGGCCCCCGCGAAGCAGTCGGCCTGCTGCTCGGCCACCAATGTCGGCGTGCTCGGCTGGTTCAGCTCAGCCTGGTACTGCACGGAGTGGCCGTACTCGTGTGCCAGCACCATGGTCACTGCCATCTCTCCGTAGGTCTTCCGCAGCGACGGCAGCAGGACACCGCGGTCCCAGCCGATCGAGCTGTCGGGCGGACAGAACGCGGCGTTGATCAATCCCGCAGTGGTCTCACCGCAGAACAACGTGGACCTGTCGCGCCGGTTGGCGTCCCAGGACAACAGCTTGCGGACGGGCGTGAACTCCCCTGTGAGCGCGCGACTGAATGCGCCTTTCCAGTAATCCTCGACGTCGCTGACGGATTGCGCCGCGAGGATGTCGATGGGCCCCCCGTCGGTGTTTGTCACCTTCCGTGACGGTCCCGGCGCCCCCTCCCTCAACCCCGAGGGTCCGTCCGCGACGCGCATCCCCGCGACCGCCAACGGGTCGGCCGACTCCTGAGTCGCCGTGCCGCCGCAGGCCGCCAGCATGACCGCCGCGGCGATGGCCGCAGCGCTCTTGACCACAGTGTGAAGGCGGTGATGCACGACAAGCCATTATCCACGCCGCGATCGTCGCCCGCCGGACATCGCCTATATGGCTGAAACCAATTCAGAGTCAACGCGGTGCCGGCACTCGGCGCGTCTCAATACACGTCGCGCACATAGCGTTTCGTTGCGACCAGTTCACGTTTGTAGTCGTGGGCCTGCTCGTGCGACATTCCGCCGTGCCGCTCGATGATCGTGGTCAATGCGGCGTCGACGTCTTTGGCCATGCGGGTGGCGTCGCCGCAGACGTAGAAGTGCGCGCCGTCGTCGAGCCATCGCCACACCTCGGCACCTTGTTCGAGCATCCGGTGCTGAACGTAGACCCGTGAGGCCTGGTCGCGGGAGAACGCGAGATCGAGCCGGTGCAGCAACCCGTCGCGGGCCATGTCCTCGAAATCCTCTCGGTAGTAGTAGTTCTGGTCGCGGTGCTGCTCACCGAAGAACAGCCAGTTGCGACCGCGGTGCCCGAGCGCCCGCCGCTCCTGCAGGAAGCCGCGGAACGGCGCGACGCCCGTGCCCGGGCCGACCATGATCATCGGAGTCGTGCCGTCGTCCGGTGGCCGGAAGTGTGGCGAGCGTTGCAAGAAAACCGGCGCCGACGAGGCCCGGTCGGCGAGGAAGGTCGAGCAGACGCCGCCGCGCCGGCCGCCGTGGACACCGCGGTAGCGCACCACCGACACCGTCAACTGCACTTCGTGCGGGCTGACCAGCGGGCTCGACGAGATCGAGTAGCTGCGCGGGGTCAACCGCACCAGCACTTCCCGCCACTCGTCGGGATCGGCGTGGACGACGAACTCCTGGACGAGGTCGAGGCCGTTGCGCCCGGCCAGCCACTTGTCCAGTTTCGCCTTCGGCGCCCGCAGCGCCTTGGCGTGTCGACTGTGCTCGGCGATGAAGCGCACCAGGTCGGGCGTGACCCGGCAGAAGTCGTAGTGCGAGACGAGCGCGTCGCGCAACGACATTTCGGTGCCGTCGATCTCGACGGTGTGCTGACTCGGCATCCCGGTGGCCGCCAGCCACGTGTCGACCATCGCGGGGTCGTTGGTGGCGCACACGCCCAGCGAGTCGCCGGCAGCGTAGCTGACGTCGTGTTCGGAGATGTCGAAGCCGAACTGTCGCACCTCTTTTCGTGACGCGGGCCCGGTCAGCACCACGTTCCGCGACAGCGGCACGACGAGCGGACGGGCGCGGGTGAACGGCTGCGCGACGGTGGCCGGCCGCACCAATGTTGAGACGCTTCCGGTCGGCGGCGTGGTGTCGATGCCCGGATTCAGCAGCGCGGTGACGTCGTCTGCCCACCGCCGCATGCGCTCGTCGTCGTAGGCCTCGCAGTCGGCGCGCTCGAGCAGCCGCACGGCGCCGAGATCCGCCAGCCGCGCGTCGACCGCCTTGGCGTAGCCGCAGAAGTCGTCGTAGGACCGGTCGCCGATGCCCAGCACCGCGTATCGCAGACCCGTCAGCGGCGCCGCCGTCTCAGCCTGCAACCGCTTCCAGAAGCCGGCACCGTTGTCGGGCGGTCCCCCGTCGCCGAAGGTGCTCGTGACGACCAGCACGTCGCGGGCCGCGACGAGGTCGGCGGGGGTCAGGTCATCCATGTTCACCAGGTGCGCGTTGCCGAGCCGTTCGGCCAGCCGCGTCGCGAAGTCCTCGGCATTGCCTGTCTGCGACGCCCACAGCACGAGCGGCCCGCCGTCGAGTTCCGGCCGCGCCGGTTCGTCGGACGGGCGGTGGGCCTGCCCGGCGAGCACACCGTTGATCCACTGGCGCACCTCGGTGGAAACCGGCGCCGAGTCGGGCAAGACCGGGACCTCCGACTGCGCCTCGGCCAGTCCGCTGAAAAAGCCCGACACGTACAGCGTTTCGTGCTCGGTGAGTGTCGGTGAGGCGACGGGGGTCAGCTTGACCGCGCAGACCTTGAACTCGGGCTGCAGCGAGTCGGGGTCGACGGCGTCGTTGGTCAACGCGTTGACCGTGAGGTTCTCGCCGTGGTCGTCGTTCCAGTGGAACGGCACGAAACACGTGCCCGGACGCACACGATCGGTGACGGTGGCGGACAGCACCGCGCGCCCACGCCGCGTCGTGAGCTCGACGGACCGCCCGTCCTCGATTCCGAGCCTCAGCGCATCCTCGGGATGTACCTCGACGAACGGATCACCGGTCAGCTTGTTCAGCGATTCCACCCGGCCGGTCTTGGTCATGGTGTGCCACTGGTGTTGCAGCCGACCGGTGTTCAGGACCAACGGGTATTCGTCGTCGGGCAACTCCTTTGCGTCCATGTGCGGACGGGCATGGAATATCGCCCGCCCCGACGGGGTCGCGAATGCCAGCCGGGGTGCGTGGCCGTGCTCGTCGACGATGTAGTCCTGGCTGACGCCGTCGTTGAGGTAGCGGATCGGATGGCGATCGGCATCGTCGTCCGGCGGGCACGGCCACTGCAACGGCGTCTGCCGCAGCCGCGTATAGCTGGCGCCGCGAAGGTCGTAGCCGGTCTTGGGGTTCCAGAATCGCCGGATCTCGTCGAAGATCTGTTCGCTGGAGGTATACGCGAAGTGCTCGCCGAACCCCAGATGGGCCGCGACCTGACAGATCAGCTGCCAGTCGGGCCGGGCCTGGCCCGGAGCAGGAACCGACTGCTGGAGCAATGTCAGATTTCGTTCGGAGTTCACCATCACCGCGTCGGCCTCCGCCCACATCGCGGCGGGCAACACGATGTCGGCGTAGGCGTTGGTGGCCGTGGTGCGGTAGGCATCCTGAGTGATGACGAGCTCGGCCGCCTGCAATCCCTCGATCACCATCGACCGATTCGCCACCGTGGCAACGGGATTGGTGCAGATGATCCAGCAGGCTTTGATGTCGCCGTCGGCGAGGCCTCGGAACATGTCCACCGTTCCCGGGCCGACGTCGGAGCGGATGGTGCCCGACGGCAGCCCCCATTGCCCCTCGACGAACGCGCGGTCCTCGGCCGAGGTGACCACACGCTGACCGGGCAATCCCGGTCCCATATAGCCCATTTCGCGTCCGCCCATGGCGTTGGGCTGACCGGTCAGCGACATCGGCCCGCTGCCCGGCCGGCAGATCGCGCCGGTGGCAAGGTGCAGGTTGCAGATGGCGTTGGTGTTCCACGTTCCGTGAGTGCTCTGGTTGAGCCCCATCGTCCAGCAGCTCAGCCACTCCCCCGCGTCGGCGATCATTCGCGCCGCGAGCCGGATGTCGGCCTCCGCCAGGCCGGTGAGCCCAGCGACCCGGTCCGGGGTGTAGTCGGCGAGAAACGCCGGCATCGCGTCCCAGCCCTCGGTGTAGGCGTCGATGAAATCACCGTCGATGTCGCCGTTCTCGACGAGCAGGTACAAGAGCCCGTTCAGCAGTGCCAGGTCGGTGCCGGGTTTGATCTGCAGGAAGAGGTCGGCGCGTTCGGCGGTCGTCGTGCGGCGCGGATCGACGACGATCAGCTTGGCTCCCGCCTTGAGCCGGTCGGCCATCCGCAGATACAGGATCGGGTGACAGTCGGTCATGTTGGAGCCGATGACGAAAAACAAGTCGGCGCGGTCGAAGTCGGCGTAGGAACCGGGAGGACCGTCGGCGCCCAGCGACTGTTTGAAGCCCGTTCCGGCACTGGCCATGCAGAGCCGCGAGTTCGACTCGATGTGCACCGTGCGTAGATACCCCTTGGCCAATTTGGTTGCGAGGTACTGCGCCTCGATCGACATCTGGCCCGACACGTAGAGCGCAACCGCGTCCGGGCCGTGCTCGTCGACGATGGCCCGCAGACGCCGGCCCGCCTCGGCGACGGCGTCGTCGACCGGTGTGGGCACCAGTTCCTCGCCGCGGCCCGACCGCAGCATCGCTGAGGTCAGGCGGCCGTCGTCCGCGCGCATCATCTCGGCGTGGGTGGCACCCTTGGTGCAGAGCCTGCCGAAGTTGGCCGGATGCAGCTTGTCCCCGGTTACCCGAGCGATGACCGGGTTGCCGGTCTCGCGGTCAGTGGCGGTGTGCACCTCGATACCGCAGCCCACGCCGCAGTACGAGCACGCCGTCCGAGTACCCATCGGCGTCAGGCGGGCACCGGTGCGGCGGCGCGGCCGATCTGTTCGCCGGCACCGGCCCGCGAGGTCTTCATGCGCAGGAACACAACCCAGGTGACGATCGCGCAGATCACGTAGAAGCCGAGGAACACCCAGAACGCGTTGGTGGCGGACTTGGCGTCACTGACGTACGACGCGCGCAGCACGACGTTGATGAAGACGCCGCCGAGGGCGCCGGTAGCGCCGGCGAAGCCGATCAACGCGCCGGACATGCTGCGCGACCATGCGGCCTTGTCCTCGCGGCTCCAGCCGTCGCGGCCCTGGGCCTTGGCCTCGAAGATCGACGGGATCATCTTGTACGTCGAACCGTTGCCGATGCCCGAGAGGATGAACAGCAAGATGAAGCCGGTGACATAGGCGGCCATCTGCCCACCGGTGGCCGCGCCCGCCATACCGTCGTCGAGAACGCCTGCTGCGACCAGGATCCCGGCTGCGAAGATCATCGCGACGAAGGTGTAGAGCGTGATCCTCCCGCCCCCGATCCGGTCGGCCAGCTTGCCGCCGAACGGCCGCGAGATTGAGCCGAGCAACGGGCCGATGAAGGCGATCTGGGCGGCGTGCAGAGAGGCCTGCGCCGGGGTGTCGCCGCCTGCGAGGAAGTTGATCTGCAGCACCTGGCCGAAGGCGAACGAAAACCCGATGAACGAACCGAACGTGCCGATGTAGAGAAAGCTCATAACCCAGGAGTGCTTGAACCGCAACGCTTCTGCCATCGCGCCGAGATTGGATCGCTGGTTGCCGAGGTTGTCCATGAACAGCGCAGCCCCCAGCGCGGCCAACGCGACAAGGACGAGATAGATGGCGCAGACGATTTCGGGGGCGGTGTTGCTCACGGTGGCGATCACCAGGAGTCCGACCAGTTGGATCACCGGCACGCCGATGTTACCGCCGCCGGCGTTCAGCCCGAGCGCAAAGCCCTTGAGCCGTTGCGGGTAGAACGCGTTGATGTTGGTCATCGACGACGCGAAGTTGCCGCCGCCCACGCCGGACACTGCGGCCACGATCATGAACGTGGTGTAGGACGTGCCGGGGTTGCTCATCGCCCACAGTGTGAGCACGGTCGGGATCAACAGCAGCAGGGCGCTGACGATGGTCCAGTTGCGCCCGCCGAACCGCGCCGGGGCGATCGTGTACGGGATACGCAAGATCGCTCCGATGAGCGTGGGGATCGCGACCAGGTAGAACTTGCCCGCAGGGTCGATGCCGTAGACGTCCTGTGGCATGAACAGCACCATCACCGACCAGATCGACCACACCGAGAATCCGACGTGCTCGGCGAAGATCGACCAGATCAGGTTCCGCTTGGCGATGTCCTTACCGCCAGATTCCCACGCCTCGACGTCTTCGGCGTCCCAGTGTTCGATCGTGCGGCTGCGGCTCAAAGTCTTCACGGGCATCACGATGGCGGGCGGCCATTCCGTGGCCGTTGCACATCCATGACCGAAAGGTCAACACCCGCTCACATGGCTCGCGCGACCCATTCCAATCGCCTGAAACGTGCCCGAAACAAATGTGGCGTGGGTTACTCCGGCAAGTGATCAGAACGGTGCGCCAGCCGCTAGCCGATTTCTCGCGCGTTCGGCCTTGATTCGCGCGGCGTAATCGGCGGCACGGCTACGCCGTCGCAGTGGCATCATCACCCCGCGGTCGCGAGCCATCGGCGGCAAGCTCGCCGGCGGAGGAAGGTCAGCGGTCGTCGTATCCCAGGTCGGAAAGAAGATTCTGCTACCGGGTTGGGTGGTGTACTTCCTCCCGCTCGGCGAGGTCCAGACCACCGTACCGTCGGACAGTTGGACGTCGTCCCATCCACCAAACGTCTTCATCAGATGGTGTTTTCGGCACAGACACTTGAGATTCGACGCATGCGTGGTCCCGAATGGATACGGGATGGTGTGGTCGATGTCGCCACCGTCGGCTGGCACGTTGCAACCAGGGGCCCGGCAGTGCAGATCTCGCATGAGTACGAACCGAGCCAACTCGGCCGACGGCCGGTACTGCGACTCAGGCTTGTCGCTGGGTAATGTGATCGGACGAATCTTCGCGCCACCTCGGATCAGTTGCGACAGCAGTGATGCCGGCACGACGTCCTCGCCGACGATGAGCGCTGCGGGCGGCTTCGTCCTGGACTCGGCGGCTGTCGGCTGCTGCAATGCCACATCGACAGCCGACCGCTCTGCGAGTACATGGATGACGACGTTCGACGATCGCGACGCGTCAGCCGACGGACAGGTGTCGGATCCGCAGGCGCACGCGAGGCGGTCACTGCCCGCGAGAATTGCGCCGACCGCGTCCGATCGGCGCTCTCCAGCGGTTCGCGGATCGTCATCGCACAGGGTCTGCACCATTTCCGCGATGCGACGTTTGAGAACAGCACCGTCCGTGGCCAGCAGACGTCCCCACACCGACGTGGTTCCTGCCGGATCGTCGATGTCCCCGACCGAGAAGTCTCTGCTGCGCGTAGTTGATTCGCTTCGGCGCAACCCGTCCGGATCGTACCGCTCGACCCACGCATCGATTGCGCGCTCGAGCTTGTAATCGGACAGCCGACCCCACCTTGAAGCGCCTTCCGCTAAGGCGGCGTCGATCAAAGCCAGCGCCTCGGCGTCGTCAACGAACTGTGTGCGCCACGTAAGCGCCGAAGCCACGCGGGAATTGATGGCGCCCTGCAGGTACAGCGCCGCGACGCGTGGAAGTCGGTCCCGAAGTGCGATCGCTATGCGCATCTGTGCCGAGGCCCGCTTGTGGCCGACGGTCATAGCGGCCGCGACTTCGGCGGCGGCCGCGTCCCAACCGTCGAATGCCGATCGGTCCTCGTCGTCGACTCTGCGGCGGGCGAGTTCGGCGATCGCGGCGAGCCGACGGGCGCCCGCCCTTGCCTCGGCCCGCGTGCTCTCCTCGATCGCAGCCACGACAGCGGAATCATCCGCGGTCGCAAATTCGGAGTCGAACATACATTCGACTATGCCACGAGGGTGTGACATTGATTCCATCCGTCAGTCGACGGTCTCCCAGAAACTCGTGAGCGCCTCGGACCCGCGCGCGGGATCCTGCACCATCCACCAGTGCCCCAACCCTTCGAGCACTTCCGTTCGCGCGCCGGCCCGCTGCGCCGCACGCCGGCGCATCTCGTCGCTCCCCACGTACGGGTCCTCGGTGGCCAGGATCGACAGGCCCGGCCGGGAGGCGGCCGCATCCAGTCCACGCGCGGCCTCGGCGATCGCCGGCTGCGCGGCCGAGCGGTACAGCGCGAGGATCGCGCGCCCCATCTCGGGCCCCTGCGCCTCGGCCAGCGATGTGGCGATGTCGGCTGGCAGGCCCAGCTCGGCCATCTGCGCTGCCCGGTCGTCGACGGTGCCGCCCATCATGGTCTCGTTGAGTTCCTCGCCCGCTCCCGGCGTCTGCCACACCTGGGCCAGGTCGTGCCAAACGTAGTCGGGATCGAACAGCCCGACGACGTCGCTCGTCCATGTGCGCAGCAAGTCGGGCCGGTGCATCGCCACGTTGACGACGTGGCCGCCGCCCCAGTCGTGTCCGACGAGGTCGACCGGCTCGTCGAAGCGCTCCAGTTCGCGCTCGAGCCAGTCGCGGTAGTCGAGATACGTAGCCGCAAAGTCGTCGGATAGCGGTGCACCGAACCCGGGCGGAGAGAGCCGCACCACGTCCTCGCGGCCGAGCGCGTCGACCAAGGGACCCCAGATCGCATCCGTCTCCGGATTGCCATGCACCAGAACGACTGTCATACCGCGATCCTAGGCGTGCCGCGCAGCTTCCTGTGCCAGCTGCACGCGCGATGTCAGTCCCAGCTTGGTGTAGACATGGGTCAAATGCGTCTGCACCGTCCGGTGCGACACGAAGAGCCTTGCTGCGATGTCCTTGTTGCCGAGTCCCTCGGCGACCAACCGGACCACGCCGAGCTCGGTCGGCGTCAAGGAAGCCCAGCCGCTCGACGGTCGCTTGCGCTCACCGCGTCCACGCTGCGCGTACGCGACGGCCTCCTCGATCGACAGCGCGGTCCCTTCGTCCCACAACGCCTCGAATTCCTTCTCGCCGAGGGACTCCCTGAGCAGCGACACCGTTGCCGCGTACGTCGCGTCGTGCACTCGGAGCCGCACCAGCCCCATGCGTTTGCGCATGGCGTCGGCGGCGCCAAGGAAACGCGCCGCGTTGCGCTGATCACCGGCCGCACAGGTCAACTCGCCCAGCACCTCGAACGCGTCAGGCGCGATCTGATAGGACCGATGACCGGCCATGGTGTCCAGCGCCCGGCGCATGTCTTCATCCGCCTGACCGAGATCATTCTGCGCCAAGGCGATGCGAGAGCGATTCACCAGGGCCCGTGCCAGGTGCCACCCCTGCATCACCGACACGTCGGTGTCGGCGTACTCTCTGGCGGCCCGCAGATCACCTCTGGCGAGCTCGAGCTCCGCCGACGGGATGACGTTCGTGATCGCCGTCTCGGGCTGGGCGTTGATGCGCTGCCACGCCCAATCGCACGCGTCGGCAGCCGCTTTCACGTCTCCCTCTGCGAGGATGGCGAAGGCCAGCGGAGCGTACGCCCACGGCTCGAGGAACGGGCCGAGCGTGGTCGCGGCTTCGATGGCTGCCTCGGCGTAGCTTCGCCCCGCGGCGGGATCGCCAAGCCAGACATACGCATGCGCGAGACCGACGCGCGCGAGGTAGCCGTGGATGACGTCCCCGGATGCATCCGCCTCCGCGGCAAGCGCATGCAGGAGGGCAGTGCCCTCTTTCAGGTCACCTATCTGATAAACGGCCATCGCCGGGCCCCAGTACCGATTCATCCGCGACATGAACACGTCGCCGATGGCATCGGCCAGCGACTGTCCCTCCTCGCCGGCCGCACGTGCCGGCACAGGATCTCCGAGCAGGATGGCGATGAACGCCTTCCAGCCGAGGACCTGACAGAGCCGCCACCGGTCGTCCAATCGCCGTGCCAAATCGAGAGCTTCGTCGATGTACGGGTACGCCGACTGGGCATCGAATGCGGCCGCCCCCACACACGACGTCAGCACCCGAAGCAACAACGCGGGGTCGTCGAGCTCCCTGGCCGTGGCCAGGGCCTGCTCGAGACCCTCCGTGACGCCGACCGTCACCGCCCATGCGTGGAGCACCGCCTGGTCGGCCACCGCACTGACCTGTGCCACGACATCGGACGCCCCTTCGAGCGCCGGATCGTCCAGGGCGGCGTTGAACCAGGACAGGCCCTCTTGTACCCGCCCGCGCATGAGCCACAGCGGTTGCAACGAACTCGCGAACCGCAGTGCCACGTCGACATCCTGCCGCTCGAGACTCCAGGCGAACGCGGCACGGAGATTGTCGATCTCGATCTCCGCCTGCGTGACGAGGCGTTCGTACTCGGCGAGCCCCGGCGTCGCCAGTCGCGTGATCGAGGTGTAATGATCCCGGTGCCGACCCCGCACGATGTCGGCTTCGCCGGACTCACCGAGTTTGTCCAGCGCATACTGGCGGACCGTTTCCAGCAACCGGTATCTCACTCGCCCACTGGATGATTCGGCCAACACCAACGACTTGTCCACCAGAAGCATCAGCAGGTCGAGCACCTGGAAGCGCTCGACCTCTCCCCCCGTGGCCACCGCCTGCGCGGCCTCGAGATCGAAGTCCCCGGCGAACGCCGCCAACCGGCGGAAGACGACCCGCTCGGGCTCGGTCAGCATCTGATGCGACCAATCCACGGACGCCTTGAGAGTCTGCTGGCGGCGCACCGCTTTTCGCGATCCGCCTGTCAACAGGCGGAACCTGTCGTGCAGGCCGTCGAGGATCTCGCGCACGGACAGGGCGCGGACCCGGGCGGCGGCCAGCTCGATCGCCAACGGCATACCGTCCAGGCGACTGCAGATCTCTCCGATGACCGCCAGTTCCTCTTCCGCGGGCGTGAAATCGGACTGAACGTGGCGAGCACGGTCGACGAACAACTCGACGGCCTCGTCGTCGATCGCCAGCGAGGCCACCCGCCAGACGAGCTCACCCTCGACGCCGATCGGTTCGCGACTGGTGGCCAGCAGCCGCAGCGCCGGACAGCGCTCCAGGAGAGTGGTGATCAGCTCGGCGCTGACCTCGAGCAGGTGTTCGCAGTTGTCGAGCACCGCGAGGCCCGCACGCGCGCCGACGAACTCGACGATGCTGTCCATCGTCGATCGACCCGGTTGGTCTGGTATCCCGAGCGCCCGCAGCACGGCGACCGGCACGAGATCCGGGTCGCTGATCGGCGCCAGGTCCACATACCAGACCGACGGCAGATCGGTACGGTCCGCGATCTGCACAGCCAGTCGCGTCTTGCCCACCCCACCCGCACCGGTCAGCGTCACCAACCGGTTACCGGTCAGGAGCTCACCGATCTCGCCGATCTGCTTGCGGCGTCCGATGAATCGCGTCAGCTGCGCGGGCAGATCGTGTCTCAACGCGGTCTCGGCCGTACGCAGGGGCGGGAAGTCATTGCGGATGTCCGGATGACACAGTTGCACGACGCGTTCGGGCCGGGGCAGGTCTCGCAGCGGATGTGAACCGAGGTCGCTCAGCCACGCACCCTCGGGCAGATAGTCGACGACCATGGATTCGGTCGCACCGGTGAGCACCGTCTGTCCACCGTGCGCCAGATCGCGTAGCCGCGCCGCGCGGTTGATGGTCGTCCCGATGTAGTTGCCCTCGTCGCGCAATTGGATCTCACCGGTGTGTACGCCGATGCGCAGCCGGATCGGGGCCAGCGGCGCCTGCTGCAGCGCCAGCGCGCACGCCACCGCATCGCTGGCCCGTGCGAAAGCCAGCACGAAACTGTCGCCCTCGCCCTGCTCGACGGGGCGGGCACCGTTGTTCATGACTACGAGATCGGCCAGCGTCGCGTCGAGTCGCCGAATCGCCGCGCGCATCTCCTCGGGCTGCGAATCCCATAACCGCGTCGATCCCTCGACGTCGGCCAGCAGTAAGGTCACCGTGCCGGTCGGCAGTCCGCTCACACCAAGTTCGCTCCACTCGAGTGCGTTCATGCTAGCCAGCATGCGACCCGGGTATCGGCAAAACATCAGCGCAAGCGCGTAGATTTCACGCGCGCAGCCCGCTCACAGCCGCCGTTTCAGCCGGTCGCGGTACGACCGCCCGTCGGGGTCGTAGATGAACCGGTACGCGGGCTCTGCCCACAACCGCGTCAACAACCCGAGTCTCTCGGCCTTGTTCGGACGCAGCCGACCCGGCGGTCGCGGTCCCCTACGACCGGAGGCGTACCAGTCCTCCAGCGCCTGTGCGGCCGCGATGATCTCGTCCACGGCGGTGGCCGGGTCGACCAGCCCGCCGTCCTCGCTTCCGTCGTCGGCACGGTCCAGGTGCTCACGCATCAGGCGCAACCGCAGGTCGCGGGCGAACTCACCCTCCTCGTCGAGCACCGCGCAGGACAGCTCGCTGTCGTGGGTCCATGACCGCCGGTTGAAGTTGTCGCTGCCCGAACAGGCCCACACGTCGTCGATCACGCACACCTTCGCGTGCACGTACACCGGTGTGCCCTGGTGGTTTTCGACATCGAAGACGTGCACGCGGTCCGGCGCGGCGCGGTGACACGTCTCGAGGGCCTGCCAGCGGCCGACCTGGTTGGGCGGCAGGGCGAGCCGGCCGTCGACGTCGGGATATCGCGGCACCACCGCGACCAGATGCAGCCCGGGGTTGTCCCGCAGCGCGGAGGCGAACAGATTGGCCACCCGCTTCGACCACAGGTACTGGTCCTCCAGGTAGATCAGCCGGCGGGCACGCGGCACCGCCTTGCTGTAGGCCCGTGCGATGCCGCGCTCGCCGGTCGGTGCGAAGTCGTAGGCGAAGTGGGCGTCCGGGTAGGTCCGCAACACCTGGACTCGGTGCGGGCCGCACGGCGGCGGATCCGGGGGTTGCTCAGGCAGCGGTTCGGCCGTCATGTCCGCGCCGCGGAGCTTGTCGCGCAGCCACGCCAAGGGATTCAGCATGTCCAGCGAGGCGGGATCGTTCCACCGCTCGCGGAATGTCATGTCCAGTGCGCCCACAACGGGCCCCTGCAGACGCAACTGCACGTCGTGCCAGGGCGGGTGCTCCCCGTAGCGGGCCGACATCTGCAGGGCCTGCGGGTCGCCCCGGTGTGAGGCGTCGTCACGGCGCGAGTGGCACAGGTCGATGCCACCGGCGAACGCCACGTCGCGTTCCGGCCGGCCGGGATGCCTGATCACGACGAGCTTCTGGTGGTGGGAACCGCCGATGCGCACCCGTTGGTCCAGCAGCACCTCTCCGCCGGCCTCCTCGATGCGCTCACCGAGATGGCGGTTCTCCTCCTCGCTGTAGGCCAGCTTGTCCAGATGTGACCGCCACACCAGCCCCTTGACGATCACACCGCGTTGTGCTGCGCGGCAGAACAATTCGCTTATCGTCGGACCGTCGTCGCGCAGCTTCTCGTCGGGGTCGCCACGCCAGTCGGTGAAGAACAGATGATCGCCCGGTTCGAGCGCCTCCACCTCGGTGGCGAGCTGGTCGAAATAGGTTGAGCCGTGCACGAGCGGTTCGACACGATTGCCGTCGCACCACGCCGGGAGGTCCGATGCGGGGTTACCGCGCTCCTCGGCGGTGAGGAACCACTCCTCGGCGTTCACGGCCGACGCCTCAGCAGCCGGTCCCGGTACGAGCGACCGTCCGGGTCGAAGATCATCCGATAGGCGGGTTCGGCCCATAACCGCGTCAGGGGATCCACTCGCTCTGCCTCGTGGGGCCGCAACCGGCCGGGTGGCCGCGGCCCGCGGCGGCCCGATTGGTGCCACTCCTCCAAAGACCGTGCGCTTTCCACGATCTCGTCGACGGCGGTGACGGGGTCGATCAGGCCCTGGTCCTCGCTGCCGTCGTCGGCCCGGTCGAGGTGCTCGCGCAGCAACCGGAGCCGAAGGTCACGCGCGAACGTGTCGTCGGCGTCGAGCACCGCGCACGACAGTTCGCTGTCGTGGGTCCACGACCGCCGATTGAAGTTGTCGCTGCCGATGCACGCCCAGGTGTCGTCGATGACGCACACCTTCGAGTGTACGTAAACCGGTGTGCCCTCGTGGTTTTCGACATCGAAGACGTGCACGCGGTCCGGTGCGGCACGTCGGCACGCATCGAGCGCCAGCTGACGACCCACCAGTGTCGGCGGGCGGCCAAGACCACCCTCGAGGTCGAAATAGCGCGGCACCACGGCCACCAGATGCAGTTCGGGGTTCTCGGTCAGCGCACCGACGAGCAGGTTCGCCACCTCCTCGGACCACAGATACTGATCCTCGAGATAGATCAGGCGCCGGGCGCGCCGGATCGCCTTCGTGTAGCCACGCGCGATGCTGCGTTCCCCCTCCTTGGCGAACTCGTATTCGATCAACGCGTCACCGTAGGTGCGAAGCACCTGCACCGCGTGCGGCCCGCAGGACGGCGGATCCGGTGGCTGCTCCGGAAGCGGGCGCCGTCGCGAATCGCCACCGAATTTGTCTCGCAACCAGGCGAGTGGGTTGAACAGATCCAGCGGTGCCCGTGCGGTCCACCGTTCGCGGAAGGTGACGTCCAGCGCGCCGACGGCCGGACCGCGCACCTCGAGTTGCACGTCGTGCCACGGGGGGCGCTTCCCGTACCGGGCCGACATCTGCACGGCCTGCGGGTCGCCCCGGTGTGACGCGTCGTCGCGGCGGCTGTGGCACAGATCGATACCGCCGATGAACGCCACGTCACGCTCGGGTTCGTCGGGGTGGCGCAGCAGCACCAGCCGCTGATGGTGCGATCCGCCGACCAGCACCCGCTGGTCGAGCAACACCTCTCCCCCCGCGCGTTCGATGGTCTCGGCGAGGTGGCGGTTCTGCTCCTCGTTGAACTGCAAGCGATTCGGATACGACCGCCACATCAAACCCTTCACGAGCACGCCACGGTCGGCCGCCGCGCGGAACAGCTCGGCCACGGTCGGGCCCTCCTCGCGCAACCGCTCGTCGGCATCCCCGCGCCAGTCGGCGAAGAACAGGTGATCGCCGGAGCCGAGCTTCTCCACCTCCGTGACGAGCCGATCGAAGTAAGACGCGCCGTGAATCAAAGCCTCGGCCCGGTTGCCCTCGCTCCACGCCGGCAACTCCCAACTGGGGTTGCCGCGTTCACCGGCGGTGAGAAACCATTCGGCCAGAACAGACACCCCGTGGGATGCCCGCTGGGCGACCAATCTACGCGCGGAATAATGGCCGCGTGACGGCGAAAGTCCTGTTCCTCTACAACGAGCACCTCGCGACCGAGGCGCTGCTGGGCGAGGCTTTCGCCGACGCGGGCTTCGACGTGCAGACCTTCGAGGTCGTACCAGCCGACCGCGTGGACTCTCCGGCCGGCGACGTGATCTTCCCCGACCCGACGGCGTACGACGCGCTCGTGCCGCTCGGCGCGCGCTGGCCCGTCTACGACGACGCGTTGCGCAGCAGCTGGGTCGGCGAGGAGATGGCGATGATGCGCCGCGCCGCCGACGCAGGCGTCCCGATCCTCGGCATCTGCTTCGGCGGGCAGCTGCTGGCCCAGGCCTTCGGCGGGACGGTGACGCGATCGCCCTCACCCGAGATCGGTTGGTATGACGTCGAGTCCGCCGACCCCGAACTGGTGCCGGGCGGTCGCTGGTTCCAATGGCACTACGATCGCTGGACACTGCCACCGGGCGCCGTCGAACTGGCCCGCACCGCTGACGCGTCCCAGGCGTTCCTGCTCGGCCGCACGCTTGCGCTGCAGTTCCATCCCGAGGTCGACGGCAAACTGCTGGACATCTGGCTGGCCGACGACGATCACGGCGAGGTCGCCGCCTTCGGCCTTACCCATGACCAACTACGTTGCGCGACAGACGAATTCGCAGACGACGCGGCCGCCCGGGTACGCCGCCTCGTGCAGGGCTTCGTGGCCCGCGTTGTCCTCAGGCGTGTCCGAGTTCGTGAGCGAGCGCACCGTCGAGCGACGGATGGCGAAAGCGGTGTCCCACCGCCTGCAGCGCGGTGGGCAGAACACGTTGATTGGCTTCGGCGAGTTCGCGGGCGCCCTGCTCTCCGAGCAGTAGTCGGGGGCCGAACGACGGCACCGGTAAGACGGCGGGACGCCGCATCACCCGCGCCAGCGTCCTGGTGTAGTCGGCGTTGCGCACAGGATGGGGCGCCACGGCATTGATCGGACCGGTCAGCCGGGCGTCGTAGAGCGCGCGGTGATAGACGTCGAGCAGGTCGTCGAGCGCGATCCACGCCAGCCACTGCCGGCCGCTGCCCAACCGGCCGCCCAGTCCCGCCGCGAACAGCGGCCGCATCAGCCGCAAGGTGCCGCCGCGCGCGGATTGCACGATGCCCGTGCGGACGGTGACGACCCTCAGCCCCGCCTCGGCGGCCGGCGCCGTCGCCGCTTCCCAGTTCTGGACGACGTCGGCGAGGAAGCCGTCGCCGGGCACGCTCCCCTCGGTCAACACCGCGTCACCGCGGTCGAAACCGTAGAAGCCGACCGCCGACGCGCTGACGAACACCCGCGGTCCGTCTTCGGCACGCGCCGCCGCCTCGGCGAGACGGCGGGTCGGTTCGATGCGGCTGGTGCGGATCGCGTCCTTGTGCGCGTCGCTGAACCGTCCCGCGATGGACGCACCGGCCAGGTGTACGACCGCGTCCACCCCGGCAAGCAGCCCGGGTTCGGCTCGCGCGGGATCCCACTGTCGCTCGTCCGGCCCAGCAGCGGGCCGTCGCACCAACCGGATCACCCGGTGCCCGCCGGTGCTCAGGAAGGCCGTCAACGCGGATCCGACCAGCCCCGATGCCCCGCTGACCGCGACGGTGAGCGGCGCGAGCCCGGCGTCGGCGGCGTCGCGGTGGGCGGACAGATCGTCGGCGAGTTGGCGATGCCGGTAGGCGAACATCGGTCGCAACGCGGCCGCGGGCACCGGCGCCTCGACGCGGTCGTGCACTCGCGTGCCGCCGGGCACCGCCTCAAACGAGTGGGTGTGCGTCCACCGGCCGACCAGGCGCGGCGGCCAGGACGTCGGGCCGTCGGAGGACAGCACGTCGACGAAGCGGTGCGGCGGGTCGTAGCGCGCCGGATCGTGTCGGGCGATCCAACGCAGGCCGCCGGGCAGCCCGAGCACCGCCTTCCCGTCGGCCAGTGACTGCGCTTCGGTGACCACCGTCATCGGCTGCCACGGCGGGACGAGCCGCCGCATCGCGCCCGGCCGTGCGTGCCAGGCGAACACCTCGTCCAGCGGGTGCTCGACCACGCCCTCGTATTCGATCCCCATACCCCGATATTCGTCGCCGTCGCGCCGATGGATTGCGTCCGGGTGGGGTACCCACGGTCGTAGGCTGACAAGGTCTCGACATCGAATCGACTGTGATGACCGGATGGAGCGGGCTCGCCCGCCGAAACAGCAGGCGCGTGTATCAGGACCGCCGCGACGCCGGCGAGGTCTTGGCCCGTGAACTGTCGTCCTACCGCGGTCAGGATGTGGTGGTTCTCGGACTAGCGCGCGGCGGTGTGCCGGTCGCCGCGCAGGTGGCCCGCTCGCTGCACGCGCCGCTCGACGTGTTTCTGGTGCGCAAGCTCGGTGTGCCGCAGTGGGAGGAGCTGGCCATGGGGGCGCTGGCCAGCGGGGGCGGCGTCGTCATCAATGACAACCTGGTGCGCAGCCTCGACATCGGCGACGAGGCGATCGAGGCCGCGATCGCCCGCGAGACCGACGAGCTGAACCGCCGCGAGCGCGCGTACCGGGGCGACAGGCCGCCGCCCGATCTGACGGGCAGGACCGTGATCCTCGTCGACGACGGCATCGCCACGGGCGCCAGCATGCTCGCCGCGGTGCGTGCCGTGCGGGCCCAGAAGCCGGGCCGCGTCGTCGTCGCGGTGCCGGTCGGGCCGGCCTCGGCGTGCGGGGAACTGGCCAAGGAAGCCGACGACGTCGTCTGCGCGACCATGCCGCCGGGATTCGAGGCCGTCGGCCAGGTGTTCGCCGACTTTCATCAAGTCAGCGACGACGAAGTGCGCGAACTGCTCTCACCGGACGAATCCGGTTCTGCACCAAGGGATTAACGGCGGTCTTCGCCGGAGTCGGCTTGTTCGACGACCGTGGTCTCTTCGTCGGCGTCGGCGTACTCGGGTTGCTGCTCGGCGACGGTTTGGTCCTCGGGGTAGTCCTCGTAGTATTCCGGTTCGGCCTCGGTGTGCGCCTCGTCGGAGGTCTCGGCCTTGCGGCCCGACCGCTCCCGGACCGCATCAACGATCAGGAGCACGACACCGATCACGCTGGCCGCTATACAGACCCAGGCAATCAATTCATTGCTGGTGACGACCGCGGTCACCAGCGCCGCGAGGCCGATGACAGCGAGGACGAGCGCAACGATCAGCATTGATCAACCCTAGGTGACAGCCGGCTCAGTTGTTTCCCCGGTTGAACTGATTGAAGCCGCCGCCGTCGTTTCCGGCGCTCGAATCGACGGGCGCGGCCGAGCCGCGCTGGCCGAGCTCCTCGAGCTGAGACTCCAGGTAGGTCTTGAGGCGGGTGCGGTATTCACGCTCGAAGGTCCGCAGCTGCTCGAGGCGACCCTCCAGCACGGTGCGCTGCTGGTTGATCGTGCCCATGATCTCGGAGTGCTTGCGCTCGGCGTCGGCCTGCAGGGCGTCGGCCTTCTCCTGCGCCTGGCGCAGCTGCGCCTCGGAGCGGGTCTGCGCGTCGGCGAGCATCGCGTCGGCCCGCTGACGAGCGTCCGCGACCGTGGTCTCTGCGGTCTGCCGCGCCTCGCTCACCAGGGCGTCGGCCTGTGCGCGCGCATCGGCCAGCAGCTTCTCCGACTCAGCCTTGGCGGTGCTGGTCAACCGGTCCGCGGTGTCCTGGGCGAGGCTCAACACCTTGGCCGCCTTGAGCGCCTGGTCCTCGCTGGCCTGCGCGGACGGTGCCTCGTAAGCGGGCTGCGGCGTCGGCGCGGCGGCAGGCTCGGGGGCGGGCTGCTCGTAGACGGGCACGGCCTGGGTCGACTGTCCGGAGCCGCCGGAGCGGGCCGAGGCCAGTTCCTGGTCCAGTTCGGCGACGCGCTGCCGGAGATCGGCGTTCTCCTCGATGAGCCGCGTCAGCTCGTTCTCCACCAGATCGAGGAACGCGTCAACCTCGTCCTCGTTGTAGCCGCGCTTGCCGATGGGTGGCTTGCTGAACGCGACATTGTGAACGTCGGCGGGTGTGAGCGGCATTGTCGCCCCCTATGAAGTCTGGACAGTCAACCGGTCTCAAAGTGTAGAGCGTGGGTGGAACGTAACTGGCGTCCATCCTGTCACACCAGCCGCGGCCGTTGCAGAAGAGGATGAAATTAAGAGCGAATTTCAAACAAGGCCGCACGGGCGGCGACGATTTCTCCGCTCGAATTCCTGCGGGCAAACGCCGGCCGAGTGCGCGGTCTCAGGCGGCCGCGCCGAACGCCAGTTGCATGCCGATGAACGCGACCAGCAGCAGCACCATGATCGACAGATCGAAGCGCACCGCACCTATCGTGAGCTGGGGAATAAGCCGCCGGAGCAGTTTCACCGGCGGATCCGTCACCGTCATGATGATCTCCAGGATCACCACGGTCGCGCCCTTCGGATGCCAGTCCCGGGAGAACGACCGGATGAACTCGACCACGACCCGCGCGATCAACAGCAGCCAGAAGATGAACAGGGCGAAGCCCAGGATCTCGAAGAAGAGCGACAACGCCGACGGTCCTCACTACGGGCACAGATGTGACTTTTACTACAGGCTTGATACAGGCAATCGCGCTCTGAGGCTGCTCAAGCCCGAGCGCGACGCCAGCCTACCCGTCTGTGGCCCGACCTATTGATAGGAGTAGAAGCCCGCCTCGGCGATGCGGCGCCGCTCCTCGGCGGTGACGTCGATGTCCGCGGGCGACAGCAGGAAGACCTTGGTGGCGACCTTGTCGAACGAACCCCGCAGCGCGAAGGCCAGGCCCGCGGCGAAGTCGACGAGGCGCTTGGCGTCGGCGTTGTCCATCGAGACCAGGTCCATGATCACCGGGGTGCCGTCGCGGAACCGCTCACCGATCGTGCGGGCCTCGCTGTAATCCTTGGGCCGCAGCGTGGTGATCTTCGACAGCGGGCTGCCCGCCTCGAACAACTCGGCCATCCTGCGGGGGTCCATCGCGAGCGCGCCTCGGGTGGCGCCGCGCATCGGGGCGAACCGCGGCGCCGGCCGCTCGAACTCGCGCGGTGCGCGCAGCCGCGGCTCGAACCGGTCCTCGTAGCCGCGATAACCGCCAGGGGCGTCGTCGTAATCGCGGTCGTCGTAGCCACGGCCCGGGCCGTAACCATCGTCGTCGAAGCGATCGTCTCGACTACGGCGCGAATATCCACGGGAGGCGCCGCGCTCGTCGTCCTCGTAGTACTCGTCGTCGTAGTCATCCATCGGGGCCATACCGAAGTACGCCTTGACCTTGTGAAGTGTGCTCATCGCTCGACCCTTCTCATGCCCTGGACTCTGGTGTCTGTGATGAAGATGTGACTGGAGTGACTACTTCTGGTGACGGTAGAGGACGTTGTCCCAATAACGCGGTACCGACACGCACACATGTCGAGCCGTGTTTGACCGCCGCTTCCAGATCGTTCGACATCCCGGCCGACAGCTCCAGGCGCTGGCGGTAGCCGGCCTGGACCCTTCTGAGCTCGGCGTTGACCCGCGCGAACGCCGTGTCCGCGTCCTCGCCGAGCGGAGGGATCGCCATCAGCCCGGTGAACTCCAGCCCCGGAGCCTCGTGCGCGGCGGCGCACAACTCGTCGACGGATTCGGGCTTGTTGATGTCGACGCCGCCGCGGCTCTCGTCACCGTCGAAGCTCAGCTGGACGAAGACGCGCAGCGGTTCGGCGCGGCTGCCGTCCTCGAGCGCCGCGGACGCCGCTCCGCTCAACGCGTCGATCAATTTGCGGCTGTCGACCGAGTGCGCCGCATACGCCCATCCGGCAATGGAGCGCGCCTTATTGCGCTGAATGCGTCCGACCATGTGCCAGCGAATGGGACCGATATCCGGATTCGACGCGATTTCGCGGACTTTATTCGACGCTTCCTGTTCGCGTGACTCGCCAAAAGCCTCACACCCCAAACGGCGCAGAATAATGACATCGTCGGCGGGAAAGAATTTGGTCACAGGAAGTAATTCAATTTCGGCGATATCGCGTCCCGCGGCTTCGGCGGCCGCGGTGAGCCGCGCCCGCACGGCCGTCAGCGCTTCGGTCAGTTCGAGTTCGCGGGACGACGGCATGGCCTCGCTCACTCCATCCACACCAGTGAGGCCAGGCGCCCGGTCGGGGCGTCGCGGCGGTGGCTGAACAGGTTGCGGTCCTCGACCGTGCATCGCGGGTCGACATCGATGGCGGTGACGCCCAAACTCGTTAGCTGCGTGTGGATTCCGGCTCGCAAGTCGAGGGCGGGGGTGTTTTTCGCACTCGTCGTGCGGCTGCCGGGCAACGTGGTCTCGACCTCGGCGGCCATGGCTTCGGGGACCTCGTAATTGCGTCCGCTGACCGCGGGCCCGAGCAGCGCCGAGATGTCCTCGGGGTGCGCGCCGAGCGACAGCATCGCCTCCACCGTGCGGGCGACGACGCCCTTCTGGGCACCCACACGTCCGGCGTGCACGGCGGCCACCACTCCGGCGCGCGCGTCGCCCAATAAAACGGGAACGCAGTCGGCGGTAACCACCGCCAAAGCCAATCGCGGTGTCGCGGTGACCAATGCGTCAGTATTGTCGACGGGTCGGTCGGTGGCCTCGTCGATCACGACGACGTGATCGCTGTGCACCTGATTCATCCACACGATTCCGTCGTCGCCCAGACCGATGGCGCCGCTGAGCCGTTTTCGGTTGGCGGCCACCGCGGCCGGATCGTCGCCGACATGGTCGCCGAGATTGAAGGTGTCGAACGGCGGCGCGGAGACGCCGCCGGCCCGTGTCGTGGTCACGCGCCGTATGCGAACCGTCACGGTCGCCAGTATTGCCGGATCAGTGGCGCATGAACGGCGGCACGTCGACGTCGTCGTCATCGTCCCCGCCGATACTGACCGTCGCGCCGTTGGTGTGCACCGGCACGCTCGCCGGATCCGCGGGCTCGAACAGCGATGTGCTCACCTTGCCCGCCTTGCCCGGGGTGATGCCCTGCCCCTCGGCGGGACTCACGACCGGTTTGCGTCCCGGGCCGGCGGAGTCGAAGCCGGCCGCGATCACCGTCACCCGTACCTCGTCGCCGAGCGAGTCGTCGATGACCGTGCCGAAGATGATGTTGGCTTCGGGATGCGCGGCGTCCTGCACCAGCGAGGCGGCCTCGTTGATCTCGAACAGGCCCAGGTCGCTGCCGCCGGCCACCGACAGCAGCACGCCCTGCGCGCCCTCCATCGAGGCCTCGAGCAGCGGCGAGTTGATCGCGATCTCGGCGGCCTTGAGGGCGCGGCCGTCGCCGCGGGCCGAACCGATACCCATCAGCGCGGTGCCCGCCCCGCTCATCACGCCCTTGACGTCGGCGAAGTCGACGTTGATCAGGCCAGGCGTCGTGATCAGGTCGGTGATGCCCTGCACGCCGTTGAGCAGCACCTCGTCGGCGCTGCGGAACGCGTCCATCAGCGATACCGCGGCATCGCCCATCTGCAGCAGCCGGTCGTTGGGGATGACGATCAGGGTGTCGCAGCTCTCGCGCAGCGCCTGAATCCCGTTCTCGGCCTGGTTGCTTCGCCGCTTGCCCTCGAAGGAGAACGGACGCGTCACCACGCCGACGGTCAGGGCGCCGAGCTTGCGCGCGATCGACGCCACCACCGGCGCACCGCCCGTGCCGGTGCCACCGCCCTCGCCCGCCGTCACGAACACCATGTCGGCGCCGCGCAGCAGTTCCTCGATGTCGTCCTTGGCGTCCTCGGCGGCCTTGCGCCCCACCTCGGGGTCGGCTCCGGCGCCGAGCCCACGCGTGGAGTCGCGACCGACGTCGAGCTTGACGTCGGCGTCGCTCATCAACAACGCCTGCGCGTCGGTGTTGATGGCGATGAACTCCACGCCCTTGAGGCCCTGCTCGATCATCCGGTTGACGGCGTTGACTCCGCCGCCACCGATGCCGACCACCTTGATGACGGCGAGGTAGTTGTGTGGGGGGGTCATTGCGATCCCTTCCTCCCAGGTTGTCCGACGACACGCCGAGTTTTGGCAAACCCTAAACCTCAACCAGAGGGTTATAGTTATGTCAAGTTGTTCCGCGCAACCAGAACGGTAGGGCGAGGTCGCGACCTAGCGATGCAGGCGCGCCGACACGCGCGACAAATTTTTCGCGCAACTTCCAGCGCCGATCGAGTGGCAGGTCACTTCACGGTCGGCAGGTCGGGGCTCGACACGTCGTAGGTCTTGCCCGGCTGAGTGAGCAGAGCGCCGAGCTTGAGCGCCTTCTCCTCGGTCCGGTCGGTGGTCCCCCACACCACCTGTCGACCGTCGGAGAGCTGCAGGGTGATGGCCGCGACCGAGGGCGCCGCGATGCGCGCGACCTGCTCGGCGACCTCCGGGCGCAACGACGTCATCACCTGAAGCGCCGCCTTGGTCGGCTCATCGTTGGGACCGGGATTGTCGGTGTCGATGTATGGCACGCCCGGCGGCGGCACCCCGACGGCGAAGTCGACGCCGTCGCGGTCGAACAGATGCGGCCCGTCGGGATAGTCCTTGACCACCACCGGTACCCGCTCGACGACGGTGATCCGCAGTGTCGACGGGTACTGACGCTGGACGCGCGCGCTGGCGATCCGCCGGATCGCGGCCACCCGTTCGGCCACGCTGTCGGTGTTGACCTGCAGCAGCGGCGTGCCGGGCGCGACGGCGGCCGCCGCGACGACCTCCTCCTGCGTCACCGCACCCACGCCGGTGACCACGGTGTTGCGCACCGCCATGACCGGCGTGAAGTACAGCAGCAGCCCGAGCCCGACGACGATGACACTGATCAATGCCGACCACATCAGCACCTTCAGGCCGCGTACCGTTCCGCGCCGCAGCTTTCTGCCGTCTCCCGGAGGCTTGCCCATCACCCGCCGCTTGGCTTCCCTGCGTGCCTGCTCGATCGCCATTGCCCGGGCCTGGGCGGCGCGGCGCTCCTCACGTTCCCGGCGCGCCCGTCGCCGCGGCCCCTCGAAATCCGGTGCGGCGGCGGATGTCTCGCCGGCCTGCGGCGTCTCCTCGGCCGACGGTTCGGCAGGGTCCGGGGACTCCTGTGCCTCCTCGGCCGCGTTGGGGTCGATCGGACCGGTCATCGCGACCCCGGTGTGCTCCGGTTGGCCTTGATACGCAACGCGGTGAGAATCTCCGGGCCGAGCATCGTGACATCACCCGCACCCATCGTCACCACGACATCACCCGGCGCGGCGGCCTCGGCTACCCGCGCCGCCACCGCGGAGAAGTCGGGCACATAGGTTCCGGGCACGCTGATGTGCTCGACGATGCTGGCGCCGCTGACCCCGGCGATCGGCTGTTCGCGGGCGGCGTAGACGTCGAGCACGAAGGCCTCGTCGGCGCCGTCGAGAGCCTGGCCGAACTCGCGAGCGAATGTCTGTGTGCGCGAATACAAATGAGGTTGAAAGACGACGATCGACCGGCCGCCGGCCTGTTCGGTGACGGTGCGCAGCGCGCTCAGCGTCGCCCGCACCTCGGTCGGGTGGTGCGCGTAGTCGTCGAAGACCCGCACGCCATTGGCCTCACCGACCAGCTCGAAGCGACGGCGCACGCCCTCGAATCCGGCCAGCCCGTCGAGCACGGCGTCGATCGGCGCGCCGGCCTCGATGGCCGCCAGCACCGCGCCGATCGCGTTGAGCGCCATGTGTCGTCCGGGTACCGCCAGGCGCATCACGCGTGGGTGCGATTCGTCGGCGAACTGGATGTGCGCCACCGCGCCGGTGTCATGCTGCTCCCAGCTCAACAGGGTGCCCTGCAGCGGGAGGCTCGGGTCGCTGCCGTAGCGCAGCACCCGGATGCCCAGCTCGGCGGTGCGCTCAGCGAGCGCCGCGGCGCCGGGGTCGTCGGTGCAGACCACCAGCGCGCCACCGGGTTTGAGCCGTTCGACGAAATCGTCGAAAACGGCTCCGTAGGCCTCGGCGCTACCGAAGAAGTCGAGATGGTCGGCCTCGATGTTCGTCACCACCGCGACGTCGGGGTGGTACTCCAGCAGCGAGCCGTCGCTCTCGTCGGCCTCGGCCACGAAGCAGTCACCGCTGCCGTTGTGCGCGTTGGTGCCCGCCTCCCCGAGATCGCCGCCCACCGCGAACGACGGGTCGAAACCGCAGTGCTGCAACGCCACTATCAACATCGAGGTGGTCGTGGTCTTTCCGTGCGTCCCGGTCACCATCAGCGTGGTGTGGCCGGCCATCAGCTTGGCCAGGACCACCGGCCGCAGAATCACCGGGATGCCGCGTCGACGCGCCTCGACCAGTTCGGGGTTCGTCTTGGGGATGGCGGCGTGGGTGGTGACGACGGCCGTCGGCCCGCCCGGCAGCAGGTCCAGCGAGGAGGCGTCATGACCGATCCGGATGGCGGCGCCGCGGGCCCGCAACGCGGCCACCGCCCGCGACTCCTTGGCATCCGAACCCGATACCAGCCCGCCACGGTCCAGCAGGATGCGTGCGATACCCGACATGCCGGCACCCCCGATGCCGACCATGTGCACGCGCTGCAACTCCTCGGGTAACGACTTCGGTTTCACCGCAGCCTCTTTCGGCTCTCGGCGTGCGCGACTTCCAACGCGATCTCGGCGACCCGTCTGGCCGCGTCGCGGTGCCCGGCCAGCGCAGCGGCCGCCGTCATGGTCTGCAACCGGCCGGTGTCGGTGAGCAGATCGACGACGGTCTCGGCGACGAAGGCCGGCGACAGGTCGGCGTCGTCGACCATCAGCGCGCCCCCGGCGTTGACCACCGGCAGCGCGTTGAGTCGTTGTTCGCCGTTGCCGATCGGCAGCGGGACGTACACCGCGGGCAGCCCGACCGCGGTCAGTTCGGCGACCGTCATCGCCCCGGAGCGGCAGATCGCCACGTCGGCGGCGGCGTAGGCGAGGTCCATCCGGTTCAGGTACGGGACGGGAACGTACGGCGGGTCACCGTCGGCCGGCTCGCGCAACTCGAGGGTGTTCTTGGGACCGTGCGCGTGCAGCACCGAGATACCGGCCGCGGCAAGATCTTTGGCGGCCCCCGAGACCGCTCGGTTCAGCGACTGCGCCCCCTGCGATCCGCCGAACACCAACAGCACGCGGGCCTCGGGCGCGAAACCGAAGTGGGCACGGGCCTCGTCACGCAGGGCCATGCGGTCCAGCGACGTGATCGCCGCACGCACCGGCACGCCGACCACCTCGGCCGGCCTGCCGAGTCCGGGGTCGGCGACGGCCGACAGCACGCGGAGCGCCGAGCGGGCGCCGACCCGGTTGGCCCAGCCCGCGCTCGCGTTCGCCTCGTGCACCACCACCGGCACCCGTCGGCTGCGGCGCACACTGCGCGCGGCCAGGTAGGCGGGCAGCGCGACGTAACCACCGAAGCCGATCACGACGTCGGCACCGACCTCGTCGAGCACCGTCCGGGTCTGCCGCACCGCCCGCCGCACCCGCAGGGGCAGCCGCAGCAGGTCTCCGGAGAGTTTCCTGGGCAGCGGCACCGGCGTGATGAGCTGGAGGTGGTATCCGCGCTCGGGCACCAGCCGGGTCTCCAGCCCGCGCTCGGTACCGAGCGCGGTGATCCGCACGTCAGGGACGAGGTCGGTCAGCGCGTCGGCCACCGCCATCGCCGGTTCGACGTGTCCCGCGGTGCCGCCGCCCGCGAGGACCACGGAGACTCCCCGGTCGTCCCCCGGCCGCCGAGGGACGGAACCCGTGTCGTTCACCCGTAACGCTGACCTTCCAGTGCGCGCCGGCGGCTTTTCTCCGCGCGGCCGCCTCCATGATGCCTTGCCGCCCGGACGGGCTTACCGGCCGTCTGGCGTTTGCGTGCGGGCTTGGGCGCCTGCTTCGCCGCCGGCTTGGGAGCCCGGGCGCGCTTGGCCTTGCCGGGTTTGCCCAAGCGTTCGGCGCCGCGCCTGCCGAGCCGCTCCCTGGCCACCTCGATCCGCGGCGGCACATACGCTGCCGGCAGCGGCAGCCGCAGCAGGCTGTTGACCCTGTCCTCGCGCCCGGCCCGCAGCGCCGCGACCGCCTCCGGTTCGTGGCGCGCCGCGCTCGCCATGATGCCGATCATCAGAAGCGTTGTCGCCGTTGAGGTTCCACCGGCCGAGATGAGCGGCAGCTGCAGCCCGGTCACGGGCAACAGGCCCACCACGTAGCCGACGTTGATGAACACCTGGCCCATGATCCACAGCGTCGCGGTGGCGGTGAGCAGGCGCAGGAACGGATCGGCCGAACGCCGGGCGATTCGCATGCCGGTGTAGGCGAACAGCCCGAACAGGCACAGCAGTCCGCCTGCGCCGATGAAGCCGAGCTCCTCGCCGATGATCGCGAAGATGAAGTCGTTGTGCGCGTTGGGCAGGTAGTTCCACTTGGCCGCGCCCTGGCCGAGACCGTCGCCGAACACGCCGCCGTTGGCCAGCGCAAACCGGGCCTGCCGGGCCTGATAGCCCGACCCCTGCGTATCGGCGGCGGGGTTCAGCCAGGACTGCACCCTCGCGGACCGGTAGCCCTCGGCCATCGCCAGCACCGCGGCCGACACCACGACCATGAACAGCGAGGACAGGAACACCCGCAGCGGCAGGCCGGCATACCACAGCAGGCCCAGCAGGATGATGCCCAGCGACACCGTCTGCCCCAGGTCGGGCTGGGCGACGATGAGCGCCAGCGCGACGAAGGCCGCGGGCACCAGCGGGATCAGCATCTCGCGCAGCGTGGCCTGCTCCATGCGGCGCGCGGCCAGCAGATGCGCGCCCCAGATGGCGAAGGCGATCTTGGCCAGCTCGGAGGGTTGCATCGAGAATCCGGCGATCACGAACCAGCCGCGGGAACCGTTGGACACGGTGCCGATTCCCGGGATCAGCACCAGAATCAGCAGCACGGTCGTCAGCGCAAAGCTCGAGAACGCCATGCGCCGCATCAGCTGCACCGGGATCCGCATCGCGAGGTAGAACCCGAACAGCCCGATGACCGTCCACAGCACCTGCTTGCCGAACACGGCCCACGGCGAGCCGTCCTGGTCGTACGAGTACACCCCCGACGCCGAGAGCACCATCGTCAAGCCGAGGGTGGTCAGCAGCGCCGCCACCGCGATGATCAGGTGGAACGACGTCATCGGGCGTCCCAGCCACGCCCCGACCCGAGTCCGGGGCCCGACGCCCGCGGACACCGGTTCGGCCGGTTTGTCTTCGGCGCCCGTCCTGCGGAGCCGCAGCCGGGTCAGGATGGTCGTCATCGGCGGCTACCGGGTCAGGGCGCGCACGGCATCGGCGAACGCGTCGCCGCGGTGGCTGTAGCCGCTGAACTGGTCGAAGGAGGCACCCGCCGGTGCCAGCAACACCGTGTCGCCGGACCGAGCGAGGTCGCGGGCGGCGCCGACCACTGCGGCCATGATCGCGTCGCCGGAGGGCTGGCCTTCGAGTCTGATCACACTAGTAGCAGCACTAACATCCGACCCATTTGTCCCTTGCACCCCAAAATCCTCCCCCGTCACAACCTCGATGACGGGGACATCCGGGGCGTGTCGCGCCAACGCCTCGGCGATCAGCGCCCGGTCCCGGCCGATCAACACGGCGCCGACCAGCCGATTCGCGACCGATACCAGCAGTTCGTCGACCGAGGCGCCCTTGAGCAGGCCGCCGGCCACCCACACCACGCGCGGGTAGGCGGCGATCGATGCCTGTGCGGCGTGCGGGTTGGTGGCCTTCGAGTCGTCGACGTAGGCGACCCCATCGACGGTTCCGATGACCTCGGCGCGGTGCCTGCCCACCTGGAATCCGGCCAGCCCGTCGGCGATCGCCGCCGGCGGCACCTCGACCGCACGGGCCAGCGCCGCGGCGCCCAGCGCGTCGAGCACCCCGACGGGGCCGGCCACCGGGATCGACGCCGCGTCGGCCAGTGCCCATCCGCCCTCGGGCGGATCGCCGAACGCGTAGTCGAGGAGTGTGCCGCCGGCCACGCCCAGTTCGCCCGGCGCGGGCTCCGCCAGCCGGAAACCGACACGGGTCGGCGCGGCCGCGGTCTCCAGCAGACCCGCCGCCACCGGATCGTCGAGCCCGGCAACCGCGACGCGTCCGTTGAGCACGCGGGCCTTGGCGTGGGCATAGGCGGCCATGGAGCCGTGCCAGTCGAGGTGGTCCTCGGCGACGTTGAGCACGACACCCGCGTCCGGACGCAGCGACGGCGCCCAGTGCAACTGGAAGCTCGACAGCTCGACCGCGAGCAGATCGGACGGCTCGGCGAGCACGTCGAGCACGGGGTTGCCGATGTTGCCGCACAGCACCGCCCGTCGTCCCGCGGCGACCAGCATGGCGTGCAGCATCGACGTGGTCGTGGTCTTGCCGTTGGTCCCGGTCACGACCAGCCAGCGCCGCGGCGGCCCGAACCAGCCCGCCTGGTCCAGCCGCCAGGCCAATTCGACATCGCCCCAGATCGGGACGCCCGCGGCCGCCGCCGCGCCCAGCACCGGCGTGGTCGGGGCGAACCCCGGGCTGGTGACGACGAGCGCGTACTCGCCGATGGTGGCCTCGGCTTCGGCGGTGGTGACCACCTTCGCGGGCGTGATCAGCCGTTGCAGGGCCAGCGGGTCGTCGTCGCAGATCGTCAGCCGCACGCCGGTGGGCTCGAGCACGGCGCTGACCGAGCGGCCGGTGAGGCCCGCGCCGGTCACCAGCACCCGCGCCCCCGGTAGCAGCGGCTCGACGGTCATGTCAGGCACCGACGGTGGTCAGCCACTCGCTGTAGAACAACGCGACGCCGAGCCCGCAGGCGATCGCGGTGAGCAACCAGAACCGGATGATCACCGTCGTCTCCGCCCACCCCACCAGCTCGAAATGGTGGTGGAACGGCGCCATCCGGAAGACCCTGCGGCCGGTGGTCCGGAACGCGAGGATCTGCACGACGACCGAGACGACCTCGGCGACGAACAGGGCGCCGAGCACGACGGCCAGCATCTCGGTGCGGCTGGCCACCGAGAGCCCGGCGATGATGCCGCCGAGGGCCAGCGAGCCCGTGTCGCCCATGAAGATCTTCGCCGGCGCGGCGTTCCACCACAGGAAACCGATGCAGGCGCCCGCGGTGGCCGCGGCGATGATCGCCAGGTCGAGCGGATCGCGCACGTTGTAGCAGCCGAGGCCCGGGCTGGTGGCGCAGGCGTTGCGGAACTGCCAGAACGTGATCAGCACGTACGCCGCACACACCATCGCCATAGCGCCTGCGGCCAGCCCGTCGAGCCCGTCGGTGAAGTTCACCGCGTTCGACCAGGCGCTGACCACCACGATGCAGAACAGCACGAACAGCACGGGCGGCAGTGTGACCGTAGCGATCTCGCGTACATAGGACAGTTCGGCGCTGCCGGGCGTCAGCCCGTCGGCGTTGCGGAACTGCAGGGCGAGCACGCCGAAGATCACCGCGGCGGCCAGGATGCCCACGGTCTTGGCCGTCTTGTTCAACCCGAGGTTGCGCGAGCGCCGGATCTTGATCAGGTCGTCGACGAACCCGACGACGCCGAGCGCGCTGGCCAGAAACAGCACGAGTAGGCCGGACGCCGACGGTCCGCGGCCGTCGATCACGACCCCGACGAGGTGCGTGCCCAGGTAACTGGCCCAGATGCCGGCGACGATCGCCACCCCGCCCATCGACGGCGTGCCGCGTTTCTTGGCGTGCGTGGGCGGCCCGTCCTCGCGGATCTCATGGCCGAAGCCTTGGCGGGTGAACAGGCGGATCAGTACCGGAGTGAGCAGGATCGAGACCGTCAGCGCGATGCCGACGGCGATGAGGATCTGCCTCATGCGTGCGGGTCCCGGGTTTCGGCGGGTCCGATATCGAGCAGGGCGTCGGCCAGCGCGCCGAGGCCGGCCGCGTTCGAGGCCTTCACCAGCACCACGTCGGACGGCTGAAGTTCGGCGCGCAGGAGGTCCAGCGCCTCGTCGGCGTCGGCGACCATGGTGGCCTCAGCACCCCACGATCCCTCCATCACCGCGCCGTGGTGCATGGCGCTCATAGTCCTCCCGGTTCCGACGACGATGAGTCGTGACACATCTAAGCGCACGGCCAGCCGGCCGATGCGGTCATGCTCGGATATCGCGTCGTCTCCGAGTTCGGCCATCTCGCCGAGCACCGCCCAGCTACGGCGGCCTCCACCTCCCCTGCGCTCCGCGCGTGGGCCCACGCGGGCAATCCACGCCAGCGCCTTGAGGCCCGCGCTCATCGAGTCCGGGTTGGCGTTGTAGGCGTCGTTGATGACGGTGACGCCGTCGCTGCGGGTGACGACCTGCATGCGGTTTTTGGACACCGGACCGGCGGTGGCCAGCGCTGCGGCCACCTGCTCGAGGGAGGCGCCGCACTCCAGCGCGACGGCCGACGCACACAACGCGTTGGACACCTGATGGTCGCCGTGCACGGCCAGCGCGACGTCGACCCGCTCCTCGCCGGCGTGCAGCGTGAACCGCGGCCTGGCCACCTCGTCGAGCGTGACCGCCTCGGCCCACACGTCCACGTCTCGGCCGCCGGGCTCCCGCGACACGCGCACGATGCGCGCGGCGGTCTTCGCGGCCATTGCGGCCACCGCACTGTCGTCGACGTTGAGAATCACCGCGCCGTGCACCGGAACCGCTTGTGGCAGTTCGGATTTCGTCTCGGCGATGGCCTCACGTGAGCCGAATTCACCGAGGTGCGCGGTGCCGACGTTGAGCACCGCCGCAATGGACGGCGGTGCGATCGCGGCCAGCGCGG
Source organism: Mycobacterium sp. 1164985.4 (assembly GCF_001668575.1). Classification (GTDB taxonomy): domain Bacteria; phylum Actinomycetota; class Actinomycetes; order Mycobacteriales; family Mycobacteriaceae; genus Mycobacterium. The sequence goes on from NZ_LZMD01000061.1 coordinate 181,584, forward strand.
CGATGTTTCCGCGATGGCGGGCCGACATCTCCAGCACCAGAAAGTCGGTGGACCGCGTCGCGCGCAGCACCGTCCACGGGTGGCCGAGCTCGTTGTTGAACGATCCCGGCGGCGCGATCACCTCACCGAGTGGGGCCAGCAGCGCGGCCACCAGATCCTTGGTGGAGGTCTTACCCGATGATCCGGTGATACCGATGATCCTCAACCCGCCGGCGACGAGCTCCGCGGCGACCGCCCCGGCCAGCTTCGCCAGCGCCGCGAGCACGGCCGCGCCGGAGCCGTCGACATCGTGTTCGAGCACCCCGGCCGCGCGGTCGGAGGTCTGCGGCGTCGGGTCCACGACGATCGCGGGCACCCCGACCGGCCGCGCGGCCAGCACGGCCGCCGCACCGGCCTGCACCGCCGTAGCGGCGAAGTCGTGTCCATCGGAGCGGGCTCCCGGTAAGGCGAGGAAGAGACCTCCGGGGGTGATGGCCCGCGAGTCGAACTCGACGGTGCCGGTGACCCTGACGGCCGCGGCGTCGGCCTCGGAGATGTCGGTGAGCCGGCCGCCGACGATCTCGGCGACCTGGGCGAGCGTGTAGTCGATCATGACCGGCGTCCCTCGAGGGCGCGCGCCAGTTCCTCGCGGTCGTCGAAGGGGCGCGTCACCCCGGCGCTGGTCTGACCCGCCTCGTGGCCCTTGCCCGCGACGAGCACCACGTCGCCGGGCCGCGCCCATGCCACCGCGTGCTCGATCGCGGCGCGACGGTCACCGACCTCGATGACCTCGGTCTTGCGTTGTTCGCCCACCGCCCCGTCCACGATCGCCGCGCGGATCTCGGCCGGGTCCTCGTCGCGCGGATTGTCGTCGGTCACCACCACCAGATCGGCCAGCTCCGCGGCGACGCGGCCCATCGGCCCCCGCTTGCCCGGGTCGCGGTTGCCGCCCGCACCGAACACGACCGCCAACCGGCCCTCAGTCTGCGCCCGCAGCGTCGACAGCACGGCCTGCAGGGCGCCGGGTTTGTGGGCGTAGTCGACCACCGCGAGAAAATCCTGCCCGCGGTCGACGGGTTCCATTCGGCCGGGCACCGTCGCGCCGCGCAGCCCCGGCGCGGCCTGCTCGGGTGATACGCCGACGGCGTCGAGCAGCGCGATCGCGAGCAGGCAGTTGGCCACGTTGTAGCGACCCGGCAACCCGATCCGCAGGCCGTGGTGCACACCCGCCGGGTCCACCGCGAAGAACTCCTGCGCGTTGCGATCGACGGTGCGGATGTCCTCGATGCGCCAGTCGGCGACGCGACCGGTCGCGCTGACCGTCACCGGATCGCGCGCCAGCCTGGCCATCTCCCGGCCCGCGTCGTCGTCCACGCACAGCACGGAAAGGTCTGCGCGGTTGCGGGATTCGGGATCGAACAGCCGAGCCTTGGCCTCGAAGTAGTCCCGCATCGTCGGGTGGAAGTCGAGGTGGTCACGCGACAGGTTGGTGAACCCGCCGACCGCGAAGTGCACGCCGTCGACGCGGCCGAGTGTGAGCGCGTGGCTCGACACCTCCATCACGACGGTGTCGACGCCCTGCTCGACCATCGCCGCGAGCAGGGCCTGCAGATCCGGCGCCTCGGGTGTGGTGAGGACGCTGGCCTGATCGCGTCCGTCGATCCGGATTCCGACAGTGCCGATCAGCCCCGCCACCCGCTCGGCCGAACGCAGCCCCGCCTCGGCGAGATAAGTGGTCGTGGTCTTGCCGGAGGTACCGGTGACCCCGATGACCCGCAGCCGTTCGGACGGCCGTCCGTATACCTCGGCGGCCAGCTCACCGAGCACCGAGCGCGGAGCC